>JAYPJE010000018.1:0-76554 GCA_038128265.1 Gemmatimonadota bacterium
GTGACGGAAGAAGGCATGGCCGCTGCCAACTCACTCGAAGTCGTCTGTCAGGGCGAGCATATGCGCGTCGAGGGCGACCTGTTTACTATCAATGGCGTTCCAACGCCCGTAGCACCCACCGACTACCCGGGCGCCGACGGCTGCGTCGGGCACCTAATCGATTGCATCGAACGCGACGAGGTGCCGCTGACTGGCATAGAAAATGGCGTAGCCGTAGCCGAACTGACCACAGCGGCCTATCAGTCGGCCCAATCCGGCACGTTTGTCGAGCTGCCGCTGCGCGACGACCGCCACCCGCAAATAGCCGACGACGAACAGCTCATCGACGGCCTGCTCGACTGATGGACACAACACGTATAGCAGATTCTTCACATGTGCCGATTTTACCGAACAAAATCGCGCACTAAACACCTCTAAATCGAGAGAACGCGATTATGCACGCATACTCATTGGAAGGCAAGAAGGCATTTATCACCGGCGGCAAGCGCCGCATTGGCCGCGGCATCGCGCTGGCCCTGGCCGAAGCGGGCTGTGACGTAGGCGTCAACGATTTACACCACGACGAAGATGGCGATGAAACGCTGCGCCTAGTGCGCGCGATGGGACGCGAGGCCGAGTTTTTCGCCGGCGACATTTCCGACAAGGCCGCGGTAGAAACGCTCTTTGCCGACTTCCTAAAGCGCTTTGGCCGCATCGACATCCTCGTCAACAATCCCTACGGCGGCACCGGCCAGTCCTTTCTCGAACTGAGCGAAGAAAACTGGGATGCCAACCTCGACATTGGCCTCAAGGGG
This sequence comes from Gemmatimonadota bacterium, assembly GCA_038128265.1. GTDB lineage: Bacteria > Latescibacterota > UBA2968 > UBA8231 > UBA8231. The sequence continues at coordinate 795 of JAYPJE010000018.1, forward strand.
TTTTTCCTCTGCAGTCAGCAGGCCGCGCGCGCCATGGTGGCGCAGGGAAGCGGCGGCTCCATTGTCAGCACCTCGTCGGTGCACGGAGAGCGCGCCTGGGAAGGCGATACGGCCTATGGCGCGGCCAAGGCTGGGGTGCTGCGCCTGACCGAGAGTATGGCCGTTGATTTGGGTCAGCACGGCATACGCTGCAACGCCGTGCTGCCGGGCCACATGAATACCGACCATCTCTTTGGCGAGCCAGCGCCGGCGCTCGGCAGCATGGAAGGCCACCATGCGCGCGCCGTGCCGCTAGGACGACGCGGCACCCCCGAAGATATAGGCCGCGCCGTAGCCTTTCTCTGCTCGCCGGCCGCCGGCTGCATAACCGGCGTTTCGCTGCCGGTAGACGGCGGCCTGCTAGCCGTCGGTCCGGGCAACTAGCCAAAGCACAGACGACTCTAGTGGCTCCGTCGCACAGCGACGGGCGGCGGAGCCACACACCCCACAGCGTCAGCAAGTTGCCCTCGGCCGCGCCGGCGACGTAGATTAGCCTCTTCCTACACTGCATACCAGCGGGGAAGAAACCATGAAAAGATTCGGCTCCACACTGCTGTGCGCCCTGCTGTTGACGGGCTGCGGCGGCGCACCGGAAGACGGCAGCGCACCGCAAGCCGCGCTCAAACAGGTACCGCGCAACCGCACCTTTATATCCGACTGCCTGTCCGACGGCTGCGCCGGACAGTTTAAAGACTACGACTCGTTCCATCCCTACCAGCCGGGCGTTACGACGACGACCGGATTCAACTTTCTCTACGAACCGCTCTACTTCTACAACGCCTACAGCGCCAACGGCGATATCACGCCGTGGATTGCCGAGGGGCATACGTTCAACGACGACTATACCCAAGTGACGATTCGCATTCGCCCCGGCGTCGAGTGGAGCGATGGACAGCCGTGGACCGCACACGATCTGGTCTTCACCATCAATATGCTCAAAGCAAATGCGCCGACGCTGCTCTTTTCCGTCGATATGGAAAAGTGGGTTCGCGAAGCCGTAGCGCTCGATGATCTAACGGCGCAAATCACGCTGACGGCCCCCAACCCGCGCTTTGTCTTTTCCTACTTCACGCACAACTTCGACAACGGCGTGCCCATCGTGCCCAAGCACATTTGGCAGGACCAGGATCCCGAAACCTTTAAGAATCTGGACGTAGCCAAGGGATGGCCCGTCGTAACGGGTCCCTATCGACTCGCCCATTCCACCCCGCAGCAGCGCATCTACGACCTGCGCGAAGACTGGTGGGCGAGCAAGATCGGCTTCCAGGACTTGCCCAAGGTCGAGCGCGTCATCTACCTGCCGCGCGGCGAAGAGGCCAAGCGCGTGCAGAGCATGCTGGCCAACGACCTCGACATCTGCGGCACGCTGCTGCCGGCCAATATGCGCACGATCCTCGAGCAAAATCCCAACGTGACCAGCTGGTCGGGACAGGATCCGCCCTACGGCTATCTCGACTGGTGGCCCATTTCACTCGGATTCAACAACCTCGAAGCGCCCTATGACGACCCGGAAATGCGCTGGGCCGTCAATCACGCCATCAACCGGCAGCAGCTGGCCGACATTGGCATGCAGGGCGCGGGCGACTACACCGTTCTGCCCTTCCCGGACTTTCCCGTGCTCCAGAAGTACACCAACACGGCAGCGGATCTGCTGCAGCAGTATCCAGTCGACGACTTTGACCTCGACAAGACGGCGCAGATTCTCACGCGCAAAGGCTATGCAAAAGACGGGGAAGGGTTCTGGAGCAAAGACGGGCAGCGTTTAAAGCTGACGATCGACGTGTACCAGTTTATGCTCGACTTTGCGCCCGTCCTGATCGAACAGCTGCGCCAGGCCGGTATCGACGCCTCGTTTCGCCAGACGTCGGACGCCTACACGCGCATGTCCTCCGGACAGGCGCAGGCCTTTATCTTTGGCCACGGCGGCTCGGTGCGCGATCCCTACTTCACCCTGCGCCTCTACCACAGCCGCTTTGTGCAACCCACTGGCACGGCCACGCCGACCTTTTGGCGCTGGTCCAACGCCGAGTACGACGCCCTTGTCGATCGCATGGGCGAGACGGACCCAAACGATCCCGAGCTTATCGAGCTGTTTCACCAGGCGCTTGGCGTGTGGCTACCGGAAATGCCGGCCATTCCGCTGCTGCAGTTCTACCACCGCATTCCGCACAACCAGACCTACTGGACCAACTGGCCGTCGGCAAAGAACCCCTACATCAACACAGCCTACTGGCACCGCACCTGGCTGCTGGTATTGCTCGGTCTAGAACCGGCACAGTCGTAGGAGCGCGCATCTATGACGCGCATCGCCGTGCTCGACGACTATTTGCACGCGGCTGCCGACGCAGCCGACTGGAATTCGCTGGGCGCCGATGTCGCGTTTTTCCACGATACGCTGCACGACAGAGATGCCCTAATCGCCCGCTTAGCGCCTTTTGATGCCATCGTCATGATGCGCGAGCGCACCCACTTCCCGCGCGCGCTGTTAGAGCGGCTGCCCAATCTAAAACTACTCGCTGGCACCGGCCGCCGTCAGAACAACGTCGACTTAGAAGCGGCTACCGAGCTGGGCATTCCCGTCTGCATCACCACCGGCGGCGGCTCGCATGGCAATACAACGGCCGAGCTGACCTGGGCGCTGGTGCTGGCACTGAGCAGACACGTAGCCTGGGAAGACGCCCAGCTGCGCCAGGGGCGCTGGCAAACGCGCAGCGCCGAGGGATTGGGCGGCAAGACGCTGGGTATTATGGGACTAGGGCGCATCGGCACGGTAGTCGCGCGGTATGCCCGCGCCTTTGAGATGGACCTGATCGCCTGGGGACCAACCCTCGACGCACAGCGTGCGGCGCGCCACGGTGCCGAACGGGTCGAGTGGGACGCGCTTTTTGAACGGGCTGATATATTGACGATTCACGTGCCGCTGTCCGATAGGAGCCGCGGCTGGATCGGCGCGCGCGAATTTGGGCTGATGAAAGAGCGCGCGTTTCTAATCAACACGTCGCGCGGCCCCATCATCCAGCAGGAAGCGCTGCTCGACGCGCTGCGCACGCGGCGCATTGCCGGTGCCGGGCTAGATGTCTACGACGTGGAACCGCTGCCTAAAGACCACCCGCTGCTGAGCCTGGACAACGTGCTGCTAACCCCGCATTTGGGCTATAGCACGGGCGAGATGTTAACGCAGTTTTACGTCGATTCGCTGGACAACCTGCGCGCGTGGATGGCTGGGACACCGATCAACGTGCTCAATACAGAAGTGCTGGACAGGCGCCGGCGCTGATTGCGGTTTGGAGGAGACAAGCGATGTGGTTTGGCGAAAAGACACCCACGGCAGGGAAGAGCCGATAGACGTGACGTCTGTTGCACTACAGGTAAAAAATCTCCGGTAGAGCACTCCTAAGCCACGACTGCACTTGTTCGGCAGCTTCGCGCGCCTCCTGGGCATCATGCTCGGTGGGAGCAAATGCGTCATCGGGATAGCGAATTTCTACGGCATAGGGCATTAGCAATGCGAGCGAATCGCGTAGAGCTTCCGCATCGGCCTGGATCGGCAAAATATGTTGCAACAAAAAGAGCTGGTCGTGCGTAAAGGGATATGCACATCCTCTGCCCACCAAATAGGCCTTGAGCAGCTTTTCAGCGGCCTGCTGACAGTGAAAGCATACGGTATCAAAGGGAATTTGGTCGGAGCGCAGGTTATTATCGGCGTTGAGCAGGTCGTTTTGAGCCTTGATTAACCACTGCCGAGCCAAGTCAAACTCGACGGACATAGACCGTCTTGCCCTCGCGCAAAGCCGTAGACACAAAGGAGAGGGGGGACTGTTGATCCCGCTCTACTTCCTCTGGGGTATAAACCACCAGATCCATGCCAAATGGATAGGGCTGCAGCGACCCGTACAATGACCGACTGCGCTTGAAGCGGGGCAAACTGCTCCGGGCTATAACCAGTAGATCTACATCGCTGTGATCTGTTGCATCACCGCGGGCGTACGAACCAAAAAGTACAACCCTTTCGGCGTCGACTTGAAGGCCGATGTGCTCGGCGACACGCCGTATTTCCCGCTCTTTTATCATGGTGCAAATATAGCCCAAGCTCTGCTGAGTCGCCATATTAGAGGGTGACGCCGGCGCTGAGAGCTCAGCGAATGGCTTCGGTAATAGCACCGCGCATTTTCAGGATGTACTTGGATCGATCGAGCGGGCAAATGCCCTTGTAGGGACGCACCACGCCTTCGCCGGGCGGACACGGCTCATAGCCATCAAAGCGCAGCGAATACTTGGCCCGACCCGCCGTCAGTGCGCTGAGGCGAATGGCGTAGTCCATCGACGTGGCCAGCGGCAAGCGACCGCGCAGAACAAAGTAGCCCATATCCATCTCCGCAGGTTCAAAGGTGCCGCGCATCTCGATAATATCGGACGTAACCTTGCCCACGTGCTCCTCGGGTGCGGCAATGCGGTAGGCCAGCATCGGTTCTAACAATATCGTTTCGGTATCCTGCAGCCCCTTCAGCGCAGCAATATCCGTCGCCAGTATGAAATTGCCCGGCCGGCTGTGCAGCACGTGGTCGCTGCCGTCGACCAGCGTGACCTTCAGATCGGTCACTTCCCAGCCTTTGATGCCCTGTTTGAATGCCTGCTCAATATGGGCCTCAATTTCGCGCTGGTACTTCAGCTTGATCTGGTCTACGCTCACCTCCGATTCGTAGACGATGCCGCTGCCGCGCGGCCCCGGCTCAATGCGATACCGCACAATGGCCCAACATGGCTTTGGCATTGTATAGCTCTCGGCACCGTAGCCATTAGCCGCCGGCGTTTCCTTGTAGACGACCGTTGGTTCGCTAAATTCCGCCTCTATGCCAAAGCGCGTGTGCAGAATTTCCGTGACGATCTCCGTCTGGATCACGCCCATGATGCGCAGATGCAGTTCGCGCTCTTCCGGATACCAGCGAAAGTCCAGGTGCGGGTCTTCGCTGGACAGCTGCTGCAGCGCGGCGGCCAGCGCAGCGTGTTCGGCGTCGTCGCGCGGACGCACCTGCACCGACAGCAGGGGTTCGCTGAGCGCATAGGTCGGCGGCACCGGTTCGGGATCGCCGAGCACGTCGCCGATTTTGACTTCGGGCAATCCGCACAGAAAGCCAATATCGCCGGCCTCTATGCTCGAGATATCTTCAAACTTGTTGAGATAGCTCTTCTTTATTTGCGCAATCTTCTCTTCGCGCCCAGCCGTCGCGTTTAATATGCTGTCCCGCGTTTTCAAACGACCGCGAAAAACGCGCACGCCGGCAATGCGACCGACTTTTGCATCGTGATCAATGCGGAATACCACCGCTGAGGGCGGCGCTTCGACGGCCTGCGGTGCCGGGGGCAGATAGTCGACGATAGCGTCGAGCAGGCAGTCTATGCCAAGCTGGTTTTTGCCCGATCCACACAGGGTGGGAAAGAGCGCGCGACGCCCTACGGCCGCAGCCAGCGCCGCGCGCAGCGCGGCAGCACCGGGCACAGCACCCTCCAGATAGGCTTCCAGCAGATCGTCATCCTCTTCGGCGATGTGCTCTACCAGCGCTCCATCGGCCTCGGCTATCAGGTCGACTAGCTGCGTGCCGCTAGCGCCTTCTCCCCGAGCGGCGTAGATCGGCAGCACGGCAGCGGAAAACTCACGCCGTAGGGCCGCAACCACGGCAGCTGAATCAGCGCCCATGCGATCGACTTTGTTGATAAATAGCAGCGTGGGAATGTCCATGGCTTCCAGCGCACGCCAGATGGGCTCGCTCTGCGCCTGAATGCCCTCGACGGCCGACAGCACCAGCACCGCACCGTCCAATACGCGCAGCGCCCGTTCCACCTCGGCAGAGAAATCGACGTGACCAGGGGTATCGATCAAATTGATCTGCGCATCACGCCAAGCAAAGGAAAGCGCGGCCGAGCGCACGGAAATGCCGCGTTTTTTCTCTACTTCGAGCACGTCAGACCGGCTGGTACCCTTGTCCACACTGCCGGCCGCACGCGTGCTGCCACTCAGATAGAGCATGTTTTCCGTGAGCGTCGTCTTGCCGGCGTCGACGTGAGCGAGAATGCCAATATTTCGCATGCTCCGCGCGGAGCTCATGTGTCTTTCCTACTCTTTTAACGGTTCCTTGCAAAGGGTAGACAGGTATCACCCTGTGCATTTTGTTAAGTGGCATCGAGCCATACAGCGGCGAACAAAAACCGCGGTGCCGCCTCATAGTATATGAGCGATTGGCCCATTTGACCACTTGCATGCGGCCCGCAGCCAACGCGCCGTAATCGCTCTTTTTTTACAGTGGGTTCACGGTGTTTGACACAGCCATTTCATCGCGCATGAACAGTATGCGTTCACACACTACCGGGCATACGCATGATGCGTAACGCGCTCTGTGCCTTCCTATGCCTGTATGCAGTGGCTAGCCAAGCGCAGGAGGGCTACCGCAGATTTTCCGATCGGATTGAAGTCAGCGGGCGAGCAAACTGGGCGGCATGGCAAGCTCCGGTCGGCACGCGCGTGCTGCACGAAGACGGGACAGTAACTCCACGCTTTCTGCGCCGCAATATCAACGCCACCCTCAACGCCGGCGATTTCGTCTACGTCAGCGAGGGAGATACGCTGGTCGGAGGCATCTCCGGGGCTGGGTCCAATCGCGAACGCGCCCATCTGGCCATAGACGGCGACGACAGCACTTATTGGGAGCCCGAGCGCGATCGACCAATAGAAGATTGGTGGATCGACATAGATCTGGGCCGAGTAGCGATCGTGCGACGCATTGTGGTGCGCTTTGTCGAAGAGGGTATGGGCGACCCACTGCTCAAGTTCCGCGTGCTGGCGTCGGACGGCCGCGTGACGTTTACCTACGTGCGCCAACGCAGCTTTGAGCGCGTTGGTCTGGCCAATCTGGCCAATAAAACGCAGCGTGAATTCACCTTTGAAATGGAACCGCCGGCGCGCACCCCCGAATCGGTCGAAGGCATTGCCGCGCAGATTATCCGAGTTGAAGCGCTCGACTCCGATGGACCGCGCGGCGCGGCGGTTGACAGCGCCGCGTACGACAGACTACCTGCCGATGAGCGCGGGGCGATAGACTACTTTCGCCGCACGGTGGCGGGAAGACAGATTGCGGTTGCCCCATCGGTATACGCCGCACTCCCTCCCGAAGAGCGCGGCGACGTGCGCTACTACCGCTACGAGCGGCCCCGATTGGCCGAGGTCGAAGTGCATACCGTGGGTGACAACGCCGTGCGCCTGACCCGCCCGCCCATCAACGAGCCCCTGCGCGATACCCAGGCGCGCAGCCAGCGCCCTTACACCGATGGACTGTTCGCCACCTTCGGCAACGTGCTGGAATACGATGCGCAGCGCGATGAGCGCCAGATCGTCATCGACTTGGGCGCCCAATATTGGCTTGACCGAATCCGCTTGCTGTCCCCGGCCGAACCACCGCCCGCCTATCAGCTGCGGGTATCCGACGGATCGCTCAACGCCGACGGCGAGCGCGTTTGGCGTCTGTTCGACGAGCGGCTCAACCGAGAGAGTTTTTTGCAGCTAGAGGAGCGCTTTGGCCTGCGGCGCGTGCGCTATATCGACCTGCGGCGATTGCCGCTGCCTGCCGCGCGCAGCGAGCGGGGGCAGGTTAGTGAGATACAGGCCTACGGCGAGGGCTTTGCGCCGGAAGTCATCATGTCCTCGCCCCTGATCAAGCTGCCATTTCCCGGCCTATTCACCCACGTCAGCTGGGTGGGTGAAGTCCCCAGCGACGCGCACATTGCCGTGCGCACGCGCACGGGCAACGCGCTTGAGGAAATTCTGCACTACTACTCAGACAGCGGCAATGAAATCAGCAGAGTGGCCTGGGAGCGCCGAGCAGAAGACCGGCGTGGACCCATCGTCCTAGAAGAGCTGCCGGGAGCCGATTGGAGCGGCTGGAGTCCGTTTTACTTCTCTTCGGGCGAAACCTTCAAATCGCCCGCACCGCGCCGCTATGCGCTCGCCGAAGTACGCCTGCGCAGCGAGGCGCCACTATCGGCCGCCTCGATACGCGCCCTCCGCCTGCATTTTGCCCCGCCCATCGCCGACGAGGCGGTGGCTGAGCTCTGGCCGCTGCGCAACATTCAGCCCGGATCCGATGAAGAATTCACCCTGTATGTACGCCCGACCTTCAGCGCTAATAATCCGGGGTTTGACCGCCTCTTATTGGGCTCTTCTTCAGTCGCGTCTATCGACGTGTTGGACGTCCGCTCGGGCACGGAAGGCCTGCTGCGGCTCGGGGCTGGCCAACTTCTGTGGCCCGGTTCCGTGCGCCTCGAGCGCAGGAATGAAGGACAGGTCGAGCTGATCTTTCCCGCGGCCGTGCGCCGCGAGACGCTCTATGCCATTCGCCTGCGCACCCGCGTATTTATGGGCAATACGCAGTTTTTTGCTACCCTTTCCAACAGCGCCTTTCCCGAGCGGATTCAACAGGTCAGCGCCGGTGACGCAACCGGGCTAGTCGCCAGCCAGTCGCTGGTCGCCGTGACCGACCTGAGCAATGATGAATTGCTCTCCGATGTCGATGTCAACCCATCGTTCTGCACGCCTAACGGCGATGGTACAAACGATGAAGTCGCCATACGCGCAACGGTTTTTTCCGTTCGCGAGGGAGGCCGCCTCCGCGTAGAGCTATTTGACCTGAGCGGTCGCCGCCTGCGCGACCTGAGCGAAGAGCGCACGCGCCCCAGCGGTGAGTACGACCTGCGCTGGGACGGGCGCGATGGCAGCGGACAGCGCGTGCCGCCGGGCAGTTATTTACTGCGCATCAAATTGGAAGTAGACGCGCGCGAGCGCGAGCACCAGATCGTGCGATTAGTGCAGGTGGCATACTGATGAAGGCGTCTGCCAACCGCACAATCCCACGCCGTATGCACTCCGCCGCGCCGCATACAATGATCGTGGTCGGCCTGACGCTCCTATTTGCCGTCTCGTCGCTCGCGCAGTCGACGCCCGCACTCTACCCACGCTTTGAGCTGGAATACGTTGAACCCCAGCTGCACAGGTGGTATCAACCGCGCCACTTGGCAGAAACCTATTGGCAACCTTGGTATGCTACCGATACGCAGTATGGGCGCCAACCCTACAGTCGCTACGTGGACCGTCTGCTAGAGGGAGACGACTTTTTCGACGTCTTTGGAGAGCCCATTGGCCGCGGCTGGTTGGTCTATACGTGGACACAGAACCAGCCGCAGGCCAGCGGCAGCCAGATTTTTAAGCGCCCCCCCGAAGACCCGCGCAACAGCTCCGAACCGCGGCCCGGCAACGTCAATGCCTACGAGCGCTTTTTCGATCGGCTAGTGATCTCCGGCGACCAGCGCGGCACAACGTCATACCGCCTGATGGTGGGCGATGCCATCTACACGCGCTTCACGCCGCTGACCTTTTCTAAGCCACGGTATAACGGTCTGCGCTTGGACTTGGCCAACCGACAGCACAGCGCAACGATTCTCCTTTCGCGCCCCAGCGATCCCAACGGCCCCTACCAAAACGACGTCGGCCTTATAAACTCTGGCAACGGCACCCACGCCACGCATCTGCTGGCCGGCCACGCCGACCTAGCGCTGGGCGATTGGATGCGCTTTGGACTGAGCTACGTCAACGCGCACAATGCACACACGCAGAACGAAATTAACAACGGCAACCCCCTCAATGGCACGCTGACGCTGCTACAGAACCAGCGCATCCGCAAGCTCTGGGTCCGCCTGCGCGACGATTCTCCACAGGACTTGCAAGGGGGTGCGGTCCTGCTGGCACACGACATCGTCTTAACGGATACCAGCGGACAGCAGCACCGCGGTTCGGACATAGGCTTCCTGCCAACGGTAGAAGGAGGCATCCGCAGCAGCGGCGCGCTCGTGGCCGACGGCAATGAGCACATTGTGCTGGCGTACGATCTCGACGCGCTAGACTACGAAGAGTTGACCACGGGTGCCCTGCGCAGCGTGCGCATAGATCTCGACGTAGCCGACGACTACCGCGTTGAAACGGCTTCTAACCTTCAAATGGACGGCGTGGGCAGCTCGGCCAACCCCGTATTTCTCACCCAGGTGCGCGCCAATGGCAATGTGCAAGACCGCAGCAATACCGGTCTATTGACGATTGATTATGGGCTGCCCGTAGCCAGCGAGATATACGGAATCAACTGGGATATACCGAACTGGCGCGGACTGGCGCTGCAGGGCGAAGTCGCCGTCAATCGCCGCCTGCGGCGCTACCCCAACCCAGCACTCAAACGCCAGCGGCAAATGGCCGAAACGGCAACCGCATCATACGCACAGGCCAGCTACCGTCGCTATCCCTACCGGGCCTCACTCGAGCTGTTTTCCATGGACGATGACTACAGCACGTCATACTGGCTGACCACGCCCAACGGCTCGCTGGTCTACGATGCCGACATACCGCAGGTCTACGAATTTGTCGATGACGACGACGATTTCAACGCCGTGCCCGAGTGGCTGCGCCCCTACCAGTCTTCCGACGGCGAAGTCGCCTGGCCCGGCTACGACGAAAACGGTGATTTCCTCAACGACCACAACCAAAACGGCAATCTCATCCCCGATTACGAAGAACCCTTTTTGCGCTTTCGCTCGGACCGCCCCGAGATGCTGGTCGGGCTGGATATGAACCACAACGGCACCATCGATCGCCTGGAAAACGACCGCCGGCCCGACTATCCCTACAAGCGCGACCACCGCGGGTTTAACGGCTATGTGAAAAGCAACTTGGGCCCCGACGCCTCACTGACAGTCGGCCGCCAGGATATGCGCCTTATAGCAGGAGACGGCCGCACGCAGTCCTGGTATCTATTGGGCTTGTGGGTGCACAACCTGCCAGCAGGCCGCATGCGGCTATTTGAGTATGCCGCCCTGACCAAGGACTCGATCGCCGACGATTTAGTGCAGTGGGTGCAGCCAGTTGATGGCCAGGGACGCATGCGCGAACGGCCCGACGAATTGCCAGCGCAAAACACGTGGGAACAGACCTTGTATGCCGATCTTGACCAGCGCATCGGCCCCGACGTGCGGCTTCAGCACCGCGTCAAGTGGTCGCTGTGGCGCCAGCGGGACAGCGACGCAAGCCTGCAGCGTCGCGAGGGAAGACGCACCAGCCACCTTGCCGGCCTGATTAACCGCGCCGAATGGAGCATTCCCTTGGGCTTGGCCACGCTGCAGCCGCGATTTAAAAGTGAGTACCGCAACGAGCGACCCTACAGCACGCGCCGTCCCAAATTCAGCGCACTGGAAGAGCTGTTGACACTGCTGTGGACGCAGCCACTGATGGCCGAAGAAGTTGGCGTCAGCTACTTTCCGCGCTACGGCCGCCAGCAGTTTAATACCGTACTCGAACTGGGCGTCGAAACGAGCCGACTGTGGCTCTTGGAAGGGCGCAGCGAGGAGTATGAGCAAAACTTCTGGCGCGGCACCCTGATCGCGCAGCTGCGCAACGGCGTCGCCTATGAAGGCTATCGACTCGTCACGCGGGCCGGGCTGCGCCTGAGCCGCTGGCATTTTGATGACGGGCACAGCCAGCGCAGCAACACGCTCTTTATGACGATCAATGCGGGGCTGCAGTGATGGTGCGCTATCTGCAGATCCTCGTCGCCTTGCTGAGCACAGTTGCTGCCGCACAGGGCCAGCAGCGTTTCGTGCTGGGCAGCGGAGGCGCACCGTGGCAAAGCGGGGGCGGCTTTCGCGATCCGACCGTGCTGTATCAACCCAGGGGCACCAGCGTGCGCGAGGATACGACCAACGCACCCGGAGAGGCCATCGACTTCAACCACAGGCCGGGGTGGATCAGCTCGCTGTTTTTCGAGACCGATCAAAATATTGCCGCGCGCGCGCTCGAGCGCGACGGACGCGTCTTTTTGGTTAACGCATTTTACGGCGCGACGGAAGCCGAACAGCTGCGCGGCACGGTCAACGGAGATCACGACGTAGCCTTCGAACGCAGGCCTAGCCTAACGGACCCCACACCCAAAATACGCGACGTGTGGGTCGGACTCGATTTTGCGGAGCTCGTCGGCATACATCGCGTGCGCTTTTACCCGCGCAATACGGTGGAGGCAGCGCCGTTTTTTTCTTTCCAGGACGACTATCTACGCGCCTATGAGCTGTGGATCAATCCCTTTGAAACCGACCTGGCAACGCCCGACGTATTGGTGCGGCGCAACACGGCCAACGAACATCCCGTCGTCGACATACAGATGGCGCCGCAGTATATACGCCAGCTCAAGCTACGATCGCTGACGGCCGTGCCTTTTGAACTCGACGAAATCGAAGTCTACGGCACCGGCTATATGAATCAGGGTAGGTATCTATCGGACATTATCGATTTGGGCGATCGTGCATCCATTGGACCGCTGCGCTGGGTGGAAGACGCGGTCGGCGACTCGCTCTTTTCCAAGCTGAGCGTGCGCCTGCGCACCGGCCACGACGACACGCCGCTTATCTACCAGCAGTGGTTGCGCGATTCGCAGGGGCGCATTACCGGACCAACCAACGTCACGCCCGAGCAGTACTACGCGCTGGAGCGCCGCGACCGCGTCGCGCTCGGACCAGAGGACGGCGACAACTGGAGTCCCTGGTTTACCGTCGAGCGCGGTAGACTAGCCGCCGCTCCACTGCCTCGCCGCTACGCGCAACTCGAATTGGCGTTTGAAGGCCGGCTCTTCGACAGCCGATTGGTCAGAAACATCGAGTTCGAATATCTCGTGCCGCCCATCGCCGACGGACTATGGGCCGAGGTCTATCCGCGTCTGGCCGAGGCCGAGCGACCTGCGAGCTTTCGCTATGGCGTCCGCCTAAAAAACAGGGGCGACGCGCGCGGCTTCGATCGCTTGGAAGTAGATACTAACGTTGCAGTGACTGCCGTGCGCGAGCTAACAATAGACGGCCAGCCGACTGAATTCGAGGTCGAATACGTGCGCGAAGACGGGTTTGCACTGCGCTTTCCGCTGGTTCAGCAAGACGGGGCCGTGCTAGAATTCACCTTTGATCTGCCCATTTTCCGCTTTGGCACGACCTTCTCGGGGCGCGCCTTCAACGCGCAATTTGCCTCCGTGCCACAGCAGCTACAGGCGGGGGATGCCGTCGACTTTGGGCCCGATGATTTCGGCCCACTCTCCGGGCTCTTTGTCGCCATTCCAAAGAAGCAGCTGGGCAAGCTAGTCGGCGAAATTGCGGTCGATAGCCGCATATTCACCCCCAACGGCGATGGGATAAATGAGCAGTTTGACCTGTCATTTAACCTGCTGCAGTTAGTCAAACCGGCGCCCGTTACGCTCGACCTATTCGACCTGAGCGGTCGACTCGTGCGCCGCGCGTGTAGCCAAGAGTTGGGCATTGGACCAGCCAAATGTGCGTGGGATGGGCTATTAGACGACGGGCGTTTAGCGGCTCCGGGCACCTACCTATGGGTGCTCACCGTGCGCGCCGACGCATTTGACGAGCAACACACGGGTGCGATTTCACTTGCATACTGAGAGAGGAACCTAGCGCCAAAACCATGCTGAATAGAATGCGACTTTACACGCTGGCGGCCTGGGCCGTACTGGCCCTGTCTGGCATACCGCTGAGCGCGCAGGACTACGGCACGCGTTTGGGGACCGTCCAGCGCGGCGGCAAGGTCTCGTTTGAACCCGCCGGGCCAGGCGTGCTCTTTGACGCGCTCGACCCGACGCTGCGGCGCTGGTACGTGCCGCAGGAGCTCTATTCCGAATACCAGTGGAAGCAGTGGGAGTACGCCAACTACGCGCGCGAAAACTACCAGCGCTACGTTTCGACCTCGTTAGAGGGCAATTTCTTCTACGATCTCTACGGCAACTTCGTCACGCGCGGCTGGCTGATCTACGACTGGCAAGAGCTCAGCCCCGAACCCTTTGGCAGCTCGCTAACCAAAACCTCACTGTTCGGTCGCTGGTTTAATAATTTGGTGGTGGCATCCGACCACAAGGGGCAGTACCACTACGCCATCACCGTTGGCAACGAAATACGCACCACGCTGACGCCCATGACTTTTTCCAAACCGCTGTTTAACGGCATACAGTGGGACTTTGCCACCGACAAGTACGAAGCGACGCTGCTGCTTTCGCGCATTAGCGATCCCAACTCGTTTATGGTTGGCGGCACGGCGCGGCAGTTGACCGACAATACCAACCTAGCCGGTGGACGCATGACCGTACAGGTAGGCGACTTCGTCCGACTCGGCGGCACCTTTGTCAACGCCCACCACAGCTATACGCGCGCCGAGGCGTTCAGCGATGACATCTTTAAGGGCAACCTGCTCGGCGTGCAGAACGAAGAGCCCGTTGGCGCTATCTTCGTCCGCATACGCGACGATTCGCCAGAAGACGGCGAGAGCGGTGGAGCGCTTTTCGCCAGCGATATCGTGATAGAAAACCTGGCGGGCGAGGAAACGCGCGGTTCCGAAATCGGCTTCCGTGCCTCCATCGAAGGCGGCTTCCAGCGCCGCGGCTTTCTGTCGGCCGATGGCAGCGAAGAGATCGTCCTGACTTTTGACTTTGCCGATCCCACCTATACCGGGCCCGATGCGAGCCAGATTCGCCGGGTCGTTCTAGAGCTGGTGCTGGCCAACGACTATGCGGTAGACATGAGCTCCGATCGCCAGACCGCGATCAACGGCGGCCGCGTATACCTCCCCGTGGCTCGAGCTTCGGGCAATGTGCAGGATGGATCAAACCAGCGCGTGCTCGCCTTTGAATACGGCCTGCCGACAGCCAACCAGATCGTCGGCTTTACGATGGAAATGACCGACCTAGAGGGGGTAGAAGCGCACCTCGAATACAATATCAACCACCGCTATCGAAAGTATCCCAACCCGCGTCTGAATATGCATAGTGCCGCCAGCACGCGCGCCGACGCGTGGACCGCCCAACTGTCCAAGCAAGCATATCCATTCTTTTTTTATGGCGAAGCGTTTGATGTAGATGACCACTACAGCACTTCTATGGATGTAGTTGATGAAAACGGCGCCCTAGACTACAACCGCGAGATACAGCGCTACGAATTTGTCGAGGACAACGACGACCAGGACCGGCGGCCGGACTGGAAGCGAAAGGGCTGGAGTTTTGGCGATTTGGAAATTTTTCCCGGCTGGGATGAAAACAACGACTTTGTCTCTGATTTCAACCAAAACGACAACGAGATTAGCCCGAACCGCGTGCCCGACTACGACGAGCCCTTTCTGCGCTTCCGCACCGACCGACCTGAATTCCTCTACGGCATCGACATGAATCACAACGGCACGATCGACCGCTTCGAAAACGACGAAGAGGCCGATTTGCCCTATCAACGCAACCGCAGGGGGTTTAATACCTATGCCGGGGCGTACGCACATCCCGACGTGCGCCTGACCTTGGGTTGGACGCGCACGGGTGAAAAGGCGTCGGCAGGGCGCAGCCGCGCACTATACGCCCTTGCCACGATCGATCACAGTTACCGACGCTTGGGGCGCGTGCAGCTATTCCAAGACCTGCGCAAAGTGCGCGATACGATTGCCGACGACCTGGTGCAGTGGCTGCAGCCACCCAATTCGCGCGGGGATTTATTCCCGGTGCCCGACGAACTGCCGGCCCGCGATACAATCGTCAATACGACGTGGGTCGGCTGGCAGATAGAGCCACTAATCGGGCTGCGCTTCGCCCACAAGCTCAAGTGGCAGCGCTACCAGCAGTTGGCCAACGACCAGCAGTTAGACCTAGCGGGCCTGCGCCGCACAGCCGCATTTCTCGGCGCGGTCAGCCAGGTCGAATACCAGCTCAGCTTGAACAAACTCAGCCTCGTACCCGGCTGGAAAAGCGAGTATATCGACCGCGCACCCGTGCTGCGCAGACGGGCGCGCGAGCGCGAGTGGAGCCAGTTCTTTATGCTGCTCATGCGCCTACCTATCATGCGCCGCAGCACGTTAGAAGGAGGCGTAGAGTACGAGATCTTCTCCCAGCTGCGCAATCCGCGTCCTCCGGGCGCCGAAGACTCGTTTAACGGCCTCGTCGCAGCCATACAGCTCAATAACGTATCGGAATATCTGGGCTATCGGCTGACCACGCTGGCCGGTCTCCAGGTAACGCGGCGCAACTTTGAAATCGAGGGAACGCAGACCAATACGCGCGGTTTTATGACCGTTTTTGCCGGAGTCGAATAGCGTGATCGCACAACGGTGCATAGGTCGTGCTCTCCCAATATTCGCCGTTCTGCTGCTGCTGGCCGCATGCAGCGATGAGGGCCGTCGGCTTATTGATACGTCTTCTTCTCAGGACGCAGTAGACCATTCGATCTTTGCCGATGCCGGACTAGAGGGAGCCGTGCGCTCGGCGCTACAAACGCCCCGCGGTCCGATCGATCAGACTGCGTTAGAGAACCTTGCATCACTAGATGGCAGCAATCGCGGCATTGTCGACCTGCAGGGCATCGAACGGCTGCGCGGCCTGCGGCAGCTGCGCCTGGCACACAACGAAATCCGCGACCCAACGCCGCTGAGTGCGCTCGACTCGCTCGCCGTGCTCGACCTGTCGAACAACGCACTTTTTAGTGCAGTAGCGCTTGCTCCGCTCGTTCAGCTAACCCACCTAAATCTCGATTTCAATCGCATTTTCTCCGTTGTGCCACTGGCGCAGCTAGAACGCTTAGAATTACTCAACCTCCACGCCAATCGCGTTTCCGACATTGCCGCGCTGGCCGGACTGCAGCGCCTGAAAAGCGTCGAGCTATCGGGCAACCCGCTCAGCGCAGAGGCTATCGCCACCGACTTGCCGGCTCTGGTGCGGCGCGGCGTCCAGGTCCATTTCTACCGCAGCGAGGGCGTCTTATTAATACCCGACTTGCAGCTAGAAGCGCTGCTGCGACGCGTTACCAACAAGAATCTCGGCAACCTGACCCAAGGCGACCTCAACCGCGTCGTGCGACTGAACATAGAGGGCAGCGACCGCATCAGCGATTTGCGCGGCATTGAAAACCTAGTCAACCTTACAACGCTGCGCATAAGCGACACGCGCGTTCCCAACGCCTTTCCCATTGCCGGGCTAAACAGGCTGCGCACGCTTGAAATAAACAATACGCGCATTGAAGACGTGTCTTTTACCGCCGAATTGGTCGAACTGCGCACGCTCGCGCTCAACAACACCGGCGTGGAAGACATCGGACCGCTGGCCAACCTAACCCAGCTGCAAACGCTGTCGCTCATCGGCAATAAGATCGACGACCTGCAGCCGCTGGCCGGACTGACGCGGCTTTTGCGCCTCGAGCTGGCGCGCAACCGGATTCGCTCCGTGCGCCCGCTGAGCGGTCTGGCCCGCCTGAACATTCTCAACGCCGCCGACAACTCCATTGACGACCTGTCGCCGCTCAGTGGCCTCACGTCGCTCGACGCACTTGATCTAACGGCCAATTTCGTCGAAGACGTCTCTCCGCTCAGCCCGCTAGACCGCTCGCTCAACCAGCTGATCTTGGCGGAAAACCGCATCGTCGACATACGGGGTTTAGCGGCGCTAAACCGCATCGTCCAACTCGACCTGTCCAACAACGCACTCGTCGATATAAGCACGCTGAGCCGCCTGACGCGCCTGCGCGAACTCGACCTGTCTGGCAATCGCATTGAGCGCATTGACGCACTGGCCGAACTGCCCCTTCGCGTGCTCGACCTAGCCAATAACCAGCTAGTAGACATCGGTGCACTGGCCGATCTAGATCGGCTTACATCCCTCTTTATTTTTAATAATTTGGTAAGCGACATAGCGCCGCTGGCCAACCTGCAAGCGCTTGAAATACTCGATCTATCGGTTAATCGCGTGAGCGACCTAACGCCGCTTTCAGGCCTAGTTAGGCTGCGCCAGTTCAGCGCCATTGCCAACCGCATCGAACAGCTAACGCCGCTGCTCGAATTGGAAGACCTGCAGTTTGTCGCCCTAATCGGCAACCGCCTAAACGCGCAGTCACTGAGCATAGAAGTGGGGCAGCTGCGCGAACGCGGCGTAGAAGTGGTGCTCGGCGAATGAGATATATAGCTCTCTACGTTGTCTGCGTGCTGCTGGCAGCGCACGCCCCAGTGCAGGCGCTCGATACGCTGCGCGTGGGGCGCGGTGCCGATGCCATGCGCTGGTCATCCATCGTTGAATCGGCCGCTTTTGTCGGGGTATCGGACGACTCGATTTGGACGTGGCCAACCGAACGCGGACAAAACCTCATCGCCGGCCTGCGCGAACGCGGCGGCCTCATCGCCGCTCAGATACAGGTGCTGACGCCCGGCGGCTATGTCGACGCGCTGTCCGAGCGCGAGCAATTGGCGCACTGGATCGACGGCGACGCGTCTACAGCCTGGGGACCGGACAGCGATCTGGAGGTAGGGCGGCGCGCCATTATCTACATCGACTTAGGCGCGACCTTCCGCATTGACCGCATCCGCTTCTACCCGCGCCTAGACAGCGACAATCGAGGACGGCTGCTCAGCAGCTTTGCGCTGGCCAGCAGCGATGGGCAGGAGGGCTCGCCGCTCAACGCGCCGTACCGCACGCTGCCAGGCCTGACCTTTTCTTCCTTTAACCCCAACCGCCAGCCCGTTGTCGATGTGCACTTTGAGCGGCGCGACATCCGCTATATCCGGTTAATTTCGCAAACCGGCGAACCGTGGGAGCTAGCCGAGTTTGAGGTATACGCCGAGGGCACGATGCCGAGCGGCACATTTACTTCGACCCCGCTTTTTATACGCGGCGGCTATCCCATCTGGGGCGCGATGTCCTACGAAGGCGGCGATTTGCAAACGCTGCCCATCGTCGTGCAGACGCGCACGGGCCCGGACGACGAGCCCCTGCACTATTTTTTGCAGCGCGGCGACGAGTTGGAGCGCGTTTCCGCCGAGGAATACGCTGCCTTTAACCCACTCGACTTTTCCGGCGCCGCCGAAGTCAACCAGGGCCCCATTCAACCCAACCCGGCGTGGAGCCCGTGGCAGACCGTAACGGATGGACTCGTTCCATCGCCGGCGCCGAGGCGCTACATTCAGTTCCGCGTCGAAATGACAGAGCCGGGCACCGCCATCGAAAACTTTCTGATTGAGTACGTGCAGCAGCCGTTGGCCGATGAGCTAGTGGCCGAAGTCAGTCCGCTCGTCGTCGCGGCAGGCGCACTGACCGAATTTACTCTATCTCTACAAGTGCAGCTCAACCACGGGCGCGGCGATACGGGCTTTCGCTATCTGCAGGTGCGCACACCGGCCGCCATTGACCGCGTGCTAGCGGTGCGCGTCGACGACCGAGATGCCGTATTCACGCCACAGTACGATGAGAGAGGATTCACCATCGATATATGGGAGCGCATCGCCCAGTCGGGCACGTTTGTCCAGATCGACTTTGCGGCGACGGTACTGCGAGATGGAACGACCTTTGAAGTGCGCGCACTAGACGAACGCGCCGAGGATGGACGCGTCGAATCCGTCTACCAAACGGCGCGAGCAGGCGATGTCGATCCGCTATCGGTGGGGGGCGAATTGAGCGTGCGCTTGCGCGATGAGCGCAGCCCGCTGATTAAAAACTTGGCCGCCCGCTCGACGACCATTACACCCAACGGCGACGGCATAAACGATGCGCTAGAGGTTTCGTACGACCTCCTCAAGCTAACCGAAAACGCCGCGGTATTCTTCCAAATATTCGATATGAGCGGCGCGCTGGTCGCGCAGGGAAGGAGCCTAGAGCACAGCGGCCGCTTTGTGCGCGTGTGGCGCGGTGAAGACGGCAGCGGACGGCGCGTGCTGCCGGGCATCTACCTATACCAGGTCGAGGTCGAGGCCGATGTAGGCACGACGAGACGGCTGGGTTCCGTGCGCGTTACCTACTAAGCAAATCGAGGGAACAACAACGAAGGCGCGACCGGCACGGTTGTTTGTCGTCGAATGACCTCCTATCTTGTAGGCCTATTTTTCACCAGCAGGAGCCGCCGATGAGCAAACGCACTGCAGCGCGCGGCTGGGACCGCAACTGGCCTGCCGCCGCCGCTTTCCTAGCGCCAAACTTCCTCGGATTCCTCTGCTTCACGCTCTTTCCCGTGCTGCTCTCCTTTGCTATGGCCTTTCACCACTGGACGTTGCGCCCCAGTGAAAAAGTGCAGTTTGTAGGCCTGCGCAACTTTGCCGACGTAGTGGGCGTCCGCGCAATCGACGCACCGCACTACGACGTGCTGGCCCTCTACACGACCTGCATATTGGCGCTGGTAGCCGGTCTAATCGGTCTGCTCCTGGCCAGCGTGCATGCTTGGCGCGGAGGGCGCGTTGGGGGCATAGCGGTGTGCGTGACGGGCTTAGCGTTGGTCTGCGGCGCCGTTGCAAGCGGGGCGGCAGGGCACCGCGGTGCGCTGGCTTTTTGGTTTAGCGAGGGCGGGCAGGGCCTGTTTTTCGCCGGTCTGCTGCTCCTACTGTGCGGAGCGGCCGTCGCTGCACGCGAAGACAGTGCGTGGGATTGGGGAGCCGGCGCTCTACCGGGCGTGGCCATCGCCCTAGCGGTCTTGGGCCTATGGCAGTTAGACGGGGCCATGTGGTCGGCCTATGAGCCGCGCGATGCGCGCTTTTGGTACTATTTCTACAACACGCTTTTTCTCATGATGGGCCTACCCATCGCCGTAGGAGGCGCGCTCTCGCTGGCCCTGCTGCTCAACGAGGAACTGCCGCTCGGCCCGTGGCGCCAGCGCCTTCCGGGTGCGCTGGCCTGCCTTGGGCTAGCCCTGTTCTGCGCCGTGCTGGGCTTTGGCCTCGGTTGGAAAAATATCGGCCTGCTCGCCGCGCTGGTCTGGCTCTTTGCCGGACTGGGCTTTCTATTCAACATCGTCACCTTTCGCACCATCTTCTACCTGCCGCAGTTCACCTCCGGCGTTGCCGTCTTTATTCTGTGGAAGTCGCTCTACCGGCCCGAGACCGGCCCCATTAACATCGGGTTAGAAGCCGGCTTTGACGCGCTCGGACTAGCGCTATTAGCACCGTCCTGGCTGGCCGAAATCGCCTGGGCCAAATCGGCTATTTTAGCAATGGGCGTGTGGATTTTTATCGGCGGGCAAAACATGCTGCTCTACCTAGCCGCCCTCTCCAACGTGCCACAGGAGCTGCTCGAGGCCGCCTCCATCGACGGCGCCAGCCGCTGGCAGCGCTTTCGCCACGTGACCTGGCCGCAGCTAGCCCCGACAACGTTCTTTATCACCGTCGTCTCCGTAATAGGCGGTCTGCAGGGCGGCTTTGAACAGGCGCGCGTAATGACGGGCGGCGGCCCGGCCGGCTCGACGACGGCGCTCAGTTACTACATCTATAACAAGATGTTCCAAGACCTCGACATGGGCTATGCCGCGGCCATTTCCTGGGTCCTATTCGCCTTTATCTTCCTAGCGACGGCGCTCAACTGGCGCTTTGGGCGCGACCAGGAGGTGGACCTGTGAGCCGCCTCGACACCTCGGCGCGCACGCGCTTTATCGCACTCGGCCTAGTCGGCTTCCTGCTCGCCCTGCCCTTTGTGTGGATGACCGGTGCTTCGCTCAAGTCGCGCGCCGAGATCGAGGCCGGCGGCGTGCATATCGTGCCCGAAGAAGTGCATGCGCAAAACTATCCCGTGCTCTTTGGCCAAGCACCCGAGCCGGTCACCGGACAAAAGTTAGAGCTCAAATTCGGCCGCTGGTTTTTTAACAGCCTGTTTATTGCCTTTTCCAATACGCTGATCCAGGTGCTAACCTCTGCGCTGGCCGCCTTTGCCTTTGCCCGGCTCGAGTGGCGCGGACGCGACGGCGTTTTTCTGCTCTACCTGGCTACGATGATGATTCCCGGCCTGACGCTGATGATTCCCAACTTTCAAATCATGGTCTGGCTCGGCTTTCTCAATAGCTACCACGGCCTCATTATTCCCGCGTCGTTCAGCGCCTTCGGCACGTTCTTGCTCCGCCAGTTTATGCTCGGCATTCCCCGCGCCCTCGACGAAGCAGCGCACATCGACGGCGCCAGCAAGTGGACGGTCTTCACCGACGTGACGCTGCCGCTGGCCCGGCCCGGCCTGATCGCCCTAGCCCTGATTACATTTATCTTTCAGTACCAGCAGTTTTTCTGGCCGCTGATCATGCTCAACGACCAGCAGTACTACCCTCTGCCGGTCGGCTTATTAGAGCTCGATTCGACCTACGGCCAACAAACCGAACTCATCATGGCAGCGGCCACAATTACCGTGACTCCGCTCATCGTGCTCTTTGTGGTGTTTCAAAAATTCCTCGTCCGCGGCATACAGCTGGGCGGCGTGAAAGGCTAGGCGCGTGAAGTACGTATTTGCCGCTCTCATTGCCCTCTTTGTCGCCCTGTATGCCTACGCCGTTGCCACCCTAGAGCGCACGGGCGACCCCAACAAGACGCAGGTAATCTGGGCCAGCGATCCCAACCCAGCGCGCAGCAAGCAGATCGGTATTTTCTCCGAGCTGAATCCCCAGCTAGAAGGCATGGTAGAAAAGCTCGACGGCACGAAAATCATTGTGCGCTGCGCCACGGGTACCGGCCCCGACGTAGTCGATATTTACGACGTATTTGAGTTAGCCACCTACGCCGAGGCGGGCATTTTGCTCGACCTGACTCCCTTTGCCGACAGTTTGGGTTTTGGTCTCGACAACACCTATAGCTCACTGCGGGAAGGCCTCAGCTACGAGGGCAGGCAGTACCGTTTTCCGTGCAACGTGCACGCCAACGCCATCGTCTACAACAAGAAGGTGCTGGAAGACCACGACGCCCCCCTGCCGCAGCCAGACTGGACGTGGGACGACTTTGTCGAAAGCGCGCTGGCCGTGCGCAATAACCCATCCCGCAGCGGCGACGAGCACATCCCGCTGGCTAATTGGAACAGCGAGTGGATTTATCGCGACCTATTGGTCGGCCATGGGGGTGCGCTCTTTACGCCGGATGGACTGCGCTCTCTGCTGGGCGAAGAGGAGGCAATGCAGGCGATGGAGCGCTTTCGCGATATGGCGCTCACGCACGATATCATGCCCACCTCGGCCGAGGCGCGCTCGCTCTCTTCTCAGGGCGGCTGGGGCTCGGGCGGCATCGCCTGGTTTTTCAACCAGCAGGCTGCCTATCTGCACATAGGGCGCTGGGCCATCGTGCAAATACCCGTCTACCTGCAGCGCAATCCCGACCTAGTAGAAAACATCGGCGCAGCCCGTTTGCCGCGCGTGCCCGGTCACCCCTCGCGCGGCATTGTCGGCACGCGCGCCGCCGGCATCAACGCCAAGACAAAAAATCCGCACGCAGCGATGCGCTTTTTGCAGTATTTGGCCGGACGCGAGTACAGTGCGCTCATCGTCGAAGACGGCGATGGTCTGCCGCCCAATCCAGGCATGGCAAACGCCGGCGGCGATTTAGCCAACCAGATTGTTCCCGATCCAGCTTTTCACCAGCCTTTTATCGATGCGGTTAGAGAGGGGGTAACGCTGCGCATGAGCCCGTTTATCGAAGCACAAATCGTGCGACGCTGGATGTTAGAAGCCGTCGAGCAGGTGGAAAATGGCGCCGAGCCGCGCGCGGCCATCGCCCGCGTAGCCGACGAGGTAGACGAGCGCATACGGCAGAATTTGCAGCGCCGGCCCATGTTGCAGGAAAAGTTTGAGCAGGTGACGGGCCGGCCCTACAGCGCCGATTGGTGGAAGGAAGAGGTCGCGGCCAAATAGGAGGGCGCGCACGGCCCGGAACTCTTTGCCGTTCTGTAAATTGATCAACTGGAGAAAAGAAGGCGAAACACTGTGGTTAGTTGGCCAGAGCGATCATAATCACGCCCGCCGTGATTAGCACCGCACCTAGGCCGACTTTCCAGGAAAAACTTTCGCCCAGCACGACAAAGGAGATGATCAGCACCAGCACGACGCTGAGCTTGTCGATGGGCGCCACGCGGGAGGCCGGTCCAAGCTGCAGCGCCTTGTAATAGCACAGCCACGACAGTCCGGTAGTGATGCCGGAAAGCACCAGAAACGTCAGCGCCCTCAATGGGAGCTGATCGATGCGCATCCACTGCTCTTTGAAGGTCACGAAAAGCGCGGTGACGCCCAAGATGACCACGGTGCGGATAAAGGTGGCCAGATCGGAGTGGATTTTCTCGACGCCGATCTTGCCGAGTATAGTAGTCAGCGCGGCAAAGACCGCCGCGCCCAACGCGTAGAACAGCCAGGAACCGTAAAAGCCCGACATGAGACGGCCCTCCGGGTAATGGCGCGCTAGTCCAGCGCGCCGGCCAGTTTGATCAGCGCGTCGGCCAACTGATCGATGCGCTCTTTAATTTCCTCGCTCTCCACGCACATATCGGGCTGGCGATCGTTGGCAAAGTCGCCGCCCGTAGCGTAGACAAAGCGCGGCACGATAAGGCAGCGAAAGTCGAGCATTAAGCTATTGGCCAGCCCCATAATCGACATATAGCTGGAGCGCCCACCTGCCGCACAGAGAAAGCCCACGGGCTTGTCTGACCAGGCGCGGCCCGTCAGATCGACAACATTTTTGACGGCGGCGTTGGTATCGTAGACGTAAATCGGCGCGGCCACTGCAATGCCATCGGCTGCCCGCAAACGCTCGGTCAGCGCCAGCACGTCCGCCGTTTTGCAATCCCCGGTGCCCGTATGCAGCGGCAGGTCGTGCGCGCGCAGGTCGATCAGGTCGGTATCGACACCGCGAGAGCGCACGGCTTCTTCAACATGCCGCGCCAATATATAGGAGCGGCTCTGGGGATGCAGCGAACCACTTATTATTGCAATATTCATAGCTCTCCTAAATGCGCCCACAATTTGCAAAGGCCGTGCTAACCCATTAGCTGCGCAGCGTGCACCGAGGTAAAAGCCGGACTGCACGCGTCGTAAAATTGCCAAGAAAGGTGGGCCGCATCAAGGTGGACGCCACCCGCATAATTTCCTAAGCTCTATGGCCAAACTCATCAAAGGGGACGGTTGGCATGACATACGATGTGCTGTTAAAAGGCGGACGCGTCATCGATCCTAAAAACGGCGTTGATGCGCTGGCCAACGTGGCGGTAAAAGACGGTAAAATTGCCGCTGTCGGCAGCGAAGTGGACGGCGAAGCGACCAAGACGCTCGACGTGACGGGATACTACGTAACGCCAGGTCTCATAGACATTCACCTGCACGCCTACGGTCGATTTTTTGCCTGGCTACACCCCGACCAACAGTGCCTGCCCTACGGGGTTACAACCTGCGTCGACACGGGCAGTTCGGGCTGGCAGCACTTTGAGGACTTTGTCAATACGATCATCGCCAAGTCGACCACGCGCGTGCTGGCCTTTATCAACATCGTCGGCGCGGGTATGGCTGGTGCCTGCGAACAGGACGTGAGCGAGATGGTGCCCGAACCGTGTGCCGATATGATCAAACAGTACCCCGAGCACGCCGTTGGCTCCAAGTCGGCACACTACTACGGGCCGGGATGGGAAGCGGCGCAGGGCGGCATCGACGCAGCGCGCCTGAGCGACACGATCACCATGATCGATTTTGCTCCTATGCCCGAGCGCAGCTACGAAGAGCTGCTCATCGACCGCATGGCACCCGGTGATATCCACACCCATCTCTACGCATCGCATATCCCGCTGATCGACGAAAATAAACGGGTTAACGACTATGTGCGCGCCGCGCGCGACAAGGGCGTGATATTCGATACGGGCCACGGCGGCGGATCGTTCTGGTTTCGCATTGCCGTGCCGGCCATGGAGCAAGGTTTTCCACCCGACACCATTAGCACCGACCTGCACACCGGCAGCCGCATGCGTCCCAATGCAACCATGGTCTCGACGATGGACAAATTTCTCGCCATGGGCATGCCTTTAAACGAGGTGGTCTACCGCTCAACGCAGCGCCCGGCCGAAGTCATCCGCCGACCCGAACTCGGCCATATTGGCGTTGGCGCCGAAGCCGATGTCGCCGTGCTAGAAATCGAAGAGGGCCAGTTTGGTCTGGTCGATTCCGGGCGAGCGCGCATGGGTGCCACGCAGAAAACGTCGTGCCGCGCTACGCTGCGCGCCGGACAGATCGTCTGGGACGAATACGGATTGAGCTGTCCGCGCTGGGAAGAGGCGGGCGACTATAAGACGCTGTAGTAGGAAGGCGGAACCATGATGCGGCATCGGCCGCTACTCCAATCGGCTCTGCTGGCACTCGCCCTGAGCGCCGGCTGTGCCCTTCTACAGCCGAAAAAAATGGATCGAGACGCCGACATTCCTCCCATTGAGCGCGAATTTCGCGCCGTCTGGGTCGCCACCGTCGCCAATATCGACTGGCCCTCCGAGCCTGGATTGGACGGCGAAGTGCAAAAAGCCGAAGCCATTGCCCTGCTCGACACAGCGGTGCAGATGGGGCTCAACGCCGTCGTATTTCAGGTGCGCCCTCAGTGCGACGCGCTCTATGCCAGCCGCACCGAACCCTGGTCCTATTTCCTGAGCGGCGAGCAGGGTAAGCCGCCCGAGCCCTACTACGATCCACTGGCCTTCTGGATTGCCGAGGCGCACGCGCGCGGCATGGAGCTGCACGCGTGGTTCAACCCCTATCGAGCCCACCATCCCCAGGGCGGCCCCGTTGGCCCGCGCTCGCTGGTCAACAGGCGCTCCGACCTGGCGCTGCAGCTGGGCGACGAGGGCTATTGGTGGCTCGACCCGGGCAAACAGGGCACCCAAGATCACGCCTATGCGGTCGTCATGGACGTGCTGCGACGCTACGACGTCGACGGCATTCACTTTGACGATTACTTCTACCCCTATCCCTCCTATAACGACGGGCGCGACTTTCCCGACGACGAAAGTTGGACGGCCTATCGCCGCGACGGCGGTAAGCTCGGCTTGGGAGACTGGCGGCGCGAAAACGTCAATCGCTTTATAGAGCGACTATACGAGGGCATAAAAGGGGAGAAGCCACACGTCAAGTTCGGCCTGAGCCCCTTTGGCATATGGCGGCCGGGCCATCCCGAATCCATTCGCGGTCTCGACCAATACGACGTGCTCTACGCCGACGCGCGCCTGTGGCTGCAGAAGGGCTGGCTCGACTACCTCTCACCGCAGCTCTACTGGCCCATTCGCCAAGTGCCGCAGAGCTATCCCATGCTCTTGGCTTGGTGGACCCAGCAAAATGCCAAAGGGCGCCACGTGTGGCCGGGACTCTATGCCAGCGGCATCGAGAATGCGCGCGGCGCCGACGAAATTGTCAACCAGGTGATGGTCGCGCGCGCGCTGGCACCGACGGGAGCCGGCCACGTGCATTTTAGTATGAAAGCGCTGCGCGAAAATCGCGGCGGCATCGTCGACTCGCTCATCGCGCAACCCTATGCGCAGACGGCTCTGATACCGCCCTCGCCGTGGCTCGACGACCGCGCTCCGGACGTTCCCTCGCTCAAGGTGGACGTGCAGGGGGAACAGGTGCGCGTGCAGTGGGCGCACGCCAATGTGGAAGACGTTAACCGCTGGATTGTCTATCAGCGGCGCGGCGCGCGCTGGGATTACGCGCTCTTTCACCGCAGCGTGCGCGAAACGCTCATTCCCGTGGTCGAACTGAGCGCAGCAGGAGATGACTCGTCCTCGCCACAGGTGCTGGACGAAATCGCCATATCGGCGCTCGATCGGCTGGGCAACGAAAGCACCAAGGCACGCAGGGCGCTCGGCGAACTACCCGAAGCAACCGCAGCGTTAGACAAAGGACCGTAGCGACTCGGCCAGCCTGCGCTGCACCGCCGCGCAGTTTGGCTGCCCGCTCAGATCAGACTCTTCTGTGGGGTCCTCCAGCAGGTCGTACAGCGCCGCTTGTGACCGATCCGTCCACTCCACCAATTTGTAGCGCCCATCAAAAGCAACGCGCCAATCTCCAAGCGCCGCATGCACGCACGCACGCGTTGCGCCGGCCTCGCCTTTGAGCAGCGGCCACAGCGAACGGCTGTCCATAGCGGGCAGCGACTCGGCCTGGCCGGCTTCCAGAAATGTGGCCACTAGGTCGAGAATCGTCGCCGGTGCGTCGAGCACCCGGCCGGCCTGCACGCCGGGACCGGCCACCGTTAGCGGCACGCCGATGGAAGGCTGGTGCGGCAACGACTTGCCCCAGCGATCGTGATCGCCGAGCATTTCGCCGTGGTCGCTGCTAAAGACGACGATCGTGTCGTCAAGCTCGCCGCGCTGATCCAACGCCTCCAGATACGCGCCGATCCAACGGTCTATATTTTCCACCATCGCCGCGTAGTTGCGCCGCACTTCGAGCAGCGCATCGGGCGGATCATCGCCGGCAGCGCTGGGCTGGGGAAATTCGTCTTCGGCATAGAGCGCCTTCATGCGCTCGGTAATATCCCATGGATTGTGCGGTCCGGTAAAGTTAACCTGGAGAAACCACGGTCTGTCGGTGGGCGCGTCCGCCAGCAAATCGAGTCCATTTTGACCGATCCAATTGTCGCAGTAGGCATCGTCGGGCAGCGGCGTGGCAAAGGACGAAAGCTTGGTGCGGCGGGCAAAATCATCGACATGTGCTTGGCGCAGACCGCGCTCCTCCAAGAACTGCAAATAGGGCCCCTGCGGTTTTTCGCGTCCGCTATTGGCCCCGTCCATCTTGCCCTCGTTATTTATACCGGCGCTAAAGCCCCACGCGCTGAGATGGGCTCGACCGTCCAAGCCCCACGCCGGACGACGCGCAATGCAGTCGCCCTTGTTGAGATCGAGTTTGCCGCAGGCCATGGTGTGATACCCCGCGTCGCGCAGCCGCGCGTAGAGCGTTGGCTGATCGAGCGGCACATTGTCGCCGTTGCCCTGCACCGGACAGCGGGGGTACTCGCGCCCCGTTGCCAGAACGGCGCGACAGGGTGCGCATAGCGGAGAAGGGCATATGGCGTTGGTGAAGCGCGTCCCGCGCGCGTCGAGTGCGTCCAGGTAGGGCGTGCGCAGCGGCAGTGCCGGATTGGCGCCGGTCCAGTCGTGGCGCAGCTGATCGGGAAATAGGAACAGAATATTGGGTTGTTGCATTGCGCGTCCGCCTAGTTAGTCTGCGTGCATTGTTTGTTAGCGCGCTAAGATAGGCACTGGAAGCGCGTCGTAAAAATGGAGCGCCCATGTGAAGAGCAAACCCATTCCAACCCTGCGGCTGATGGCCTATAATATCCGCCACGGAGCCGGCATGGACGGGTGCGTGGATCTGCCGCGCATCGCGTCTGCAATCAGCCGCTACGCGCCCGAAGTCGTCCTGCTGCAAGAAGTAGACGAGCGCTGCGGGCGCACCGATCGCGTCGACCAAATGCAGGTGCTGGGCCAGCTAACGGATATGCACCATTTTTTTGGCGCCTTCCGCGCTTTTGATGGCGGCCGCTATGGCATGGGGGTTCTTTGCAAGGCGCCCCTCGCCGAGCCAGCGCAGTATGGCTGGGAAAGCGGCGATATCGCGCGCTGCTGGATTGCCGTGCAGGGAACATGGGGCACGGACTGGGACGCAGTCGTCTTTACCGGCATTCATCTCTACACAGATCCCGAACTGCGCCTGCAACAGGCGGAGCGGGTGCGCGATCTATTCGCCTCCGCATCGCATCCGATTGTTCTGGCCGGCGACTTCAACTGCGAGCCGGGCGCACCGGCCGCCGAACTGCTCGATGCGCACTGGCAGCGGGCGACCAAAGAAGGCGACCGATACACCTTTCCCGCCGACGTGCCCACCAAGGAAATCGATTTTGTCTTTGCGCGACCGGTACATCGGATCCGCGTGCAGCGCTGCTGGGTAGGGTCAGAGGCCATAGCCTCTGACCACCGACCCGTGCTGGCCGACCTCGCGCTGCAGCCAGCGTAAGCACATGCCGTCCATTGCATGCTACCGCAACCTCGCACACCGCATCCGGCCTACAGCAGCCGCACGGTGCAGCTAATCTCAAGGAATCTCCCATGAATAGCGGACAAGTGCTCTACTATCCATCGCAGCTCGATCAGACGCTGCAACCCCTGCCCATATGCGCCAGCGCCCACCGCTCTGTACCCATGCCGCTGATTCTCGACCTGAGCCCGGGTGCCATTTCCGACCTGGGGCAGTCGGCGCGGCGCTGCGCTGAGTTCGTGCGCTTTGCCGCAGAAGCCGGTCACCAAGCCGTTATCGCCAAACCATGCGGTCGCGGTCCTGGCAGCGTCTACCAAGGCCCTGGCGAAGTCGACCTTTTTGAAGCTATTGACTTTATCTGCGCCCACTTTCCCATCGATCGGCAGCGCATCTGCCTAATGGGCGGTTCCATGGGCGGGGCCGCCACCTGGTATATCGCCTCTCACTATCCCGACCGCTTTGCCGCCGCTGCGCCCTTTTGCGGCTACTGCGATTACACCCTGTGGACCAAGCCAGGCGGACTCATCATGCGGACCATGCCCTGGGAAGAATACTCCTGGCAGAGCCGCGGGGCGGCGTACCGCGCCGCCAACCTCTCCAATATGGCTGTGTGGATGACGCACGGCGAATGGGATATCGGCATTGGTGGCGGCGTGCCCATCGAACACTCGCGGCAGATGGCACGGCGATTTGACCAGCTCGGCATGCCCTATGAATTCACCGTCGTGCCCGAATGCGGACACGGCTGCATGGTCGAAGAGCAGCTGCGCCGCGTCATTCCATGGCTGTGCCAACAGCGTCTTCCGCAGCACCCAGAACGCGTGCAGCTCGTGGCGCATACGCTGCGCCACAGCCAGTCTTTTTGGCTGTCGATCGACGCCTTTGAAGCGTATGGCACTCCGGCGCGCGTCGACGCCCACGTTGTCGGCGATACGCTCAGCGTGGTAGCCCAAAACGTCCACTCCTTTTCCATCGGTCCAATCCCCGAAAAGCGCGCAGTGCGCATCGATCTGCCCGGCGTCGAGTCCCAGCGCTTTGACTGCTCACAGGTGGCTCATTCGCTCGTGCGCGATGGCCACGGTTGGAGGGCAGAAGAACAGCCAGCGGCGGGCGCGGGCGTAAAAAGGCGCGCTCAGTCCGGCCCCTTTGCCGACCTGTTCTTCGCTCCGCTATACATCGTCAAGGGCACGCGCGGCAGCGCCCAGGAAAACTTTTTACAGCAGTGGATGGCAGAAAACATTCCCGGCTATTTCAGGCAGACCAACGGCGGCGTCCATCGGGGGATTTTCAACGGCGAGAGCTACTACGACATTTCCGTCGTCGACGATGAGGCTCTCTCAGACGAGGCCCTACACGGCGCCAACCTGCTGCTGTGGGGCACCGATCGCTCCAACTCGGTGCTGGCCCGATTCATCGACCAACTCCCGCTTTCCTTCGCCCCAGATAGCGTGACGGTGGGCGGCCAAGCGTTTGCCGGGCAGCACGTCGGCCTGGCCGCGTGCTTTCCCCATCCGCTCAACGCACAGCGCTATATGGCCGTCGTTGGCGGCGTATCGCCCGAGAGCATTACCAACGCGACCCACCTCAATCTACAGCTGCTGCCAGACTACTTGGTATGGGATGCCGAACAAGTACTAGCGCACGGCCATTTCGACGCGTCGTGGCGCTGCACGTAACCTCGAACAGCGATGGCGTATCACGCTATGTACAGGTCGGGGCGGCGCGTGGTCAGATGCGAACCGCCCGGCGAATTGCGCAGCGCATCGACTTGTGATAGGTCAATATCAGTAACCGAATAGCGGGCTTCTGCGCTGCTTTCATCGCATAGGACATCGCCGTTGGGCGCAGTGACCAACGACTGCTGGGGATGCGTAAAGGCAATGGCAATTTCGCTCTCGTATGAGCGACAGCGCACGATGTATAGATTCCGTTCGTCGTGCATGCCATAGGTCGGATTAAAAATCACCCGCGCTCCTTTCAGCGCCAGCGTGCGCACGGTTTCCGGCCAGCGGCGATCGGCGCAAATCATGACCCCAAATGGGCCAAAATCGGATGAGAACACCGGCAGGCGCTGACCGATGGCATATTTGGTATCCTCGGCCATGAGGTGCGTCTTGTCATAGCAATCCACCAGCTCACCGGATCGATTGAGAATCAGTGCGGTATTGTAGGATCCCTCGGGCGCCAGCCGCGTGCAGCCAAATACGACCCACGCACCGCGCCGGCGCGCCCACGCCGATAGGGCATCTACATAGGGGCTGTCGTGTGGATCAATCGCATAGGCTCCCAGGTCGGCAGCCGTCACTGCTTTCTCGGTGACAATATAGCCGTCGAGAAAACACTCTGGCGTAATGAGCACGTCAAATTGCTCATGCTCCATGGAATCCAAAATGGACATCAACGCGTGAAAGTTTTCCTCCAGCTTGCCCTTTTCTGGCACCGCCCGCACCTGGGCAACGCGAATGGCATTTTTCATCCGGTTTCGAGCCTCCATTGGCCGCAAATTCAGCCGTCTAAGCGCGCACCGGTCAACGTGCCCCCAACCGATGTGCGCCGTTTTTATCGTGCTCCCTAAGATATCGCTTTTGCTGTCAGTGCGTAAAATCGCGACCGTACTTAAGTTATATACCCCATGATTATCCAGACAAAAAATGCGCGTGCCATGCTGCTCTTTGCGCTGGTCATGCTCGCCGTTGGCCGCACGCCCATCACGGCTGAAGAACTGATCGTGTGGGGTACGCCCAACGATCGCGGCCTCAAAGCGGCGCTGCGCCAGTTCGAGGCCGAACACCCTGGATGGGAAGTCGTCACCTCCGCGGGCTCGAGCGGCGGCATGGACCCACAAAAGCTCATGTGCGGCATTGCCGGCGGTAGCCCACCCGACATGCTGCAGCAGGATCGCTTTTCCGTGGGCGAATGGGCCGTGCGCGACGCCTTTATTTCGCTCGACGACTACGTGGCCGAAAGCGTTCGCCAAGAAGAGCGCGCGCGCACCGTTGGCGCGGCGCTGCAGCGCGGCGACCGCGCGGACGCGGCCAACGTGCTGGCTTCCCTTATATCGACCCTGCGCCAACGCGGCCCGAGTCGACAGCTAGATGTCGCCCTGCAGCTTCAGGATGACTTGGACGGCGCAGAGCACTCCGCGCTCGTCGGGCGAGCAGGGGAATTGCTCTCCTTGATGCAGGGCATCCATCCAGAGAAATTTTTTGACGCCTGCTGGCAGGAAGCCAGCTTTGGCCAGGGCGATGGGCGCCGCGTATATGCCATTCCCAACAGCACCGATAACCGCGCGCTCTACTACAACGAAGACCTGTTGGAACGCGCCGGATTGGTCGACGCACAGGGACGAGCCAAGCCACCGCAGAACTGGCAGGAGCTCAAAGAATACGCCGTGCGCCTGACGCAGTACGACGCCGACGGCAATATGACCCAACTCGGCTTTGCTCCCAACTACGGCAATAGCTGGCTCTACATCTACGGCTGGCTCAACGGCGGCCAGTTTATGAGCAACGATGGACGCACCTGCACGCTGGCCGAACCGCGCATTCAGGAAGCGCTGGCCTTTATGGTCGAAGTCTACGATGCGCTCGGCGGCATAGAGAAAGTCGACGCCTTTCAGAGCGCCTTTCAATCGGGCGAATTTGATCCGTTTTTCATCGGCAAGGTAGCGATGAAAATCGACGGCAATTGGGGCCTCAACAACATTGCCGACTACGCGCCCAACCTGCGCTTTGGCGTTGCACCGGCGCCCGCGCCCGAGGGTAAATCCCCAATCACCTGGTCGGGTGGCTTTTCCTGGGCAATACCAGCCGGCTCGCGCCATCCGGAAATGGCCTTTGAGCTGCTGCGCTTTCTCAACTCCGATCGCGTGTGGGCGCTGCGCCACGAGGTAGCCGCGCGCTATGCCTCAAGCCGCGGACGCGCCTACGTGCCATCGATGGCGCCGCTGCCGCACATCAACCAGCACACCTATCAGGCGCTGGTAGCCAACAACGTCGAGCTGCCTGCGCGTATCAAAAACAGCTTTCTGCTCTTCGCCGAACTGATGGGCGTTTCGCGCTTCCGACCGGTAACACCCGTTGGGCAATTGCTGTGGGACGAGCACGCCCGCGCCTACGAAAAGGCGGTGCGCCATACCTATTCGCCACAGGAGGCGCTGGAGCGCGGCCAGTTCAGCGTCCAGCGCGAGCTGGATCGCACCTACGGTCAAACGGAGCGCCAACTGGTCAACTGGAATTACGCGCTCGTCGGCGCCGCCGTTCTGGTAGCCGGCTTACTATTTGCCGCCTACTGGTTTGGCGGCCGGTCGCAGCTGCTTAACGAACTCAAAAAGCACGAGTCGCTGGCCGCCCTGTGCTTTGTCTCGCCGTGGCTCATCGGGCTGATCTTGCTAACGGCCGGCCCCATACTCGTATCTATTGTCTACAGCTTCTGTCGCTACGACGTGCTGCACGCCGCCGAGTTTGTCGGCTTCCAAAATTACGCGCGCCTCTTTAGCGACGACCCGCTGTTTTGGAAGTCGTTGGCCAACACGGCCTATATGATGCTCGGCGTGCCGCTGGGCATGGCCGTCGGGCTGGCCATCGCCATGCTGCTCAATACCGAGGTGCGCGGCATGCGCGTCTACCGCACGCTATTCTATCTGCCGGCCATCGTGCCGATGGTTGCCAGCGCCATTTTGTGGATCTGGGTGCTCAACCCAGAGGTCGGCCTGGTCAACTCGCTGCTGCGCATGCTCGGCGTCGGCGATCCGCCCAACTGGCTGCAGAGCGCATCGTGGGCCTTTGGCTCGAAGAGCGCCATCATACTCATGGGCCTGTGGAGCGCCGGATCGGGCATGATCATCTGGCTGGCCGGCCTCAAGGGCATTCCCCAGCATCTTTACGAAGCCGCCGAAATCGACGGTGCAGGGCCGTGGGGGCGCTTTTTCAACGTCACCATTCCCATGCTCTCCCCCTACATATTCTTCAACCTGATCATGGGCATTATTGGCACAATGCAGATTTTTACGCAGGCCTTTATAATGACGCAGGGGGGGCCCGACGATTCGACGCTGTTCTACGCCTACTACCTCTTCAACAACGCCTTCCGCTACTTCAAGATGGGCTACGCATCGGCACTGGCGTGGATTCTCTTTGTATTCATTCTCGCACTAACCCTTGTACAGCTCAAGCTGGCGCCGCGCTGGGTGCACTACGAGGCCGACTGATATGCCCCGGCTGCTCACCGCGCTGATCTTCTTTTTTGAGTGGTCTATTGCTACTACGTTCGTCTTCGCCACGCTCGTTGGCGACCTCGAAGACGAACTGGCGACGCTCTCGCTGATGCTAGTCGCCGTAGCTGCGGCGAGCCTGCTGTTAGCCTGGAAATTAACGCCGGCAACGGCCTACAAAGTTGGCGTGCAGACGGCCCTCGTAGAAGGCTGCGTGCTCTTTGCCTTCCCCTTTGTTTGGCTGTTGAGCACGAGCATGAAGTACGACGAGGAAATTTTCGTCTACCCACCGCGCTGGCTACCCTCCCTGCCGGCCAGCGTGCATTCGTCGCCCTATGCCACCAACGAGTCGGTGAGCGCCTTTGATCGCCCCGATGCTTTTTCCACTAGCCGATGGAGTACACTACTTGAGCGGGCACGCCCCGCGCTCTACCGGGCGGCACAGCCCTTCCTAACGGAGACAGAAGACCAACCCTGGCTGGGCGATGCGCTGACGGACGCGCTCTTTGCGGCCAGCGCGCGTGCCATGCCGATAGCACTATGGGAACAGGACGAAGATACGATCGTCGATGCCATCGAAGGGCGCGTCGACGCAGCCATGGTGCGCGATGCGATATCGATTGTGTATCGAGGCGTTGCCCTGCGCGCACCGACGCTGCGCGACATAGCACAAAATAGCTACGCGCTGGAGGGAGCCGTAGACCGCTGGCGCGTAGTGCAGGGCGATGGCATGCTGCGCGCCGCCGATGCAAGCGGTGCAAGGGAGTGGGTCTACCAGTTTTCTGGAGGCGATGGCTTGGCCATTGAGGGAGATTTCGCACTGCCAGCCGATAGCACTGCGCTACTCGGTTTTACCCTGCCGCTGCGCCAGGACCGATCGTGGCACGCCTGGCGCATCGTGCTGGAAGTCGACGGCACGCGCTACGAGAGCCGCGACGCGCTCTACTGGGGCAAGCACCGCTGGCAGGAGGTGAGCTTTAAGCTGGCTTCACTCGACGCGCGCGACGAGCGCGAGTTGGGCGTCTGGCCGCTCTACGAAGCAGCGGATCAAACCAATGTGCTGGTCGAAGACGGAACGATGCGGGTGCGCATCGAAGTGGAGCGCGGATCGCGCTGGACCGTGCTCTGGCGCAAATATACCGACAACTACTACAGCGCCTACATCGCTACCGAACACCGCTGGGCCTATGTCTACAACAGCGTGCTGTTGGCTTTTTTGACCATTCTCGGCCAGGTCTTGAGCTGCTCGCTAGCCGCCTACGCCTTTGCGCGCCTGCAGTGGCCGGGTCGCGACCTCATCTTTGGCGTGCTGCTCGCCACGATGATGCTACCCGGCCAGGTAACGATGATTCCCGTCTTTATGATCTTCCGCACGCTGGGATGGTACAATACGCTCGAGGCGCTGTGGGTGCCCTCGTTCTTCGGGTCGGCCTTCTTTATTTTTATGCTGCGCCAGTTTATGCGCGCCATACCCGGCGACTTGGAAGACGCGGCCAAGATCGACGGCTGCGGTTTCTTTGGTATTTACTGGCGCATTATATTGCCGCTGACGCGCCCGGCCCTAGCCGCCGTGTGTATTTTTACCTTTATGAACACTTGGAACGACTTCATGGGCCCACTGATCTACATCAACGACCAGCGCCTCTACCCGCTGGCGCTGGGCCTATTCGATTTCCGCTCCGAGCACGGCAGCGAATTCGGCATGCTGATGGCCGCATCGACGCTGATGACGCTGCCCGTCATTGCCATTTTCTTTGCCGCCCAGCGCTACTTTATCCAAGGCGTGACGCT
This sequence comes from Gemmatimonadota bacterium, assembly GCA_038128265.1. Taxonomy (GTDB): domain Bacteria; phylum Latescibacterota; class UBA2968; order UBA8231; family UBA8231. The sequence goes on from JAYPJE010000018.1 coordinate 37,696, forward strand.
CACCGGTATGAAGGGCTAGCGACCGGGGCCGATCACGCCCTCTTCCAACATAGTTAGCAGCGCCGAGTCGTCGACGTCGAGCGGCAGCACGACGCGTCCGCGGCGCCGGCTAGACTCATAGGTCGCAAAAATCAGCTCGGTCGCCTGCAGGGCCTTGCGCCCTGATAGCTCGGGCTCGCGGCCCGTTTCTAGCGCATCGATCAAGTCGAGAACGGAAAGCGCCGTATCGCCGCCCTCGGGCACCGCGCTGGCCAAATCATCATCGGAGAAATCTTCCCACGATCCCTTTCCCTTGCGCAGCAGCCGCAGCGGAGCGCGCTGTGGACCGCCCACCTCTAGGATGCCATCGCTACCGCACAGGCGGTTGCGCGGACCCTGCATCATGGCATGGCCCGTAGCCAGCAACCCCTCTACGCCGTTTTGCCAGCGCACCCAAGACAGGCCGCTCGTCTCCAGCGCCACGCCAAAGACCTGGCTCTCTTCCTCGGCGGCAATTTGTCCCATGACCCACTCAGCCGGCTCATCGTTGTTATAGTAGAAAAACATATCAAACCAGTGCGTGCCCCAATCAAATAGGTTAGAGCACGCTCCCTCAACGCGCTGCAGCTGACCAATTGCCCCTTCGTCAAGTAGCTCCTTGGCCCGGACAAACTGAGCGCCAAACCGCCGCTGGTGGCAGAAGGTCAGGACGACGCCACGGTCAACGCACGCCTGGTATAATGCCTTGGCATCGCCCCACGTTGGCGCCATGGGCTTTTCGCTGTGAATCGCACGCACGCCGACGTGCGCAGCCGCTTCAATCATTTCGCGATGTTGACCAGTCCACGTGCAAACACTGACCATATCGAGCTCTTCGTTCTCCAACATCTGGCGATAGTCTTCGTAGGTCCGCTGCACCGAAAACGTCTTTGCAAAGCTGCTGCACGTTGATTCTATGGGATCAGCACAGGCGACGATTTCAACTTTGGAAGAGAGCGCATAGCCCTCGGCATGCGCGCGACCGCGGCCGCCGCACCCTATAATGCCCGCTCTATACGTAGCCATCGTTGCTTCCTTTGCGCAGTAGGTGAAAAGAATCTCGCTGTAACTCGCCGCCAATATACGGCATAACGTGCGCGCGACCTATGCCGCAGTACCGCACGCCTAGTCCAGCGACCTAGAACCGACCTAGGGACTGAGCCCGAAGAAAATACCTGTGGCGGATGGCTACGCCTTGATAGCCGGCCTTTTGCCAAGAGTCAAACTACAGCAGCATGCCACAGAGTACAGCCCGTTTGCCCCCAAAATAGACCCCAAAAACCATCGGCGGCCAACCTGCTTCTCACTCCTATCTGCTAGCTAAGACGAACCTGCCATGCAGCAAGCCGTTAGAAATAGAGGACCCCTGGATTGCATACCGCGCTCTTGGGTATATTATTGGCGACCAAACGCCGAACACGCATTCCGTGAGCCTGTGCCAAACGCCCCTACAACGACGATGGAGTTACGATATGCCCATAACCGATGCCCTGCCCGATATGCAGCGCCAGCTGGAATTCTTTCCCTGCACCAACAAACATCCTAAAAAGCTGACGCTGGAACAGGTAGAGCAGTATAACCAGAAGGGCTATATAAGCCCTTTAGACGTTTTTTCTCCTGCCGAAGCCGCATCTAATCGAGCCTATTTTGACGAGTTAATGGAGAGGGCAAAAGAGGCCGGGCACTCGAGTTATTCGATTAACGGCTGGCACCGTCACTGCCGTGGTCTGTACGATCTGCTGCATGAAAAGCGCATTCTCGACTATGCCGAAGACCTGTTAGGACCCAACCTGGTCAGCATTATGACGCACTACTTCAGCAAAGAGCCCGGCGATGGCAAACAGGTCAGCTGGCACCAGGACGCGTCCTACTGGCCGCTAACGCCAAGTAAAGTCGTCACCGTCTGGCTGGCCATCGACGACGTGGACGCAGATAACGGCCCTATGACGGTTATTCCCGGCTCGCACTTACACGGGCAAATACCCTTTGAGCGCAGCACGGCCGAGGAAAACAACGTGCTCGGACAGAGCGTGCACGATCCACTCCAGTGGGGCGATGCCCCCGTGCCCTTTGTTATGAAGGCCGGACAAATTTCCATGCACACAGATATGCTGCTGCACGGCTCGGAGCCCAATCGCTCCACGCGACGGCGCTGTGGCCTAACGCTCCGCTACATGCCGCCCGAGGTGCGAACGCGCGAAGCCGAGCACGCGCACGGCTATATCTGCCGCGGCGAAGACGAGAGCGGCTATTGGTTGAATTGGCCGGTGCCCGAAGGCGACGCGGTGCCCTGAGTAAGGTAGGGGGAATCGCCTGTTTAGTAGGCGACGTTTACAATGCCCTGCCGGTAGAACATCCCAGCATCGGCGTCTACTTCAATCTGGTAGAGATACACGCCCTGTGGCACGGTCAGACCATAGCGATCGCGTCCGTCCCAGATACGCGCAAAGCGACCGCTCTGATCGGAACCGGCAAATCCGCGCTGCACGCGCTTGCCGGCCAGATCGAATATCTCAAACAGCACCGGCGTCGGCTGATTTAGACGCAGCAAGTTGTAGGAGACGAGCAGGTAGTCGTTGACCCCGTCGGCGTTGGGCGTAAACACCCGAGTAGAGGCGCGAATATCGTCGACGAGGGGATCGTTGCGCGACGAGAGACGCACGGCCAGCGTGGCTCCGGGCGTGCGCGGATCGACGTCGCCGGGCTGGGCAAATTGGTAAATCGTTTCGCGCTCGTCAGGCGTTGCGCGCTCGTCGAGGGCCTGCACGCGAAAGGCCGTGCCGTCGGAAAATACGCGCGCGCGAAAAAAGACTTCGACAAAGCTGGCTTTGGGGTCGATGCGATCCCACAGATTGATTGAAAAGCCGTCGCCGGGATTGATGCGCGAAGTAAAGAGCGCATCGCGGTCTTTAACTAATACGCGATCGATAGCGACGATCTCAGCCGCCGTCTGTATCTCCATCTGGCGAAAGCCCGAGGTCGGCACGTTGGAATCTTCCAGCTGCTGCACCTGCAGCGCCAGCACAAAGTCGGTCTCCTGCCCAGCGTCGACGATTGTCGGGCTGATCTCCGCTTCCATGACCTGCGCCAGCGGCCAGCTGGTGTACTCGAAGTGCATGGTCTCAATCTTAAAGCCGGGCTCGTTCCACTGCAGGCGAAATTGGATGTATTCCTTGGGAGACGGAGAGATAATTAACCCGTCCGTAACCGCTTCCCAGGCGCTCCATTCGGGGTTCGGCAAGATCGGCCCGCGCTCGGCTTCGCCGCGCTCGACGTCGCTCAGGTTGACGATATTCTCCCAGCCTTTCCTACCCACCTCGCGCAGCGTCTGCGACTTGGTCAGACGCAAGAAGTACTGCACCGGCTTGGCATCCGGACCGGTGCGCGTCTGCACGGCGACGGGCAGCTCGTCGGGATCGCGGCCGTTAATGCGCAAACGCCCCCATACGGGAAAACCGCCAGGCACGGTGAGCGGTCGCGAAATAAACTCCACGGGGGCCACGCTGCCGTTGGCGATGATTTCAATCTCGGCAATTTCCCACGGCCGCTCGTTGAGCGTGACCACGCGCACGTGGCGCATCTCCTTGTCGTCGCGCGGTTGATTGGGCAGCGGCCAAATGGCAATGCTCTGCGTATTGGGCGAGTTGACGTTGGCGTTAATGAGGAATGGGTTGCCGAAGGGCTCGGTGGCAATGGCATCGGGCGACGACAGCACCGACGGATCCTTGCTGTCGGAGCCAAGGGCGAAGGCCTGCACGTAGAGGTCGCGGTGGTCCGAGTCCAGGCGCGGAAAAAAGCGAATCTGCTGCACGCCAAAGTGACCGCCCAAATCGATGTAGAGAGACGACTGGCGCGCTATGCCGATCTCATCGGGGTTAAAGGCCGTATTGTCGTCGCCGTCAATTGCCTTGGCCATTGCTGCATTCGAGGCAAAGTCGAGCGTTGGCGTGCCGAAGGTAGTCGTGCCTTCAACTGTGGCAAAGACGCGACCACCGCGGGCGAGTGCGCGAGGCGCCAGGTTGTCGCCGGCCTGCACGTCCCAGGTCCAGATCGAGTCGCGTTCGACACCCATCTTGGTCGACTCTTCGATCACGGCCGTCCAGGGCAAGCCCCCCGGACCGATCACCATTTCTTCGACGGCCCATCCCCGTGCAAATAGAAGCGCGACAAGCAGCAGCGTTTTCATCGGCCAATCACAAAAGCGCCGCGATCGCGCAGAATCGGAATGACATTTTCGCGCGAATCGGATGAGAGGTTGTTCCCGCGCACCCAGATGCTTTTGAGGCCGTCCATATCCAACAGCGGCGAGAGGTCAGAGACTTCATTGTCCGTCAGGTTGAGCGTGGCCAGTTGGTCGAGGTCGCGCAGCGGCGAGAGATCCGTTACGCTGTTTTGCGCCAGGTTGAGGAACTTTAAGCGCGTCAGGTTCGACAGGCTACTCACGTCCGAAACGCCCGCGTTCGGCAAGTTGAGCTCCTCGAGCAGAATCAGTCCGCCCAGTGGCACCAAGCTTTCGACCGGCGTGTCGCGCACGGTGAGAATTTTGAGTTTTATCAGCGAGGCAAGCGGCGTCAGGTCACTAAACCCCTGTATGTCTTCCGACGCGGAAAAGCGAATAAAGAGGGCCTCTATATTGACCAGACGGTTCATGCCGCTGAGCGTTTGGATCGCCCCCGTAGTGTTGAGGAAGAGTAGATCTTCCAATAGATCGTCGGTAACCGGTCCTTTTAGACCGCCCAGATGCGCTCGAATATCTTCTTCGAGAGCCGCATCAAATGGGCTTTCGAAAGGCTGGTAGTAGTGTACGTCGACGCCGCGATTGACCAGCGGATCGAGCGCAGCAACGTCGGCGAGGGGATTGCCCGATAGCTCGAGATCGGTTAGCAGGCGCAGTCCCAGCAGGGGGCTGATATCGCGAATCTGGTTGTTATCGAGGTTGATCAGGCGCAGCCGGCGCAAATTGGCCAGCGCAGCAATATCGGCTATGGCGTTGTTTTGCAGGTCGAGATGCGTCAGCTGCAAAAGCGCATCGAGAGCACCAATATCGACGATGGCATTGTTGGACAGATTGAGAGCACTGAGGCGCTGCAGCGACGAGAGCGGCCCGATATCGACCAGCTCGTTGTCGGAAAGGTCGAGCTGCTGCACGTCGGTAAGAGTAGCCAGCGGCGCTACGTCGACTAGAGCATTGGCTCCCAAATCGACCGTGCGCAGCGCGCTCAGGCGTTCGATTCCATCGAGCGAAGCGATGCCGCGCTGGGCGGCAGACAGCGTCTCGATCGCAACCAACTGGTCGGTTGCGAGTGCGCCGCGCGGCGTGTCGAGCACTTCGCGCACGACGCGCTCCAAGGCCATATCGGCAAATTCCGTATGGTCGAATACTTCGGACGGATTAACCGCCAGCGGCGGCGTTGGTGCGTCCTGACAGGAGAGGGTAAGTAGCGCTGCAAGCGCAAGTAAACAATTAGTCATCATGGCAGCTATTTAGTAGGTGAGTAAAGATAGGGTCTGAGTCTCACGCGGCAAAGGTTCTCAATAAACGACGTTTACCAGTCCATAGCGGGCCGTTTTTTTTGCATCGGCATCAATCTCCAACTGGTAGAAGTAGGTGCCCGGAGCGACGCGCGCACCAGAGGCATCGCGACCGTCCCAAACGCGTAGATACGAGCCGCTGGGATCGTTCGATGTATAGCCTCGGCGCAGCAGGCGCCCGCTCAGGTCGTAAATCCCAAACGCGATGTCGGCAGGCTGCGTCAGGCGCAGCACGTTGTAGGTAAGCACCAAATAGTCGTTGCTGCCATCGCCGTTGGGCGTGAAGAGCGCGCTGCGCAGCCGGGGGTCGTCCAATAGTTTCTCGCGATGCGAAGCCAAACGCACGCGCAACGTGCCGCCCGGCGTGCGCGGGTCTACGTCGGCGGCCGCCGCCGACTGATAGGCATCTTCATCGCCGGCTCCCGTTGGACGACGGTCGCGCGCACGCACGCGAAAGTCCGTTCCATCGACAAAAACGCGCGCGCGAAAAAATATCTGCACAAACGAGCCTTGCGGATTGATGCGCTCGCCAAATCGCAGCGAAAAGCCACCGCTCTCCAAACGCTCAACGCTGTAGAATACCGGGCGATCCTGCACGTGGACGCTGTCGATGGCGACGACCTCGGCGCGCGTTTGCACCTCGACATAGCGAAACCCCGAATCGACGCCACCCGTATCCTCGATGCGTCGCGCACGCAGGTCGATGGCAAAGGATGTTTCCTCACCGGGATAGACTGCACTCGGATTGATTTCAGCCGATAGCTCCTGGGCCAGGGGACGGCTGGTGTATTCGATGGCCACCTGCTCGATGCGCGTGCCGGGCTGTAGAACCTGCACGCGAAACTGAATAACGGCCTGAGGCGGCGACGATATCTGTCCGTCGTTGAGCGATTCCCATGCACTCCACAGCGGATTTTCGCGCGGTGGCGCTTGAATGCCGGGAATGGCTGTGGTCCAATCACTCTTGCTCACCAGCACCAGGTCGGCCCCTCGCTCGAGAAAGTACTGAACCGGTGCCAGGTCGGGTCCACTTCGCGTTTGCACGATGATCGGCAACGCGTCAGGCGACTGGCCGTTTACCAATAGGCGCCCCCATACCGGCCGGGCATTGCGCACCTCCAGGGGCACCGACAGGTACTCGCCGGGCGGAGCCGAGCCATCGGCGACAATCTCAATTTCCGCCACTTCCCAGTCGCGCTCGCTGAGCGTGCGAAGCCGCACGTGGCGCATTGGCCTCGGATCGTGCGGCTCGTTGGGATGCGGCCAAAGCACGATGCTCTGATCGTTCGGTGCGTTAATATGGGCGTTGATTAGCGTGGGGCTACCGCAGCACACATCGAATATATCGGTGGCAATTTCCGCCGGATCAAGGGCGTCGGATCCGAGCTGAAATGCCTGCAAATAGCGGTTGCGGTGGCCGGCATCGAGGCGGGGGAAAAAGCGGATTTGCTCGACGCCATAATGGGCCCCTAGGTCGATGTAGACATCCATCTGGCGCTGGGCACCGTCGGCGTCCGGGTCAAACGCGGTGCCGGCATCGCCGTCGATCATGCGCCCGATGCTCGGCGTGCGCAGTAGGGCCGGATAGAGGCCGCCCACTGCGTCGGCTTTTTCAGCAATGGCAAAGATGCGACCTCCGCGCTCTAGGATGCTTGGCGCGATATTTTCACCGCGCACAGCCTGCCAGATCCACAGGGAATCATCGGCTACAGAAAGGCGGTTGGATTCCTCGCGCACCTGCGCAAAAGAGAGCCCAGCGCGGCCAATAACCAGCGATTCAACGGCCAAGAGCACAGTCGGCGCCAAGAGCGCACAGCACAGGACGAGCGATCTCATCGTATGCCGATAACGGAAATGCCGCGCGCGCGCAGCGCCGGAATGTGCTCTTCAATGGACGCTCTGCTCAGCGGGTTATTCCCCAGTGAAACAATCTTCAAGTTTTCCAGCGCCAACAGCGGTGCTACGTCGACAATGCGATTAGAGGCCATGCGCACGTCTTCGAGCGAAACCATGCGCGAAAGCGGCGCAATATCAACAATATCATTGGACGCAATATTGAGATTGGTGATGCCGCGTAGCGACGTCAGCGCCGAGATATCTTCGATGACATTGCTGGCTAAATCAAGCCGCTGCAAGCGCAGCAGGCGGCGCACCTGGTGAATCTCGCGAATTTGGTTACCGGTCAGTATGAGTTCGCGCAGCTCGAGCTGGTTGCCCAAACCGTTGAGCGTGGTCAGCTGACCTATGCTGACGCGCAGCGAGGTGAGGCGGCGCAGTTCGCGCAGAGGCCGCAGGTCGATAATCGGCGTGCTGATCACATTGAGCACTCGCAGATTATCCAGCTCGGCGAGCGGCCCTAAATCATTGAGCAGCGCGCGACGGCCGCGAATAAACAGCGCTTCGATATTGCGCAGATGTTCAATACCGCCGAGCGTTTCGATCGCACCGGTAACGACGAGCTCGCGCACGCGCAGAAAGTCGTCCTCTTCAAGAGGGCCCAGCGGTTTGTCGAGCTCTGTGCGTATGCTCGTCTCGACGTGTTCGCTGCTGATGGTCAATGCCTCGGCGTAGTACGTCACTTCGACGCCGCGCTGGCGCAGTGCACTCAGCGTCGAACGCTCCAACGGATTGCCCGATAGTTCGACGCGGCGCAGCAGCGGTAGGCTGGTCAGCGGAGCGATATCGCGCACCATATTGTTGTCAAAGTTGAGCTGGCGCAGACGACGCAGAACGCGCAGCGGCGCTAAGTCAGATACGGCGTTGTCGTCAAAGTCCAGTGCTTCTAGGTTGGTCAACGAGGCCAGCGGTGCCAGATCAGTCACGGCATTGTCGGCCAACACCAGCACGCGCAGGGACCGCAGCGGCATTAAGTAGTCGAGCGAATCGAGGCTATTGCTCGCCAAATCGAGCGTGTCGAGCACCGCCAGGGCGGCGAGCGGTGCCAGCGCACTGCTGCTCAACTTGTTGCCGGCCAAATGCAGGCGGCGCAGATTCGACAGGCGCTCAATTCCTTCGAGCCGTGCAATGTGCCGCTGCGATAGATCGAGTCGGTAGATCGACTGCAAATCGGCTTCGGCAAGCGCACCGCGTTCCCGAGACAGCGCTTGGCGCACCGCGCGTTCAAGCGCCCCATCGGCAAATGCCGTATGGTCAAAGAGCACGCTGTCATCCGGGTCGGGCTGCAGCGGCATTTCGCGCGCAGTGCACGCCGTTAGGACAAGAGCGCATAGCAGTAGTAGACGTTTTTTCATGCGCGCCGCCGCGCTAGCGTTCGACCCCAGCATAGACCGTAATAAAACCGCGCGTAGACGTGCGCGGTCCTTCAATCTCGAAATCCTGACGGCTAATAGAAAAGCCCAGTACGGTCGTCAGCCGATAGCCCTGATAGTCCGACACATCGGTCATTTGCAGCAGCGCCGTTAGCTCGGTAAAGCTATCGTCGGCACGCGGCGGCGTCGGATCCTGCAGCTGAAAAAATTGGTGGTATTCTAGCCCGGCTTCTAAATAGGTGGTGTACATCACGGGGAGACGGGCAATCACCATACCGATTTCGCTCAGCTCGCGCCGCGTTGCCTCCGTTGCATTAAACGAGGAGTAGCGCAGAAACTCGCTTTTCCATGCCGGAATCAGTGAAAAGGGGCCGGCGCTAATGCGATATTCGGCCTTGTTGACGACGCCGAGAAATGAGGTCTGATCGCTCATGTCGCGCAGGTCGAGCTGCTTGGCGCTGTCGAGTTGGTGGTAGAGCTGCCAGCGCAGCATGTTCTTCATCTTGAGACCGGGGGTTGGTTCAAAGTCTATACCGATCCACGAAGTATTCACCAGCGTATTGCGCGCTGGAAGCGGATCGCGCACCGGGCGCAGTTCGCCGCGCGAATTGGGCGGCTGCACCCACTGGATCAAGTCGTCGCGAATGGTGTCTTTGACTTTGCGCGCGTCTTGAAAGACGCGTAGTCGTCCCCAGGAAAACGCGTGGGCGCCGTTGAGCATAAAGTAGGTCGCCAGGTTGCGCCGCTTGTCGGATATCTGCGCAATCCGCTGTTGGCCAACGGTCGTGCGCCAGTTGGGGTGTACATAGCGTCCCAGATAAATATTGTATCCTTCTTGATCGCGCCGGTACGGCAGATCAGCCAGTTCGTCGTTTTCAAAGCGATCAATGGTGCCGTTGTGGTTCATATCAACGCCGTAGAGAAACTCCGGACGCTCGGTGTGGAAGCGCAGAAAAGGCTCTTCGTAGTCAGGTACGCGGTTGGGACTATCGTTGTTGTCGTTTTGATTGAAATCCGAAATAAAGTCGTTGTTTTCATCCCAGCCGGGAAAGATGCTGATATCGCCGCTGGTGAAGCCGCGTCGACGCCAGTCGGGATCGCGGTCCTGGTCATCGTTATCGTCGACGTATTCGTAGAGTTTAAGGTCGTCGGCATAGTCGACAATGCCCGTTTCCTGCACCGTGCGAAACGAAGTGGCATAGTCTGGATCGGTGTGAAAAAACTCACCGTAGACAAAGTAGGGATGCGCCACGCGCGAGACGTTGGCCATCCACGCTAGCGCTTCACGGCCGCTGGCATGGTGCTTTTCGAGGTTGGGATTGGGAAACTTGCCCCACTGGTTGTTGACATTTATTTCGAAATACCCGTCGAGACCCTCCAAGTCGGTGAGCTCTAAGGTGAAGCCGGCAATCTGGTTGGCCGTCGGCAGACCGTAATCAAAGACCAGCACGCGTTGGTTAGAAGAGTCCCTGACATTGCCATGTGCGTTGGCTACCGGCACGAAAACCTGGCGCAGAAAAATATCCGTCTGCAGATCTGAGCTCACTTCAATTGCATAGTCGTTGGCCACGACTAATTCCAGCTGTATGCGCGCAATTTCCGCCGGATCGGGTCCGGAATAGGTGCGGTCGAGTAAGTCGTAGCGCAGAAGGATTTCTTCGCTGCCGTCGGCCGCCAAAAACCCCTTGCGCTGAAAGCCCCCCTCTATAACGGCTCGATAACCTATCTCCGAACCGCGCGTCTGATTGCCGTCCAGATCCCACAGCAAGATATCAGAGTCGAATAGAGCGCCGCCGCCTACGCCGTCTTCCGGCGAGTCGTCTTTGATTTTAATCTCGATAAAGCTGAGGTTTTCCAAGTTTTGCGAACCCGTCAGACTCCCTTTGAAAAAATTGCCCGACAGTGCGTCGTTTTGCGTCTGCGAGTGGTGCGAGTTGATAAACGTGCCACCCACTTTGACAAAATCACCGACCTGCACCTCGACGCGACCGCCGACCAAGTTGGTATTGTCGGTGCGCGCGGCGGCCGTAATCTGCCCGGGGCTGGTCTGCGCACCGTCCGGTTCGCTAATGCGCGAGAGCAGCATGGTGCCCATATACTTGTCGGAGGCAAAGTCGAGCTGAATCCCGTTAAAGCGCGGCTTGGAAAAGGTCATCGGCGTCAGCGTCGTGCGAATCTGGTTGCCCACTGTTATTGCATAGTGGTACTGCCCTTTGTGATCGGAGGCGATAACGACATTGTTAAACCACGAGCCAAAACGGCCGTCTTTGAACAGCGTAGAGCCAAAAGGCTGCGGGTTTTCCTGACGCCAGTCGAATATGAGCCAGCCGCGGTTGAGAAAATTGCCGAATAGATCGTAGAAGTAGAATCCCTCAATAGAGGTAGACACATAGCGCTGATAGGTCTCGCGCGCATAGTTGGAGTACTCCCACTGCTTCCAACCGTACTCGGCGTAGAGCTCCTGCGGTATAAACCACTTGCGCACCGTTGGATCGAGGGCGTCAAAGAGCACGCCAGGGCCGGTGGGGTCAAACGAAACTTTGCCGCCGCGCTTAACGGTGCCCAGCCGGGAGCCATAGGTCTGCGCATGAACGCCCGCCGTTAGCGCCAGGAGGACCACCAGCACCAACCAGCGCGTAGCCCGGCCACACCAAACGGTTCGCACGGACGAGACGCCGCGCCGCCGGTGCACCATGTTGAACATTCGTATCATTCTTCTACCTTGTCGAAAAGGGCTCTCGAACCGCAGGCCGCGCTAGTACGCTACGGCGATGCTGCCCGAGTGCACTTCTTCAAATGCATCTGACTCGACGCGCAGCACCCATAAATAGGTGCCCGGTAAGAGCCGCTTTCCATCACCGGCTCGCCCATCCCAGGTGAATTCAACGGGCCCAATGCCGAGTTCAGCGGCAAAGGCGGTATGCACGCGCCGCCCTGCCAGGTCGTATACCTCAAAGACTACCGGAGCGGGCTCCGTTATTTGCAACACATTGAAAAAGACATTCAACTCGTCGTTGATGCCATCGTCGTTAGGCGTTAAAAAGCGCGTATTGGCAACGATTTCACCAACCAGCTTACCGATCTGTGGCTTGGGAATGGAGACGGCCAATCCCGATAGCGCATCGTCGTCTCCCGGACCAAAATTGACGGCGTTGCCGCTGACGACGGCCTGCGGCACGCCCACCGCCGCGCTGTTAAAGGCGCGGCTGCTAAACGTCGTGCCAAAGCGGAAAATCGGCAGATCAAACGTCAGCTCTAGCAGCGCCTGATCCTGGGTTACCAGCGGGAAGGAAATGCCGAAACTCTCCTCGTTAGCAAAGTCGACGGCGTATTCAATCGGCTCGCCGTTGAGCTTTACTTCGCGCACGTCAGTCGTAGCGACGTTGGTATCGACGATGAGGCGGTCAAAGCCGTATATAGGCAGCAGGTTGCCCTCGCCATCGCTGGCGCGTTCCAGGCGCAGAGCATAGCGAAAAGTAGCCGGCTCTTCGGCCTGCGTCAGACGCGGGAACACTTCGCCGACAATGCGATCGGCCAGCGGCGGGCTGAGATAGTCAAATTCGAATTGGTCTAATTCACGCGTGCGGAACAGTTCGCCCGTAAACTCGAACTGGAACTGCACGTAGCGGCGCGGCGACGGCGCGGTAATCAATTCGCCGCTGTCAACCGGTCGCCAGGTGCTCCAGTTGACGTCGTCTTCGCTAATCGGACCGCGATCGAGCGGGTCGAGCGCAAAAAAGGCGTCTGGGCCAATGTCGACGAGCGTGCGCGTAGGATTGCCCGCCGCATCCGTGCCGCGCTCAACCCGGTTGTAGCGCAGCGGCGTGGGGTCGGTCCCCGTGCGCACGCGCGCGCTGAGCGAAGAAAACTCCGCTTCGCCAACGGCTTCCTCCAGCCAGCGCACCGGACCAATGGTGGCGCGCTGGCGGAGATCGATGATGTCCGTCAGGTAGGTCGCGCGCTGCAAATAGCCCGTGCCGTATACTTCGATTTCGTCGATCTCGAACGGCACGTTGGCCAGCGACTTGAGTCGCAGCACGCGCACGTACTGCGGCGGCACGGCGATGTCGACGATGGGCTCTTCGTTTTCAACGTCGCGCTCGACGAGTATATCGGGCGAGGCCAGGCTAGGGCGCTCGGGGTTAACCCACAGCTCAAAGGCGCGTAGAAAATCGTTTTGGTAGGGATGCGTCGGCGTCGGCACAACGGTGTTGCGCGGATAAAAGCGCACGCGCTGCACGCCGATGGCCGTGCCGAAGTCGAGAATGACGCGGACGTTGCGCGCGTTGACTTCTGGCTCAAACGCCGTCGGTTTGCGCGTAAAAGCTACCGTTGGGCTGCCGTTTACCGTGCCGCGTAGCTCGGCCTCAAAACCGCGTCCCACGTCGGGCGACGTAATCGACGCGCCGGGCAGCAACACGCGCGCTGCGACGTTTTCGCCCTCTTCGAAAAAGAGCGGACTGATCCAGCCCGGGCGCCGATCAAACTCGATCGAATCGTCCGGCGAGTTCGTGGTATCGATCGCCGCGCCGTTGCGCACCTTGGGATCAATACCGCTACCGCCCGTGCGCCAAGGCGTAGAAGGCGAACCGATAATAAACGTGCGCGCGCGCTGCGCATGGGCGCCCTCTACGGCAAGCAGCAAAATAACCAGAGCGCATAGCTCACACAGTCGCCGCATCACTCGCCTAACCCCGCGTTGATAGATAGAAAGAGCATGCTGGCACGCTCCGTCGGACGCTCGGCAAAATTCTGCCGCTCGACCTGCACACCCAGGCGCGTGACGAGCTGGTAGCCCTGATAGGCCACGCGGTTGGTCAGCTGGGTGAGCAGCGTCCAGGAGCGAAAATTTTCGGCAATCTCCTCGCGCGCCCCGTCGAGCATCCAAAACCAGGAGCGCTCCAGGCCAATTTGCAGTTGGCTATCGAAGAGCTGCCGTCCGTAGCGAGGGAAGTAAGATACCCCTGCCGACTCGGCAAAGAGCGGCTGGGTCCACAGCAGAAAAAGCGTCTCCTCAAGACTTTCGGCTCGCCCCAAGCGCGTCGTAAACGGGCGATCGCGGCGGTACTCGCTCTTCCAGCGCGGCTCGAAGACAGCCAGACCGACGGGCATGCTCCACTCGATCTTGCTGATGGAACCCAAGAAGCCGCTGCGCTGACGAGCGGGAAAGCCAAAGAGGTCGGTCGTCTCGCTGGCGCGCTGGTGCACCTCCTCCCACTTAACGCGGTGCAGCAGGCGGATATCGGGCCCCACGCGCTGGTCCAAGTCGGCGTAGATCGTGCCCTTCCAAGCGTCTTTAAAGGGAAGCTGGTCGAGCGTCTCCCGCATGCGGCCAGGTGATCCCATCGGCTGAAACCACATCCATAAATCGTCGGATATATTGTCCTCGACCGAAGCGCCGTGGGCGAATACCCGCAGCGCACTGCCGCCTCTAAAACGATAGCGCCACCCCAGCAGCCCGTACCACGACTGCGTGCGTCCGTCGCCGGAAATCAGACGCATATCCTGGCGCCCGAGCGTGAGCGAAAAGCCGGGGCCGATATTCGCTTTGGCATGCGCGTTAAAGCCGCGGTGATCGCCCTTGTAGGGATAGTCGGGCAGATCGTCGTTTTCAAAGCGATCGATCGTGCCGTTGTAGTTCATATCCAGACCAAAGAGAAATTCCGGGCGATCAGAGCGAAAGCGCAGAAACGGCTCCTCGTAGTCGGGGAAAGAGTTGCTGTTCTGGTTGTGGTCATTGATGAAGTCGCCGTTTTCGTCGAATCCTGGCCAGGCGACATCGTTCCAACTGCGCGAGCGCACGATATTGCCCGCGCTGCGCTCCAAGTCGGGTCGCTGCCATTCAGGCAGTGCGTTGTAGTCGTCGTCGTCGTCGACAAATTCCATGATCTGTGGAATGGGGTCTTTGTAGCGAATGCGTCCTTCTTTATCGACTAGCCAGTAGTTCGTGGTGTACTCGTCCTCAATGCGAAACCCCTCGAAAAAGAGCGCCCACGGATAGGCGTTCCAATCGGCCTGCACGTAGGATGCCGTGCCGCTCAAGTCGTGCCGATAGTGCGTTTTTTCCACCGAGTTGGGGTAGGAAAAAAAACGTCGGTTGAGCACGGCCTCACCGCGCACCGACAGGCCGTGCCAATTGCTCAGCTCCCAGTTGGCACCGAGTAATTCGTTGGCCGTTGGCAGGCCGTAGTCGACCTGAATAAATCCGGTATTGCTGTTATCCTGCACGTTACCGCGCGCGCGCCGCACGGGTAAAAAGATAATCTCCGGATTAAAGCGCTCGCCGTCCGTCTGCAGGTTAGAGGCCACTTCGATTCGGTAATCATTGGCGACGGACAGTTCAAACGTGGCGCGCGTAATATCGGCTGAGGTAATGTCTTCATAGCGAAAGCGCGCCAAATCGTACTCGAGCACGATATTTTCCGCATCGCGTGCGACGAGGCGTCCTCCTTCGTTGCCCCCACCTGAGATTTTGGGCAGCAACCCAACTTCGCGCCCGCGATAGACGTTGCCTTCGCGATCCTCGATGACGATTTCGTAATCGGCCAGCACGGCCGCCGCGTCGCCCTGCCCAGGCGAGTCGTCGCGCACGCGCACCCACAGTTTGTCGAGCGTGCGGTTTTGCTGCGTCGAGAGCGTGCCGCGCAGCGGGTTGCCCTCGTTGACCTCAAGCTCAGTCTGGGCATTGTGGGCGTTGACGTAGCTAAAGCCCAGCGTGCTGAAGCTGCCCAACTGAATCTCAGCGTGACCGGCCAGCATCTGCGTCACGTCGGTGCGGTCTTCACCATCGGGTGCCGAGGGGCGCGAAGCCAGCAGCGTCGCCATCAACACGTCGTTGGCGTAGTCCATGCGCACACCGTTAAAGCGCGGCTTATACAGCGTGAGTGGTGTAAAAAACGTGTAGATCTGATCGCCGATCATCAGGCGGTAGTTGCCGCCGTCGCGACGATCACCGGCCACGACCATCCGGCCAAAAAATCGCCGATAGGCGTTGCCGCCAGTATCTTTGTCTATGCGGCTACCGCGCGGCAGCGGCTGCTCTTGGCTCCAATTGTAGACCAGCCAACCGCGTCCCAGATGCGTGCCAAAGGTATCGTAAAAATCCGCGCCTTCGAGCAGGTTGTTGACGTAACGCTCGTAGGGCTGAACAGCATAGCGCGTGTCGGACGCATACCAGGGCTGCATGTAGGTCTCGGGCAAGTGGCGCAATCCGTACCACCTGTGCAGCGCGGGGCGCGCGTAGTCTATTTCAAAGCGATTGCCGTAGGGATTAACCGTAGCCAAACCCCAGTTGTGTGGATCTTCGAGGCGGCCCTGAGCCAACGCACAGACGGGCAATAGAAGCAGTAAAAGGGAGCGAGCGCTACGCATTAATACACCAGGTGCAGCAGGCGGATCGTGGCGGTGCCATCGGCGTCGCTGTCCGTTGCCAAGTGAATGCGCAGCACGTATAGGCCCGGCGGCATGATGCGCCCGCCGTCGTCGCGACCATCCCAAGAAAACACGTGCTCACCGCTGGGAAAGGAGCGCAGCACGCTCAAGTCGCGCACGCGCTGGCCCGCCAAGTTGAGCACTTCGACGCCGAGCTTTTTCTCTCGCTCTAGGTGGTACACCGTAATCCGAATATCGGTCCGATCGTTGATGCCGTCGCCGTTGGGCGTAATCACGCTGGGCTCAACCTGCACATTTTCAAGCAGCGAATTGTCCTGCAGGCGCGACGTGACCGACAGGCTCTGCGTGGCTACAACCTCTGTAGCATCACCGCCAACTACGTCCTGCACCAGTCCTGGCTGCGCGGCGTTTTGCAGCTGTGCGCTAAAGACCGTGCTCTGCAGAAAAACGCGCGTGCGGAAGCGGAAGGCGTATACCTGATTGCCGCGCACGACCGGCTCGGGAAAGCGCACCACGACCGAGCCTTCTTCGCCGCGCGACACCTCGAGATCCCCATCGGGCCACAGGCGCGTGCCCGCGCCAAAGCGCAGACCGCTATCGCTGCCAACCAGCACCTCACTGAGTTCAAGCGGTTCCGAAGACGTAGAGCGCAGGACAATCTGATCGAAGCCCGGATTATCGGGCCCAAAGATGGGGCGCACATAGAGGGTGAAGCTCTCGTCGACTCCCGGCTCTACACCGCCGGTGGGAAAGATTTCACCAAAGGCCGTATCGACCAGCGGCGGCACAAAATGCAAGCGCAGGGAGCGCAGCCAGGCGCGCTGCAGCGGTTCGCGCGACAGCAGGCGCACCTGCACCTTAACCAGCGGGCGCGGTGCCGGCGATTTAAACGCCTCGCCGGACTCCGTATAGGGCTGACTCCAATTGCTCCAATCCGGACCCGTTATCTCTTCAAATACGGGCGGTGGACGCGGCGTCTGCTCCGTATCGGGCAGGCGCCGCCACAGATCCTCGGAAATTTCGCGGCCGTTCATCGTGAAGTAGTGCGGCTCCAGCGTGACCTTCTCACCGGTGCGCGTGCGCACTTCAATGCGCGTATTGGGCGGCGCTTCGCCGTCCCAGGTCACGCGGTTAAACAGGCGCGATCGGTCCAACTGGATAAAGGGCGATTCCATGGTGATCTCGGAGACGTAGCCCTCTCCGTAGGCTTGGATCTCGCTCAGACGCCCCTTTTCAAAGTTCGAGCCGCTAAACTCGAGCTGACGAAACTCGATGTAGCGCACCTCTTGGCGCGGAAAGGCCTCTTCGACGTGCAGCAGGCGCTCGAGGTTGCGGCGCTCGTCAAAGGTCGTCCAGACGAAGTTTCCGTTGGCGTCAACCGAACCATCGGAGATGCGCACCTGATAGGCGAAGGGCGGTCGATCGGGGCTGAGCAGTTTGATGCGATCCAGCCAGTACTTGGCCCCCAAATCAATCTCAACTTGGTTTTCATCCTGCACCGCATCGTAGAACAGCATGTCTTTGTTGGTGGCAAAGAGACCGTCGGTAAAGGTGCGAAAGAGCAGAAAGTCGTACTGACCGATGGCCAGCGCCTCGCGCTCGCGCTCGGCCTGCGTAATAGCGATGATATTCTCTCCAAGGGCGAATACCTCTACTTCGCTGAGGCGCGGCCGCTCGCGCCGATAGTAGCGCACGGGACCGCGCTCTTCTTCGGCCAAATCGGCGTAGGTATTTTCGCTGACGGCAATGAGGCGACCGCTTGAAGTCTGCAAGAAATAGTCAACGTCGCCGCGATCTTCTTCAGGCAGCAGGTCGAACTGTTCGCGAGTTATTTCTTCGGCGCGGCCGCCGGCCGTAGCCAGCACGTCGATGCGCACCTTTTGCACGATAGCGCCTTCAATGCCGGGCGCCACCTTGCGCTGTGGCGTCAGCTCAAAGGTAAACTCGCGCTGGCCGGATAGATTGCGCACCAGGCCAACTCGCGCAAAGATCTCGCTAGCGCGACCGGCCGCCGCCAACCCGTCGGAGGTAAGCACGCGAAACTGGCGAAAGGGATCGCCCTGTCCCTCGTCGACAAAGCGCACGACAATGCGCTCGACGATCAGCGTGCGCTGCAGGTCGACCTCAAAGGTCCACGTAGAGATGTCGTCCGTCCCATTGGGTTCCCAGTAGGTCTCCGAGTTGCCGTCCACGGCGAGCATGGCCTGTTCTGGATTGCTATTGGCCACCGCCACGGCGATAACAGAGTCGTCTTCGGCGCTGTAGACGGCGTTGACGTGGCCGCGCAGCAGGCGCGGGATAACCGTGCCGTCCGCCCGTATAATGCGCGCACCCGTGGGCGCCTCCCATGCCCGCCAGTGGTCCGGCGTTTCAATGAGCACGCGGTCGTCCAACACGTCGTAGCCGAGCAGCACTTCTTCCTCTTCTTGGGCGCTCAGAGGCAGGGTGCAGAGGGCGACAAATATGTATGTAAGTAGTTGATTCAATGAATTTTACAGTTTTTTCAATTAGGCGAT
Source organism: Gemmatimonadota bacterium (assembly GCA_038128265.1). Taxonomy (GTDB): domain Bacteria; phylum Latescibacterota; class UBA2968; order UBA8231; family UBA8231. The sequence goes on from JAYPJE010000018.1 coordinate 56,423, forward strand.
GATCTATAAAAAAAGACACAATATGAACCCGTGCAAATGCAAAAGGGCTTTTATATAGACGAACGGAAACGTGCGCGGGGGAGCCCTTCAACAGGATGGGCGCACGCGCTGGCTACTTGGGCATGGCCAAAGACCGATGGACTACCGCGTTGACATGCGCACGACTAGATGCTACCTTGCCCGCCCCGTAGTCCGATCAGTTGTGCTATCCACCGCTCCATCGCACGCAGCAGAGCACTATGAGCAGTCAAAAGTCCCCAGAGGGTCTGCCGGATGCGTTTGCACAGCGGCTGCGCCGCATCGTGCCGGAGACGCATTTTGCAGCCTGCTGGGCGAGCTTTGCCCGCCCTATGGCCACCGCCTTCCGCGTCAATCGGCTCAAGGCGAACGTCGATGCGGTGGACGCCGAACTGGCGCGGGCCGGCTTCTCACTCCGGCCGCTGAGTTGGAAGGCCGACGCCTTCTCCATTCCAGACGAACAGCGACGCGCGCTGACGGAAAGCGCGGCCTTTGCCGAAGGGCGCCTCTACATACAGAATCCATCCAGCATGATTCCTCCCATCGCGCTCGACCCGCAGCCGGGCGAAGAGGTGCTCGATCTAGCCGCAGCACCGGGTGGCAAAACCCTCCACATGGCGGAGATGATGAATAATCGGGGACGCATCGGCGCGGTGGAAGCCGTGCGCAAGCGCTTTTTCCGCCTGCGCGACAATCTGCAGCGCGGCGGAGCCGAAATCGTGCAGACCTATCTCAAGGACGGCGCGTCGGTTTGGCGCCAGTGTCCAGAGCGCTTTGATCGCGTGCTATTGGATGCGCCCTGTTCGGGCGAGGGCCTGTTTCAGCTTGCGAACCCACAGAGCTTTGCCTATTGGAGCGAAAAAAAAATCGCCGAAATGGCGCGCAAACAGCGCAGATTGCTCTACTCGGCCATCCAGTCGCTCAAACCGGGCGGCGCGCTGGTCTATTCAACCTGCACCTTCGCCCCGGAGGAAAACGAGATGGTCGTCCAGCATGCGCTGGAGCAATTTGGCAGCGCATTGGAAGTGGCCGATATCGAGGTGGATATCAACGCCATGCAGCCCGGTTTGACGGCGTGGCAGAAAGCGGCATTCGACACGTCGTTGCAGCGCGCGCGCCGCATCGTCCCGGACGGCGTAATGGAGGGCTTTTTCATCTGCAAACTGCAGAAAAAAACATCGACGCTCGGCGCCTAACGCACCCCGTACGCAGGAGGGTTTGACCTACGGGCGCACGACGCCATCCCACTCAACGCCCGCATACAGCGACCGGCCCGCCGCTGGCTCAAAAAAGCGATTGCCAAAGGCATTAGCGACAATCGACCCGCTGTAGGCCGTATCAAATGCATTGTCCATACCGAAAAAGAGCCGGGCCGCACCCCGCCGCCAGCCCAGACGTAGATCGACGCGCGCATAGCCCTCGTTAATAAAGTCGGCACGGGCAGCGGCGCTGCCGGGCGGCGGTCCGTTGTAGTCGTTGGCAAAGTAATCGGACACCCACTCGAGCTCTACCCCCAAGAACGCCGAGCGCAGCGGGTAGGTTTGCACGGACAAAAACGCGCGATGTGGCGGCAAACCCGGCACCTGATTGTCAGCCAGCTGCACGCCGTCGAGCAGGTAGTCTACAAAGCGATAGTGGCTATACGTGTAGGCCAACTGCATATCGACGCGCGCCGATGGGGTGGCGCTCAGCGCGATCTCGACGCCGCGGTTCTGCGTGCGACCGGCATTGCGAAAGTAGACTTCCTCACTGGCGCTGTCCTCCACCTGAAAGGAGATCAGCATATCGCGTATATCCAGCTGGTAGAGCGCCAGCTCGACATCAATCGGCCAGCGCGGATGGCGGGCGCGCAGACCGCCTTCTATACTGCCTATGTGCTCGGGATCGAGCGCGGGGTTGAATCCGCCGAGTCCGTCGGCGCGATTGCTGAGTTCACTGGTCGTCGGCGTTTGAAAAGCGGTAGCCACGTTCGCATATAGGGCCAGCAGGGGATGCGGGCGGTAACGCGCGCCGACAAATGGACTAAATTGACCGAACGCACGCGTGCCCGAATCATCGCCGTCATCTAAAAATCGATCGCGCGCCGAAAAGGTGTAGCGATCGTAGCGACCGCTCGCGCTGACGGTCCACGCGCTCCCCAGCGCGAAGTCCAGCGAGAGAAAAGGTCCGGCGCTGCGCACCTGTTCGAACTGGTCCAACTGACGCGCACCGTACTGAATGCGCGCAAATACATCGCCGTCTTTCACTCGCCCAACGTCGCCCTCGGCCAAACCATCGTTTTTAAACTCGTCGCGCTGGTCGCGCTGCCAGTCGGCATCGAAGCCACCGGTGTAGCGCAGGCGATCCCGGCGGCCGCTGCGCACGTAGCGCAGACCGCCGCCGCTGCGCTCTAATTCGACGATGCGCCCCGGAATCGGATTGTGTAACGCCCGGCCAAGACCGTATAGCACTAGCTGCGAACGATCGCCCGATGCGTGCTGGTAGCGCAGCGAAAAACCGCCCTGAGTCTGACGCACCTTCTTGGATGCACCCTGGCTAACCACATAGGAGCGCACACTGCGCGGTGCCGCGTTGGCGGTCGCCCGATCCAGCGAACTCGGATTGAATAGGTAGGGCGCATCGTGCGCGTTGAGCAACAGCCCAAGCTCTAAGCGCATTCCTATTTGGCGATGGACCAGAGCGCTCAGACCGCGCATTTGTCCATAGGCGTGCTCGCGATAGCCATCGCTTTGCAGGGCGTGCATGCCAATGTAATAGCGATGGGCTGCTCCGCGACCGGCCGCCTGCACCTGCAGACGACTCAGCCCATCGCTGCCCATCATAAGGCGCGTCGCCATACGCAGCGCCGCATCGGCCGGCTGCCGCGTGCGGATCGACAGCAGGCCGCCGCTGGCGTTGCCGTAGAGCGCCGAGCTTGGACCACGCAGAATTTCAATCCGTCCAATGGAGCCCATATCGAGGTTGTTGAGCTGCGTCTGACCATCGGCTGTTGTCAGCGGAATCCCATCGAGCACGACCTTCATACCGCGCACGCCAAAGGCGGCGCGCACGCCCAGGCCGCGCGCGCTGATGCGGTCGCCCTGCGAAAGGTTGTGGCGATTATCGACGGAAATACCGGGCACACCGCGCAGCACGTCTTCGAGCGAAGTTGACGGACGCGGCGCGCCCAGCGTATCGGCGTCGACCACGCTCAGCGCGTAGGGCAGGTCTACGGCCGGGCGCGCGCTGCGCGTCGCGTTGACGATCGTCGTTGGAAAGGCATAGCGCACCGAGTCGGACTGCGCTAACACCGATGCGCTCCACAGCAGAACAATGAGCGGCGTGTACCATACGGACATGGAACAGTATCGTTTCGTTTCGGCGCGCATACCTAGCTCGCGCACGCGGTAGAAGAAAGAGCAGGGGCGCGCACAAGCGCCCCATTTACCTCAGCGAGCCACCGCCGTAAATAAAGTAGTCGGGGCTGCGCTGAAAATCGCAAGAAAAGCCCAGCGCGTGCAGGCGAGCGGCCAGATCGTCGGGCTCGTAGTATATTTTGACAATCTGGTAGGTGCGACCGTCGTTGAGTTTGCGCCCCTGCACCGTCGCCTCGCGTCCCCGCAGCACGTGGTTGCGAGCGGTAGTCGTCGGGTTGTAGAGCGAATCGATAAGAAAGAAGCGACCACCGTCTCTTAGCGCAGAGCGCACCGTGTGCCAAAACGCATCAAAGCGATCGGCCGGCACGTGCGAAAGCCAAAACGAAAAAAAGACGACGTCGTAGCGGCAGTCGGGGTCCCAGCTAAATATATCGGCCTGCTGGTAGACTACGTGGTCGGGCGCACCGAGACGCTGGCGATTGATAGCAATAACCTCTTGCGACGAATCGACGGCCAGCAGGCGATCGGCATGGCGCGCTAGATGCTGACTCCACAGGCCCGTGCCGCAGGCCAGTTCCAGCACGTCGCCGCGCGGTGCAAAAGCGTCGAGCGCACTGCGCACGAGTTCGGCGTCGGCAAACCAACGGTTGTTCAGTTCGGGACCGTGATCATAGCGCCCCTGGCGCAGAAACCACTCGTCGTACTCACCGGCGCGCGCGCGGTAGTAGTCAACCTGATCGCGTATAATGTCTTCGGACATGGGGACAGCCGCCGCAGGGAGCGACGCCTACTGCTCTCCGTTCGGAGGTTGAGCGGTGTCGAGCAGCGCTTCGCGCAGTAGCTGCACGTTAGCGACCAGCAGAGCGAGCACGCCGGCTCCCGTGCACAGCGTTAGCGCGGACACATAGCCGTGCTCTGTAGTGCGCAGCAGCAAACCAACAACCAGCGCTCCAACGAGCAAAACCATACTCGCGTACAGCCCTAAAACGGCGCTACGACACAGCAGCGCGCGGCGCTGTAGCACAGCGTCGCCTCCGCGTAGGGTATCCTCCAGCGCGCGGCAGCGCCGACGCGTCGAAACGGTCAGCACGGCCACAGCGGCGGCCAGTAGCAGCGGCGTGAGCCAGATCGTAGCTTCATGCATATGTCAAAAATGCACAGCAGGCATAACCTGCGCAAACGGGAGATTACCTTGCGTATAGGAAGAACGGCACGGGCGCTGGCGCGCACATGCGCACTGGGCGCGCTGGCACTGGGCTGCAGCCTAGCGGGAGACGCTACGCGTCCGCGCGACATCGAGCGCACGAGCGAAGTCAGCTACCAGGAGGTCGAGGCTGGTTTGGAAGGGATCGTGCGCATTGACAGCCTAACGTGGGTGCCCCTGCTGCCCTTTCCACTGGCCAATGGGAGCTTTGAAGTGCCCGGTGCCTTTGCCGCCGTCTTTCGCAACGAGGGCAGCCAGCCCGTTCACGTGCGCTACGACCTGCGCTTCTTCGATGAGGAAGACGCGCTAGTCGATGCCTTTATTCCCTTTGGCCAACCGGTTGCTCTGTCTCCCGGCGAGCGCCGTGCAGTCCAGGGGGAATTCCTCGTGCGCACGAGCGATATCTATCAGAGCGAACACCTAGCCCTAATGCGACTCGTGGCGCGCGTGCGCCATCCAGAAGAATGACCCCTTGGACGACTGGCTCAAGCGGCATTCAGGCGAAAGAGGGGCACGGCCGCTTCCGATCGCTGGCGCAGCACGGCGATTTCCGCTTCGTCTACTGGGCGAAACTGGGCGGCAATATCGAGCGCCATATCAAAGAATTTGACTTCGCCCGGTGGAATGGCAGCGGTAATCGGCTGCGATAGCGTGAAGCGCAGCGCCAGATCGGCCAGTTCGCGATCGTCGATCGGGTGGTACCAGCACTTGTTGTATTTCTTCTCTTCGCCCTCGGCTATCTTGCCGTAGGCCAGCGCCTTCAGCGCCAGGCGGGCCGCGCCCGTCTCTTCGGCTTTGGCGACCACTTGGGGACCGAAATCTGCCTGAAAATAGTGCGTCCAGTTAAGCGGAAAGAGCACGGAATCAAAGGAGAAATAATCGAGCAGTTGCACGGCGATTTCTGCCGAGTGCGCGGAAAAGCCGATATAGCGGATCAGGCCCTTGTCGCGCGCTTCAACCAAAAAGGGCAGCGCTCCGTCGGCCGCCGTGGCCGCATCAACATCTTCCTGCGTCGTCATCGCGTGCAGCTGGTATAGATCAAAGTGTTTGCTGCGCATATGCTCCAGCGACTGCATCATTTCGCGCTCGGCCCCCTCGCGGCTGCGCTCGGTGGTTTTACACGCGAGGAAAACGTCGTTGCGATAGGGTGCCAAAGCCGGGCCCAAACATTCTTCGGCATTGCCATATGAAGGCGCCACATCAAAGTAGTTGATGCCGTGATCCACAGCTCGTGAGACGAGCCGACTAGCCTCATCGGCCTCGGTGTTGGTGACCAGAATGCCGCCAAAGCCAATAATCGAGAGATCGATCCCCGTTTTGCCGTAGGGGCGCTTTTGCATATCGCTGCTCCTGTTGTGGTGTGTGGCCAGAATATATTGATTAGCGCATAGCACACCAAACGGAGCGCGTCCTAGCGCAACGGAGAAAGGCACGTGAGAAAGCCATATGAGCGAACAAGTGGGCGCAATAATTGATGAAGGGCTGAGCGACTGGCAGATCGTCCAACAGAACGCTGAGGGCATCGGCACCGTAGCATTGAAGGGCCGCTGGGTTGGCAGCACGCAATGCGTCGTAGAAGTGCGCGTTGCCGCCGCGCAAACCGGCGTATCCATCGTCGACTGGCAGCCGACCGAATCGAATGGAAACGGCACCTGGACCACCGCTCTGCGCGTGCCCGCCGGCGGTCTCTACCGCCTGGAGACGCGCCTGCGCGGCCCGGACAACGCGGCCGGCGAATGGTCACCGCGCGGCGACATGCGCCATTTCTGGGGCGTCGGCGACCTGTGGGTTATCGCTGGACAGAGCAACTCGGCCGGCTACGGTCGCGGTCCCTATGAAGACCCGCCGGAGCTGGGCGTACACCTATTCCGCAATAGCGAAACATGGGCACTGGCCAGCCATCCGATGAACGAGTCGACCGATACACGGCACCCCGTTAACCGCGAGGGGGGCAACCCCGGGCACTCGCCCTACCTGCAGTTTGGCCGCCTGCTGCAGCGCGCGCTGCACTACCCCATAGGCTTGGTGCAGACTTCGCTGGGCGGTTCGCCGCTAACGCGCTGGAATCCGCGCGAGGAGGGACCGGCCGACCTGTTCGACAATATGGTTCAGTGCGTAGAGAAAACGGGCGGCGCGCGCGGCATTCTCTGGTATCAGGGCGAAAGCGATGCCGGTGCGCAGGCGGTGGCCGAATCCTACGCTCGGCGCTTTGCCGACGCCGTATCCGCCTGGCGAGAAGCGCTGCACGACGCGCAGCTGCCCGTGCTCACCGTGCAGCTCAACCGCGTCTTCGGCCGAGCCGAGCCGGGACCAGACCGCTGGTGGACGCAGGTGCGCCAAGCCCAGCGCCAGGTGGCCCAAACGGTCGAAGGCGTCGCCGTGGTATCTACGCTCGACCTGCCGCTATCCGATCTGATTCACACGAGTCCGGCCGGTAATATGCTGCTCGGCGAACGGCTGGCGCGCGCGGCCCTGGACGCGGTCTACCGCTGTGCGCCCAACCACCAGGCGCCCGACCTCGAGCGCGCCGAGCGGGCAGAAGCCCAGCGCGTTGTCCTGCACTTTGCCAACGTGCACAGCCGTATGGACTGCATCGATGAGGGAGCCAACTGCTTTCGCGTGGAAGACGACGGGGGCGAAGTCGCCATCGAAGCCGTGCGCAGACCAATGGACGCCACCATCGAACTCATCCTGGGCAGACCGCTGCAGGGCCGTGCCCGCGTGCACGGGGGCTGGGGCACCAATCCCCAAATCGCGCCCATGGACATGGAGCGCTTTGTTCCCATGCTGGGATTTTACGGCGCAGAAATCGAATAATAACGCAGCTGGTCGAGGGAAGATACCGCCATGTTCTACGCGCTGTTGGTCACGACATTCCTGCTCGCTTCGCTGGTATCGTTTCTCGCGGTGCGTTTTTTCGATCGGCCGATTGGCGCCATTCTCGAACGCATCATCGGCGATGATATCAGTTCGGCCTGGCATCGCTACATCAAATTCGCAGCCTACGTCGTCGGCGTGTCCGGCGGCGTGCGCATATACAGCCTCGAGCGCTATATCAATGCGCCGGATGTGCGTGGAGAAGAGAGCACTATACTCGAGCTAACCGGCGAGCGCTGGGTGCTAGAAATTTACCGCACGATCATCGAAACGCTGCAGAGCATCGCCTGGATGCTGCTCGTCGTATTTATCGCCACACTGATCGCCTACGTGCTGGTGCGCCGCCGCACTTAGAGTGCGCTTGGGTAGGGGCGCTGCCAGCCGCTGCGACCAAAGTCGATGTCGCCAGACAGGTCGGTATGGTAAACGAGCTTGTCGTGATGCGATGCCACCGTCGAACGCATAATCTCGCTGGTCAGCGCCCGATCTAAGCGCAGGTACACGTCTCCGCAGTCTCCTCCCTTGAGCAGGTTGCGCTGCTCGGTGGGGTCTTCGCATAGATCAAATAGCATGTGTTCACCCGTGCCGTATTTGCACAGCTTCCAGCGCCCGTCAAAGCACATCCACCCACCGCCCATCATGCCAAATAGGTAGTCGCGCTCGGCGCTCGGTAGCCCCAGCCCGGGCAGCGGAGTAAAATCCATATAGCTGGGTATATCCGCCCCCGCCAGCGCGAGCATCGTCGGCGTCACATCGGCCAGAGCGACCAGCGCATCGCTGCACTGGCCCTGTGGCCCGCCGGGTAGCCGCGCAATCAGCGGAACGTGACAGCTTGCCTCAAAAAACTGCCCCTTGCCGATTAGATTGTGATCGCCCAGATAATCTCCGTGGTCGGACGAAAAGAGAATCACCGTATTATCCAACTGACCGCGATCGCGCAGCGCCTGTAAAATATGCCCGACCATATCGTCGATTTGCTTAACTAGCGCCGCGTAGTGTGCGCGAATCTTCCCCTTGTGCGCATCTGTAAACTCGCCGTAGTCGACGCCGTTCCACGGCCGCCTATTGCCCTCAATATTCTGTCGGCGCAGCAGCGGGTGCTCGCCCTCGACTTCGGGAACGGCAGCGGGCATATCTTCGGGCCGGTAGCGCTCGGCGTATTCGGGCGAAGGGTCGTATGGACAGTGCGGTCCGGGAAAACCCACCATCATGGCAAAGGGCCGCTCATCGTCATAGTCGCGGATATACTGAGCGGCCGCATCGCCCACAAAATAGTCCCACGAGTGTTCAAAGGCGTGCTCATGGACAATGGCACCGCGGTGCTCGTAATAGCCCTCGTGCTCGTTGCCGTGCAGCTTGCGCAACCCGCGCTCGGCTAGAAAGTCGGCGTAATCATCCTGAATGTGCAGCCAGCGCTTGTCTTCGCAGATTACCCGATCATCAAAGCCCATCCGCGCATCCCAAGGATAGAAGTGCATCTTGCCAATAGCCGCACTGCGATAGCCCGCCCGGGCGATCAGCTCAGGCCACGTGTGGATACCACAGGCCGCGTAGTCGGGGCGCAAAAATTGCCCGTTGCCCAGCACGCCCGTGCGGATCGAGTTGAGCCCGGTCAGCAGGTTGTGCCGCGCTGCCACACAGACGGGCGAGGTGCTGTAGGCGCAGTCGTAGCGCGTGCCCTCGACGGCCAGCGAATCGATATGTGGTGTATCGATAAAAGACGCACCGTAGCAAGAGAGGAAATCGTGGCGCAGCTGGTCGGGCATAAGAAAGAGTATGTTGGGCTTGGACATGGGCACCTCGCAGGATGGAACAGTGGAAGGAAGGCTAAACAGATAATCGAGAGCGGACACAGTCGACGCCGCGTCGCTTAGGATACAACATCACGGCCGCCAACACCAGCGCACAGTCGCTGCAACCGATTGTCCCTGCTCGCACCGAATCGTACATTCACCGCATGCCTGCCCCACACACTGAAACTAGGAGCGCGCACTGGCTACTGCTGGTGCTGCTGATTGGCTGCGCCGGCGACCCTCTTCCACCGGCCGAACATGCCGCAGCACCCGCCGATTTCCTACAGCCGGCGGTAGACGACCTACGCCCCTTCGCCGACTTGGGTGGTCGCGTGCACCTGGTCGACCAGTTGGGTAACGCTGCGTTGCTCGGCGATATCAGCGACCGCACTTCGCTGCTGTTTTTCGGCTATACCTACTGTCCCGACTTCTGTCCAACCACCCTATCGCGGCTAGTGCGCGTAAAAGAGCTGTTGGGCGTAGGCGCCGACAGCGTTGCCATCACCTTTGTAAGCGTCGACCCACAGCGCGACCTTCCCGAAGTTCTGCGCACCTATCTCGACTACTTTCCCGTCGCCGTGCGCGGCCTGACCGGTTCCACTTCGGCTATAGACAGCGCAGTGGCTGCCTACCGGGCCGAGTATCGCCTGGGCACGCCCAACGAACGAGGCGCGTACGCCGTCGATCACAGCACGTCCATCTATTTGTTGGACACGCTCGGTCGCGTGCGCCACGTATTTTCCCACGACGCCATGCCCGAGCACATAGTCGACGTGCTGCGCCTGCTGTGGTATAGCCAGATAGACGAGTTCGAACGCCTCGTCGACGACGACCCACTCATTGCCGCACGCGATTTGGGCACCTACGGCTGCAGCATACTGGGCGCACAAACAGACGACGGCTATCGCATTTGGGGAGCACGCGCTGCACGCGACAGCAGCAGGGCAAATGACCGATCGCTACAGCCCACCTATGAATACGGCTTAGACCGCTGAGGAGAGACCCCATGGCCCAGACCAACGCCTATCCCGAACTGGCGCGCGAGTTGCGCTTTTTTCCTGCAGAAGTCCCAACGCCGCACGCGCTCGACCCCGCGCAGGTGACGCAGTTCAATGAGAAGGGCTATATAGCACCGCTCGATGTGTTCTCCGCCGAAGAAATGGCCGTTCATCGCGCCGCCTTTGACCAACTCATGGAAGAAGCCGGCGCCAACGGCGGCAATAGCTACTCGATTAACGGCTGGCACAAGACGCATACCGCCGTCTACGACCTAGTCACCGAAGCGCGGATTCTCGATTATCTGCAGGATCTATTGGGCGAAAACCTAGTGTGCTGGGGCACGCACTACTTTTGCAAAATGCCGGGTGACGGCAAGCAGGTCAGCTGGCATCAGGATGCTTCTTACTGGCCGCTCACACCGAGTAAAACCGTCACGGTGTGGCTGGCCATTGACGATGCCGACGCGGAAAACGGCGCGATGCAAATTATTCCCGGCTCACACCTACACGGACAAATTGCCTTTAAAGAGAGCCGCGCCGAAGAAAACAACGTCCTCAACCAAACGGCGGTCGGCCCACTCGACTACGGCGACGCGCCCGTGCTGCTGGCCCTGCGCGCCGGACAGATCTCCCTCCACACCGACCTACTGCTGCACGGCTCCGAGCCCAATGCATCGGACCGACGGCGCTGCGGCCTAACGATGCGCTATGTGCCGGCGGAGGTGCGCGCACTCAACGGATGGAATGGCAATGCGGTGATCTGCCGCGGTGCCGATGCGGCCGGACACTGGCAGCACTGGCCGCGGCCGCAGGCCTAATTCAAGGTCGGAATGCCGCGCGTTTGTCGCGCAGAAAACGCCCCCAATAGGCGTCGTAGGGATGGACGGTATCGACCTGTGCCTGGCCAAAGAGCGGTCGATCTTCGTTGTACCAGCGAAAAATGCCGCCGCGTAAATTAGCTACGGAGCGCGCCCCCGCCTCTTCGGCCGCGCCGCGCACGCGCTCAATCACGATCGACGAGCGGTAGCCCACCGAGCAGTAGAATACCAGATCGCACCCAGCCAAGCGGTCGCCGTACGCAGCCACAAAAGCCTCGGCACCCATATCCGGATCGATGCGCAGCGCGCCGCGCAAATGGCTTACGTCGTATTCCTCAGCCGGCCGCGTATCAAACACCAGCAGCGACGAATCGCCGCGCGCCATGCGCGCCGCCAGGCTATCACCGCTCAGCTGCGGCAGCGGATACTTGAGAGCGATGGCCTTTTCCAACGTCCACATACCCGGCTGCGCGCGCGCACTAGCCGGCAGCAGTGCCAATAGCAGGATCCAGTTCATCTCACTTCCAAAACGGATAGAGAAAGCGGCCCAGCAGGCCGCGCGGAAAGTGCCGCATATCGGCAAAGCCCAACCGCTCCGGCCCTTCGCGATCGGCGGGCAGGTAGGCCGTGCCAAAGAGCCAGTCCCAAACGCTAAACACTACGCCAAAGTTTTGGCCGTGATGTCCGTGTAACACGACGTCGTGATGCCAGACGTGCATGCGCGGTGAGTTGAGCACGTATTTGAGCGGCCCCCAGTCAATGCGCACATTGGCGTGGTTGAGGTGGCCAATTAGCGTGCCGACAATGGCCACCCACAGCACCACGCGCCCATCTACTCCCAGCGCAATCAGCGGGAAGTACGTCAGCCCTTTGTAGAGGGCGATTTCCATCCAGTGAAAGCGGAAGTTGCCGATCCAATCGAGCTCTTCAATGCTGTGGTGCAGCTTGTGAAATTGCCACAGCGACGGCACGGCGTGCAGCAGATGGTGCACCAGCCACTCCAACAAATCCTTCACCACCAAAAAGGCTACAAACTGCACCCATAGGGGTTCGCGCAACAGCCACTGCAGCGCAGCGGGCGAGGCAGCTGGCCAACCGCCGATCATTCCCTCTATATGCGCAAAAAACCAGGCGGCCGCACTGGCTACCAATATGCCGGCATAGTGGCCGTTGAAAACAAGCCAAAACAGGTCTTGGCCGATGCCAACGCGCAGCGCCCGCTGCTCGCCGCGCCAGGGCACCACGCGCTCTAGGACAAAGCACAGCAGCGATACGAGAACAAGCCAGAAAAAATAGTTGCGCGTGTCCCACAGCACGCTGAGCATAGCGCTTTCCCGTTTGGTAAATTGACAGGCAGATAATCCTATCAGAACATAACGCTTTTCTCTGCCTGTAAAAGCGCGGCACGCGAGATCGTCTCGCCATACTAGCGCAGTTTTATCCACCCAATACCCATTGACATACAGGCGCTAATTGCGAACGTTTTCCTTTAGATGACGTTCACAATAGGCGGTGTCTCATGGCCGACAAAATTTTCGTCATTTTTCTCCTTCTGAGCCTGATCGCCGTATACGGCCTCTCCCACGGCATCCCCATCTTCGCCGCCATGCCCTTTGGCGTCGCCCTCTTCGCACTCTACTCTCATCTGCATCACCTGTAGGGCAGCTAGCCCCTTTGTATATTCGCCGATATCTGCGTATTAATACCGTGTCACGTTTGCAAGAAGGGCATTATGCGCAGGGCATTCTACATCGCATGGCTCGTTCTGGTAGCCTGTTCGGGCGAAAGGGGGACGGGGCCTCAATCCACATCGCTCGAGGTAGCCGTCGAGTACTGGCCCAACGGCTACCTGCGCAGCGCCTATCAGTTCTACGTCGACGCGCAGGGCCAGCGCGTTATGCACGGCTATTATCGCACGTACTCGCAGCGCGTTGAAAACCTGCTGTGGAGCGAGCGCCTATTTTTTTCCGGCCGTTCTACCCAACTTTCCTACGAACGCTGTAGCGAAAGCACGGAGCGCACGGCCAACGGCAATTTTGAGCAGGGTGATTTTACGCATTGGCGCTTGGAAGGAGCGCGGCCGACATCCATCCTGCTCGTTGCGGATGACGATCCGCAGCGCGGCGCCCATTCGGCCAAGCTGACGCTGCATCCCGGCGATATCGTGCGCGGCGGCAACCGCGTAGAGCTCGTGCGTCCCGACTCGGGTAGCTACGCTGAAGAGCGCATCTACGGCTGGAGCTTTAAAATTCCAGAAGACTACGCGGAAGAGCCCTATTGGCAGGCCCTGTGCCAGTTCCATAGCCAGCCCGACTTTGCCGCCGGCGAAGACTGGGACACCTACCCCGAGCACAAACCGCCCCTTTCCATACTCTACCACCAGGGCCGCTGTCGCCTAATCTACCACGACTTTGATCAGGTACAGCACGAAATCGGCTCGTTCCCCACTAGCAAGGGCGCGTGGTCGGACGTGTTCTTTCAGATCAAGTGGTCAATGGAAGGCGATGGATATATCGAGATGTATGCCGATGGGCTACCGGTAACGCCCTTTAACGGCACGGACTACAAGTTTTATGGATCCAATGTGTATAACGAAACGGGAAACTACCTAAAAATAGGCCTCTACCGAGACAAGCGAGCAGAGGCCATCAATTCGGTCTACGTCGACGACGCCTATATCGAAGCGTGTCGCTAAGGGGTGTGTTATTTAAAGAAAATGTAGATGGCAATCGTCCCGCCGCTCCTCAACGGTGCCGATCAAGCGCGCCCCTTCCACACCGCGTTCGCGCAGTGCCGCCAACGCCTCGGCAGCTTCTGCTTCGGGCAGCGCTACCAGCAGACCGCCGCTGGTCTGCGGATCAACGAGCAGTTCGCGCTGCGCCGCGTCCAGCCCATCGGCAACGCGCATGCTCTCTTCGACCAGAGCACGGTTGGCGGCATTGACTCCCGTGCTCACGCCGCGCTCGTACATGGCCAGTGCCTCGGGCAATTGGGGCACATCGGCTGCGGCAATATGAAAACAACAATCGGCTCCGCGCGCCATTTCAAAGGCGTGACCGGCCAGGCCAAAGCCCGTTACATCCGTCGCCGCGTGCACGCTAAAGCGCTGCAGCACATCGCAGGCCGTCTTGTTGAGCGCGACCAGTGTATCAATGCACGCGCGCATCGACTCCGGCGAAACCCAGCCGCGCAGATTGGCGTTGAACAAGACGCCGCTGCCGATTGGCTTGGTGAGCAGCAACACGTCGCCGACCTGCGCCCCGCTGTTGCGCCAGTGGCGCTCGGGATGGACGATACCGGTAACCGATAGACCAAACTTGGGCTCGTCGTCTTCCGTCGTATGTCCACCGGCCAGCACGGCGCCGGCCTCCGTTATCTTGTTTAGGGCGCCCTCGACAATTCCGTGTAGCACCTCTGCACCTAGATGCTGCCCCGGAAAGGCGATCAGGTTGAGACAGGTGAGCGGTCGTCCCCCCATGGCGTAGACGTCGCTCAGCGAATTGGCGGCACCTATCTGACCAAACACAAAGGGATCGTCTACCGGTGGCGTTATAAAGTCAGCCGTAACGACGATAGCCTGTTCGTCGTTGAGCCGATATACCCCGGCATCGTCGCTGGTTTCAAAGCCAACCAGTAAATTGGCGTCCCTGTTCTGAGGTAGCCCCGCCAGCAGTTTCTCCAGTCCGACCGGACTGGCTTTAGCCGCTCACCCGCAGGTTTTGGCCAAGCTGGTCAGACTTTTGTCGCGCGCGAAAATGCTCTTTATATCCATGGTCCACAATGAGCGTTAAACGAGATCACACTGCCGTTTAAGTATAGGGACAACCGCGGCTGTGCAACACCGCTACAGCGCCTATAGCGTCGCAAAAAATCGCTGCTCTGTCCTATATGTATTACCTTACAGGCCGTGATGACTGCACGTTAACGGCCATTAAAGGGAGAGGACTTCTATGAAAACCATTCGCTCTTATCTACTCGTTCTCACCTGTGCGCTCGTCGCCGCCCCAAACAGCGGCGAAGCCGCGCAGAACAAAATGGAGAGGTGGTACACCTATTGGGGCTTGGGAGGAGCCAACACAACCTATCCCAGCGAAATCGGCGACCTGCTCGACCTATTGGAAGCCCTGCCGGGCATCGACCGCACGCGCATAAGCATGGACCTCTTTGGACTCTACATTCCACTCAGCGAAAAGACCCTTGCCGGCTTCGTACTCAATGCGGGAGCCGATCGCTTGGACTACGGAGAGGACGACTGGATGCAGGTCAACCTCTACACCTATGCTGCCAGCGCCCAATACTACCCGCGCCAAATTGGCCAAGGTGTATTCGGACGCCTCGATGTCGGCCTGGCTGCAGCCAACGTCTCCTACGACATCGAAGGCGATTCAGAAGACGAGACCTCCGACTCGGGCATTGGCATGCTGGTGGGCGTGGGCTACGCATACCCCATCATGTCCGGCTCCCGCATCGTGTTCAACCTCAATTACGCTATGCGAACAATCGAGGAAGAATCTTACAGCACCGTGGGCTTTTCCATCGGCGGACTCTTCTAAGGACAGCAGCGCGCATGAATGATCAACAGTGGCTCAATCACCTGCTGCCCCTGCCCAAGGAAATAGCGGTCGATGGCAGCGTAGAAGTCCACCCTGCTCGCGTCGTCATCGAGGTCGACGATGGAGCTGGTCCGCAGGCCGCACAGGCCGCCAGCCAACTCCGCGACCTGCTGGCACAGCCGTCGAGTCCACATGCAGGCGAAGCAGCTTTCACGATTGCGTTGGATCTGATCGATAGCCGAGAGCACCCAGCCGCTCCGTCCGTCGACGTCGACTTTCTGCGCTCGTGTCCCAATGCTGAACAGGCCTATATCGTGCAAGCAGACGGCGACGATACCCGCTTGCTCGTCAGCGCCCTAGACGGACGCGGCCTCTACTACGGCGCCTCCACGCTGTGCCAGCTGCTGGGTGCAACCCTCACCGCCGAGCGCGTGCTCATACCGCTGGTGCATATACGCGACTGGCCCGATCTGGCCGAGCGCGGCCTGTGGAACTTCCCCGACGAAAAAAACTGGATTCCCTGGCTGGCCGATATGAAGCTCAATTTTGGCAAGATGGCCACCACGCAGCTAGCGTCCGTGCAGCGCGGCCAGCCCAACTCGGCGACGATCGATAGAGATCTCATGCTCGAAAGCCAGCGGCGCGCCTTTAACTACTCGCCGTTTATTCTGCACCTCAACTTCCTGCACGGCTACGGCCTCTACCAGGCCTACCCAGAGCTGGCCGGCCGCGGCGATAGCGCGCTGACGGGCCGCTACTTTGCCCACAAAGAGGGCAACCAGCACCGCGCCCCGTGCGCTTCGCAGCCGGTGCTCATAGACATTCTCTGCGAGTGGATGGAATCCATTGCCGCCCAAGACGGGCTCGATATCAGCTGCTGGCTCAGCGAACGACCGGGCCAGTGCGCCTGCGATGCGTGCACCGCCGAGGGCCAGTTCGTCCTCGAAGCGCGCGCCTTTGTGCGCGCCTGGCAGCGCGCGCGCCAAACCTACCCAGACCTGCAGATCCGCATGTTCCTTTCGACCACCACGCTCGAGCGCGACTGGCGCGTGCTGGCCGAACTCCCGCCCGAAGTAAAAATTGAGCGGGCCTGCGCCATGGGGCTCGAGCGCGTCACGCACGCCCCCCGCGACCTCTTTGCCAACCCGCTCTACGACCGCTACGCGGGCCAGGGACGCTGGATTGCCAGCTACGACGTGCCCGTTGGCGTCAACGGCGACGTCGACACGCCGGAGTTCAAGCTACCCCAGCACGCAGCCCACCGGGTACACGACTACGTAGAACAAATGCACGAGCGCGGCTATCAGGGCGCCTACGGCATGATAGCCTGGGCCCACTTTGCACGCGAAACGGACGGATTTAATATCGCCGCGCTGGCCGAGTGGTCGTGGAACCGGCGCGGCCGCACCACGCGCCAGCTAGCGGTAGCATGGGCCACGCGCATCGGCCTACAAAACCCCGACGCCTTTGCCGAGTGGTCCGAAATCGTAGGCCCCATCGCCTTTGACGTATACGACTCGGACTTTCCCGTCGCCTATTCGCAAAATCGCATGATCGAGCTAGTGCAACAGCGCCAGCGGCCCTATTTGGGCGAAGGCCTCTTTCGCTACTACGCCACGCCGGACGCATTCAGAGAGAAGCGCGCCCATCTGGCGCAGGCAGCGCAGCGCGCAGCCGACCTGCCCGAAGCCTACGGGCTGGAGACAGCGATCTTAGCCAGCTATGTCGATCTGGCCGAACGCATCTGGCACATAGCCGAATGGGTGGCTACCAAGAGATTAGAAGATGTTGAAGAACAGCGCGTGTTGGCAGAGTATGTAGTGTCTCTCAAGACAAGCGGAGCGCGCAACGTAGAAGCCATCCGTGCCTGGCGTCTGCACCTGGGCCCCGAGCCCTGGCACCAGCGCGTATACGATGCTATTGGCGGCACCGAGCGCACCGTGCGCGAAATCGCGCGCTTTGTCGAAGAGCGCTACACGTATTAAAAAAGCTGGCACGCCTGTAAAATCGCAGTAGATTGATTCGAATCAGATCCACTGTTACACAATCCGTTAGCAAGGGGGACCAAGTGGCCCAAGACAGCAAGTCAAGTGCGGTGCTGGCAGAGATTGATCTGTCAGCATGTCCGGTGGGCAAAATACTGGACTATAGAGAGCCAGATAAGCGCGTGGAAGAGCAGGTTTTCAAGGGCTGGAACAATGCGCTGGAATGGGGCCCCAAGCAGGGGAAGCGGGCAAGCTCGTATCGGGTGGTGCGCGACGGAGATGTGCAGGTGCTGGAGCATCACAACAAAACGGGCCGATGCCTCATAACAGGGGAGCCGCTGTGGGGCGACTATACCATGGAGGCCACTGTTCGACAGTTGAACGCGTTCACGCAGCCCAATAATGACGAACCACACGCCATTGTGGGCCTCTCAGGCGTGATGGTGCGCTATCAGGACCTGCGGCGCTATTATATCTTTGGCATAGAAGGCCATGACCGCTTCGTGCTGTATCGCCGGGAAGATGAGTCATGGACCATGCTCGCCGACCACCGCAATGGGGTAGACCGCGGCAGGTATTATCACCTGAGGGTGGTGTGCGAAGGAGAGCGGTTGGCGTGCTACGTGGATGGGCAACAAGCCTTGGTCGCCTATGACGACAAGTTCCAGACGGGTAAGGTAGGCGTCCGCACGAATACGCGTAGCCGGATGCATGGAATACGGGTTACCGCGTCGGAGCCTGCCCGGGCGGCCTACGTAAGCCGTCAGAGTGCGTATGACCGAGAGGTGGCAGAGGTATCGGAAAAATACCCGAAGCCGGTGCTGTGGAAGCGGATCGACATCAGCGCATACTGGCCCTGCCAGGTGCGGTTGGGAGATTTTCGTGGAGCAGGCAAGAAGGAGATCGTGCTGCAGCAGGAGACGGAAGCGGGCCCGCGCGTGGTGTGCGTGGATATGGAGGGGGAGACGCAGTGGGACAAGGTGTATCCTGCCGCATCGGGTTTACATACAAAGCACAAGGTAATGCACGATCTGGATGCGGACGGCGTGGAGGAGTTCATCGGGGTAGAAGGCGATCTGCTGAAGATGATTAGTGGACGGACAGGGGAAGTGACAGCAGAGACCGAACTGCCAAAGACCGGACCGTATCGCGGGTATCGGGGAGAGAGCGTGTCCCGGTATTTGCACAAGCTAGGGGCCTTGTGGCCGTGCCGAATTCGCAAGACAGAGAAGGCACAGGACCTTATCCTGAGAGACGGCGACGGCGCGGGAACCGGGTACTCCATCTGGGCGTACGATGACCAATTGAATCTGCGGTGGCGTCAGGATGCACACGACTCGTGGTATGGGATGTACATGTGGTTCTACGACGTAGATGGAGATGGGCGCGATGAGATCCTGCCGGGGTATCAGCTGTACGATGGAGATGGCAACCTGCTGTGGCTGATGGAAGGCGCCGAATACATCGAAGATTCAGGGGGGGCCGGGCACGTCGATCACGCCGCATTTGGAGAATTAGACGGAGATGAAAGCAACGGTCCCGAAATAGGGATTGCCGGCAGCGATCCGGGTTTTTTCCTAGTGGATGCGCGCACCGGGGCTCTATTGAGGCACCACCGGTTCGGTCATGTGCAGGGGATCTATGCGGGGAATTTCCGACCCGACTTACCGGGCTTGGAAATGTGGATGGGAAATCGCTGGGAAAACTACGGGATCATGAATCTGGTGAGTGGTCAGGGCGATCCGCTGATGCGGTTCGAGCCGGACACGATCAGTCAAGGAGGGCCGCCCGTCAACTGGTCTGGCGACGGCGAGGAACTGCTGTTCCTCTATTCTTCAGAGGAAGCGTTCGGTTTCTATGATGCGCAAGGCAGAAAGGTGGTGCGCCCGGTATGTGAAGGACTGCCATTCAAGTGGGCATATGGATTTAACGAGGATGTGGTGGGCGACGCTCGAGATGAAATTGTCTATGTGTACGAGGGGTCTGTTTATATCGTAACTCAAGACCGTCCCTATCCTACTGGCGAACAGATTTATGCGCCAGAGCGCAAGTTTGATATTTCGTTGCCGGGCTGGAAATTGAATGAGGGTGAGGCATCATCTGGATGATTGCTGACCCAGCAAAACGACTATAGGTGCTGAGAGATCACATCAGAAACCATTACCTAACCACTACTTGAGAATGTCATTGGCAAGAGAGTCTTGGTTGTAGGACGAAGGAGAATGGTATTTTTTGTCTGTTCGCTACACTCTATAAAGTTCTATGAAAACATAAGTCGGTCTATGGGTGAATACCGATTATGCTTTTATAGCTATAAGTGAAAGAGTGGTTAGAAGAGAAGGAAATTAGTTTAGTCTTCTTCCTCATCTCCATCACACATCTCAACACATTTACCCTCTTTATAGATGTCAGTGTCGATTATGTTTCCAGCTTTATCATACCAAGTCCACTTACCCTCTTGTTTCCCATCCTTGTAGAATTCTTCTTTTCTTATCTGACCATGCTCATAGTAGTAAACTGACTTACCCTC
>JAYPJE010000019.1:0-74936 GCA_038128265.1 Gemmatimonadota bacterium
ATGTATCTGGCCTACGCGCTGTGGATTGGCCTGGGCTGGGTCGCCATCGTCGAGTTGATTCGCGTGCGCGTTCACCGCCTACCGCCGCTGGCCTTGGCCGCCGCCGCGCTCTTTGGTCTGCTGCTGCCGGCGGGCACTGCTGCCAAACTCTACCACATTCAGGATCGCACCGGCGACTATATTGCCTACGACTACGCCCACAACCTGCTGGAGTCGTGCGACCCCAACAGCATCCTCTTCACCAACGGCGACAACGATACGTTTCCGCTATGGTACCTACAGGAAGTCGAGGGACTGCGCCGCGACGTGCGCGTGGTCAACCTGAGTCTGCTCAACACCAACTGGTACATCAAGCAGCTGCGCGATCGTCAACCGCAGCTCGACATCCGCTACGACGACCAATTTATCGACTCCGTGCTAACCGATACGCAGGAAGTCGATATCTACCGCCGCTATTGGCCCAAACCCGAAACGCTCAACGTCCACGGCTTGGAGTGGGAAATGCGCGATTACGCCGGCTACAGCGTGCTGCGCGTGCAGGACGTCATGGTGCTCAAGCTCATCGAGTGGAACGAGTGGGAGCGGCCCATTCACTTTGCCCTGACGGTGCCCACCTCTAACCGCATCGGCATCGATGCCTACCTAACGCTGACGGGCATGACGCTGACGCTCACACCCACCAAAGACCAGACCGTCGACCCAGCGCGCACCGAGGCGCTGATCTACGACGTATTCAAACTGCGCGGCATTCTCGATCCACACGTCTACAAAGACGAGAACAGCCAGCGTCTATTGGGCAATTACCGCGCGGTCTTCGCCTATCTGTCGCAGCACTACGAAGAGCAGAGACAGCCCGATGCACTCGTGCGCCTGCTGCAATGGGCCGAGGCACATATCGAGCTCAACTGGCATACCATCTATCTGAGCGCGCAGCGCCTGCACGATTTAGGGCGCACAGACCTAGCCGCACCCTATATGGAAAAGTCGGTTTCGGCTATGGTTGCCGGCTATGAAGAGGATCCCAACGCCAGCTACGAAAACATCGTCACGATGGGCGATATCACCCACGATAGCTACGGCGACCCAGTCGCCGCGGAGCGCATCTACCGCATGGGCATTGCCTTTGATCCACAAAAGCCCGGCGCATACTACGGTCTGGCTGCGTCCCTGCAGGAGCAAGGCGATGCGCGCGGTGCTCTACGCCTGGTCGAAGAGTATATCGAACGCTATGGCGAGGCAGAGGAAATACTACGGGCACGGCAAATTCTCCAAAATGCTCTGCAGCAGGAGGAGACCCCCTAAGCACTCTTGCCCAAGGCATCGGCGCGGTGTACAATGTAGACCCTAAACCGCACGCCTTATAGGCGACGAGATGCCCTATGTACCCATACTGTCCATCGGCCCAGGTGCTCCGTCCGATATCGCAGGGGGAGGCGCGCTGAGGTGCACACCCAACCCATTGATATCCTGCGCCACCGCATCAACCAGCGCACACCCAACCTGCTCGACACACCGCCTGACGCGGCCGTTGCCGCCGTGCTCTGCCCCAGCGACGGCGACGTGCAGCTGCTCTATATCGAGCGCATGCGCGCCGAGGGCGACCCCTGGTCGGGGCATATCGCCTTTCCCGGCGGCCGCGTAGAACCGGACGATCGTTCGCTGCGCGAAACGGCCGAGCGCGAAACCCGCGAAGAAATTGACCTACATCTGAGCGACGAGCACTACGTGGGCCGCTTAGACGACCTAAAGGGAACGTCGCTGCCCGTGCAGGTGGCAGCCTTTGTCTACGCCCTTGGCGACCGCACCGAACTCGCGCCCAACGGCGAAGTGCACCGTGCGTTCTGGCACCCTCTAAGCACGCTGTGTGATCCCGAGCGCCAGCGCATGCACGTCGCCCAGCACCGCGGTGCTTCTCGCCCCATGCCGGCCATCGATGTCCTAGGCCCCAACAACCCGCTGCTCTGGGGTATCACCTATCGCTTTACGGCTCAATTGACCCATTTACTGGGCCATCCCTTACCTATTCACCCCCGCGCGGAGGGAGCTCATCAGTGAACGCCGCATCTGAGAAACGCCTGCTCGTCCTGCTATTTGTTCTGGCCATGATTATGGGCTCTGGGCCGGGTCTCTATCTGATCAATCCAGACCCAAGCGCCACCGATGCCTCTTTTACCACCTTTGGCCTGCCCACCATATACGTTTGGGGCCTGCTGTGGTATGCCGTGCAGCTCGGAGTTATTCTGCGCGCCTACAGCCGCTATTGGAAAGGAGAGGGTGATGCCCGATAACGGACTCGGCACCATACCACACATCGTCCTGGGACTCTACCTGGCGCTGCTGCTCTTTTTCGGCCTGCAGGGCTACCGCCGCCGCCGAGACGAAAATCAAGACGACTACTACTTGGCGGGGCGAGCGCAGGGTTGGGTCATCACTTCGCTGACGATTATGGCCACTTTTTTTAGCTCCTTTGCCCTCCTTGGCGCTCCCGGAATGGTCTATCGGGACGGCGTTGTCTTTTCGCTCTTTAGCCTCAACGTGCCGGTAGCAGGCGTCGCCATCTACCTGCTCGGCGCGCGCATCCGCCGCATCGGACGCGACAACGGCTACCTAACGCCGGCCGATATGATCTCCGCCCACTACGGCAGCCCGCTGGCTCTGCGCCTGCTCGTCTCGCTGATCGGCCTGCTTTACGCCGTGCCCTACGTCGTTATCCAGATCCAAGCGGGCGGGATCTTGTCAGAGCAGCTCTTTCCCGGACGCGACGCCTTCGAGGTCGGTGCTTCGCTGCTGGCCCTTGTCACCATGCTCTACATCATGATCGGCGGCATGCGCTCGGTGGCCTGGACGGACGCCGTGCAGGGCGGACTTTTGGTTGGCGGCATGCTGCTGGCCGGTGGCTGCGCCGTAGCTGTGCTCGGAGGGCCCGTCGCATTTTTCCAAGCCGTAGCCACGCTGCCGCCTAAGTCGCTGAGCGTGCCGGGCACGACCGGACACTGGATGCCGGGCATGCTCTTTACCGCTTCGGCCTTTGCCTCGCTCGGCTCGATGATCCAGCCGGCTCAGTGGATGCGTTTTTATGCGGCGCGTTCAAACGAGGTGCTCAAACGCAGTGCGCTCATCTTTGCCGTTGTTTTGACCCTGTGCTTTTTCTTTGGCGTCATGCTCGTCGGCCTCGGCGGACAGGTGCTCTACCCCCTAGTCGATGCAAACGGCCTCTACCACATGAACGAAGCCGGTGCCCTCATACCCAACCCAGCCGTCGGCCACACGCCAGGTTCCTTTGACCAGATTCTCATCGTCGTCCTCAAAAACCACCTACCCGATTTGCTGGGCCCATTTGGCGCTGTACTCGCTGCGCTCATACTAGTGGCTATTATGGCCGCTGCCATGAGCACGGCCGATTCCAACCTACACGCCCTCTCGGCGCTGCTAACCCACGACGTCTACGACCAGTTTCTGCGTCCGCAGGCTAGCCAGCGCGAACGCACCTGGGTCGGCCGCGCCATCATTGCCTTCGCCACGCTCCTTGCGCTCTTTCTCGTTCTGGCCAGCCGTCAGAGCGAGAGCAACCCGCTCGGGATGATCGTCATCTTGGGCCTGCTGGCCATCGCCTTTTCTACCCAACTACTGCCTATGACAGTCGATATGCTCTACGTGCAGTGGGGCACGCGGCAGGGTGCCGTCTCCGGATTGGTGGTTGGGCTCTTCGTCATCTTTTTTCTCAGCCCCTTTTTCCCCATGGTATTTGGCAGCGGCGCCCAGGGGCTTATCGCCCTGATGAAACAGAGCATCGACGTCGGCGCTTGGGCGCTGTTTTTTAACGTAATGACCTTTGTTTCCGTATCGCTTTACACGCGCTCGTAAAAAGGATCTGTGACATGAGCCAGTTGAATACCGCCCTGGTGGGGCTGAAAGGGGTTGGGCGCCAGCACCTGAAGGGACTGGCCGAAAGTGCGCGCGCGAAGCTAGTTGCCGTAGCCGATATCGACGCCGAGCACGCCGGACGCGTCGCCGATGAGCACGGCGCGCGCGCCTACGACGACTACCGCGCGCTGCTCGACGGGGAAAAAGAGCTCGACGCCGTGGTCTTTGCCACGCCCCACCACCTACACGCACCCATGAGCCTGGATGCCCTGCGCGCCGATTGCCACGTATTCGTCGAAAAGCCCATCGCCATTCGCGTCTCCGAAGCCGATGCAATGGTGGCCGAAGCAGCCGCCCGCGGCAAGGTGCTGGCCGTCGGACACAACTACCGCTCCTTCCCCGTCAACCAAAAGCTCAAGGAGCTGCTGCCGCAGTTGGGCAGCGTCCAGCGCGTGCTATGGCAGTGGTTGGAAAATCGACCGGAGTCCTATTACGGGCGCGATGTCTGGCGCTCGACGTGGCGCCATGCCGGAGGGGGCGTGCTGATGAACCAGACCAGCCATGACCTAGATCTGCTGTGCTGGCTCTTTGGTCCAGCGACGGAAGTCTCGGCGATTATTGGCAACCGCGGCCATCGCCACGAGGTAGAGGATACGGCCATGGCTACGATCCGCTTTGACAGTGGCGCGCTGGCCAACGTGCAGTTGAGCACCTACAGTCACCGCCTCAACCTGCGGCATATCGCCGGCGAGCTAGGCGCTATTCGCATAGAGGACACCATCAACGCCAACGTGCAGGTGCCAGAGCGCTTTCAGTTGGGCCTGTACGATCGCCCCATCGCCCAGATCATCGCCGAAGAGGAGCGCATGACGGCCCAGCCCGAACCGCAGTGGCGCGATGTCGACTGCCGCGACGCGCAGGCGCCTTCCCTGCTCGACAGCTTTATCGACGCCTGTTTAGACGGCGGGCAGCCGATAACGGACGGCGCCAGTGCGCTACACACGTTGGAATTGATCAACGCCATCGTGCTGGCGGGCGTGCGCAAAAAAGTCGTGCAGTGCCCGCTAGACCGCGGCGAGTACGATGAGCTAATGGAAGAGTTGGCGAGCGGCCAGGTGCGCGTAGAACGCCTGTAGTAAAACGGCGGTCGCCGCGCTAGGCAACGGGGCGGCTTTCCGACGCGCCGATCGAGCGAACGACGCCGCGCAGCATGCCGCGAAATACCAGCACGTGCACGGGATAGATACCGTACCAATAGAGCAAGCCAAACAGCCCGAGCGGATCGAATACGGCCGTCTGGCGCACAATGCATCCACCGTCGCCTTCTTCGACTTCAAACTGCAGCCAAGCGCGCCCCGGCAGCTTCATCTCGGCGCGCAGGCGCAGCAGGTGATTTCCTTCGACCTCTTCTACGCGCCAAAAATCGAGCGCATCACCCGGCAGCACGTGCTCCGGGTCGCGGCGACCGCGGCGCATCCCCGGCCCACCCACTAATAGGTCGATAAACCCGCGCAGGCGCCACAGCACATTGCCGTAGTACCAGCCGGCCTGCCCGCCGATGCGGCGAATGGGAGCGAACGCAGCACTCGCCGAACAGGACACCTGCTCCGAGCGCGAGTCGACCAGGCGCGAGCCAAATTGGATGCCGCCCCAGTTGGGCTCCGTGCCGGCCGAAGACAGCGCGTCCGACCAGCGCGTTTGCGCAAAGTCGCGCTCCTCGTTTTTGAGGGCGCGCTCAATCGCCTCGCGCATTCCCATCGGCTGGATGGTAAACAGCGCCCTGGCGCGGTCGGACCGCACGACCGTATCGTGTCGCACGCTATCGATGAGCTTGCGCCCCACGCGCGCATAGAGCGGCGTTATGAGTCCCAACCACAAACTCGACAGGTGCGGCGTTAGAACGGGCAGCGGTATGATCAGTCGACGCATGCCGCGCTGGCGCGCAAACTCGCGCATGATGTCGATGTAGGCAACTTGATCGGCGCCGCCGATTTCGACCACCTGACTCCCGTCTAGCGCCACTTCAATGGATTCGACGAGGTAGCGCAGTACGTCTTCGATCGCGATAGGCTGAGCGAGTGAATATACCCAGCGCGGCGTCACCATCATCGGCAGGCGGTTGACCAAATTGCGAATCATTTCAAAAGACAGCGAGCCAGAGCCAATGATTATCGACGCGCGAAGCTCGAGCGTCTGCACGCCGGACTCGCGCAAGATACGTCCCACCTCATGGCGGCTGCGCAAGTGCGCCGAATCGACGTATTCTTCGTCTCCCAAGCCGCCCAGGTAGACGATGCGCCGCACGCCGGCCGACTCGGCTGCGCGCGCAAAGTTTTCCGCTGCGATGCGATCTTCGCTGGAGAAATCGCTCTCTGCCCCCATCGAATGCACCATGTAGAACGCCACATCGATTCCGTTCAGCGCCTCCACCAACGTGCTCTCTTGCAGGACGTCGCCCTTGCACACTTCGGTCGTAGCCGCCACGCGTGCGCGCAGTTCGTCCGGGCGACGCGTCATGCAGCGCAGCGCGTAGCCTGCTTCTTCGAGCACGGGCAGCAGCCGTCCACCGACGTAACCGCTAGCGCCGGTTAGCAGAATCTTTAGTCCATTTCCATTTCCCATAGAGGAGAATTAACTCTCTTTGTGTAAAAACACAATTACGACTGCGGCCATACTCCCCCATGCGCGCACGCCGACTTGACTTTGGCGCCAATCTCATTATCCTCATTCGGCTAATATTATACTTTTTTAACTAAAAAAACGGCTATGAGCACACGTTTGTCCCAACCCCGCAACAAACTGGGCAGCCTGCTGCGTTGGTTCGATTCCGAGGCGAGCTACCGCGATGAATTTCTGACGCGCAACGGCAGCGACTGGCTGCGCGTCGTGCCCTTTGGTCTTGTCCATCTGGTTTGCCTCGCCGCCTTCTGGGTAGGCTGGAGCCCGCTAGCGCTAGGCGTAGCCGTGGCCGCCTACGCGGTGCGCATGTTTGCCATCACCGGCTTTTATCACCGCTACTTTTCGCACCGCACGTTTTCCACTTCACGCGCAGCGCAGTTTGTCTTTGCGCTATTGGGAAACAGCGCCCTGCAGCGTGGACCGCTGTGGTGGGCTGCCCACCATCGCCACCATCACCGCCACTCCGACCAGCCCGGCGATCCCCACTCGCCTCACCAGCACGGCTTTGTATGGAGCCACGTGCTGTGGATTACTTCGCGCGAGAACTTTGCAACCGATCTCGACGCCGTGCCCGACTTGGCCCGCTACCCGGAACTGCGCTTTCTCAACCGCTTCGACTTTTTAGTACCCATCGCGCTGGCTGTAGGCATGTACTTCCTCGGCGAAGCGCTGACCGCATACGGCACCAGCGGCTGGCAGATGCTGGTCTGGGGTTTCTTTATCTCGACGATTGCGCTCTTCCACGCCACCTGCACCATTAATTCGCTGGCCCACCAATTTGGCACGCGCCGCTTTGAAACCGGCGAGGGCAGCCGCAACAACGTCTGGCTGGCGCTCATCACATTTGGTGAAGGCTGGCACAACAACCACCACTACTACCCCGGAGCCAGCCGCCAGGGGTTTTACTGGTGGGAAATTGACCTGACCTATCTGGGACTGAGACTGCTTTCCATGCTCGGCATTATCTGGGATCTGCACCCGGTGCCCGCGCGCGTCTACGCACGCGCCGAGGAGCACGCCGCGTGAGCGAAGGCTCCGCTTCGAACGGACGCCGGCGCATCGCCGTCGTCGGCAGTGGCATTTCGGGGCTGGTCGCCGCACACCGCCTGCAGCACAGCTGCGATCTGAGCATTTTCGAAGCGGGTGACTACGTGGGCGGTCACACCCATACAATTGATGTCGAACAGGACGGGCAGTCCTACGCCGTCGACACTGGCTTTATCGTCTACAACGAAAAAAACTATCCGCATTTCACCCGTCTACTCGGCGAATTGGGCATCGACACCCAGCCGACGGAGATGAGTTTTAGCGTGCAGTGTGAGCACAGCGGCCTCGAATATAACGGAACGTCCATCAACAAGATCTTTGCCCAGCGCTCTAACCTACTAAGGCCTTCTTTCCACCGCATGCTGCGCGAAATCGTACGCTTTTATCGCCAGGCACCCGAACTGCTCGAGGGCGAGGACAGCAGCACGACGCTGGGCGAATACTTGGAGCGCGGACAGTTCGGACGCGAATTTATCGAACAGCACATCATTCCCATGGGCGCGGCCATCTGGTCTTCTGCGCCCAACGGCATGTTCGACTTTCCCGCCCGCACCTTTGCTCAGTTTTTTCACAACCACGGCTTTTTGCAGTGGAAGGGCCGTCCGCAGTGGCGCGTCGTCTGCGGCGGTTCGCACCAGTACGTGCGCGCCTTGACTGCCCCCCTTACCGAACGCATTCACACTAACGCTCCTGTGCGCTCCATACGTCGCTTCTCCGACGGCGTCGACGTCGAGATAGCCGGACAGCCCGCCCAGCGCTTTGACGAGGTCATTATCGCTACCCACAGCGATCAGGCCCTGCGCCTGCTGGCCGACCCAACGGAGCAGGAACGCGCTATCCTAGGCGCCATTCGCTACCAGCAAAACGAGACGGTCCTGCATACCGACGCCGCCCTGCTGCCTAAGAAAAGGCGCGCCTGGGCCAGCTGGAACTATTATCTTCCCGCGGCCGGATCGAGCACGCCCACCGGGACCTACAACATGAATATTCTACAGAGCTTGAGCAGCCGGCAGCCCTTCTGCGTCAGCCTCAACCGCCAGGACGAAATTGACGAGCGCCACGTCGTGCAGCGCATGACCTACCACCACCCGATATACGATCTGCCCGCGTTGGACGCACAGAAGCGACGCGGCGAGATCAGCGGCGTGCAGCGCACGCACTACTGCGGCGCCTACTGGGGCTACGGCTTTCACGAAGACGGCGCGCGCTCGGGCATTGAGGTGGCCGAAGCCATAGAGCGAGGAGTGAGCGCGCGTGCATAGCTGCATTTTCGAAGGGCGCGTGCGCCATCGTCGCTTTCTTCCCGTCGAACACGCCTTCACCTATCGCCTATTTATGATGTACCTCGATCTGGACGAATTGCCGCACCTCTTTGACCGCTACCACCTGTGGTCGGCAAGCGGAACCAACGTCGCCCAGTTTCGTCGCACCGATCACATCGGCGATCCGCACCAGCCTCTGCAGGAGAGCGCCCGCGACCTGGTAGAAGCCGACTGCGGCCGGCGCCCCCTCGGCCCGGTGCGCCTACTGACTCACATGCGCTACTTCGGCTACCGCTTCAATCCCGTCAGCTTCTACTACTGCTACGGCGAAAACGGTGCGCTCGAGGCCATCATTGCCGAGATCAACAACACGCCCTGGGGCGAACAGCACGCCTATGTGCTGGACGAAACGCGCAACGAGGGCAGGGACAGCAAGAAGCGCTATCAATTCGACAAGGCCTTTCACGTCTCGCCCTTTATGGGCATGGAACAGCACTATACCTGGCACTTTGTTGCCCCCACTCATCAGCTGAGCGTGCACATGCAAAGCCGCGAGCGCGATGCGGCGCTCTTTGACGCGACGATGAATCTTCAGCGCACGGAAATTAGCGCGGGCACGCTGGCGCGCGTGCTGGCCCAGTACCCGCTGATGACGGCGCGCGTCACCGGCGCCATATACTGGCAGGCACTGCGCCTGTGGTTGAAGCGCATCCCCTTTTATCCCCATCCATCCATCGCCGAGTAGAGGTGTACTATGAGCCAAACGACGCTGGACACTACGCCGAAAGCAGCCCGCCCGCAGCCCACCACTCTTCCCAACGCGTGGGCCCGACGATTGGTATTGGCCAAGCTGGCGCGCTTCACAAAAGGCTATCTTATCGTCGAGGACGGTGAACAAACCCTCGAATTCGGCCGCAAGGACGATCCGCTGTGCGCCCGTCTGCGCGTGTGCGACCCGCGCTTTTACCGCTACATGGCGCTGGGCGGTAGCCTCGGCGCTTCCGAAGCATATATAGATGGCCTGTGGGAAACGGACGATCTGACCGCGCTGTGCCGCATCGTCGTGCAAAACGGCGAAGCGCGCGATAAGATGGAGCGCGGCTGGGGCTGGCTGGCCAAACCGGCCCACCACCTATTTCACGTCCTGCACCGCAACACCACGACCAACAGCCGCCGCAATATTGCCGCGCACTACGATCTCGGCAACGAATTTTTCCGCCTCTTCCTCGACGAAAATCTCATGTATTCGTCGGCCATTTTCCCCACGCCGCAGAGCACGCTAGAAGAGGCTTCGCACCACAAGGTCGAACGCATTTGCCAACTGCTCGAGCTCGGGCCGAACGACCACCTGCTGGAAATCGGCACGGGCTGGGGCGGATTTGCCCTGCACGCAGCCAAGAACTACGGCTGCCGCATCACCACGACGACCATTTCGCAAGAGCAGCACAAACTGGCCGTCGAGCGCATTGCCGAAGCCGGGCTCTCCGACCAGATAGAGGTGCTGCTATCCGATTACCGCGACCTACAGGGCCAGTATGACAAGCTCGTATCCATCGAAATGATCGAAGCCGTCGGTCACCACTACTACGACGACTACTTTCGCCAGTGCGGCCGCCTGCTCAAGCCCGACGGACTTATGCTGCTGCAGGCCATTACCATTGGCGATTGGTTTTTCGAGGCGCACACGCGCACCGTCGACTTTATCAAACGCTATATATTCCCCGGTTCCTGCATACCGTCGGTTACGGCCATGGCGCAGTCGCTGGCGCGCGAAACGGATCTGCGCATCGTCGACCTGCGCGATATTGGTCCGCACTATGCGCGCACCCTGCGCACCTGGCGCGAGCGCTTTTTTGAGCAGATAGACCAGGTGCGAGCGCAAGGGTTTAACGAGGAATTTATTCGCATGTGGGCGTTCTATTTCTGCTACTGCGAAGCGGGCTTTGCCGAGCGCTATATTGGCGACTCACAGATTCTGCTGGCCAAACCGCAGAACCGCCGCCACGCCGAATTCGCCTGAGCCCCTCTCTGCCGCGCAATGGAAGCATACAATCTCCACCTGCTGTGGCACGGCCTGCTCGGCGCAGCGCTGCTGATGGGCGTGCTCTATGCCCACCAGCGGCACACGCTGGACGCTACGCCGGTCGATATGGGCTGGTCCGGTGGCATTGGCCTAATGGCACTCTACGTGGCCTGGCAGAGCGACGGAGACCCGCAGCGGCGCCTGCTGGTCGGCGCACTGGCCGCCCTGTGGTCCCTGCGCCTGACTTGGCATCTCCACGCGCGCCGCGGCGCTTTCGAAGACGGGCGCTACGCCATGCTGCGCCAGCAGTGGGGCCCGCGCGCGCAGCGCAACTTTCTGCTGCTCTATCAGGCACAGGCGCTGCTAATCGCCTTTTTCTCGCTACCCATTCTGCTCGGTGCAGCCAACCCCAAGCCGCTGGGAGCGCTCGACGCATTGGGCATCGGCATCTGGCTGGTCGCCACGGTCGGCGAAAGCATCGCCGATGCCCAATTGGCGCGCTTCCGCCACAACCCGGACAACGCAGGCCGCACCTGCGACCAGGGTCTGTGGCGCTACTCACGCCATCCGAACTACTTTTTTGAATGGCTGCACTGGTTTGCCTATAGCGCCTGGGCCATTCCCTATGCCTGGGGCTGGCTCAGCCTGCTGGCCCCCGCTCTCATGCTCTACTTGCTCTTTTCCGTCACCGGCATTCCCTACGCCGAAAAGCGTTCCCTACAGAGCCGCGGAGATGAATACCGCGCCTACCAGCAGCGAACGCATGCCTTCTTTCCCTTTTTTCCCAAAGCACCTGCACCGCGGCCGACAGATGCCCACACACGAGAGGTCTCGCCATGAAAAACGCACTGCAATGGGCCGAGCGCGGCCTAGTGCCCGACGCGCTGATTCGCACGGGCATCCGCTCCTTGTTGCGCAATCGCATTCGCGAAATCGACCCCGGCGATTGCCAGGGGCGCACGCAGCACCTGCGCCGCTTTATAGAGACCATGGACGAGAGCCCAATCGCCGTCCACACACAGGAAGCCAACGAACAGCACTACGAACTGCCGCCGGCCTTTTTTGAAAAGGTTCTTGGGCGACATCTCAAATACAGCGCATGCTATTATCCAACGGGGCGCGAGACGCTCGACGAGGCCGAAGCGGCCATGCTCGAACTCTACGGCGAGCGCGCCGAGCTGGCCGACGGCATGGACGTGCTCGAACTGGGCTGTGGCTGGGGTTCGCTCACGCTGTGGATGGCCGAGCGCTATCCAGCCAGCCGCATAACCGCCGTTTCCAACTCGGCACCGCAGCGCCGCTTTATCGAGGCGCGCTGCGCCGAGCGCGGATTGGACAACGTGCGCGTCATCACCTGCGATATGAACGAGTTTGCCGCCGAAGGCTCCTACGATCGCGTCGTCTCGGTAGAGATGTTTGAGCACCTGCGCAACTACCGCGCCATGCTCAAACGCGTGGCCGGCTGGCTGCGCGACGACGGCAAGCTCTTTATTCACATCTTCGTCCACAGCCGCCACCCCTATCTGTTTGAGGTAAAGAACGACGACGACTGGATGAGCAAGTACTTCTTTACCGGGGGTATGATGCCCAGCGACGACCTCCTACACTATCTGCAAGAGGACTTCTTTCTGCAGGGACACTGGCGGGTCAGCGGCAGCCACTACGCGCGGACGGCGCGGCACTGGCTGGAAAAACTAGACGCGCAGCGCGACGCGATTGACGCGCTCTTTGCCGAGACCTACGGCGCGGCCAACAGCGCGGTTTGGTGCCAACGCTGGCGCATTTTCTTTATGTCCTGTGAAGAGCTTTTTGGCTATGCCGAAGGGCAAGAATGGTGGGTATCGCACTACTGTATGGCCAAGCGCAGCGGCGTCGCCGACGACTAGTACGACAGCTGAAGCGACGGGTTTAAAAAGGCGAGGGCATAGAGGGCCAGCACGGCACGCACACTCCACAGTGCCGTGCGCAGCCAGTTGCTGCGCACCAACCAGGCGTGCCGCTCTTGGTCGAAGCCGTCGAGCAGCGCGTTGTGGCAGGGAACCTGCCAAAGAAAAGTCGACAGCCATATGGCGGCCAGCAGGGCCAGGCCGCCCCAGGCCACCAGCGGCGATAGCGCATTGGGCAGCATCAGGCACAGCGCCAGCGCCGACGCCCCCTCTGCCAGCATCGCCGGCCCGACAACCCATCCGGTGCGCCGCACGTGCTCGCGCTGGTAGGCGATAAAACCACCCCGTTCGACACCGGCAAAAAGCGGATAGTGCACCAACTGCACAAACCATATGACCCCACACATATAGCAGGTGGCCGCCGCGTGCAGCAGGAGCAGCACGCCCTAGCCCTTGCTCTTTTGCAGCGCAGCCAGCGCGCGGTCACGCGCAAAGGCGTGGTCGACAACGGGCTCCGGATAGGTGTCGCCCAACAGCACGCCGGCCGTGCGCAGCACGTGGTCTGGCGCGCGCCACGGGGCGTGAATATAGCGCGACGGCAGCTGAGCCAACTCGGGCACCCAGCGGCGGACGTACGCCCCGTCCCGATCGAATTTCTCGCCCTGCGTAACGGGGTTGAAAATGCGAAAAAACGGCGCCGCATCGGCACCGCAGCCAGCCACCCACTGCCAGCCCATACTGTTGTTCGCTAGATCGGCATCGACCAGCGTATCCCAGAACCACTCGGCCCCTCGACGCCAGTCTATCAACAGGTCTTTTACCAGAAACGACGCAGCGACCATGCGCACGCGATTGTGCATCCATCCCGTCTGCCACAGCTGGCGCATCCCCGCATCGACCAGCGGATAGCCGGTATGGCCGCTCTGCCAGGCCCGCAGACCATCCGGGTCTTCGCACCAGGGAAAACCGGCAAACTGCGCGCGCAGTGGCTCGGCATCCAAATTCGGAAAGTGATAGAGCAAGTGGTGGGAGAATTCGCGCCAGCCCAGTTCGCGCAAAAAAGCAGCAGCGCCGTCGCCGGCTACGTCGCGCAGGGCAGCCACTGCTTGGCGCGGGCTGACCTCGCCAAAGTGCAGATGGGGCGACAGTCGCGACGTCCAGCGCTGCGACGGGCAGTCGCGCCCTTCACCGTAGCGGTCGACGATGCCTTCGACAAAATCCCGTAATAGCTTCTGTGCCCCCGCTTCACCCGGCTGCCATTCTGCACGCAAGCCGCTTGCCCAATCAATCGAAGGCAGCAGGCCCAGCTCGCTGATGGAGAGCGACTGCGGCCAGCGCGGCGGCGCCGGCAAGCGCGATGGCACCTGCACGAGGCGGCCGTCGAGCCCTTCCTGCAGACAGCGCTTCCAAAAGGGGGTGAAGACCTGATACGGATTGCCCTGCCCGGTCGCTATGGAATGCGGCACAAAGAGCAGCGCTCCATCGCTCGGATGCGCTCCAATGGATTCCAACGAGAGCGCGCGCTCAACCCATGCCTCGTTCGTGCGCGCGGCCGGCTCGCTGCGCCGCTGAAAGTAGACCTTGTCGGCATCGAGGTC
Source organism: Gemmatimonadota bacterium (assembly GCA_038128265.1). Classification (GTDB taxonomy): domain Bacteria; phylum Latescibacterota; class UBA2968; order UBA8231; family UBA8231. The sequence goes on from JAYPJE010000019.1 coordinate 14,360, forward strand.
GCGCGCTAGATCGACCAGCACCTCGGCCGCGCGCCCCTGGCGCAGCAACAGCTGGCTACCGCGTGCACGCAGATCGGCGTCCAGTGATTCGAGCGAGTGGTGCAACCACCAGCGGCTGGCCGCGCCCTGTGGCCACGGCCCTTGTTCTTCGGGATCATCGATAAATACAGGTGCGACCGCCTGCCCATCAGCCGCGGCCTCCGCCAGGCCGGCATGGTCACTCAGGCGAAGATCGCGACGCAACCAGACGATGGCACAGGGCCGTGTCAAATGCGCCCCTTAATCCACTTTATGAGCGAGCCAACAACGGGCATGTAGGCGAACAGGCCGCCCGCAGCATCCCAAAAGTCGCGGTGCAGAACGACGCGCCCCTCGCCGTTAAAGCGAATCTGGCTCATGCCTTCTGAACGCGCCCAATTACCACCGTTGAGATTTCGGAACTTAATGTCCATGACCCAGCGGTAGTAGTAGTCGACGCCGGAACGCGCTACGTCGACTACTTCAACATTGACTTCCTCGGTCGCCTCGAGACTCTCGGCCAAATATTCGGCAATTGCTTCGCTGCCTTCGAGTTCTTTGACGGTATCGTTGAAGTAGGCGTCTTTGGCATAGACCTGACGCGCGTTGGCTGCAATTGTCTCAACGCGCATCTGACGAACAAATTCGGTGAATGCCGCTATGGCGCGCGCCTCTTCTTCGCTGCCGGGCTGCGGTGCTCCCTCGGCGACGAGCGCCGTGCGCTGCAGGGCTTCTTGATACGTCACGGCACCCTTCTCCTGTGCAATGATAGCTCCAGCAACGCAGAGGACGACAACGCTTAAGATCCCTGCGAGTAGACCTTTCAATTGAATTGAGCTCGAATTAGTTTACAGATACTTCGAATTCCAGCTCTTCCAGATGGCCGCGCATCTTCTGCAGAGCGCGATTGCGCAGTTGGCGAACGCGCTCGCGCGTTACACCCATCTCGCTGCCAATTTCCTCTAGCGTCTTGCAGCTGCCGCCTTCCAGGCCAAAATATTCGTTGATAATTTGCATCTCGCGCGGTTCGAGCTTGCGCAGGCTCTCACCGAGCACTTCGACCAGCTCTTCTTGGTCAATGACCACATCGTCTCCACCCATGGCGAACGCCTCGAGCGTTGGGGTATCCTCGCCGTCAAAGAGCGGCGCGTCGAGCGACATATCCTGTAGACCCGCTTCCATTGCGTTGCGCAGGCGGTCCGAGGTCATATCCATGCAGTCGGAAATTTCATACAGCGTGGGCTGGCGTCCCAACACCTGGCTCAAATTGGCCGTTTCGCGCTCGACAGCGTGCTGATCGTGTATGTGACTCATGGGTAGACGCGCGGCGCGAAAATCGCGGGGCAGCGCCTTGAGAATAGCCTGGCGAATCCACCACACGGCGTAGGTGATGAATTTGAATCCACGCGTCTCGTCGAATTTATTGACGGCGCGGATGAGCCCCATATTCCCCTCGGCAATCAGATCCATGAGCAGGGGACCGTCCTGGGGACAATATTCGCGCGCGACGCTGACGACAAAGCGCAGATTGGCGTTGATAAGAGTCTCTAAAGCCTCTTTGTCCCCACGGCGGATGCGCGCGAACAGCTCGATCTCTTCCTGTCGTTTCAGCGGCTGGTTGTTTTTTATCTCTTCCCAGTAAACATCCAGTATGTCGCTGCTATTTCCGCCTTTCTTGTTCTTTTCAACGTCACGCATGGCGTGCCTCCTAATAAATTGGACAGATCTTTTGAATGGCCTCTTTACATAGACAACATAAGAAAATGTCTATGTTTTGTCAATGTTTTATTCATGTTTTTTGCGGTTTTTTATTTGACAAACTATCGGCCTATTCATATTAAGGGGGTATGACAAACGAAAAATGTTACACCATGAAAGTGGTTGCACAGCGAACCGGGCTGAGCCCGCACGCAATTCGCGTATGGGAGAAACGCTATAGCGCCGTGGAACCAGAGCGCACCACGACCAATCGCAGACTGTATTCGGCCGCAGATATCGAACGCTTGACCAACCTGCACAGAGCGACGCAACAGGGCCATAGCATAGGGAACATTGCCAATCTGTCGGATGCCGACTTAAGCGCGCTAGTAGCCGAGCCCGCATTCAGCCCGCCCCCACAGGAACAGCCTCCTCTACAAACGCCGCCGCAAGAGAGCGATCCGCACGACTTCGTGCAGCGCTGCCTTCGCGCCGTGTCGGCTATGGATGGCCATGCACTGACGCGTGAGCTCATGACGGCCGAAGTCGCCATGGGGCGCAATCGCCTGCTGGTCGACGTAATCGACCCACTCATGCGAAGCGTCGGGGATATGTGGAGCAGCGGCGACCTGCGGGTTGCCGACGAACACCTAGCTACCTCGATTGTCCGAACGTTTCTCGGCACCCTGCACTCGAGCAATCGCGCCCCAGCCAATGCCCCTCTATTCATAAGCACAACACCGGCCGGACAGTGGCACGAAATCGGGGCATTACTAGCCAGCCTGACAGCACAGAGTGCGGGCTGGAACACACTGTATTTGGGCCCCAACTTGCCCGCCGAAGAAATTGCCGCCGCTGCTCAGACCCACGGGGCAAAAGCGGTTGCCCTAAGCATTATATTCCCTGGAGACGATGCCCTGCTGCGCGGCGAACTGGCCAAACTCCGACAGGCCCTACCTGACACTCCTCTACTTATTGGCGGTCGCGTTGCAGCCCATTACCAAGAAACAATTGAGGAACTGGGCGCCCACCGCATGGAGAATTTGGCCCTCCTGGCCCAGATGCTGCAAAAAATTGCCGCATCTTGATTTTTTTCTAGACGAAACATTGACAAATAGTAGACTGTCGATATAATCATGACAAGCGAATCACACAACGCGCCTTCAGGCGCATAACTTTGGAGACTTGTCATGAAAATCGCACGCTTTGCCCTTACCGCCATGGCCATCGTTGGCCTATGCTTCTCGGCTAACACCGCCAGCGCTCAGAGCGACAAGGACATTGTAGATACAGCCGTCGAAGCAGGCGTCTTTAACACGCTTGCTGCCGCCCTCACTGCAGCAGACCTCGTTGATGTCCTGAAGGGCGATGGCCCCTTCACCGTTTTCGCACCGACGGACGAAGCCTTTGCCAAACTGCCCGAAGGCACCGTTGAGTCGCTGCTTCTGCCGGAAAACAAGGATCAGCTCATCGCCATTCTGCTGTATCACGTCGTCGCCGGTTCCGTCACTTCCGATCAGGTTGTAACCCTCAACTCGGCTGCCACGGTTAACGGTGCATCCGTGACGATCATGGTCTCTGACGCTGGCGTAATGGTAGACAACGCCAACGTTACGGCCGTTGACATCTTGGCCAGCAATGGCGTCATCCACGTTATCGACTCCGTTATTTTGCCGCCGGCTGGTCCGACGGCTGTCGAGAGCAACTCGTGGGGCGCAGTCAAGAGCGAGGCGACCCGCTAAAGCAGTACCTTCTATCTTCATCGCAAAAACCGCCGGCGCACATGGCATTGCGCCGGCGGTTTTTTTTATGTCCAACTGCGGCGGTTTCTCTGTGCGCCGTTTTTGCGTTTATTTAAGCCCCATGGAAACCGCTCACCTACCCATTGCCCCCAGCATCGGAGGGGCGCTCGCTTTTGCAGCCGCCTATTTTCTGGTGGGTATACCGCTCAAAGTAATCGGCGGCATCCTCTACCGATTGCCCATACCGCAAAAAGTTGCCTTCTATATTCTCGCGCCCTTCTATTCGCCGCGCTCTTGGCTGCGTAGCCCTGCGCTGCAAAGCGGCCATTTTATCTTTGCCGGACGCACGGCCCTGCAGTGGCTGCTCATATCCCTGTGCACCTACGCCCTCTATTGGCATATCGTCAGTCGCTATGCACCGCCTCCCTTCGTGCGGGCCTATATGGCCTTCCCGGCCTTTTATGTGCTGACCGAAACCATGGGGGCTGTTTTCCGCCTTATTTTTCTCAGCAGCGGACGCCTTATCTGCCCTGTTCACAACAGCCCCCTGCTCGCTCGTTCACTGGCCCATTTTTGGGGCAGCTGCTGGAACCGCTGGGTCGGCGAGTGGCTGCGCCACATATTTTTTTCTCCCCTTATGCGCTACCCTCGCCTCGGTCTGCTGGCCGCCTTTATCGCCTCGGGCATTTGGCACGAGCTAATTCTGACCGTCCCACACTATCTCATGGGCCACCCGATCTACTTCGGCCCCATGGCAGCGTACTTCCTTATCCAAGGCCTTGCCCTGCTAATAGAGCCACGCCACTGGGATCGACGCCTGCAGCGGCTGTACATGTATATCGTCGTCATCGCCCCGGCCCCGCTGGTAGCCAATGCGGCCTTCTTGCACGCTTTCTTGCTCTAGTTGCCGATTTTTATATGGCTATTTTTAATTGCGTTACACCATTTAACCACTGCAATTAATCGCGTTGACGAACGGGATACATCCGATATATTCCCATTGTGGACAATTCAATCACCTACTCTATAAAGCTCGCGTCGCAGCGATCGGGGCTCACGGCACACGTTATCCGCATTTGGGAGAAGCGCTATGCGGCCATTTCTCCCCAGCGCACGGCCAGCGGTAGACGCCAGTACAGCGAAGGCCATATAGAGCGCCTCCGACTACTGGGCCAGTCGACCCGAGCCGGACACTCTATCGGTCAGATCGCCCACCTATCGGATGAGCAGCTGCGCTCGCTTGTAGAAGAGGGTTCCCAGCCAGCCGTCAGTCCGTCCCCCACCGGGGCACCAGCACCGCTTGATACAGTTGGTTCGAGCACGTCCTCCGAAGCCATCGTAGAGCGCTGCATGGAAGCCGTTCAGCGGCTCGACTCGCAGGCCTTGGAGGGTGAACTGCGCCGCGCCGCGCTGCAGTTCGATCACAACAGCCTTATTTCGCACGTCATTGAGCCGCTTATGGCGACCATAGGGCAGCGCTGGAGAGACGGCTCGCTGCGCATTGCCAGCGAGCACCTGGCCTCCGTTGTCGTGCGCTCGTTCATCGACACCATCCGATCTGCACTGCGCGTTCCTGACGACGCACCGCATCTGCTAGTAACCACCCCGCTCGGCCAGATGCACGAGCTGGGCGCTCTATTTGTTGCCACGCTGGCCGCTACAGAGGGCTGGCGCACCACCTATCTCGGCAGCAATATTGCGGCAGACGACATTGCAGCGGCCGCCTCTCAGCAGCGCGCGCGCGTCGTTGCGCTAAGCATTGTTTACTCTATTGACGCCGAGGTCCTTGCGGAGCAGTTGCACCAGCTGCGCGAGCGCTTGGGCAGCGGTGCCATCATTCTAGCTGGTGGAGCAGGCGCCGCACAGTGCCGCGCTCAGTTACAGCGCATCAATGCCATTTACATAGACGGATTTGCGCAGCTGCGGCCGACGCTCTCAGCCATCAGGCTTAGCGCCGCCTGATGCGCCCGTTTTACATACTCCTCTGCATTCTCTTTTCGCTGTCCCAATCGTCCTTTGCTGCCACCCTCAGCGGCTTTGTGCGCGATGCCGAAGACGGTGAGAATCTACCCAACGCAACCGTTTCCTTTGACAGCCTGCGGCTGGGTGCCCTCAGCAACGCAGACGGCTACTACGCCGTGCAAAACGTACCGGCCGGGCGCCACGCGCTGACGATCTCCTACATCGGCTACCGCGTGCAGCGCGACACCGTAGAATTTGCTGAGGGACAGCAGCTCCGACTCGATATAGAGCTGCAAAACGAATTGATCCGCATCGAGGAAGAAACGGTGGTTACGGCCGACCGCCTGCAGGACGAGCTGCGCCAACAGGCCAGCGTTACCGCGCTGCAGGCCAAGACGCTCGAGCGCCTGCCCGCCGTCGGCGAACCCGATCTCCTGCGCAGTTTACAGCTGCTGCCCGGCGTGCAGTCGGCCTCCGACATCAGCAGCGGGCTCTACGTGCGCGGAGGGGGCCCCGACCAGACGCGCATCCTGCTCGACCAGGTTCCGCTCTACAATCCGGCGCACGCCTTTGGTTTCTTCTCGACCTTTAATCCGGATGCCATCAAGGACATCACGTTTTACAAAGGCGCTTATCCCGCTCAGTATGGGGGCAATCTCGGCGCCGTGCTCGACGTGCAGAACATCGAAGGCAACCGACGCCGCATCAGCGGGCGCGGCGGCATCAGCCTGATCTCTGGCCGGCTGCTGACCGAAGGCCCCATAGAAAACGGATCGTGGCTGCTAGCCGGCCGACGCACCTACCTCGACCCGGTTCTGGCGGCAGTGCGTCGCAACGGCATCGATGTGCCCGACTATTATTTTTACGACCTAAACTTCAAGGTACACCGCACGTTCGGCGATGCCGACACCATGGTCCTGAGCGCCTACTGGGGCCGCGACCTGCTCGACTTTGCCCTCGACCCCGACGCCGAGACCTACTTTAACATTCGCTGGGGCAACCGGGCCGTGAGCGGACGCTGGAAGCGCGTTTTCACCCCGGCGCTCTTCGGTCGCTTCACCGCATTCTACTCCGAGTACGAGAGCGATATCGGTCTGAGTTTTTTCGAGACGCCCATCGACTTTGGCAACAAGGTCCGAGACGTGTCTTTTAAAGCGGATGTCGACTACTTTATCGGCTCTAATCACACCATTAAAAGTGGATTGCAGCTGAGTCACTACGCATTCGATTTCGCCTCATCGTTTAATCGCCAAGAGCAGTTCGACCTCAATACCAACCCCTTGCTGCTATCGGCCTACGCTCAGGACGACTGGCAAATAACCCCGCTTACCGACCTGCGCATTGGGCTGCGCTCCAGCTATTTTAGCGAGGGCGCACGCGCCGTTTTAGAACCGCGCTTTTCCCTATCGCAGGTGCTGCAGCCCGGCTGGCGTTTTAAGCTGGCCGGCGGCCTTTACCACCAGTATTTGCAATTGGTCACTTCCGAGGGCTTTAGCGGGGGCGACTTTTGGGTTCCACTCGATGAGAGCGTGCCACCAGGCCGGTCATGGCAGTTGGTAACCGGCCTGGAGTGGGAGCCTTCACAGCGCTACAGGCTGAGCGCCGAGGCCTATTATACCGACCTCGACAACCTAGTGCTACTCGACAACGACAGCGTCGCCGACAGCGACCAGACGCGCTCCATCGACGTCTTCAAGACGGATGGCAGCGGCTATGCAACGGGCCTAGAAATCTTTGCGGAAAAGCGCACGGGGCGGCTGCGCGGCTGGCTGGGCTACACGCTGGGATGGACGCGGCGTACGTTCCCAGAAATAAATGAAGGACGCACATTCCCCCCAAAATACGACCGCCGCCACGACGCGTCGCTGACAGCGACCTACCGAATCGGCAAGTGGATTGCCAGCACCAGCTTTGTCTACGGAACGGGCCAAGCCTTCACCCCGGCAGCGGCCCGCTATCAGCTGCGCGATCCGGCCACGGGAATTTTCGAAGATCGCGCCCTGCCGGCGGAGCGCAACAGCGGGCGCCTCTTGCCCTATCACCGACTCGATGCCGGCATGCGCCGCTCCCTTGCCCTATGGGGCAGAGACGCAGAGGCCTTTATACAGATATTCAACGTCTACAGCCGGCGCAACGAGTGGTTTGTGCAATACAATACCGAAGATCCGGCCACCGAACCGGAGGTGGTTAAGATGCTGCCCATCGTGCCGACGTTTGGCCTCAACTTTTCTTTCTAATGCCCATGCGATATACGCCGACTCACCTAGCGCATAGGACGACTGCCCTGGCACTGCTCATGCTGCTATCCGCCTGCTCGGCCGACCGCAAACCAGGCGAACTCTTCGGTCCCAGCGAAGCCGGCATGTTGGTCATAGATGCCATTCTCATCGTCGACCAGCCACTGCCCGACCTCTTTCTCAAACGCACGATCGCACCGGGGGCCACGCAGACGGCAGAGGCCCTGGCCGTCGATGACGCACAGGTCGTTTTGCGCACCGGAGACTCGACCTACCGCTACGCGTCCGACCCCGACTCGTTAGGCCGCTACCTCCCCCCAGCCAACGCCCCCATCGTCCAACCGCAGCGCCTGTACCAGCTCGAAGCCAGCACGCCCGATGGTCAGTCCCTGCGCGCGCAGACGACTACGCCGCAGCGCATCAGGGTTGAGCAGTTTCTTCTACTCGACGAGGAAACGCTGCAGGTCGATCGTCCGCTGGCGCTGTTTTCCGAGAAGGGAGACGGCGTATACGAAGAGCGGGCAAACCAGGTGCCCTATCGCCAAGGGCTGCTCGAAGTACGCCTAAGCGCAAACGACATCGAGGCCTACCAATTGGCAATTTTCAATTTGGAAACGGATTCTCCGCTGCTTATTGAAGCCGATTTCTTAGAAGAAGACGATCTGGAAGAATTCGATCGATCGGGCGCATCGCCCCCCCTAGCCATTAGCGACGGGAACGCCCGTTTGCCCTGGTTTGGCATCGCTTTTGAAGGTCGCCATAAGTTTCTGATCTACGCTCTCGACAAGAATTGGTACGACTTTGTGCGCACAGATCCCAACAGCGACGGTGGTGGCGGCGGCGGCCTGCTTGGAGACCAGTTTCAACGACCCATTTTCAACGTGGAAGGCGGCATCGGCTTTTTCGCTTCCACCGCGGTCGATTCCGTTGGCTTCACCGTATACGTGCCCTAACCCGGCGCACTAGGCATAAATCGCACGCGCCGCGCGGTGCACCTCGGCATGTAAATCGGCCGTCTGCTCGGCCGTGGGCGCATACCCCCCAGACATCAGCAGCACGAGCGGCGTGCCCTTGGCCGCCAGCATCTCCAACACCGCCTGCTCCCGTGCGCGCAGCCCCGCTCTGCTCAGCGCCAACCGACCGTAGCGGTCCCCTTGGACCACATCTACACCAGCCAGATAAAAGGCGATATCCGCGCGCGCCTCGTCGAGCACCTGCGGCAGGTGCTCGGCCAGTCGCTCGGCATACTGATCGTCGTCTGTGCCATCATCCAGCTCGACATCGCGCGACGATTTTTCCTTTACAAAGGGATAGTTTTTGGCACCGTGCATCGAGAAGGTATACGCCGCCGGATCACCGGCCAATGCCGCCGCCGTGCCGTTACCCTGATGTACATCCAGATCGATAACTACGCCCCGCTCAATCGCTCCTTCGGCGACCAGGGTGCGGATGGCTACCGCCATGTCGTTAAACACGCAAAACCCCTCGCCGTGACCGGGGAAAGCGTGGTGCGTGCCACCGGCCAAATTAGCGGCGATGCCGTCCTCCAACGCCATGCGCGCCGCCGCTAGCGTTCCCTGCACGGCCAGGCGCGAGCGACGCAGCAGCGCCTCTGACCAAGGCAGCCCCATGCGGCGCTCCTCGCGACGCGCGAGGTCCCCGCGGCGAAGCTTGTCCAGGTACGACGCTTCGTGCACGCGCAGCAAGTCATCCCAGGCCGCTTCGGTCGGCTCGCAAATATGCTGTGGCAACAGGAGCCCCTCCGCCAAGAGAATGCGCTGTAAAGCGGCAAACTTGCCCATTGGAAAGGGATGGTTGGCGGGCAATTCGACGACGTATGCGGGACTGTAACTGACGCGCATAAAACAGACCTTAACTGCGCGTCACAGAGCGGGCAACAGGCTGCATCAGCCCAGCTTCGCCGACAGCGCGCTCTCTACGTCGGATAGGGCGAATTGAAAACCCGCATTGAGCAGCTTGTGCGGTTCGACGCGCTGACTGGCCAACAGCGCGTCGTCTGCCATTTCTCCCAGCGCCATGCGCAGCGCAAACGCCGGAACGGGAAAGGGGGTCGGACGGCGCAGAGCGCGCCCCAGCGCGCGCGTGAAGTCGGCGTTGCGCACCGGATGTGGAGCGACCACGTTGACCGGGCCACTCAGCGTACGCGCACTTAGCATCCAGTAAATGGCCGCTACGGCATCGTCCAAATCGATCCAACTCATATACTGCTGACCGCTCCCCAAACGGCCGCCCAGGCCCAGCTTGAAGGGCAGGTACATTTTGCCGAGTGCACCACCGGCGCGATCCAGCACGATGCCGAACCGCGCGTGAATGACCTGCGTCGGCGCCGCCGCCGCCGCCGCCTCCCAAGCCTGCCCCAATTCTGCGAGAAACCCGCTGCCCAGCGCACTGTCTTCCGTGAGGACTTCGTCTCCGCGATTGCCGTAGATACCCACGGCGGATGCGCAAACAAACACCTCCGGTCTGCTATGGGCGTGTTGCAACGCGTTGACTAATAGGGCCGTACTGCCCATCCTACTCGAGCGTAGCTCGGCTTTTCTGCGCTCCGTCCAGCGCCCTTCGGCAATATTGCTACCTCCCAAGTGGACCACGGCATCGACTCCATCCAACGCCGCCTCATCGATTTCTCCGCGCACTATATCCCACCCAAACTCCTCTTCGCTTTCTGGCTTGCGCCGCACGAGACGAGCAACGGTATGACCCTCAGCACACAGGAGACGGGCCAACGCCGATCCGATAAGGCCGCTGCTCCCGGCCAATAGCACCCTCACTTCACACCTCCTTCCACGCCGCGCGCAGCTGCTCCGACAGCACCGCTCGCTCTGAGGCCGGCCCGACCGTTATCCGTATGCAGCGATCGAGCGGTGCTACCCCCGGCATGCGCACAAAAACACCGCGTTCCAATAGGGCGGTCATCAGCGCCCGCGCCCGCGTTCCATCGCCCGCGTCGAGCGCTACGAAATTTGTTGCCGATGGCACGATAGCCGTGCCAAGTGCGCGCGCCAGATCGGCATACTCGCCCTTACCGCGCTCCACCTCGGCAACCACGTCGCGCACGAAGTCGTCATCGTCGAGCGCAGCGAGGGCACCGGCCTGCGCCACGCGGCTGACGCCAAAGTGGTTGCGCACCTTGTCGAGCGCCTCGACCAACGGGGCGGGCGCCATAGCATACCCGATGCGTGCACCCGCCATGCCATAGGCTTTGGAAAACGTGCGCAGGTGCACTACGCGCGCACGGTTCAAGTCAGGGGCTAGTAGCGCGCTTTCCGGCGCAAAGTCGGCGTAGGCCTCGTCGAGTAACAGCACGCTCGTGTCGGGAAGATGCGCGACAAACTCGGCCAGCGCACCACGGTCGTGCCAGGTGCCCATAGGGTTGTCGGGATTAGATACATAGACGATTTTGGGCGCGACCGCACGCGCCGCATCGGCCAGGGCAGATAGATCTTCGCAATCGTCTCGGTAGGGCACCTTGTGCAGGATGCCGCCGTAGCCTTCGACGTGGTAGTTAAACGTCGGATACGCGCCCATCGATGTGAGCACCGCGTCGCCGGGATCGACGAGAAGGCGCACGAAAAGCCCAAGTAGATCGTCGATGCCGCTGCCCAGGGCAATTTCCCCGCGCTGGAGACCGTGCTTTTGTGCCAGCGCTTCGCGCAGCACATAGCCCTCGGGATCGCCGTACCAGTGCACCTGCTCGATGGATTGGACCATAGCCTCATGCGCACGCGGCGACGGACCAAAATTGCTCTCGTTGGCTCCCGTGCGCACGCTCAGCGGGCGGCCCAAGCGGCGCTCCAGCGCCTCGGGAGGTACAAAAGGCACTACCTGCGGCAGCGCAGCAACGGTGCGCGAAAATTGCCAGTCTTCTAGCATGTGTTTCCAGTGGCTGGCCGACCAGCCCCTCCTTACTTTCGTATATACTGCAATTTTACTGCGGCGAAAGGGCACTGATATGACGGGCTTAGCCCCCCACGAGCGCACGGCTTTTGGCCTGCGCCTACCCAGCGCCACCCACCCCGAACTGCGCCTTGTAAAAGGGCGCAATGCACCGCGTCAGCAGGGCCATAAAGCGTGGAATGCTGGATGGTTACTCATGGACTTTCTACAGCGCCATCCCCTCGCACCGCAGGCGCGCGTGCTCGACGTGGGCTGTGGCTGGGGCTTGGGTGGCATCTTTTGCGCGCGCGCGTTTGACGCCCGCGTCACGGCGACGGATATCGACCCACTGGTGTTCCCCTTTGTCGACCTGCACGCGCGGCTTAATGACGTTGACATCGCCACGCAGCCGCTGGATTTTTCCCGCGTCGACAAGGCGCTTCTGGCAAGGCACGACATCGTTATCGGAGCCGATATTTGCTTTCGCCAGAATATGGTGCAAACCGTGCTGCAGCTCGTAGAACGCGCGCTGGACGCCGGCGTCGAGCAGCTGCTCTTGGCCGATCCTGGACGGCCCTCTTTCCTAGCGCTAGGCCGCCACTGCGTCGAGCATCTGGGTGCTTCTCTACAGGAGTGGACAACCGTCGAGCCGCTCATCGCCTGGACGGGCCAGCGCCCCACTATCCGCGGCCATTTGCTGCTGTTGGGCCCGTGGCCTACCCCGTCTCCGGCATAAAAGCGGGCAACGCAATGCCGCGCATGGGCGAGTACTGGCCGCGCACCTGCGTGACGTGCAGTTCACAGTTGCGCCCGCCCCACGCATAGACCTGGCGCACCAGCGACGCACACTCAGCCGGCACTAAAAAGAGCGTCGAGCGCCCCGGTCGGCCCAGCAGCTGCTGGTATATAAGCGCGGCGGCCCCGTCTTCGCTCTGCGCTACGCCCGGCCCCAACATATCGCGACTAGCCACGAGAAAACCCGTCAGCTGTCCGCCATGCTCGCACACGCACACATTCCAAAAACCCTCCCGATTGTCGACGAAGTGTCGATAGTCACCGCCCCGATCAATTCCGCAGAGGGTGCGCTCTAACGCCGCCATGGATTCCACATCCTCTGGGCGCGCGGCACGCACGCTCGCCAGCGCGGAAGGCGGTGTATCCAACCCCGCTTCGGGCACGTCGACAACGACGTCCTGATAGAGGCAGCGCGGCACGAATCCGGCGCGCGTATAGAGCGAAAAAGAATCGAGGTTCAGCGCACTAGAGACCAGGCGCAGCGGCATCTGCAGCGCGTCGGCTCGGCCGACGATATATGCGAGTAGCGCGCGTGCCACCCCGCGACCAAAGTAGTTGGGATGGGCATTCATAATGCCCAGCGATACGTGCGTTGGCCGCTCGTGGTAAAAGCACGAACCAGCGAGCTGTCCATCCAGCTCAGCGACCAGCCCAGCGCTGCCTTGGAGCGCACTGTATACCTCGTAAAACACATCGGCCGAACGCGGCCCATCGGGAAATATACGGCCCATGCCGCGCGCCTCGTACCAGTAGTTGGTGGACACGCAGATAAGCTCGGCCACCGCCGATCGATCGCCTGCTTCCATACGGCGTATTTGTGGTATCATGGGGGCCCAATATCCCCCCCGCGCCCAGCGATGTCAAGCCAGTCCCATAGACGCTGTTGGCACACTTCATATATTCTGAATGCGCATTATCAAACCACTACAAACGGACGACGACCATCGATACTGTCACTCAACTCGCACTTGGCGCCGCCGTCGGCGAAGCCCTGCTCGGACGCCGAGCCGCACACCGTGCAGCGCTGTGGGGTGCGGCCGCCGGCCTGACGCCCGACCTGGACGTGCTGCTGGGCGCCTTCACCAGCGAGACAGTGCAGCTCGGCATTCACCGCGGCCTTTCGCACTCACTGCTCTTTGCCGTTGCCGGCGGCCTGCTCGGAGGTAAGCTAACGGCGGCGCTGCATTCCCAACTAGACGTGCGCTGGCGCGACTGGGCTACGCTGTGGTTTTTGGGTTTACTCACTCATGCCCTTCTCGATTCCTTCACTATGTACGGCACGCAGTTATTCAACCCATTTAGCACCTATCCCGTCGCCTTTTCAACCATCTTTATCATAGACCCGCTCTACACGTTTCCCCTGCTCTTTTTGCTTTTGGCTGCACTGCGCCACCCGCCCGACGCGCAGCGCCGGCGCCGGCTCAACGGCCTTGGCCTGACTATCAGCTCGTGCTACCTGTTGCTGACGGCAGCCAACAGTCTACACGTTCGGGCGACCTTTGCCGATGCCCTCAACAGTCGGAATATCCCCTACCAGCGACTCTTTGCGGCACCTACGCCGCTCAACAATCTGCTGTGGATGGGCATCGCCGAGTCCGACGATGCGCTTTACGTTGGGCTGTACTCCCTATTCGACGACAGGCCGCCGGACCGCTTTCGCCGCATTGAAAAAAACACAGCGCTGGTCGCTCCCTATTGGCAGCAGCGCCCGCTGCGCGCCCTGCGCTGGTTTTCGCGCGGCTACTACCACGCCCATCGCGAAGGAGACGATCTCTTTTTTAACGATCTGCGCTTTGGCCGCTCTGACATCTGGCTCGATGCCGATGGAGACTACATATTCTCTTTTCGACTCCTGCGCGACGCGCACGATGCCGATCTCATCGTCGACTTTGCGCAGCGGTCGCCTACTTTTGCCGCCCATTCGGCGCTGCTGAAGCGCTTTGCACGACGCATTGGCGGCGATGTCAGCGTCGTCGAATACGCGATACGCGAACACTGAACTAACCGGGAGAGCCCGTATTGTATTACCTCCTAATCGCCCTACTCGCTCCGAGCACACTGCTGGCACAACAGCCGCCTTACGGACTGGCCGAACGCCAAGCCAATACGTCGCTGCTGCTGGACAGCCCCGGCTACGCGCTGGCAGCTATGAAATTGGAGCGCGTCTTTGCCGATCTGCGCTTTTCCTCGTCGCTGCACCTGACCCACGCCGGCGATGGATCGGATCGCCTCTTTGTCGTCGAGCGCAGCGGCACGGTGCGCGTTTTTGCCAACAAAGAAGGTGCCCAGGCCAGCGTATTTATCGACCTGCGCGACCGGGTTCGCACGCCGTCCAGCGAGACCGGCCTGCTCAGCATCGCCTTTCACCCGCGCTACCGCGACAACGGCCTGTTCTACGCCTTTTACACCACCGGCGATCTCATTACGCGCGTTTCCGAATTTAGCGTTGACCCCGGTGATCCACAGCGCGGCAACCCATCCAGCGAACGCGTTCTGCTCGACGTGGAACAACCGGCCGGCAACCACAACGGCGGGCAAATCGCCTTTGGCCCAGACGGCTACCTCTACATTGGACTAGGCGACGGCGGACGCGCCAACGACGTGTTTAAAAACGGGCAGGATCCCACTACTCTGCTCGGCGCTATTCTGCGCATCGACGTCGACCAAAGCGAAGAGGACCGGGCCTATGCCATTCCGGCCGACAACCCCTTTGACGGTAGCGATGGGCGCCGGCGCGAAATTTGGGCCTGGGGCCTGCGCAACCCGTGGCGCTTTAGCTTTGACCGCAAAACGGGCGAACTATGGGCCGGCGACGTCGGCCAGAACGAATGGGAAGAGGTCGACCTGATTGTGCGCGGGGGCAATTACGGCTGGAACACCATGGAGGGCACGCACTGCTTTAACCCATCCAACGACTGCGACCCTAGCGGGCTCGTGATGCCCGTTTACGAGTATAGCCACGGCATCGGGCGCTCCATTACCGGGGGCCACGTCTACCGCGGTCCACGCCTCATCCGCCTGCAGGGAGCCTACCTATACGGCGACTTTGTCGATCGCCAGGTCTGGGCGCTGCGCCGACTGGCCGACGGACGGGTAGAAAACCAGCTGCTCGCTCTCAGCCCATCGCCCATTGCCAGCTTTGGCGAGGACGAGCAGGGCGAGGTCTACATCGTCGGATTTGACGGAGCCATCTATCGCCTGGCAGAAGGGGACGACGCCGATCCGCCGGGCAATATTCCCGCGAAGCTATCGACTTCTGGCCTGTATGAAGACATGGCAACGCGCCGTCTGGCCCCGGGCATCATCCCCTACTCGGTCAACGCGCCGTTTTGGTCCGACGGCGCCGACAAGGAACGCTTTATTGCCCTTCCCGGCATGGAGCAGATAGAATTCACGCGCGACGGCCACTGGACCTTTCCCGCTCAAAGCGTGCTGGTAAAAAACTTTTATTTAGGCGAGCAGATTGTCGAGACGCGCTTCTTTGTTAAACGACCGACCGGCGAGGCCTGGGACGGCTACAGCTATATGTGGGACGGCGATGAGGCCACGCTGCTAACGGAAAGCGCTACGCGCACCTATTCGATAGACGGCCAGGAGCGCACGCATTACTTTCCGAGCCGCGCCGAGTGCCTGTCCTGTCATACGCCGCAAAGCGGCTACGTGCTGGGCGTCCGCACGGCTCAGCTCAATGGCGACCACCCCTATGCGCTAGCTACCGACAACCAGCTGCGCACACTCGACCACATCGGCCTGTTTACAGAGCGCATCGACGCTCCACCCGACGCCTTACCGCGCCTGCCGCGCTACGACGACGAACGCGCCCCCCTCGGCGAACGCGCGCGCGCCTATTTGGATGTCAACTGTGCGAGCTGTCACCAACCCGGCAGCAGCGGGCGCGGCGATATGGATATGCGCTTCTCCGCGCCGTTGGACGCCACCCGCCTTGTCGACGTGCCTCCGCTCTACGGCGATCTCGGTCTGTCGACACCGCGCCGCATTCGCCCCGGCCAGCCGCAAAACTCCACGGTGCTGGCGCGCATGCGCGCGCTCGACGGCCGCCGCATGCCGCCACTGGCCTCGCTGCGCGTCGATGCTCAAGGAACCCAGCTGCTGGCGCGCTGGATTGCCGAACTCGGCGCAACGGCCGTAGTTGAAAGCGAGGCAACGCCGGCTCGTCTCGCCCTCGACCAAAACTATCCGAACCCGTTTAACGCCAGCACTGAAATCCGCTATGCGCTGTCAAACCGTGGACACTTCTCCCTGACAATCTACGACGCCCTCGGCCAGCGCGTGCGCCAGCTCGCATCCGGCTACGCCGCGGCCGGTGACTATACGGCGCATTGGGACGGCCGCAGCGACAGCGGGCGGGCGGCGGCCAGCGGAGTGTACTTTTATCGCCTGCGGCTGGATCAGCAAACGCGGGTCCAGCGCATGGTGCTGCTGCGCTAGAGCACACAGAAAAAGGGGTGCGTCCGCACTGCACGCGCGGCCACACCCCCGACACATTACCATCTCTGTAGGCGCTTGTCTACAGCAGCTTCCACGCCTTGTCGACGTCGCGCTGGTAGGCGTCGACCTTGCCCTTGAGCACGTCGGCGACCTTCACTACTTGGCCGCTCTTGCCCGACTCGTAGACCGCTTCGCTTACCGCCTTGCTGCGCAGCCCTTCCTCCACGTCAATTTCCACCGGACGTCCCTTGCTCAACGCGTCGATAAAATCCCACAGTTCCAGCGTAACGCCACCCGTAATGCCATAGGGAAAGAGCTGCTCCCTCCTCCGCGAACTGAGCGTATCCAAGTAGAGGGTTTGCAGCTTCGGCATGTTGAAGGTCGTGCCGTCGAGTAGCTGGCATTCGCCGGCGGCCTGAAAAGCAGCCGGATGAAAAATATCTGAATCGATAATAGATCCCTTGGTGCCCGACATCGTCAGCTGCGTAAAGCCCTTGCCCGGAGCGCTAATGGTCCACGACCAGGTGCCTACCAGCCCGCTCTTGAAGTTGAAGATACTCGTCCAAAAATCTTCCTGCGCGCTATCGACGACCTTGTTGCCCTTTTTGTGCGGTCGCTTGTACATATGCTCAACGCGCGCATATACGCTGTCTATTTCGCCAAACCAGTAGCGCATGGTGTCAACCCAGTGCGCACCGCTGTCCATAACCATGCCGCAGCCGCCTAGCTTGCGATCGATGCGCCAGTGCCAGTTGGGCACGTTTTGGGGATCCTGCCAGCCCGCGCGAATGGCCCACCACATTTTGGGTTCGCCCAGCAGGCCATCGTTAAACGCCCAGTGGATCGTGCGCTGACCAATGGCGCGGCGGCACTGTTCAGCGGTAGCGGCTACTAGCCCACGCCGTTTGGCGGTTTGGGCTATTTTTTTGCTGGCGCGCACCGTGACGCCGATCGGCTTTTCACAGAGCACGTTAACACCGCCATTGAGCGCTTCACACGCCAGCACGTGATGCAGGCCGTGCGGACTGCAAATATCGATGCCATCTACCCTCACACCGCTGTTGAGCAGCTGTTCTAACGTGGCAAAGGTAGCCACGTCCCAACCGGCGTTTGCCCGCAGGCGATCGGCAAAGTGCTGCGCGCGCTCCAAGGCTTCATCAACGCAGGCTACGATGCGGAAACGCGTCTCGCCCTTGCTGAGCAGCTCTTCATAGCCGTTGAGATGTGCGCCGGCCATGCCGCCGCAGCCGACCATGGCTAGGTTGATCACCTTGCCCTTCTTCTTTGCTGCCATTGCCAAACCCCTCTCTCAAATAGGTTGATTTGCGAGCAATATAGGACAAAGGGTAGACACCCTCAATCCACACATATACCCAAGTACACGCCGACCGACACTCCGGCATTGGCAGCCCAGTTTTGTGTAGTACGGCAGCAGCGCTATATTACCCACCCATCTCCAGCTACCCACCTGCCGAGGGCCATATAATGGATATAAACGCAGCCAAACGCGATTTCGACGAGCATGGCTTTGCCGTGCTACGCGGCTTTATGGATGCCGATGAGATTGCCCAAGTCAACGCCGAAGTCGACCGTTATATAGCTGAAAAACTACCCCAACTGCCCGAAACGGCGGGCTTCTACGAAGATAAGAACGACCCCTCCACGCTGATGCGCCTGCAAAATATGTGCGACCACGATCCCTTTTTTCACGCACTCTACTACGGAGAACGCATGATGGAGCTGTGCGCTCAGCTGATGGGCCAACCGGTGCGCGGTAAAAATTTGCAGTGGTTTAACAAGCTGCCCGAGCGCGGCAGGGAAACGCCCCCACATCAGGACGGATTCTACTTTATGCTCGAACCCAACGAGGCGCTGACGCTGTGGCTATCGCAGGACTGCGCCGACGAGGAAAACGGCTGCGTGCGCTACCTGCCCGGCTCGCATCGCCGCGGCATGCGCCCGCACCAGCGCACCAATATACTGGGCTTCTCACAGGGCATAACGGACTATGGCGAGGACGATCTGTGCGGCGAGGTCCCCGTCTGCACGCAGCCGGGCGATCTGATCGCTCACCATTCGCTGACGGTGCACCGCGCCGATGCCAATCCCAGCGCACGGGCGCGGCGCGCCCTGGGCTTTGTCTACTTTGGCGAGTGCGCTACAGAAGATGCCGAGCGCGCAGAAGCCTACCGCCAGAAGCTGTATGCCGAATGGGAAGGGGAGGGAAAGCTATAGCGCTACCGCTCAGGCAAACCCGCCGCGCCGCGGCAGGCGAAACGCTCCCTGCTGAAACCAGCCCCAGCCAACGTAAACCATGGCGCACACGACGGCGATTTTTATCGCCAGCAGTATCGCACCAAATAGACCGACGACCGCGCCAAGCACCGCTTTTGCCCCAATAGCCAGTCCGACGAGCACGGCGAGTACGCCAGCAACCTTACCCAACGCGCTCTCTCCGCTCAGCCAGCGCGTCCCCAAATAGAGTACGCCGACGGCCAGTGCGATCATGGCGACGAGCACGCCGGCAGCGAAAAACCCGCCCAGGACGGGAAAGATCAGTTCAATCGCCAGAACGGCGCCCCAAATGACCAGCACTATTCCCAGTATTTTGGCCAACATAACGCATTCTCCCAATCCAATTGACCGCCTCGTGGCGGTCGTCTACTGATTGACTTTCGCGCGCATCGACGCCAGCTGTTCATCGACGCGCCGTTCGGCTTCCAACGTTTCCAACGCGCGTGCCCGCGCGTCTACTGCCGCCCATTCGCACCGGGCTTCGGCTTCGGCTTCGACCGCCATCGCCCGCTCTTCAAAACGTGCAACATCGCGCTCGCATTCGCGCACGCGCTCTTCGATATCAGCAAAGCGCGCGCGCACGACCTCGGCCCCCTCAACGCCGGACGCAGGCCCTCTCATTGGCGCCCCAGTGCCCATGCGCAGGCGCAGCGCCTTCTCGCGCTCTTTGGCCTGCTCCAAACGCGCATGCAGTCCGTGTAGCTGCGCGCGCAGCTGAGCGGTCATTCCTTCACGCTCTGCGAGCGCTAACGCCAGTTCTTCACCGCGCTGAACCAGCTGTGCCTTCTTGACCAACAGCAGCCGCGCCGCCGCCTCGTCGCCCTCGGCTAGTGCCCCTTCGGCCGCGCGCTGGCAGTCGATTATGCGCGCCTCGTTCGCCGCGTGCTCCTTGCTTAATCGTCGTTCGCCCGCAGTGGCTTGTCCGAGCCCGACAACTGCGCGTTCCACGCACGCTTCCATATCGCGCACAGACTGCGCAACAAGCTTCTTTGGGTCTTCAATGTGCTCGAGAAACTGGCCGAACTCTGCACGACAGATTGCGGCCATGCGGGTCAATGCACTCGGTGACATATTCACTCTCCTCTGCTACGGGTTGGTCGTTCCGCAGTGGGACAGTGCAACCTCCGTGCCAACCTTTCCAGCGCGCCGTTCGCCCAGAAAGAGGGCGCTTTTACGGCAGAATGCGAATGGCATACTCTATATCCGACGCTGTCCACCGGCGGAATTCGCCAATCCGATGGCCGCGCGCGCCAACGCCCTGCACCCGCTTGGTCCCCTTAATTTGAGTCGCGCTCCGCCCAATAGCGCTCTTCTAATAGCTCAACGCCGCGTATGGAGTGACGGTACCAGTCTAGCCGCAGTGCATCTTTTTCTCTTTCGCCCAACGACCAGGGCACCCCCTGCACGCGCATCTTGGCCGAGAGTTCGCGCAGCGTTAGCGCAGCGCACACGGAAAGGTTGAAACTCTCCGTGAAGCCGTACATGGGTATGCGCACATAGGCATCGGCGGCCGCCAGCGCGCGCGCACTCAGGCCGGTCTCCTCCGTGCCAAAGAGCACGGCTAGCGGTCTGTCTACCGGCACTTCTTCCAACAGCAAGTCGTCGCGGTGCGGCGTCGTGGCAAAGAGTCGATAGCCGCCTTCCTTGAGCGCGGCCAGGGCCCGCGCCGAGTTATCGACGCCCTCATCGCGATAGCGGTGCAGCGTAAGCCAGTGCGATGCCCCTCTATCGACGGCTGGATTGAGGTTATACTCGTTGCGATTCTCTATGATGTGCACGTCCTGCACGCCGAAGCACTCACAGGAGCGCAGGACCGCCGAGGCATTGTGCGGTTGGTAGATATCTTCCAGCGCGACCGTCAGCCAACGCGTGCGCTCGCCCAGCACCTCTTCCATGCGCTGCTGGCGGCGATCCGTCACAAAGTCGCGCAGGTGCGCCAGCAGTTGGCCTTGCTCGTTTGCGTTCAGAGCAGCTCCGCTCCATTGGTTGCCCGGCATACGTATACGCTCGGATCGTTCTGCGTTTGCGCGCGATAGGCGCGCGCCGTCTCCTCGACAAATTCGTCGACCCGCTCCGCGTCAACCAGCGCTACGGCACAGCCGCCAAACCCCGCTCCCGTCATGCGCGCACCGTAGCACCCACCGTGGCTCTGCGCGCATCCGACCATGGCATCGAGTGCCTCGCTGGAAACCTCGAAATCGTCGCGCAGGCTAACGTGACTCTCGTCCAGCAGCCCCCCGAGCGCACGCACATCGCCGGCGCGCATGGCATCCGCCGCCCGCTCCGTGCGCGCATTCTCACCAATCACGTGGCGCGCGCGCCGACGCGTCACTTCGTCTAGTTCGCGCATGCGCTCGCCAAAGTGCACCTCGTCCACATCGCGCAGTGCATCAACACCAAAAAAGCGCGCGGCCGCCTCGCACTGAGCGCGGCGCTCGTTATAGGCTGAATCGACGAGTCCGCGACGAGTGCCGGTGTCGAGCACGACAACCGACACGCCATCTGGCAGCGGCACTAGTGTGCCCTGGAGCGAGCGACAGTCGAGCAGCAAGGCGTGATCGGCACGGCCGCACGCCGAAATCATCTGGTCCATAATGCCGCAGTTGACGCCCACCCAGCGGTTCTCCGCGCGCTGTCCCAACAGGGCCATCGCCGACGCATCCCACGGCCAATTCGACTGTGCGCTAAAGGCGCGCGCTACGGCCAGTTCGACGGCAGCCGATGAAGACAGCCCCGCGCCAACCGGAACATCGCCAATCATCGCGCCACGCCAGCCAGCAAGCGCCAGACCCGCATCGGCTAGCGCCCAGGCCGTACCCTTTACGTATTCGAGCCAGCCGTCGCCAGCCGGCACGAGCTTGTCGACGCTGGACAGTGTAAATGCGCCCTCTTCGGCAAAGTCGACCGAACGCACTTCAACGCGGTCCTCCCCTACGCTGCTCCCCGCAATATAAACGGCCCGGTCAATGGCCATCGGCATAACGAAACCGTCGTTGTAGTCGGTGTGCTCGCCAATCAGATTAACGCGCCCCGGCGCGCGCGCCACCCAATCGGGTTGGGCTCCATAGCGATCGACAAAAGCGGCAACTGCTCTCTCTGCGGTCATTGAATCTCCTCGCGACGCGTTACGCACTGCGCCGTTGCGTTCGACTGTTCGTGCCGATCCGCACGCTCAGACCGGCGCAGCGTAGTGCACTTCGCTCTGCTGGCGCAGGCGTTCGGCCGCCTGCTCCGGCGTCAGGTCGCGCTGCGCCTCACCCAGCATCTCATAGCCAACCATAAATTTTTTGACGCTCGCCGAGCGCAGCAGCGGAGGATAGAAATGGGCATGCAGACGCCAATGCGGTGCGTCGCCCTCTCCGCCCGGCGCCCCGTGCCAACCCATAGAGTAGGGAAAAGACGTGGAAAACAGATTGTCGTAGCGCACCAACAGCCGCTGCAGCAGGCGCGCCAGGCTGTGGCGCTGTTCGGGCTGCAGCTGGTCCATGCGCTGCACCGAATCGCGGCATACGATCAAGGTCTCAAAAGGCCAGAGCGCCCAGTGCGGCACGACGGCGACCCAGTGCGCTTCCTCAACGACCAGGCGCTCGCCCTCGCTCTGCTCCAATTCGACGTAGTCCTGCAGCAGCGGTCGGCCGCGCGCGCGCAGATACTCTGCCTGCATGGCCTCTTCGCGCGCCGCCTCGTCCGGCAGCGCGTCCTGCGCCCACACCTGTCCGTGCGGATGCGGATTAGAACACCCCATTGCGGCTCCCTTGTTCTCGAAGACCTGCACCCAGCGGTAGCGCGCCCCTAATTCGCGCGTCTGTTCAGCCCACATATCGACCACGGCAGCAATCTCGCCTTGGCTCATCTCCGCCAAGCTCAGGTCGTGGCGTGGCGAAAAGCACAGCACGCGACAGGTGCCGCGCACGCCTTGGCGCACCAGCAGTGGATGGTGTGCCCCCTGCGGTTCGGGTGCGTCATGCAATAGAGCGGCAAAATCATTGTCAAAAACAAAGGTCTGCTCGTAAGGCGGATTGCGGGCGCCGCCCGCCCGCTCGTTGCCGGGGCACAGATAGCACTGTGGGTCGTAGTGCGGACGCGACGCCAGCGCACCGTCTTCGAGCTGGCCCTGCCAAGGGCGCTTGGCCCGATGCGGAGAGACCAGCACCCACTGGCCGTTGAGCGGGTTGTAGCGGCGATGTGGATGATCACTGGGCGAGAATGCCATTCCTAGTCTCCGTAGCCGTCTGGATGCCGCACGTGCCAATCCCACGCGCTGCGCACGATGCTTTCTAGATCGCCGTACTGCGGTTTCCACCCCAACACCTGGACAGCGCGATCCGCTTTGGCAACCAGAAACGACGGATCGCCGGCGCGCGCGGCCTCAATGCGCGCTTCGATCGGCCGTCCAGTTATCTGCCGCGCCGTTTCGATCACCTCCAGCACGGAATAGCCCTGGCCGTTACCTAAGTTGATATAGTCGGATGCCCCTCCACCGCGCAAATAGTTCAACGCCAGCGCATGTGCCTGACCGAGATCGGCCACGTGCACGTAGTCGCGCACCGGCGTTCCGTCGGGCGTAGGGTATTGATCGCCAAATACGGATAGGTATTCGCGCTTGCCCAAGGCCGTAAAGAGAACGTTGGGCACCAGGTGTGACTCGGGTTCGTGATCTTCGCCGCGCTCGGACGTAGCACCCGCCGCATTAAAGTAGCGCAGGGCGACAAAGCGCATCCCGTGCGCTGCGTCGCAGGCGTCGAGCGCCCGTTCAACCAGCAGCTTACCCCAACCATAGGGATTTTCCGGCCGCTGCGGATGCGCCTCGTCCAACGGCGAATACTGCGGCTCGCCGTAGGTGGCCGCCGTCGAAGAGAATACGACGTTGCGCACGCCGGCGCGCACCAACTCGTCGAGCAGCACGAGCGTTTGCGCCGTGTTGTTCTCATAGTAGCGCAGCGGATCCTGCACCGATTCGCCGACGTAGGTCAGCGCGGCAAAGTGCACACACGCTTCGATGGGCTGCGATGACAGCAGATGCCGCACCAGATCTCGATCGCCGACGCGGCCTTGGTGCAGCGGCACGCCTTCTGGCAGCGCGGCTCGATGGCCGCGAAACAGGTCGTCCAGCACGACCACGTCCTCTCCGGCCGCGCGCAGCACTTCGACCGCTACGCTCCCAATGTAGCCCGTCCCCCCCGTGACCAGCACCGCCATATACCAACTCCCATCGCCTTTCAGCGCGTTGGGCCACCCCGTAGCGGCGGCCGTTTACAATAGTGCTTTACGCGCACCAAAACATAGAATTAAGCGGCGAACCGTCAAGAATACTTGACGCAGGAGCACCGGGACTTTTCGTTAATCGATACGCACCCGTTTTGCATTGGAGCATGCTCACTATGTGTGGACGCTTTGCCCTCTACCACGACCGCGCTACGCTGGCCGAACACCTCTACGTATGCGATATCGCCGTTGAATTTCAGCCGCGCTACAATATAGCCCCCACGCAGGCCGTCGCCGCCGTTTTGAACCCACCCGAACGGAGCGAGCCCGTGCTCGATGCGCTGCAGTGGGGCCTAGTGCCCTTCTGGGCCAAGGACGATCGCATCGGCAGCCGCATGATAAACGCACGCGCCGAGACAGTCGCAGAAAAACCCGCTTATCGCGCAGCCTTTAAGCGCCGTCGCTGCCTGCTGCCGGCCAGCGGCTACTACGAGTGGAAAAAGCAGGAGAACGGCAAGACTCCGCACTACATTTCCATGGCCGATGGACGCCCCATTGCAATGGCCGGACTGTGGGAGGAATGGAACTCACCCGAGGGGGAGCTGCTTCACACCTGCACGATTATAACGACCGAAGCAAGCAAGCGCGTTGCACCGGTGCATCACCGCATGCCTGCCATTTTGGACGACGCATCTCAGCGCCGCTGGCTGGAGACCGATCCGGACGAGCGAGCAGCCCTGCAGGCCCTGCTCGTACCCTACGACGGCGACGATCTGCAGTTCTATCCGGTGTCTACTCAGGTCAACGCCGCGCAGTGGGACGATTCCGCCTGCATCGAACCCGTCCTCAACGGATAGCCGCATCCCTCGCACGCAGCGCACGGCCAATTGAATTTTACCGCGTACTTATTATCTTACATAAACATTCCTTAACGCTAACGTCATACGTTGGGAGTAGCGTTCGTGCAGCCGAATAAGCTAGAAGTCATCGCCGATATGGAGGATTTTGTCGAGGGTCAGCTCCCCATGCTCAAATCCGTCGAGGAGAGCTGGCAACCCAACGATTTTCTCCCCGATATGACCAGCGAAGGCTGGCGGGAATCCCTGGAGGCGTTTCGCGCTGCCTCCGCCGCCGTGCCCGACGACGTGCTCGTCGTGCTGGTCGGCGATATGGTCACGGAAGAAGCGCTGCCCACCTACCAAACGCTGCTCAATAGTTTCGAAGGCGTTTCCGATCCCACGGGCGCAAGCGACAGCCCTTGGTCGCGCTGGTCGCGCGGTTGGACGGCCGAGGAAAACCGCCACGGCGACCTGCTCAACCGATATCTCTACCTGACCGGACGCGTGGACATGCGCGCGGTAGAAGTCACCATCCAACACCTAATCCGCAATGGATTTGACCCCGGCGCGCATCAGGATCCCTACAAGGGCTTTGTCTACACTTCGTTCCAAGAGCGCGCTACGCGCATATCGCATCGCAACGTCGCGCGACTGGCCCAGCGCGCTGGCGACGATCATCTGAAGACAATCTGCGGCATTGTGGCCGGCGACGAAGCCCGCCACGAAAAAGCTTACACCGCCTTTATTTCACACATCTTCGACGTCGATCCCAGCGGTGCCATTCTCGCCTTCCGCGACCTGATGAAAAACCAAATCGTCATGCCCGCTCACCTGATGTACGACGGCAAAGATCCCGACCTATTCGATCACTTCTCCATCGTCGCGCAGCGCATCGGCGTGTATACCGCTCAGCACTACGCCGAGATAATTGACCACCTAGTTAGCACCTGGTCGGTTGAAACCCGCACGGGCCTATCCGCTGAAGCAGCCGAAGCCCAGGAATTTCTATGCAACCTGGGCCCGCGCTATGCACGTCTGGCCGAGCGCTCACAGCGCAAATTGGACCAGAATGCATCCCTGAGCTTCAGCTGGATATACGATCGCGCCGTATAGTGACCGCTCCCGGGCGGTCAGCGGCAACGCGTTGAGTCTGGGAAGCAACAGCTGATGCCCCTACGAAGCCTGGACCCCTTTTTCTCTTTTGCCCAAGGTGATGTAGATCTAGCGCAGGGCGCACTCCTCATAGCACGAGAAGCGCGCCCCGACTTGGATGAATCTCACTATTTGCACATCTTGGACCAGTGGGCCGATGATTTTGCCGCGCGGACCATGGGCCGATCGGCCGCAGAGGCCATCGATCCGTTTAGCACATATGTGTTTGAGGAGCTGGGTTTTCGCGGCAATCAGGAAGCCTACGACGATCCGCAGAACAGCTATATCGACGCCGTCATAGACCGACGCATCGGCATTCCCATCACGCTTTCGCTGGTCTATATCGAGATCGGTCGACGTCTCGGATTACCGCTTTCCGGAGTCAACTTTCCCTACCACTTTCTCGTCCGCTGCGACGCGCCGCCCGAACCGATCTTCATCGACCCCTTTGACGGCGGTCGTCGCATTGCCCGCCAGCAGCTCGCCGAGCGCTTGCCCATAGTCGACGGCGCCCAGCTGCGCTTTTCCGAGCAATATGTAGAGCCTGCATCGCCGCGCGATATCCTCGCGCGCATGCTGCGCAACCTCAAGCGCATCCACGTGACCGAGCGCCGCCTGCGCGACGCGGTTCGCTGCGGCGAGCGCATTTCCTGGCTGCTGCCAAACGAAGCGGAAAACTATCGCGACTTGGGCTTCCTATACTACCGCGCACACGAGTATGGAAAGTCAATCGCCGCATTTGAGGAGTATCTGCGCTGGGCAGACGAGCCGCGCGACGAGGAAGAAATACGGCAGAATATACGCGTTATTTCGGGGCGCTTGGGCTTGTTGAACTAGGCGAAATGCCCACTCTATGCCATGCGCGGAAGCAGGCTGCCCCACGCATCAAACTCACCGCTCAAGCGCTGCTTTTTCTCGGCAACCATCTCGCATAGCGCATCGATTTCTCCCTGCAAGCGCCGCAGCGCCTCGGCCCCGGCGCGCTCCATTTCGACGGGGGCAACATCCCCCTGCAGATGCTGCAGTATGGCGGCCAGCTGCTCGCGTAGCACTTCCGCTTCTCCAGCCAAGCGCTGGGCGACGTCGCCCAGCGACCCCCGCAGGGCCTCGACTTCTCGGTGCAGCTGACGACCGCGCTCGCTGACGTTAGCTCCCAACACCTCTACGTCACCGCGCAATTCCGCTCCGCGCGCAGCGATCAATTCGCTCACTTCGCGCCAGTCGCTGCGCAGCTGAGCACCGCGCTCACCGATGTGCTGCAGCGCACCTTGCCAGTCGGCATCCGCATTTTTTACTACGTTTCGACCCGCATCCCCTTCCCCAATGAGCGCTGCACTGCAGGCGCCAATCTGTCTGCGCAAATCGACTAAATCACCGCGCCAGTCTGCTCCGCGCTTGCCAATTTCAGCGCGCAGGGCCTGCATATCGCTACGCACCCGCTGCAGCGTTTCGGCTACCAGCCCGCCGGATGCAGCCGGCATTTCTGCCATCAGCTCACTCATCTGCACGCGCTGCGGAGCAAAAGAAGACCCCACCGCTTTTGCCCTGCTGCGGCGATGGCGGTTGAGGCGCCCTTCCTCGAGGATCTTATCCGGCACCGGCGTTAGGTCTCCGACTAGGCCGAGGTATGCGAAGCCTTTTAGCACTGCATAGGTGATATCAAACTCGTTGCTAAAAAACCCATTGCGCGTCGATGCCTGATAGCGGTGGTGGTTGTTGTGCCAACCTTCGCCGAGCGTAATGAGAGCCAGCAGCCAGTGGTTGCGACTCTCATCGCCCGTGTAGTACTGCTGTTTTCCCCAGTAGTGCATCAGCGAATTGATCGTATAAGTCGCGTTGCTCAGCAGAAACGTCGACACAAAGTAGCCCCACACGACCCAGTGCCATCCACCCAGGGCAAAGAGGGCTGCGCCAAGGGCAATGGGCGGAACAAACCAAAGACGTTCGACGAGGCGGAGTTCGGGGAAGCGTGCCAACTCGGGCACCATCTCCAGATCGGTATCGGCGCTTTCCTCGTAGAGAAACCACAGCCAATGGGCGTGCCAAAACCCCTCGCGCGAATTGTGCGGATCTTCCTGGCCATCGCTTTCCCGATGATGCACGCGATGATGAGCGGCCCACCACAGGGCGCCCTTCTGCGTTGCCGTAGCACCCCAAACGGCGGCAACAAACTGCATTACGCGCCCCATTCGGTAGGTTCGATGAGAGAAGTAGCGGTGGTAAAATCCCGTTATGGCAAACATCCGCACGACGTACGTTAGCATGCAGAGCGCAACACCCGTCCAAGAAAAGTGGGTGGTAAATACGAGTAGAACCGAAAGCTGTAGGAGTATAAAAGGGAGGATGGATACCGTTAGCGTACCGCGACGAGTGCGCCATAAAACCAACGAATGGGTCGAGCCTTTGTTCATCGTGTCTTTGCAATCTCCTTGGACGGTAAAAAGGGGCGGCGCAGCACGGCCACGTCGTCCATTAAGATACGACGACGAACAATGTGTGCAACTGCGCCTACACGCACCATTTGAGCCCTGCGCACCCTCTGTCTATACTTTGCTCGACAAGCGCATAACCACTCAACAAAACAGGATCATCTCATGGCGCGCACCGGCTATCAACACATCGTCCACGACTACTACATCGAGCGACTGCGAGCCGTGGCCGCAAAACGTCAGCACGCCCTGCGCTCTCTGCGCACGCGCACCCAAGCACTGCGCTACCGCGACGACGCGCGACGCGCCATCGCCCGCGCCTTTGCTCCGCGCCCGCGCAAGACGCCGCTCAACGCGCGCATCAC
This sequence comes from Gemmatimonadota bacterium, assembly GCA_038128265.1. Lineage (GTDB taxonomy): Bacteria > Latescibacterota > UBA2968 > UBA8231 > UBA8231. Next base: position 43,443 of record JAYPJE010000019.1, read on the forward strand.
CGGCTGCGTAGAGCAGCGCCACTATCGGATAGAGAAAGTGCTCTTTGAAAGCAGACCGGGCAGCGTGGTCAGCGCCCACCTGTACCTGCCCAAGAGAGAGGGCCCCGTTCCGGCCGTGCTGGGCACTTGCGGACACGACGCGGCTGGCATTCAGGCCGAACTATACCAAGCATTCTGCCAGCGCTTGGTTCGCGCCGGCTTTGCCGTGCTGATCTACGATCCCGTAAACCAGGGCGAACGCGACCAGTACTGGCACCTGCCCGACCGCAGCGCGGTTGCCTCCTGCACGCACGCGCACAATATGATGGGCAAGCAGCTGGAACTAGTCGGCGAGTTTTTTGGCGCCTGGCGCGTTTGGGATGGCGTGCGTGCCCTCGACTACCTTCTCACGCGCCCCGAGGTCGATCCAACCCGCGTCGGACTGACCGGCAACTCCGGCGGCGGCACCGTCTCCACATGGCTGTGGGCACTCGACGAACGCATCACCATGGTAGCACCCAGCTGCTTTGTCACGACGTTTCTCCACAACCTAGAAAACGAGCTGCCCGCCGATTCCGAGCAGTATCCGCCCGGCGTTATCGGCGCCGGCCTCGATCTGGCCGACTTTCTCATTGCCCGCGCTCCGGCCCCTGCCCTGCTCCTGGGACAGCACTACGATTTCTTTGATCGCCGCGGACTGGACCAGGCCTTTGCCGACGTTGCCCGCTTTTACGACCTGCTGGGGGCGCCGCGCGCGCACCGCGACCTGTTTATCGGCCCCCAAGGGCACGGTTTTTCGCACCACAACCAGGAGGCGATGGTCGCGTTCTTTGCCCAGCATGCCCAGCTCGATCAACCGCCGCGCGTCAGCAAGACAGTGGCCTTGGACGCAACCGCGCTGAACACCACGCCTAGCGGCAACACCGTGGCCGCCGGCGCAGAGCCCATCTATGACTGGATCAGGCGGCGCGCCGACCAGCTGGCCCAGAGGCGCTCGACGCCGGGCAAAGAGCCGCTGAAAAAGCGCCTGCGCTCTCTGCTACACCTGCCGCGACGCGGCGCCGCACCGCACTATCGCGTGCTGCGACCCCAGCGCGTGGAAGGAGCAATGTGCGCGCGCTACGCAGTGGAAAGCGAAGCGAATGTGCGCGCCATTCTCCACAAGCGCCTAGCCGACGCAGCGCGTGGTCACACCCTCGATGTAGAGCGGCAGGTCCAACTCTACCTGCCGCACCTACGCGCTGCAACCGAGCTGCCCGGCCTCCTACCAGAAACAGCACCCGTGTACGGATTGGATCCGCGCGGCCTAGGCGAGTCGCAGCCCGAGGACAACGACTTCTTTCATCCTTATGGCATGGACTATATGTTCCACGGACATGCCCTGCTGCTCGGAGAAAGCTATTTGGGCCGGCGCGTGCACGACGCGCTTTCGACGCTCGACCTGCTGGCGGCCGAAGGCGCGCGCACAATTCACCTGCACGGACGCGGACAGGGAGCGCTGATCGCCCTATGTGCCGGCCTGCTGCACGAGCGCAGCGGCACGGTCACGCTTTACAACGCGCCGCTGTCCTATGCCGCGTGGTGCAGCGCTCCGCTCGTATCGTGGCCAGCCGCTAACTTTCTACGCGGCGCGCTGCGCTACTTCGATCTGCCCGATCTCTATCGCGCCCTGGGCAAGCGACTGCAGCTGATCGAACCATGGGGACCGGACATGCAGCCGCTGCGCGGCAAGGCGCTGCGCAACGCGCTGAACGCAGCGGGACTCGTGCTGCGAGCTTAGTCTTCCCAGCGAAACTGCGGACGCCAGCCCAAGACGCGCTGAGCGCGCCGACCGTCGACCAACGCACAGTAGGGATCGCGTTCAAACGACTCATCGCCGCGCCACTCGATATGGGGCAGCAGCTTTTCCACCCACGCTCTGCTGGTCAGGACGCGCGATGAAATATCTTCGGCTACGACCAGCAGCGCCTCGTGGCCGGGGTCTGGACAGGTCAGCGCACAGACGGTGGCACGCGCCAAATCTTCTACGTGTATGTAGCAGCCGTACTCCCAATAGGGCATCCACTCCGACTCGGGCTTTTCGGCGCGCGCCTGTCGCGTAGCCGCTATGCGCTCGTCGGAGAGCACGGCGGGGGGGCGAATGCAGACCGTCGCAATACCCGTGCGCTCGGTAAAGAGTCGGCAGATCTGCTCGCCCAGGTATTTAGACATGCCGTAGGGCCGGCCCGGCCGACAGGCGTGCTCTTCGGCAAAGGGCAAATAGTCCGGCACAGACTCGCCCATGAAGATTCCCATCGCATTGACGCTGCTGTAGTGGACAACGCGCTGAATGCCGTGCCGTTCGGCCGCATCCAGCACATTCCAGGTTCCGACGCTGCCGCTGGCAAAGACCTGATCGCGCGGATTGTCGCGTCCCATCAGCATGGCCAAATGCGCCACGGCATCGCAGCCTTCCATCGCCCGCACAACGGCTTCTGGATCGAGTATATCGCCACCCGCCGCGATATCAAAGCCGACGACTTCGTGTCCCCCTTCGCCGAGTTGGCGCTCGACCACCGAACCAATCCCCCCCCTGTTGCCCGTTAGAAAAACCTTCATTGCACCTTCTCCATGTTAATGTATCTTGACGCCCCTCGCGCCGATTCCTACTCTAACGCGCACAAGCCAGGAGGAATAATATGCCCAAGCTCTTTGGACGCAACTACACCAAGCGTCAGCTGCTCGATCGCGTCGGCGACGTGAGTCAGCTGATCTACGCGCGCCGCGGTCGCACCGACGAAGGCTTTAGCCAAGGCGCCGACCTTATCGAAGTCGGCAATGCATCGGGACTCCACTTCAGCATCCTGCCCGGACGCGCCCTCGACATCGCCTCCGCTTCCTATAAGGGCCAGTCGCTGTGCTTTCGCTCCAGCCCGGGGGACGTCGGTCCCGCCTTTTACGACCCGCGCGGCTTTGCCTGGCTGCGCGGCTGGTTTGGCGGCTTGGTCACTTCGTGCGGAATGACGTTTACCGGCCATCCCGAGACCGACCCCGAATTAGAAAACGAAGAGATGCCGCTGCACGGACGCCTGTCCTATATACCCGCACGCGAGGTCTCGATTGGTGGCGACTGGAGCGGCGATGACTACAGCCTGCGCATCGGCGGCAAAATGCGCGAGGCCGTAGTCTTTGGCACCAACTTAGAGCTCACGCGCGAAATATCGACGACGTTGGGCGAAAAATGCATCCGCATTCGCGACCGCATTGAAAACCTGAGCGTCGACCCTTCTCCGCTGATGTTTGTCTACCACTGCAACCCCGGCTTCCCGCTGCTCGACGCGGGCACACGCCTCGTGCTGCACAGCCGCCTGAGCACCGAGTGGCTCGAAGACCGCGCCGTGGGACCAGAAGAGTACGCCGTTGCCAAAGGGCCGCAGGCCAAGGAGCACGACAACGTATTCGTGCACCGACCGCTAGCAGACCGCAGCGGCACCGTGCACGTCGCGCTGATCAACGACCGCATAGAACTGGGCCTCTACTGGAAATTCAAGCGCAGCGAAATACCGCTGGTCAACCAGTGGCAGCACTTTCACAGAGGCACCTATGTAACGGGAATTGAACCGGGCAACGCATCCATGCTGGGACGCGCCTGGAACCGCAAACACGGCTACTTACAGCACATTCAAGCCGGCGAAGTCCGCGAGTTTAACATGGAAATCGGCGTACTCGACGGTGCGCGAGAAATCAGTCGCTTTGAGCGAGAAGTTGCCAATGGCTTAGCCACACATCGCAACCGCAAGGCCAAGCGCAGCTAGGCAGTCGACGGCGCGCTGTCGGCAGCAAAGCGTCGGTAGAGCGCGACGATGCGCGCCGTGACCTGCTCTTCCATATAGCGTTCTCGCACGCGCAACAGACCGGCCTGCGCCCACTCGGCGCGCCGGTCGCCATCGGCCAATAGTGCATTGACTACGGCGCTAAAGGCCTCTACGTCTCGCAGCGGAAAGAGCGCGCCCGTGCGGCCGTCGATAATAACTTCGCGACAGCCGCGAATATCGGTGGCGGCCACCGGCGTCCCCATGGCCGCCGCCTCGATAATGCAGCGCGGCAACCCTTCGCGATATGAGGGCAGCACGCACAGGTCCATGCTCATATAGAGTTCGGGCATGTCCTGGCGATCTTCGAGCAAAACGCAGCGATCCGCCACATCGTACTGGCGCGCCAAGGCCTGCGCATCAACGGCATCGGACTGATCGCGCCGCTCGGGAATGCCCACCAACAGAAAGCGCGCACGCCTGTTCTGGCGCGCCACGCGTGCAGCCATTTCAAAAAACTCTACGCAGCCTTTCTCGCGCACTAGCCTAGTGACCATACCCACGACTAGATCATCTTCAGCAAGGCCAAGCTCTCGGCGCTTTTCCGCGCGCGCATTCGGATAGCGCTGTCGGTCAAAGCGTCGCTCATCGACGCCGTTGCCGATCCAGTGCAGGCGACTCTTTTCTTTAAAGCGCGCCTCGACCGCATACGCGTAATCGGCTTCGCTCTGAAATAGCAGATGATCAGACCAGTGAGCGCACCAGCGCTCGGCAGCCACCGCAGCCGCCCGGTGCACGCCGCGGCTATTTTCGTTAAAGAGAAATCCGTGTACGGTATGCACGACCAGCGGCGTGCGCGCCCACTGCGCCGTCACTGGACCGAGCAACGTGCCCTTTGGATTGTGTGAATGGGCAATATCGAAACGGCCTTCACGCAGCGCGCGGCGCAGCGCCAACACACAGCGCCCATCCGTCCACGGCGCCACTTCGCGCGCGAAGGGAATGGGGATTACTTCAAGTCCGCAGGCTCGCAGCGGCTCGACATAACCGCGATCGCCGCAGATAACCGCCACGTGAAACCCGTGCTCGCGCAGGCGCATCAGGCGCGCGCGCATCAGGTAAGCTACGCGGTCGGTGGGAAATACGTGGGCTACGCGCGCACTCATCGGCGCGCTATATCCCGGCCTGCACCCACACGTCGTTCAGAGCTAGGGCCGTAGCCGCCACCGCGTCTTCGCGGTCCATCTGGCGCACGCGCTCGCTGAACGGCTCGACCATCACCGGGCCCTCGTAGCCAATCTGCCGTATGGTCGAAAGAAACGCGACGATGTCGATGACGCCGGTCTCGCCCGGCAGCGTGCGTCGATTGTCCATCTGCTCGTCAACGGCCACCCCGGCCGGCGCATCGTTGACGTGGACATCTACGATCTGCTCGACCGACAGCGCGCGCAGATCGTCGGCGCTCTCCTCCGACGTATACCAGTGCCAGCTGTCTAGTAAAAAGCCGACGTTGCTACCCACGGCAGCGCAGAGCTCACCCATTTGCTGCATCGTATGGGCAAAGGGGTATTTCTTAGTCGACCAAGCCGTTTTCGGACCGACGTACTCCAGCCCCAGGCGAATGCCGTGTGCCGCAAGGACGGCCGCACACGGCTTTAGACGCGCCACGTGAAAGCGGAAATTTTCCTCATAGGTTAGCTCGTCGGAGGCTGGCGCAATCCAGGTAGCCGTGCGCAGAACGCCCAACTCGGCCGCAACCTCAGCCAGCGCCGGCAGGCGCGCTAGGTCGGCTTCGTACGTCGCTTCGTCCTGACGAAAGTTGGTCGGAAAGCCCCAGGCAGACAGGCGCACACCCGCCCGTTCGGCCAGGTCCGCCGTCTGTGCAACGCCGAGTTCGGCAGCCTCAGCAATGGAAAAGTGGTAGCCCTCAAAGCCGTGGCGCCGAGCCAAATCCAACCCATCGGCCAACCCATCTACCTGGGCGCCAAGCGCCCCGGGCGCGAGCGAGCGAAACATAGCATCTCTCCTATATAGCCACGTTGTTTTGCGGTCGCCCCTCGAGAAAGGCGATGACATTGTCGACGGCCCCTTCGTTGAGCAATTCGACCCCCTCCGGCGTTTGGTCGGCCGCATGCGGCGTCAGCACGACCTGCTCACACTGCAAAATTGGGTGGTTGGCCGGCAGCGGCTCCTGCGGAAAGACGTCGAGTCCGGCACCCCCTACGTGACCGGCGTGCAGGCTCGCACACAGGGCATCGATATCGAGAACGTCGCCGCGCGCGCCGTTGAGTAGCAGCGCTCCCTCTTTCATACGCGCCAGTTCGCCCGCGCCGATCAAGTGGTGGGAATCGGGCGTCAGCTTTACGTGCAAACTCACGACATCAGCCGTCGACAGCAGCTCGTCTAGCTCGACAAAGCGCACGCCCAGCGCACGCGCGCGTTCGGGCGAGGGATTGAACGTCCAAGCGATCACTTCCATGCCGATGGCCCGTCCCAAGCGCGCCATCTCGGCGCCAATCGCCCCAGTGCCCACGATGCCGAGCACCTTTTTCTGCAGCATGGTATTCATGCGGCGAGTCCAACGACCCGCTTTGAGCTCGGCCGTTTGAAAATGCGCCCGTTTTGACAGGGCAAACATCAGGCCAAACATGTGTTCTGCTACGACCGGAGCCGTGCGTCCCGGCTGGTTTGACACGACAATACCCAGCTCCTTGGCAAGGACCAGATCGATCATATCTGTGCCAATAGAACAGGTCGTTATCATCTTTAAATTGGGCAGAGAGCGCAGCTCATCGCGCCAGGTGACGACGCCGCGCGAGTTGATGATGATCTGTGCATCCTGCACGCGCGCTATTTTTTCGGCGCTGTCTGCAGGGCTCTCGTCGTATACGACTACGTCGCCGTAGTCCCGCAGGCGCTCTAGGTGGGGCGAGCCGGCGATTTGCACCGGATCGTCACCGGGCACGACAATGCTAACGCGTTCCGACATAGTTCCTCCGCTCAATTGCTGGTGATATGGCTTTTTTCTATTTTGGCAGCGAACACAATATAGGCAAGCAGCATCCCACCTTCCAGAGTCTGAGGTTAGAGACCATGCTGAGAGAGCCCATTGCCCCGGCGCGTGAGCAACGCGTCTCGCACAACGTGCTCGCGCCCTGCCCGACGGCACGGCGCGGCAGCAGACCACGTGCCTCGATCCGACCATCTTGGGCCTCAGCGCCCATGTCCTAATCGCCACATCACCCCAGCAAAACATCAAACGGGGAGTCCGGTTCTACTATGCAGATCTTGCTCAATACCATTCTCATTGAACCCAACCGCCACACCGCTGACAAGACGCCGCAGCGACCGCTGATCGAACACCTACCCGCCCTGCAGCGAGCCGGTTTTAGCGCATTGGAAATTTGGCAATATCACGCCTCGGCCCTCGACGCGCGCGGCCTCGGCCAGCTGTCGGCTCACCTCGATGTATGCGCCCTGCGCGCCGCCGCCCTGGGCGCCTATCCCTTCCTGCACTTAGAAGGCCCCGAAGGCGACGAGGCCATCGCCCAACTGGGACGCACTGTGGCTTATGCGGCGCATCTCGGCGTAGACATATTTAAGATCTTCCCCGGGCGCGTCGCCAGCCACCAGCTCGATGCCGCTGCGCGCACGCGCTCCGTGCACAACCTGCGCGAACTAGCGCAGCAGCTGGCCGCGCGCTCCATACAGCTCACGCTGGAAACGCACGGCAATACGCTCTGCGACACCCGGGAGAGCACGCTCCAACTGCTCGACGAACTGCGCGACCTCGACAACGTCGGCATCTGCTTCCAGCCCTACACGAATCAAGATACCAATGCGGCCATCGCCTTATACGATGCGCTGGCACCGCACGTCCTGCACGTCCACCTACAAAATCGCGCCCTTGCCAACGGCACCTGTACCCTGCTGGAAGAGGGCGACTGGCTCGACTATCGCTGCCTGCTCCCGCACATTCGCGACAGCGGCTTTGACGGCCCGCTCAGCCTAGAGTTCACCGCCGATATGGCCACGCCCAACAGTCCGCAGGCCGACCTCAACCGCATATTGGACAACGCCGCGCGCGATCGCGACTTCGCCCTATATACCTGGGGAGTGCAGGACGCATCAGCGTAGCGATACGCCCCCTGTCTGAGCGCGTAATCGAAGCGGTCTGACCATGGGCCGATATTGACATATCTATCTGTTTATGATAGAATTTAGACACTAAAAGGCCCGCTCACATCACCGCCTGAGACTCCCCATGACCGCCGAGATAAAACGCGCGATTGCCCCTGAGATCGACCTCAACAAACCCGAGCTATACATCAATCGCGAGCTCTCCTGGCTCGACTTTAACTTCCGCGTTTTAGAAGAGGCGCAGGACCCGCGCAACCCGCTCTTGGAGCGGGTCAAATTCCTCGCCATCGTCGCCAGCAACCTAGACGAATTCTTTGAGGTGCGCGTGGCCGGCCTCCTTCAGCTACACGAATCGGGCGCCGATCCCACGCGCCCGGACCGCCTTACCCCAGAGCAACAGTTGGTAGAAATAAGCAGCAAAGCCCAAGGCATGGTCGCCGAGCAGTATCGCTGCTGGAACGAAGCGCTGCTTCCGGCCTTGGCCGACGAGGGCATCCGCTTCTGGGAGGCGCGCCATCTACAGGGCGACCACCTCGCCTTTGTACAGCGCTACTGGCGCGAGGAATTGGAGCCCATTCTAACGCCCATCGTGGTCGACCCGGCACACCCCTTTCCCAGCGTAATCAACAAGGCGCTGAGCATTGGCGCCCTGCTGCAGATCGGCGGCCAAACGCTCATGGGCGTCGTTACCGTGCCGCGCGTGCTGCCGCGCATTCTGCGCCTGCCCGACCGCGACGGGCGCCAGCATTTCGTCACGCTGGCCGGCGTAATGGACCTGCAAATCAGCGAACTGTTTCGCGGCTACGACGTCATCGCCTCAGCGCCCTTTCGCGTAACCCGCAATAGCGAACTCTACTTGAATGAGGAAGAGGCCGACAACCTGCTCGAGGAAATCGCCGAGCAGGTTAAAAACCAGCGCCAGGCCGATGCCGTGCGCTTGGAAATCTCCACCAGCGCGTCCGCAGAACTCGTGCACCGACTGCAAAACCAGTTTGACATCGACGACAGCCTCACCTATCGCACGGACGGTCCGGTCAACCTACATCGCCTGATCACGCTCTACGACCTCGTCCAGCGCTACGACCTGAAGTATCGCTCCTTCGCGCCGGTCGCCTTGGACATGCCGACCGAGCCAGCGCCGTTTTTCGAGGCTATCCGCAAAAAAGATGTGCTCTTGCACCATCCCTACGATGCCTTTTCCACCGTTATCGACTTTATTCGCATGGCCGCCAGCGACCCACAGGTGTTAGCTATCAAGCAGACGCTCTACCGCACCGGCGACGACTCGGCCGTAGCGCAGGCGCTGATTCGCGCCGCCGAGCGCGGCAAAGAGGTGACGGTCCTAGTCGAGCTCAAGGCACGCGGTGACGAAGCCGCCAATATCGAATGGGCGCGACGCCTCGAGGATCGAGGCGTGCACGTCGTTTACGGAGTTATGGGACTCAAAACGCACTGCAAGCTATGCATGCTAGTGCGCCGCGATCAGGATCGCCTGCGCCGCTACGCGCATATGGGCACCGGCAACTACAACCACGTCACCGCGCGCTTTTACACCGACCTGGGCCTGATCACCGCCCGCGATGATATAACCGCTGAAGTCGCCGAAGTATTCAACCTGCTGACCACGCACAATCGCAAGACCCAATTTGATAAGTTGCTCGTCGCTCCCTCGGGCCTTATGAAGGGCATACTCGAGCGCATTGACCGCGAGATTGAGCACGCCGAAGCCGGCCGGCCGGCCGCAATTATCGGCAAAATGAACGGACTCATGGACCAGGCCATTATGCAGGCGCTCTATCGCGCCTCGCAGGCCGGCGTGCAGATCGACCTAATTGTGCGCGGCATTTGCTGCCTGCGCGCCGGCGTCGAAGGCGTCAGTGACAACATTCGCGTCTACAGCATCATCGGACGCTTCCTAGAGCACAGCCGCGCGTTTTACTTTGCCAACGGCGGCCAGGAGGAAATATGGCTCGGCAGCGCCGACTGGATGAATCGCAACCTGCGCGGGCGCGTTGAAGTCGTCTTTCCCGTCGAGGACGAGGATCACAAGCGGCGCATCTACCACGACCTTATTGAACTGGCCCTCAACGACCGCAGCAAAGGGCGTCAGATGCAGGCCGATGGCACCTATATGCGGCGTAAAATCAGAGAAGACGATCCCGTATTTGGCATGCAAGAGCAGCTAATGGACATGGCAAACGGCCTCTCCCTTTCCGAGGACACCCCGCGTTAGAAAGGCCATCCGCATGCACAACCAGACGCGCGACCCGCATATACAGCTGGCCCAGCTCAGCAGCGATCTCGTCGATACGACGCCGAGGATTGGCATTGTTCTGGCCGCCGGCCACGGCAAGCGCATTCGCTCCGAAACGTCGAAGATGCTGCATGAGATCTGGGGCGAGGCGACCGTGCTGCGCGTAGCCAAAGCCATACAAAAGGGCCTCGATAGCCCCAACCAGATCATCGTCGTCGGCATCAAGGGACTGGACGTGGCCGAAGCGACCGGCCGCCAGGCGGGCCGCCGCTTCGCCTATCAGGAGAATCCCGTGCTCGGCCTGCCCGCCGGCACCGGCGATGCCGTGCGCGTCGCTCTCAGCGAATTTGCGCCCTCATCACAGGAGCGCGACATCTATATCTTTCTCGGCGATATGGGCCTGCTCACCGGCGAAGTTGCCGCGCAATTTCGCCGCAGTTTCGAGCAATCCACCTGCGACATGATGGTGCTGACCGGCTCCTATAGCGGGCCGAGCAGAGAAAACTACTACGGGCGCATCGTGCGCGTTCCAGCATGCGATGCCAGTGGCGAGCCCTCTGGCGAGGACGAGGGTAAGGTCATCGAAATAAAAGAGCACAAAGATATTCTCCGCCTCGAAGAGGGCGTGATGCACCAGGTTCAGTACAACGGACGCGTCTACGAACTCTCCCGCGACCAGCTGCTGGAGACGCGCGAGATCAACACCGGCGTCTTTGCCTTTAAAGAGCATGCGCTGCGCCGCTATATCGAAGAAGTCGACACCGACAACGCACAGGGCGAAGTCATGCTCACCGACCTAGTCCATATTTTTAACCGCCACGCCCTTGTCGTGCGCGCCGCTGTTGCAGCGCGCGAAGAAGAAATTCTCGCCTTCAACGTCAAGAGCGTGCTCAGCCAAATGCAGCGCATCGCTCGCCGGTGGGCCTACGATCGCCTCAAAGACACCATTACCATTGCCGACGACGACGACTTTTTTATCGCCGAAGAGGTCATCGAGCACATCCTAGCGCTCGATCGAGATCGCGGACCGCTCGACATCGTAGTGGGCAAAGGGGTGCATATCGGACCGCAGGTGCGCCTCAATCGCCGCGTGCATATAGGCGACCGCAGCCATTTGAGTGGCCATATCGACCTGGGCGAAGACGTCTTTATCGGCAGCAGCGTCGAATTGAGCACCTATCCGCACCAGCGTTTGACCCTCGGCGATCGAGTCGCCGTGCTCAACCGCAACATTATCAAGGGCGATCTACAGATCGGCGAGGAGGCGCGTATTGAGTCGGGCGTCATACTTACCGGCAGCGACGAACATCCCATGCGCATAGGCCGCCGCGTCACTATCAAGGGCACGTCGTATCTCTACGGCTGCCAGGTCGACGACGACGTTTTTATCGAACACTCCGTGCTCAAGTGCAAACGCGTCGAACAGGTGCGGCGGCGCGACGGCCAAATCCAGCCCATCCGCTACGTATTGCCCCCACCCGAAGGGCTCGACTCTCTCGGCGACCTATAAAAAAGCGCCCCGGCCACCGTTTGGGCGACCGAGACGCTCTGCTGCGCTTGGATGCGATTGACCTACGCCAATTAGACGCCTAGCTGCGCCAGCAGGTCTTTGCGCATTTTGCACACCATGGTGTAAGCCGGATCAAATACGTTGCCCATATCGTACTCGACGCACTGGCCGAGCAGCTGGTGTGCGCTGACCGCATCCAACCCAAAACCATCCTCCAACCAGCGCAGCATTTCGCTCGTCGCGTGCTGCACGCACTGGTCTAACGGCCTGGCATTGCCAGCGGTAAAGATATGCGTCTCGTTTTCGCCGCGCGGCCAGCCGACGCCAGCATGCTTAACTAGGTCGACGCTGAAGGTGACGTCGAAGGAAATCTCGACGCCGGTGCCAACGATCTCGCCATCGCCCTGCACGGCGTGTCCATCGCCCAGGTGGAAAAGCGCTCCCGGTGCCGACACCGGCAAATAGACTTTCACGCCCTGCACAAAGCCGCGATAGTCCATATTGCCGCCAAACGTCGACGAGGTCGCCGTGGAGATGGCCTGACCTCTGGGCGGGGCTACGCCGAAGCAGCCCACCATTGGGCACAGTGGCAGGACCAAGCCCTCGAGACGGGTCTGCGGCTTGGCCAGATGGACCGTTCCGGCGTCCAGATCTACATCCCAGCGGCACACCGGGTCGCTGCTCTGGCTGCCGTCGGGGTAGTGCGAGGTGATCATGTGCATATCGCCGGGCACCTCTACTCCGGACACAAAGCCCGGATCGACGACGTTGGGCGCCACCGCCAAACCGGTCCAGCCCCAGTCTCTGTTGGGCCACAGTTTGTCAAACGTCACGACCAGCGCGTCGCCCTCTTCGGCCCCCTCGATGTAAAAGGGCCCCGTCATGGGGTTACCGCGCTCCGTGACCTGCTCGCCGCTGGCATCGCGGCCGCGCGCGTCGACGGTGGTCGTGCTAACCGAATCGCCCGGCGCAACGCGCAGCACCGGTTCATGCCAGCCAATGGTGGTGTGGTAGTGGTCTGGTGTAAAATCGTGATGTGCCATGGCTTCTCCTATCCCAACTTCACTTCTCTGCCGCTGCGCGCCGACTCGTAAATACCGTTGATGATCTCAACCGCATGGCGCGCGCTGTCGAGCGTAATAAGCGGATCGCGTCCCTCGGCCAGCGCCTCGTACATATCGATGACGATCTGCGTGTGGCCATTGAAGCCGACGGCGAGTGGATCGGACGAGCCGCTGACGTCCTTATTGGCTCCGTAAAGGGCGAGCAACTCCTTTTCCTCCTCGCCCTCGGCATCGCCCATCAGCTTCCAGCCTTCGAGCTCGCTGTGAATCTTGGAGACCGATCCCTCCGACCCGTAAATGGTGATGCGCTGATCGTAGCCGGGATAGCAACACGTCGTCGTGTAGAGCGTGCCCAAGGCGCCGTTTTTAAAGCGCAGCACGGCCGCGCTCTGGTCCTCCGCTTCAATTTCGTGACCAAAAATGCCGTACATGCCGGCCACTGCTTCGACCGGGCCGGCCAGCCATTGGAGCAGATCGACCGTGTGCACGCCCTGGTTCATCAACGATCCGCCGCCGTCCATATCCCAAGTGCCCTTCCACTCGCCGTGCGTTCCCTCGTAGTAGCTCTGCTTGCGGTACCAGGGCAGGTGGCCGTGCACCCCGATTAGCTTGCCTAGGCGTCCGCCCTGAATGGCATCGCGAATGCGCATGTTGAGCGGATCCAAGCGCGCCTGGAAAATCCCGGCAATTTTGACGCCGTGCTCCTTGCCTGCGGCGATGAGCTGATCGACGCGCTCGGGCTTTATATCAGCCGGCTTCTCGACGATCATGTGCTTGCCAGCGGCCGCCGCCTGAATACCCATCTCCGCATGCATACCCGACGGAGTGGCAATATTGACGACCTGCACCTCGTCGTTGGCCAATAGCTCGGAGAAATCGGCGTAGGCTTTGCAGCCGTATTCACTAGCCGTCGGCTCCAAGCGCTCCGGATCGCTGTCGCACACGGCGACCAAGCGCGCGCCGGGGGCAGCGTCTATTGCCTTGCAATGGTGACGCCCCATACCCAGACCGACTACGGCAAATCCCGTTTGTTCTGCCATACTTTTCCCTTCTATACTGTGTAACCGATTAAAAAATTGGAAAGACCCTGGGGCCTCCCCCTTCGGCGCGAATACACCCATTTACTAGCGCACCGGGGTTATCGCAAAACAGCTGCCGCGTGCGCCCCACCGTAAAGAGATACTTGCGCCCCGTCTGCAGCTCTTCGGTGCCGCTCTCTTCCTTTTGCTTCTGGGCTGCCGCGTGCAGGCGCATCGGCTTGTACTCGCGCAGTTCAAAGAGGTCGACGTAGTCTCCGCTCTCAAAGCCATCTATATAAGCTACCTGACCGCCATCGTCAACGCGCACAAAGAAATCCTTGAGGTTGTTGTTCCCCGTTAGCTTTTCAAGACTGGTCACCTTTAGGGCGAATGTCGGCTTTTCCTGATGGCGTTTTGCCTCTGACGCCACGACCAATACACCCACCAGTATCTCGCGCAGCCTCGCCCGGATGCGCGCGACCACCGATTGGGGTTGATGCACTTCCTGCATAACTTTCCACGCCTCGCTTACGACGTAGCTGCAGGCGGCGTCAAATACTTCACCCATTCCCTGCGATTCCAGTTCTTCGGGCGGAACATCGCCCAGTTTACCCACCTCGCTCACATCGTCAAACTCGAGCGGGTCTTCGCTGCACGCCAGTTGGAAGTCGGCCCGATTGCCAGCCCGACCAGCCGCGCTGAGGCGCGCGATATAGTCGCCGCTCTGCTTGACCAGCCCTTCGGCAAAGCGCGCGGCGCGAAACGCCTCCAGCATCGCCACCGTATCGGCATCGGCCCGGTCTCGCGCCTGACCGCGCAGTTCGTGTTCGACCTGATCGGTCAGCGCGCGCAGCGCCTCCTCATAATAGGTGGTCGCCGATTCGTGCGTATACTGGTCGGGGTAATCTTGGGAAAAGTTGAAATTCACGCGCAGCGCCTCCAGGCGCACCAGCGCGGCCCCCGCGTGGTCGAGTATCGGGATCAGGGAAATCAGCTGTCTGCTGTTGGCATCGAGTGGCCGGCTGTGCCCCATCGCATTCATAAAGGCGCGCACTTCGACCATGAAGTTGCGGTCGCGCTGCACGCCGCCAGCAGGCGCGTGTAGCATGTGCTTGATCTTCAGATAGCAGGCTACCTGCTTGACGTTGTTATAGGCTTTGTTGGCACTCGTTCCTTCTGTGCCGACCATGCGTGCCATCGTTCGCAAGTCGCCCACAGCAGACGTCGGGTCGACTAGAATTGCCCAGATGTGCTGGTCGAGTGGTTCAATAGAAGCGAGCAGCTTGCCGATATCCTTGGCCTTGCTGCCGACGTCGGATAGGGCAATTTCCTCGAGCTCTACCATATCAGCTGACGCGACATCAACATGTTCTCGCTGATGGCTCGTATCGATAAAACCCTCCCCTCCGCCGCCCGACGGCGCGCTCGGCAGAGACGGCGCACTGGCTGGTGCCGGGCTCTTGGGGTTGTCGACGGCACTGCGCATGAGCATGGCCCTGCGATCGTCGCCTTTCAGCGGCGCGCTGCTAGCGCTGCTGGCACTGCTCCCACCCCCTCCAGAGCTCTTGTGAACGACTGGATTGCGCGCCACTTCTGCGCGCCTTGCAACAACTTGCGCCTCTGCTACGGTTGGCACCACCGACTGCATCGGCTTAAAGGCCGCAATCGCTTTTAGGCGCGTATCGAGTAGATCTTCGGCCTTCTCGATTGCTTTATCTTCACCCTCGTAGGCCTCAAAAGCCGCGTCTGCCTCAAGCTCGTATATCTTGTGCAGCGAAGCTTTGAAATGGACGATAAACGCGTCGATCGAACCCACCGGCTCCTCTACCGGTGCGCCGTCTTGGTGCGCATCAACATCGTCATCGTCATCGTCCCCATAATCGTCGTCGTCGTAGTCATCCTCTTCTTCTTCGATCGCTTCCTCTTCCTCCTCTTCCTCCTCGGCATCCACTTCTTCATCTGCCAGGTAGCGGTCCTCGTCATCAGACAGATACTCTACGTCTGCAGCCGCCCCCTCAAGACACATGTGGCGCTCCTCCAAGCACTGGCGCAAACTGGCCGCATAGGGCTGATCGCCCAGCGCCTTGACGCCCAGCTTGAGGATTTGATCAATGTCGTTGTGCCCTTCGAGAAAGGGCTTTATTACGCCCGCCAGGCTGATTTTGGCGACCGGCAACACCTTCGCCACTAGGATGGAAGCACACAGATCGAGGATATAGCGCTCGGCGACACCGTGCCTTTCGTGAGACGCGGTGCTCATGCAAATCCTTCGGTAAAACTTGAGCAGCGCGTTCTTGAATTTGCCGCCGCTCAAACGGCTGTCGTGGAGCGACTGTACAAAGTGGATACAGTGGAGAATTTTGGGAACTTCCGCGCGAAACGCATCGATGTCGAGTCCGATGCGGATCGCGCGCATCTGCAATATGTACGGCACGTCGGGCATCTGCCGCGTGGCCAATACGATTGGGTGGCAGATCTCCTCCCAAACATCAATCACATCTTCTGGGTCGAGCTTGAGCAAATGGCACCACTGGCGCCAGACGTTGGCGGCTATATGGCTGTGGTTCTGTAGCTGCGACAGACCATCACTCGGTAATTTGCTCATGCGTCCCCGCCCTCTCGGCGCACTAAATGCCAGCCAGCGACGTGTGCTTCATGCACGCGCGCGACCCGACCTCGCTACTTAAATATATCAAATAGGCGGCACCGCGTAAGCGAAAATACAGCGAATGCAGAACAGATAAGATCAATAAAAACAGAAAGTAGACTACTTTTATGGAATTGTGATAAATGGACAGGCGGTCGCTACCGCTCCAGCTCGCCGGCCGGCTGCGATACGTAGCTGACGTAGAGTTTTTCCAAATCTTCTCGCTCTAGCTCTTCGCGCGTCAGCAGGCGGACGAGCTGTCCGCCTGCCATAATACCCACGCGGTCAGCCACTTCTTTGGCGCGGAAAATGTCGTGCGTCGTCATCCAAATGGCCTTGCCCTCGACGCGCAGTTCTGCCAGCAGTTGGAGAAATTCGGCGCCCGATTTTGGATCGAGGCCGCTGGTGGGCTCGTCGAGCAGAATCACCTCGGCATCTTTCATGATGGCAATGGCGATACCGAGCTTTTGTCGCATGCCCTTGGAAAAGCCCTTAACGCGCCGATCAAAGGCATCGGTCTGCAACCCCACACGCGTTAGCACGCGTTCGCAGTCGGCGTCGCTCACCTCTTTTCGCCCCCCTAAACGAGCAAAAAAGTCGAGATTCTGGCGCGCGGTAAAGTTGCCGTACAGCATGACGTTTTCCGACACGTAGGCCACGTGCTGCTTGGCGCGCAGCGGCTCCTGCGTCACGTCGATGCCGCAGATGCGCACCGTGCCGTCCGTCGGCTCGGTAAAACCCAGTGCGACCATCAGCGTCGTCGTCTTGCCGGCGCCGTTGGCTCCGAGCATGCAAAAAATCTCGCCCTTGGCCACGACCAGATTGAGCTCCCGCACCGCTTTGACCGAGCCGTAGTGCTTGCTGAGGTTGAGGATCTCCAGCACGTTAGCGCCCTCGACCTCCCCCGCGACCGCCGCTACCCGCGCCGCCGCCGGAGCGCATCTTAAGACTTTCGAATAGCTCGAACTGCTCTTTGCTGAGGATATTGCTCACCGCGCCGTCCAGCGCGCCCTGCACCGCGTTGACCTTCTCCATAGCCGCCTGCGGATCGCTGGCCATGCCGCTCGTCAGTTCCTTGCGCTGGTCCCATGCCTCCTGAAAAGCAAACTGCAGCGCCTTGAGCCGGTCTCCGCCTACTTTCAATTCAAAACAGATTAGCGCCCAGTCGCGATCCAGCGTGGCCAGCGGCATGCCGCCGCGACCGCGACCGCGATTGCCGCCGCTCTGCGCCTGCACGTATGCAGTCCACGCAATGAGCGTAGCAAACAAGATCCAACTCACTTTCTTCATTTTGTCCTCCTCCGTCGCTAGCAGCGACTGGCTCAGGTTATATCCGTGCGCAAAAACGCAACAAAGGCCACCATGAAAAACAGCACGGCAAACACGATGAGCAGCAGCACATCGGTCGAGCGCACCTGCAGGCGCATGCCTAAATTTTCGGGCCGATAGTTGAACACCGGCATATCGTCAATCGAGTAGTCTTCGTCGTTGCTGCTGCCCCAAAACATCCCCTCGTTGCCGCTCTCGGCCATTTTCTCGTCGACGTAGCGGGCAAATTGGCGCTGGTAGGAACGCAGTGCATCGACCAACTCCTGTTCGTGGCGCACGCCGGTAACGCCAATGTCCGTATTGGCGTATACATAGGTTGCGACCGGCGAAAGGCGCGTTAAATTGCGCGCCACGTCGACCTGATGACTTAACTGGCGCTCAAAGTCGCGCACGATCTCCTCGGTGACGCGGTGAATATCGCGCTGCAGCACCTCGCGCCCCTCGACCATTTTGCGACGCACCGCAGCGCGCTCCTCGCGGCTCATACTGCGAAAGTTGCCTCGCCGCATCGAGCGCATTTCAGAAAAAAAGGCGTCGTTGAGCGCCTTGGCGCGCTCGGCAATCATGCGCTGCACCTGGCCGACATCGGGTACGGGCGCGACGATCTCGGCTAAGTAGGGACCGGAGTTGGGCACGATCAGCGCCAGCAGCACCCAGATGGCCAGCAGGCTAAAAATCGAGGTCGAAGAGCGCCGAGCCAGCACGGATACCATTAGCCCAATGGAAAACATTACGGCAATCAGCACTAGGGAAACGATACCCGACACGCTAAAAGCCTGCCAGTCCTGCAGCGAAAACACGATATCACCCGACGTATTAATGAGCAGGGCGCCCAGCACCAGAGAGGCGAAAAACGGCAGGGCCAAGCTCATATAGCCGCCGATCCACTTGGCGAGAATGACCAAATCGCGCGGCACCGAATACGACATAAGCAGCTTGAGCGTGCCGCTCTCGCGCTCGCCGGCCACGGCATCGTACGAAATAAAAAACGCCAGCAGGCTGAGGACGACGCCAACGACAAAGAGCATATCGGCGACCGGCAGCATGAGCACCATGGGATTGGTGGTAAAGTTGCCCTCAAAACCCGGCAGAAAGTTACCGCCGATCTGCGCCGTTCGATCGGTGGTTTTTTCCATGCCAAAAAACAGCACCTGAAAATCCTGCGGTGGTCGGTCGACGCGCACGCCGATATTGTCTAGGTC
Organism: Gemmatimonadota bacterium; assembly: GCA_038128265.1. Lineage (GTDB taxonomy): Bacteria > Latescibacterota > UBA2968 > UBA8231 > UBA8231. The sequence continues at coordinate 62,378 of JAYPJE010000019.1, forward strand.
TCGGTAGCTACCGTACTCTTCGGCCTGCTGCTGATAGAGCTGGCGATTTTCGCTGTAATCGATGCGCTTGGCAGCCAAGTCGGCCCGCAGCACGAAGACGCTCAGTGACCCCAGCACCACGCAGAGCACCGCGCATACGACAAAGCGTAGCTCCAATAGGTTCTGCACCAGCTCTTTGCGCACCATCGTCCACAGCATGGGCGGCCTATCAGCGCATGAGATCGTAGCGCAAAAACGCCACGTGAGCAGCGAGGAAGAACGCCACATTGAGGGCGACCAGCACCAGCAGGTCGGCGCGCACATCGACGAGTGACGACGTCAGTTCGGGCAGCGGCGGCGCAAAGGCAGGCAGCTCGTTGGGATCGAGCGGCGCCTCCATAATCTCCTGGCGCTCTTCCGAGTCGACGGCCGACTCAGCCTGGCGACGGCGCATATCCGATACCGCTTCTACTTTGGCTACGAACTCCTCGCGATAGCGGTCGATGTATTCGCGCAAATCGGCAAAGCCACGCAGTCCGGTCCCCGCCATACCCGTCGTCGCATGGACGTAACTAGTCGACGGCGATATGCGCGCCAGCGCCATGCCCAATTCAATCTGCCGATCGACCTTCTGCAGGTAGTCCGCCAGCATTTTATCCGTCTCTTCGCGCATTTTTATCTGCGCCTCGTCGAACTGCTGCTGGCGGTCTTCGCGCGTGGACGAACGCCGCCAGTTGCGCCGCTGCGCATTCATCACTTCGCGCTGAATGGCCTCTTGCTTGCCGGCGATCACGCCGGGCGAAGGCACGGATACCAGCGCGCGCGCGACGATGGGTGCCGTATTGGGTATCATCAGCACGAGCAGCACCCAGACGAGAAAGTTGAGCACCAGCGACGTCGACGTGCGCCTGACCAGCGTCGATATGAGCAAGCCCAGGCCAAAGAAGAGCGACATATAGAGGGCCGCTACGGCCATCATGCCGGCCAGTACCGCCCACTGTGACGCGCTCAAGCTGAATACGGTCGTAGCCTGGGCGATAAACAACGCACAGGCCAGCGATAGGAAGAATGGAAGAATCAGTGCGGCATAGCCGCCGATCCACTTGGCCAACAGCAGGGTGTGGCGCGGCAGTGCCTGGGCTAGCAGCAGGCGCAGCGTGCCTTCCTCTTGTTCGCCGCAAATGGCGTCAAAGGCGAATAGAACGGCCAGCAGGCTGCCGACGATATTGACGATGTAGAGCACGTCGGGTGCCGGAAAGAGCACGTAGAGCGGATTGGTGTATTTACTGCGTCCCAGGCGAGCCGACTGCATCTGCGAAATCGAGATGGAGCGCGACATCTCCTTTTCCAAACCCATGGCAAAAACGCTGAGCGGATTAGGCGGACGATCGACCTCGATGCCGCTCCAGCGCAGCTGGCGAAAGTCGGCGGCCTCGGCCAGCTTCTCCTTTTGCGCGCGTCCCGCCTCGGCATGACTCTCAACCTGGCGCTCGTAGCCCAGCGCAATGATTTCTACGGACGAGACAATCAGCACCAGCAGCAGCGCAAAGGCCAGCGCAAAGCGAAAGCTAAGCAGGTGGGCGCGTATCTCTTTGACGATCAACAGACGCAGCATGGGCGGCCCTGTATGGAAGGCAAACGTCCCCGAAATACGTCGGCTGAGACAGCCCAGAACGGGAACGAACGCGGTGCGTAAAACTACATCGTAGACTATTGCCTCCCGCGGTGAATATTGTCAAGAAAACAATGTCTCTAATTTTTTTGATCCTACTATCCCCATTTCTTGACTTTGATCACCTTGCCTTCTATTCTTGCCGACATCGGTCCTTTTCTCATCAACTAACCTTCTTTTCAACGCAATGGCACACGCCCTATGAGGTTGGCAAGTCTCTGCGTAGTCTTCGGTCTAGCACCGCTTGCCCTCAGCGCTGACGACGGTATCCTAAGCCTCGCCAACTGCCTTGAATCGGCCATGCAGCACAACCGCGAGCTGCTGCAATCGCGCGCCGCTATTCGCCAAGTAGAGGGCGACCGCGTCGTCGTGCGCTCGCGCTTTATGCCCCACCTCGAACTGACTACGCAGTACGATGCTGCGCGCGACCAACTGAGCGGACAGCCTAGAGACGACCAGCTTTCTTCCGCGCTGCGCTTTTCTCAGCGCCTCTTCGAATACGGGCCTGACTTCGGCGAAGAAGTGCAGATGCGCGAATCGCTGCGCCAGGCCATCTATACTTACGAAGACCAAGTCTACGAAGTCCTATCGAGCGTGTGGGAGACCTATCACATCATTCTCCTGCAGGATCGTCAGATTGCCATTCGCCGCGAGTCGCGCGAAAATTTCCAGGCCACATACGAACGCCAGCGCGCGCGCTTTGAGCGTCAGCTGGCCACCGAGAGTGACGTGCTCAACGCACAGCTCAACGTGCTCAACGAGGATCTCGCCCTCAACAACCTCGAACGCGATCAGTTCAACAACAAGATGGCGCTGCTGCGACTGATCGGTCAGTCGATCGGCATTGGCGTTCAGCTGCAGTCCGACCAGCAGGTGCAGTTCGACATCGACCAAGACCGCGCCGTCGAACTGGCACACGCCAACAGCGTGGCCATCGCCCTGGCTAGCGAGCGCCTCAGAGAACAGCGGCGCGCGCTAGCCGAGACCGAGTGGCAGTACAGTCCCGACCTATCGCTCAATGCAGGCGTTGAAGATGCGCGCCGCAACGCGCGCATCCAGTTGGGCAAGCAGGGCGCGACGTGGGGAGTGGACCTTTCGTCGGAATACGCCATCAGCGATGCCAGCGCGCCCGAGATGCGCGACCAGAACCGCTGGTCGGCCCAGCTCGAAGCGCGCATACCCATTTTCGAGGGCGCCGCGCGCAGCGGGCGGCAAACGCGCGAAGGGGCCGTCCTGCGCCAGCGCGAAATTGCCCTGCGCGACCTCAATACCTCCGTCGAACTCAGCGTGCGCCAGGCCTACCAGTCCATGCTGGAGGCGCGCGAGCGCCAGCGCATTCAGGAAGAGCGCGTCAAAATCGCCCGGCGCCGCCTCGAGATCAACCAGATACTCAAGGAAAAGGGCCAGGCCGACGAGACGCTGCTGGAAAACTTTCGCACGCAGTTTTTCAACGAGCAGGACCGCCTGTTTCAGGATCAGGCGACCTACATCCGCCGCATCGCCGCTCTGCGCCGACAGATGGGATATTTCGAATGAAGAGGCTCTGCGCAGCGCTCTGCCTGCTCTATGCCTGCGGCACTCTCGACGCACAGACGCTCACGCGCGAACAGCAGCTGAGCAAGCTGCGCCTGCAGGAGAGCCTGCTCCTACTCGACGAGCGGCGCACTAGCTTGCAGAGCCACGAAGAAGAGCTGGCCGCCATCAGGGGGCTCTACGAGCAGGGCTTTATCGCGCTGCAAAAGTACAAGCAGACGCTCAATCGCTACGAACAGGCGCGGCTCAATTTTGAAGAGGCGGAAATCAACCTAGAGCAGGTCAAGCTCGATTTGCTAAGAAACGCCACCCACATCGCCGTGCTCGAAGCGCGCAAGTACCGCGACCAGGACAACCGCAATATGGTCGAAGTCGTGCTGGAAAACGCTTCGGAAACGCGCAATGCCTTGCTGGTGGATGATGCGCTCGACGAGAGCGAACTGCGCACGCTGCTGCGCGTCGAAAATATCTACGTTTCGCTGCGCAATGGCCCCATCGTCGGCGAGCCCTACGAAGTCCGCATTCCCACCCTCGAAGTCGGCCAGCGCCACAGCCTGCACTTCCGCCTGCTCAAAGACGAAGAGGCCGTCTACGTGCAGCTTTCCTACTTGGATATTTCCGATAGCATTCCCCTCCTGCTGCAAAAGGGCAGCCAGCAGGAATTGCCCAGCATCAACTCGGCGCAGTTTGCCCAGGAGGGCGCGCTCGACCAGCGCGTCTCCTTTAACCTGACGCTGCAGTGGCTGTCCGACGAAGAGAGCAATTTCGCCCTGGCCGCCCTCGGCCTACCGCGGCGCATCGACTACGCCTTCTACAACGGCAATGCCAAGGTAAGCCAGATCAAATTCGACGGCACCAACTCGCGCGTGCAGGTGCGATTACAGCTCGAATTGCCGGAAAAGCTCGACCCCCAATTCGTCGACCAGACCCTCACATTTTACGCATTGATCTCTCAGCCCAATGCCTATGGACGCATCAACGCCCTGCGTCGACAGTATGATAACGCGCCCATTCCACAAAGCCAGATCGACTCGCTCGACTGCCGCTACGTAAAGCTCGAACTGACGCCTAAGGGATTGGGCAAGTTGGAAATCCTCACCGCCAACCGCTACCAAGAAGCCGAACTCGGCCAGGGCCTGCGCGTGCGCGTGGAAATTCTCAACCGGGGCACGGCTGCCGTGCAGAATATCGAGCCGCAAGTTGACGTGCCCTACGAGTGGCAGGAACAGGTCGAACCAACGCTGATCAAGCTGCTGGAACCGGGCCAACGCGCTTCGGTAGATATCGCCGCCCAACCGCCCGAAACAGCAACCGTTGGCGACTACGACCTAGGCATCAAGGCACGCGGTCAGGTCGGCACCGAAGACGTTGAGTCCAACGAAAAAAATATAACCATCAGCATGACGGCGCCGAGCAATGTCGCTGCCAACATCTTTCTGGTCGGCCTGCTCGTCCTCATGGTCGTCGGCATCGGTTTTTCGAGCATTCGCCTGAGCAGGAGATAGCCATGCAACGCCTCTACCTGCTGCTATGTGTGCTGCCCTTACTAGCCGCCCAGTGCCTGTCGGCACAGGACCTGCGCACCAAGGAACAGCGCCTCTACGAGATCCAGCTGCGCCAGGCACAGTGGAAGGTCGATGCGGCCAAATTGGAAATGGAGACGCGGCTGAGCGACTACGATGAGAGCAAGGATCTATTTGAGCAAAACATCCGCACGCTCGACGAGCTCTACACCTACCAGCGCGCCTATCAGAAAGCCAAATTGGCCTACGACCAGGCCGTTATCGCCCTCGAAGAAACGCGCCTATCCTTCCTGCGCGATGCGACCCACGTAGCCATAGTCGAAGCGCGTAAATACCGCACGGCGGACGGCTTTCGCCAGGTCGAGATAACCCTTGAAAACGGCTCCAATCTCAACCAGGCCATGTCGCTCAATCCCAGCAAGTCGCGCGAGGAAGTCGCCACCCTATTGGAAATGCGCAACCTCAAGGTCTCGCTCGAGAGCTCGTCGCAGAACATTGTCATCGGCTCGCCCTACGAACAGCCCATTCACTCGCTGGCCCTAGGCGAACGCCTCACCCTCGGCTTCCGCCTGCTCAAAGACGAAGAGGCCGTCGTCGTCGCACTCGAGACGCTCGACGGCCAGCGCTCCACCTTCCACATCGTGCTGCGCAAGGACGCGCTGCAGGACGCGCCGACCATACACTCCGTGCAGTTTTCGCAAGAGGGCGACCTCAATAGCCGCATCCGCTACGGTCTCATTCTCGAGCGCCTCGCCCTCGACGAAAAGACCTTCCGCCTAGCCGTGCTCAACCTCCCCAGCGAAATCGACTACGCCTTTATTGACCCGGCGACCAACGCCAATCTATCCCAAGTCAAGTTCAGCGAAGAAACGACGCAGCTGCAGCTCGAGCTCGAACTGCAGATACCGGAAAAACTGAGCCGGCAGTTTGTCGACCAAGTCCTTGATTTCTACGTCTTTATCAGCGACACAGACGGCTTCAGCCAAGTCGAACGCCTCGCCGGCATGGGCAATAGCGTCAGCATGGCCGACCTGATGATGCTCGACGGCAGCGGCGAGCGCTTTGAGCTCATTCCGCGCGGCACGGGTGCCCTCGAAACGCAAATTGCCACGCGCTACTGGGAGATCAGCAGCGGCGAACGCGTGGCCGCGCGCGTCGAACTGCTCAACAACGGCACGCTCGAAGTCGAAGAGGCCCACCTGCTGCTCACGCCCCCTCTCGACTGGACCTATGTCTGCACGCCCGACACCATAGAGCAAATTGCCCCGGGCGAAAAGGTCGTCGTCGACGTCGAACTGACGCCGCCGCAAGCGCAGACAGTGGGCGAATACGACGTGCGCATAGAAGCCAAAGGGCACGTCGACGGCGAGCGCGTAGACGCCAGCGAGAAAGACATCACCGTCCGCATTGTCGCCCAAGCCAATCTCGGCCAAAGCGCGCTAATCCTCGTTGGAGTCCTAGCCCTTGTCATCGGCGCCGCCGTGGTCAGCATCAAAGCGAGTCGCAGGTAGCGTAGCAACTTTTTCTGCGCTATATTCCTAGTCGGATAGACTGTTAGACCCGCTGTGTTGCTAGCGCGCACGAGAACGGATACATGGAATACGATATCGGCCACCTGCTCAGCGGGTGGAACTTCGATCCGGACGAGTTCCTCGCCCGTCGCATCAAGGCCGTTGACGGTTCGGAAAAAATACAGATTCGCATCGACGTGGGCATCCTCCAGCTTGAAACCGCGGGACGCCCCGATGGCATGCAGCCATTTGGCTACCCGTCTCTTCTCGATTACTACTTAGCTCAAATAGAAACCGAGCAAAAAGAAGACCTGACCATCGGCGAAGAAGAGTGCGAGGACCTGTTTCAGGAAGCATGGCAATTTTACCATCGCTACCTGAGCCTATTCTACTTAGAAGACTACGCCGGCGTAGTAGAAGACACCGAACACACCCTGCAGATTTTTGACCTCGTCGATGAATTTGCTCCCAACGACGACGTGCGCTGGTATTTCGAACAGTACTTTCCGCATGCCGTCATGATGCAGACGCGCGCGCGTGCAATGATCGCTCTCGAATCGGAGGACTATCCCACTGCCCTGCGTGCCGTGGAAGAGGGCATCGCCAATATTGAGGCCTTTGTCGAAGAGTGGGAGTCCGAGATAGAGGAAGACCTGCCGGAACTGACCTTTCTCCGCGAATGGCACGAAGAGTTAGAGCAGGAGCGGCCCCTCACCCAGCGCGAACAGCTCGAACGCGACCTAGACGAGGCCGTCGCGGCCGAAGACTTTGAAGAGGCCGCGCGCCTGCGCGACAAAATACAGACGCTTTGGCCCGGTCCAAGGCGGTTGTTCCGCCCCGAACGCTAGCGCCCAACCCGCACAAAAAAAGAGGGCATCGCGGGCATTCGCCCGAGACCCCCTCTTCGCTCCCTTTGACTTTATTCGTTAGGCAATACCCAGCACGTCACCCATCGTATACAGGCCTACCTCTGCGCCGGCGACAAAGCGCGCAGCGCGCAGCGCACCCAGAGCAAAGGCATCGCGACTGGTCGCCGTGTGACACAATTCAATGTATTCACCCGGTGCGCCGTAGAGCACCTTGTGCACGCCGGCAATATCACCGGCCCGCAGCGCGTGCATGCCAATTTCCTTTTTCTCGCGCTGACCCACCAGCCCCTGACGCCCGTGCGTAGCGACCTCGTTGAAGTCGCGCCCCAGACCGGCGGCTGCCCGCTCACCCAGCGTGATCGCCGTGCCGCTCGGCGCGTCCACTTTGAAGTGGTGATGCATCTCGACAATTTCAACGTCGTAGTCGTCGCCGAGGACGCGCGCCGCCTGCTCAACGAGCTGGAATAGCACGTTCATTGCCGTGCTAAAATTCGAGGCAAACACGCAGGGTACAGCCGCGACTGTATCCTTGAACTGCTGCAGCTGCTCCTCGCTAAAGCCCGTCGTTCCCACCACCATCGGCACGCCCATATCGGCGCAAATAGCCGCGTCGGCCAGCGTCGCTTCCGGCGTGGTAAAGGCGATAACGACCTGCGCATCGCCCGCACAGGCCGCCAGACTGTCGACGACCTGGATATCGAGCTGGCGCGCGCCGATGACCTGGCCGATATCGCGGCCCAGCACCTCGTGGCCAGCGCGCTCGGTGCCGCCGACCAAGTGCAGGTCTTCAGCGGCCAGCGTCAGATGGGCCAGGCGCTGCCCCATGCGTCCGGAGACGCCGCAAACGGCAATGTTGACCATGCGCGCTTTCCCCCTCTAATAAGCCGAGTAGACCAGCGCGTCGAGCAGGCTGGCATCGCTGAGGCGCGCATCGATATCGACGCCAAAAAATGCGCCGATCGGCGCCAGCGCCGTCGGATCGTTGGCATGGACCTGTCGAGCCGCATTGAGCGCCACCTCTAGGCCCTGGCGCGTCATCTTGCCCAGCGGCCGGCGCGTGGGCCCGGAGGGCATGCCGAGCACGTTCATCAGCGCCTTTACGGCCAGCGGGTTGCGCGCTTTGCACTCGACGCTTCCATGGGGCGTCTCCTCTTGAGTCGTCACGCCGACGCAGGCAAAGAGCGGCGCTAGCGCAGCGGCCAATGTGTCGGCCTCGGACTCGTTGCCCTCGTTGAGCAATTCGGTCAGGCGCTGAATCGGGCCGGGTATAATATTCGACATGACAGAGATAACGCCAGCTGCTCTAATATCGGCGCGCTTCATCATAGAGACCGTCTTGTCGTCGTCGCCCGAGAGGATCGTGAAGTTCTCTCCGCACAGGCGGCGCGTCTTGGCCATATTGTCCAGATCGCCAGTCGCCTCTTTGACCGACGAGACGTTGGGATAGGCGGCGGCCAGCATCGCCAGATCCTCGACGTGCATCATCGTGCCGGTGCGCCCGGGAATGATGTAGGGAATGACCTGCACTTGGGGAAATTCCTTGGCCACCGGCTCGACGTACTCGCGGCGGATCTCCAGCGAAGAAGGCCCGTTGTAATAGGGATCGACCAGCAGCACGGCATCGGCGCCAACGTGTGCGGCGTGCTCGCTGCCGGCCAGCGTCTCTTTAGTGGAATTGCTGCCGGTGCCCGCTATGGATAAACAGCGATCTTTGGCCAGCTTCACCGTACACTCGATAACTTCGTTGTGCTCCTCCCACAGCAGGGTCGGGCTCTCGCCCGTCGTTCCCACGGCGAGGACGCCCTGAATATTGTTGGCAATCTGAAATTCAATCAGCTTTTCCAGACCCTCATAGTCCACGCTGCCGTCGCCGCGCATCGGCGTAACTAGTGCAGTGTAACAACCTTTAAACATGTCTGCTCGCTTTCTCGTGCAGTGTTGCGTCGCCATCTCTCGATGGCACGGCGCGGCCTTTTGTCGCGTCGCCTATTGCCAAAGTGACGATGATTTACGACCATAAGACCCCGGTGCGGGAAACATATTAATTAGACCCCATATCTTTGTCAACAACGGCGCTGCACAGCCCGACGATCGTCCTTATCTCAACTATAGGAGAGACCATGCCCTCCCAATCTGCCATGCGATACGGCTGCAATCCCAACCAGCACACGGCGCGTTTCTACATGCGCGAAGGCGGCGATCTACCGCTGGAAATTCTCAACGGTGCGCCCAGCTATATCAACCTGATGGACGCGCTCAACGCCTGGCCGCTAGTGCGCGAACTCAAGCAGACGCTCGACCTGCCGGCCGCCGCCTCGTTTAAGCACGTCTCCCCGGCCGGTGCGGCCGTAGCGGTTCCACTCACCGACGCATTGGCCGCCTCCTACTTTGTAGACGACCTGGAGCTGTCGCCGCTGGCCACAGCCTATGCCAGAGCGCGCGGAGCCGACCGCTTGGCCTCCTTTGGCGACTGGGTCGCACTCAGCGACGTAGTCGACGTGCCCACAGCGCGCATCATACAGCGCGAAGTGTCCGACGGAGTGATCGCCCCCGGCTACGAACCCGAGGCGCTAGCGCTGCTCAAGAGCAAGAAAAACGGCGCCTATCCCGTCTTTCAAATCGACCCCAGCTACGAGCCGGCGCCCGTCGAAACACGCGAAGTCTTCGGCATCACCCTCGAGCAGACGCACAACGACTTCATGCCCGACGACGCCTTTTTCAGCAATGTGGTCAGCCAGCGCACGGCGCTCTCCGCTGCGGCACGACGCGACCTAACCGTGGCCACCATCGCCGTTAAATACACCCAGTCCAACTCCGTCACCTTAGCCCTAGACGGCCAGGTTATCGGCAGCGGTGCCGGCCAGCAGTCGCGCGTGCACTGCGTGCGCCTGGCCTGTTCAAAGGTCGATAACTGGTACCTGCGCCAGCACCCGAGCGTGCAGTCGATGCAGTTTAAAAAGGGCGTGCGCCGCGCCGAGCGCGTCAACGCCATCGATATCTATTTGCAGGAGGAAGCGACGCCGGCTGAGCTAGCGGCGTGGGAAGCCCAGTTTAGCACCGTGCCCCAGCGCCTCAGCAGCGAGGAAAAGCGCGCCTGGCTCGACGGGTTAAAAGACGTCGCCCTGAGCTCCGACGCCTTTTTTCCGTTTCGCGACAACATCGACCGCGCCGCGCGCTCCGGCGTCGAGTACATCGTGCAAGCCGGCGGTTCGGTGCGCGACGACCTAGTCGTCGAAGCCGTCGACGAGTACGGCATGCTGATGATCAACTCGGGCGTGCGCCTTTTCCACCACTAATAGAAAAACCCGGCCGTCAGAGACTCAGCCAGGTCCAATCTACGCACGCCCTGTGACCGTTCACCTAGCGGCGGACCGCCACGGCGCCAAAGTTGTCGGCAAAGAGAAAAAAGTCGCTCAGGCGCACGGCTCCATCGCCGTCTAGGTCAAAGCGCGCGTCAAATACGGCGTCTGCGCTGTTCGTGCCAAATGCGTCGGCAAAGAGAAAAAAGTCGTCCAGATCCACGTCGAGATCGCCGTCGAATAGACCGCTCACTTCGTTGCCCTCTGCGTCGACCCCTACCACAGATAGCGCCACTCGACGCGCTCCGTCGGCGGCGCTGCCGGGTTCGATATTGGCAATCCGCCAGTTGTCGGCATCGGCGACGATAATCTGGTACGCGTAGTTATTGCCTAGCTCCACGAAGTCGACAAAGCGGTCCGTGCCGGGTGGGAATACGCCTATTTCGCGATACAATCCGCTGTTTTGCGAACGCATCAGGCGATAGCCCTCAATTCCGTCGCGGGCAATGACCTGCTCGCCAAACGGCACGAAGTAGCGCATGCCATCTTCCGGCACGAGTTCCCAGCTCAATTCGATGAATGCCACCGGTTTGGCAGCCGATTTGCCCTGGCCCAGAAGAACGGCGCGCAGCCCCTCCACTGGCGTGGGGGGAATGTTGTCGCGGCCGGCAATGCGCTCGGCGCTCACGGTTAGGTCAGACATCTCTGTAGGTGAGGGCCATTTGCCCGTGTTCAGCGTCGCCACGCCAACGACCGAACGCACCCGCACCTCCACCGTTATATCGGTATTGCGGCCGTCGGTATATAGCCAAGAACTGGCCGTCGCATCACGCGCTACAACGGTGGGTGGACCGGCCAACATGGCGCGCCCCCCTAGCAGGGTGAAGTGCACCTCGCTGGTATCATCGACTGCGCGCTTATCCGTTGCGTCAAATAGATGGGCCTTTACTTCCAGATAACCCGGACGCCCAGCACTTTCTATAAACTCAAGCGTCGTGCGCACGGTCGGTGAAACTACGCGGATCGTCTTTTCCACCGGCTCCAGTCCATCCAACTCGGCGCGCACGACAAGCGTGATGCCCGGATTGAGGGCAAAACCGGCGCGGGCAACGCCTCCGCTGGCCGTGGCAACGGCCGTCTGCTCGACGTCACCGCTCAGGACAAAGCGCACCAGGCTGTGGTCGTTGGTATGCATCAGCCGCCCCTGCGCATCGTACAGTCCGGCGGTCATCTCCAGCTGAACCAAGCCATCGGCACGCAGCTCTTCGCTGCCGCGCTCCAAGCGTATGTGGTAGGGAATGACGCCATCGACGCGTCCGGCCGACAGCGCGGCGATATCGCCCATCTCGCGGACAAACGTGTCGAGCACAGCGCCCGTCTGGCCGTCCATTTCCACGATAGCACCGCTGCGGAAATCGCCGACAAAGAGGCGCGAGCCCTGCGCGGCGACCCCCGTCGGCACGGTGCTGGGTGACGGCCACTCATTCAGCAGCTGGCCGCTCTCGCCGTCAATCTCAAAAATAAGCGAAGGCCGAATGCGACTGGCGTACAGGCGTCCTTGGCTAACTCCCATACCACCAATGATATCGACGCCCGGCGAGAGCTCGCGCAGCACGGACCCATCGAATGGATCAAGAGCGTAAATCGTGTCCGTCAAAAAGTCGAGCGCATAGAGCACGCCGTCGTCATAAGCCAGCCCGTCGATGCTGCCTGGCGGCGAAGGCATGCTGTGCCAAATGGCACCGCTCTCGGCACCTACTTCATAAATGCGCCGATCCGGATCGGTCGAGTCGACAATGTAGACGGCATGTCCGTTGTAGGCCATGCCGCAGGCACCCTCCGGCTTGCATAGCACCGGTGACGGGTAGCGCGCCTGCTCGGCGCCGCTTTCTAAATCGATGCGCACGATCTGCGAGAAACGCGCATCGAGACCAAATAGGGCATCTTGCTGCGCACGGAGCGGTCCCACAAGCAACATCAGCACCATGCCAAGTCGCAACACAAAATGGGGTAGCCGTTCCATACCGTTTCTCACAGAAAATGTAAGCGCCGTTCACATCGAGAAACGGCGCTGGCACAATTATCCAAAAGCGTGATCTACAAAATAAGCGCATCTAACGCAAGAGGAGGGCCTTTCGCACCTGCACGACGTCTCCGGCCTGGAGTCGGATCA
>JAYPJE010000020.1:0-23576 GCA_038128265.1 Gemmatimonadota bacterium
GTTTGATAAGCAGTTCGGCTACTTCCGGTGCAGCCGCCAGCAAACCGGGATAGCCAATCATCGCCGAGTCCTCGGGACCGCCTATGCTAACGGTATGACCCGTTCGCGCCCAATCCGCACCCGTGGCCGGTTTTCCATCAAGCTCGTTGAGCTGAGACTGCATTTTCCTTTCCATGCGCTTGTCCAAGCGCGCGCGCAGCATCTCAACTTCGGCTGCGCTAAGCACATCGCGGAGCACGGTAAATCCGCGCGTCTTGTATTCTTTTACGTGGCCTGCAAGGACAGCTTCTTCGTTCGCTCTCGGCACCTGATTGCTCCGCACCGGCAATAGGCTGTCCTCGGCTACTTGATACCCCTCAACCATAAATCGGTCTCTCTTTTAGTCGATGCAAATAATTGACGCACAACAGTTGATCAGTTGGCCTATTAATAAGCAAGACCCATCGGATATGGCAACATAATTCGCGCGGCCAAATACAGTGACTCGATAGAGGAATACAATCTGAAAATCGCGTGCATTGGGCTTTACAATATGAGGCCAACGCCTTTCCACACTAACGTCTCAGATACCTTACGCTGTGATGGTGAGACGTTTAATTCAACCGAATTTTTTCATATCATACTCACCGCCATTTGCAAAAACACACCCCAAAAAACCTTTCTAAAAAGCGAACAAACGAGACTATATAGAGAATTCGAACGACGAATCTGATTGCAATTCAACGTTGCGAACCCGGATCGCTGAGTTAGAAACCCAGGTAAAAGATTACGAGCTTTCGCAGAAGTCTGTCTACGTGCCTCACTATCTGACAGCAGGATTGCTGACAGCAGGTTTTCTAATTGCCCACGCGCTGCGCTCGTGGAAACCGACCACGAATGCGCATCGACACATCACAGGGCGGTAACCGAATGTACTTGCTGTAATGCCTTTTTGATAAACAGCCGCACACCGAGGGAAGCCGCAGCAATCACCAAACAGTGTAATCAGGTCTGTTCATAGAGTTGAGCCTGTGGTCAGTGTGAACAACCGGATGCGTTTAAACAAATTCTATCAACGCACAGTGGCATTGTCACTTATTTGCCGAACGGATCGCGAAGGCAAATAAAATGGGCAAAAAGTAATTTTAGATTAGAGCGTGGAAGGGATACAGATTCCGTGCGGTAGTACTACTATAAAAAGCAAAACCGGAGGGGCAACTACCCACTCCGGGTTTTCCTATCCAGCTGGTGCCGAGGGCGGGACTTGAACCCGCACGACCGATACGGCCAACGGATTTTAAGTCCGTCGCGTCTACCAATTCCGCCACCCCGGCAACCAGATATAAAAATGGAGGCGGCGCCCGGAATCGAACCGGGGAATAAGGGCTTTGCAGGCCCCTGCCTTACCACTTGGCCACGCCGCCTCTCGATATCTGTCGCAAGAGGAAAGTGAAAATAGGAAGCACGCATACTCCTGTCAACCCGGCTCAATAGGCCATGGATGTCAATTTCTCATACGCGCTCTATGGCTTATATTTAGCCCAACCCCAGCAGGAGGACTACGCGTTATGCAGCAGTATCTGGACCTGGTTCGCCACGTCCTCGACAATGGCCATAAAAAGGGCGACCGCACCGGCGTTGGCACGTTGGCCACCTTCGGATACCAGATGCGCTTTGACCTGGCCGATGGGTTTCCCTGTCTGACGACCAAAGAGGTGCGCATCGGTTCTGTTATCCGCGAATTACAGTGGTTTTTAAGGGGCGATACCAACGTCCGCTGGCTTCAAGAAAAAAACGTGACCATCTGGGACGAGTGGGCTGACGAAAACGGCGAATTGGGTCCGGTCTACGGCAAACAGTGGCGCGCCTGGACGAGTCCCGACGGACAGGTTGTCGATCAGATTCAGCGCGCCGTCGACCTCATAAAGAACGATCCCGACTCGCGCCGCATCATCGTCAACGCCTGGAACGTAGGTGAACTCGAGCAGATGGCACTGACCCCCTGCCACTGTATGTTTCAATTTTTCGTAGCCGACGGCCGGCTGTCCTGTCAGCTATACCAGCGCTCTTGCGACGTTGGACTCGGCGTGCCGTTTAATATTGCCAGCTACGCCCTGCTGACTATGATGATGGCCCAGGTTTGCGGCCTACAGCCCGGCGACTTTGTGTGGACCGGCGGCGACGTGCACATCTACACCAACCACGTAGAGGCGCTCCGCGAGCAGCTCATGCGCACCCCACGCCCCCTGCCAACCATGCAGATAAAAGACCGCGGCCAGGATATATTTCACTTTCGCTACGACGATTTCACCCTGCTGAACTACGATCCCCATCCGGCGCTAAAAATGGAGATTGCCGTCTGAACGCGCGCCCCAGGGTTGCCATTCAGGGGGAGCTTGGCTCCAATAGCGCACAGGCCGCTATCGCCCATTTTGGCGACGATATCGAACTATGCGCCTGCGCCGATTTTGCCGAACTCTTTGCTGCCGTTGCCCAAGGACGCGCCAGTTACGGCATGGCGCCGGTCGAAAATTCACTGGCCGGCAGCATACACGCGGTGTGGGATCTGCTGGCACAGCACGCCCCC
The DNA here is from genome assembly GCA_038128265.1 of Gemmatimonadota bacterium. GTDB lineage: Bacteria > Latescibacterota > UBA2968 > UBA8231 > UBA8231. Next base: position 2,567 of record JAYPJE010000020.1, read on the forward strand.
CCGATCGTCGGCGAACGCTACTTTCACGTAAAGCACTTTCTCATCGGTCATCCCGGCAGCCGCTCGGCCGATATCCGACGCGCCGCATCGCACGCCCAGGCCCTGGCACAGTGCGCAGTCTACCTACAGCGCATGGGCATGGAAGCAGTGGAAGAATACGATACGGCCGGAGCCGTTGCGCTCGTTAAGGAGCGCGGCAACCCGAGCGAAGCGGCCATCGCACCGGCCGCGGCCGCCGAGCTATATGGAATGGATATCCTCGAAGAAAACATTCAGACGGATCCGCGCAATTATACGCGCTTTCTCGTCATCGCCCACCAGCCGCCCCCCCCGGCCGCGGCCGCCGTCCTCAAGAGCACGCTCATCGTCGATTTGGGCGACTGCGCGCGGGATCTCGTGCCGCTGCTGGCCGCGCTAGCCGATCACAGCGTGAACAAGGTCGAAACACGCAAGTTGCACGACACCCCTTGGACCTATCGCTGCTATTTGGAATGCACTGGAATTATAGAAAGCGATGCGTTAAAGACCCTTAGCGCCCACGCCCAACGGCTCTGCCAGTTAACCCCTTACCCGGCCACCGAACAGCCCTAGGCCAGCGCCTAGTCGTCCATCAAATTGCGCATCTGCGGTCCCTGCTGATCGACCACCCAAGCCCCCGTGCGCCCGTCGCCGTCCAGATCGGCGCGCACGACGAGCCAGAACGTCTCGGGACCAACGCGCACCTCCCACTCGTAGTCGCGCATCCACGGCCAGTCCAAGCCCTCGCGCGGATCGGTCGGATCAAAGTAGCGACCGTGCGCCTCGTAGTGGACCTGCTCCAATATGTAGAGCTGTTCTAGACCGGTCTCTAACGCAATGGAGCGCGCCTGCTCGGCGGTGATGTGCGAGAAGTGCTGCACGCCTACAATCCCCAGCATGGCGGCGATGACCAGCAGTTCGCCGTATAGGAAAACGCGCGTCGATAGCACTTAGCGAAGCTCCAATTCAATGCCTTCTACGGCTTCTTCTGCGGATAGCTTAATGGGCTCTACGTAATGCACGAACGGCTCTGGACGAACAAAGGGCACGAGCGAACCGGGGCTCCACTGGCCGTCGACGTCTTCGTCGGCAAAAGCCCACAGCTGGTAGGCGCCGGCAGGCAGGCCGTCAAATGCAAAGTGCCCCTGCGCGTCACAGCGCGTGGCATAGCGGCGCGCGCCTTGCTGCTGGTATAACCGCACTTCCTCCGCACCGACATTGCCGACGACGCGTCCGCGCAGTGCAGCACGGCCCTCCTCTACGGAAAACGCTACCGCGAGCAAACTATCTGCAAGGGCCAGGCCCGCTCGGTCTTTCCAGAAGGAACCTGACATGACCAACTTCCATGCACCGGTCTCCCACGGCACCTCGGGCACAAACTCGGCCTGAACCGGTGACACCCATCGCCAGGTCCCTCGCGGAGCGCGCGTCGAATCGCTCTCGATCCACGTGGCCTGGCTGAGATCGACCTCCATTTCCTCGCTAAACGTCGCGCGCAGCGGCTCGTGCGGCATGAGCACAGGCGATGCGATACCGAGCCACTGCGGCGGTTTGGCGTCGCGGCGACCGCTGCCGCGCAGCGGTTCCGACCACTTGATGCGTCGGCCTTTCAGCGCGATGTGCTCTATTTCATAGCGTCGTCCCGCCTCTTGCTCGGCCGTAACCGCATACACTCGACGCCCGTCATCGCCGGCGCGCAGCGACTCGATCGCTAACTCGTCGATCCGCAGCGACAGCGCATCGACATCGACCGGAGCGGAAAAGAGCAGCAGCAGCATACGCGCATGCAGTGCCTGTATGCGCTCTAGTGCCACGTCGCCGCGCCCGCGCTGAACGAGGACGAGGTCGCCGGCCTGGGCCAGCGTATCCTCGACGACGACGTCGCGCGCCGGCAGGCCGACCCACTCATCGCTGGAGGGATATCCGTCTTTGTCCTCGTCGACAAATGCCAGCAAGCGGTAGGCGCCCGGCGCCAAACGCAACAATTCATACTGACCGTCGGCTCCGCTCTGCGTCTGATAGGCAGGATCGACGCGGCCGAACGGCTCGTGCACATCGGCCAAATCATAGGCCCAGACGTGTGCGCTGCGCACTGGCTCGCGCTCCCGGTATACCCGGCCTTGCAGCCGCCCGCCGTTGAGGCGCTCGCCGGTGGCAAAGGCCAGCGAAAACGACTGCTCCAGTGCATTGCCGCGCAGATCGCGCGCGCCCGTGCCCACCGTAACAACGTAGGTGCGCTCGGCACGCAGTGCCATCTCAATGCGCAGCGCGGTACCGCGCCAGCTAAATCCAAGTGGGTCGCCCGGCGAAACAAATACCGCCTCTTCCGTGCGCTGGCGATCCATCGCTTCGCTAAAGACAACTTCTACCGTGCTGTGCAGCGGAACACCCAGCTGGTCAGAAGATGGATTGTGAGAGAGAATACGCGGCGCCCGATCATCTACCGGTCCGCCCTGCGGCGGCCCTACTTTGGCGCACGCACAGCACAGTACGACAAACGCAAACAGCAACTTGCCCATCAGAGGACGTAGCGGCTCAGGTCTTCCCCTTCGAGATAGTCCCCGAGCTTCTCGCGCACGTAGCGGCGATTGATATAGACTCTTTTCTTGGCGACGGCCGGCGCGTCAAAGAGCACTTCGTCGAGCAGGGAAGACATCACGGCGCGCAGACGACGTGCACCGATGTTTTCGCTGGACAAATTGGCCTCGTGCGCGTAGCGGGCAATTTCGCCAATCGCATCGGGCGCGAAGCGCAGCGATACGCCTTCTACGGCGAGCAAAGCGATATACTGATATACGAGAGCGCTGCGCGGTTCGGTGAGAATACGGCACAGCTCTTCTTCTCCCAGCGCATCCAATTCGACGCGAATAGGAAAGCGCCCCTGCAGCTCCGGCACCAGTTCGGATGGGCGCACAGCGTGAAAGGCACCGGCGGCAATAAAGAGCACGTGATCCGTGCGCACGGTGCCATAACGCGTGGATACGGCCGCTCCTTCGACGATGGGCAGCAGGTCGCGCTGCACGCCCTCGCGCGAAACCTCTGCCCCCCCGCGTCCCGTTTCGCCGCTGGCAATCTTATCGATTTCGTCCACAAAGACAATGCCCAGCGTCTCGGCGCGCTCAATGGCTTCGGCAACAACCTCGGCCATATCGATGAGCCGTTCCGTTTCATCCTGGACAAATTGCTTGCGCGCCTCGCGAACCGAAACGCTGCGGCGGCGACCGTCCTGTGCGGCCAAACCAGCCAGAGCTTCCTGCAGACTGCGGTTGACTTCTTCGCTGGCCATTGGACCAAATACTTCGACGATGGGCGGCCCCTCCCGATTCTCTACTTCGACAACTTCGTCGTCAAACTCGCCCCGGCGCAGCTTTTGCCGCATGGCCCTGCGCGAACCGTCGGCGGCCAGCAGATCTAATAGGCGCGTCTCGGCACGACGCTGAGCCTCCTTCTGCACTAACGCGGCGCGCTCCTGCTGCACCATCTGCACGCTCTGCTCAACGAGATCGCGCACAATGCTTTCGACGTCGCGGCCGACATAGCCCACTTCGGTAAACTTAGAGGCTTCGACCTTGACAAAGGGCGCCGCACACAGCTCGGCCAAACGGCGCGCAATTTCAGTCTTGCCCACGCCGGTCGGACCGACCATGAGAATGTTGTTGGGAACGATTTCGCGGCGCTGCGGCTCGGCGACCTGAGTGCGGCGCCAGCGGTTGCGCAGGGCGATGGCCACGGCGCGCTTGGCGCCCTTCTGACCGATGATGTAGCGATCCAGTTCGGCGACGATTTGGCGGGGCGTCAGCGGCCGCATCACAGCTCCACCAGGCTGATCTCATCGTTGGTGTAAACGCAGATTTCAGCGGCGATTTCCAACGAGCGCTGCACGATCTGCCGTGCACCCAACCGCGAGCCATCGACGTAGGCACGCGCGGCGGCCAGGGCAAACGGCGCACCCGACCCTACTGCCAGCACTTCGTCGTCAGGTGCCAGCAAATCGCCTTCGCCCGAAATCAGCAGCGAACGCGAGGCATCCATGGCGATGATCATCGCTTCCAAGCGGCGCAAATAGCGATCCGTGCGCCAGTCGCGCGAAAGCTCGTGGGCGGCGCGCTCGAGATTGCCGTTAAACTGCTCCAGATGGCCCTCCAGCTGGTCGAGCAGCGCCAGCGCGTCGGCCGTCGCACCGGAAAAGCCCACCAATACCGAGCCGCCATAGAGCTTGCGCACCTTGCAGGTGCGGTGCTTGAGCGCAATATCGCCCATGGTCACCTGGCCGTCGCTGCCCATGACCACCTTCTTACCTAGGCGCACGCCCAGCACAGTCGTTGCATGGCGCTTCATCAATTTTCTCTCTATTCGCTGCGCGGATGTGCCTGCGCATAAATGTGCTGCAGGCGCTCAAGCGTCGGCTCGGCATAGGCCTGCGTCGATACGATGGTCGCATGACCGAGCATTTCCCGAACGGAAGCCAAGTCGGCCCCGGCGTGCAGCAGGTGGGCGGCAAAGCTGTGGCGCAGCAGATGGGGGCTGAGCGACTGGCCGTCGACGACGCGGTGCAAATAGCGCTGCACTACGCGCTGCACGGAACGGCGACTCAAACGGCGGCCGCGCCCGTTGAGAAAGAGCGCCCCCACTTCTACGAGTGTAATATCGAGTTCCACAAGCACTTCGGCACGGCGCTGTATGTAGGTCTTAAGCGCCTCCAGCGCCAAGCTGCCAATCGGCACGATGCGCTCCTTACGCCCCTTGTTGACCAAGCGCAGCAGGCCCTCTTCCAAGTCGATGGCGCTCAGATTTAACTCGACCAATTCGCCCAGGCGCACGCCGCCGCCGTAGAATACCTCGAGGATAGCGCGATCGCGCGCGCCGCTGAATGTCTGGGTTTCCGGCAGCGCGATCGCCTCTTCGATTTTTTCCAGCGGCAGCTGCGGCCGCGGCCGCACTTCGACCTCAGGGGCGGCGACCCCATACGCGGGATTGGCTGCCAGCACGCCCTGGCGACACAGAAAGCGAAAAAACGAACGCAGCGCCGTGAGCTTGCGCGCCACGGTGCTGTTCTTCATGCCGCGCAGGTGCAAATCTTCGACAAATTCGCGCACGGTTGCCCGCTCCACCACGCGGATGGGCAGCGCCGAGTCGGCTATGCGAGGATAGAGAAAGCGGGCAAATTGGCGCAGGTCACATCGGTAGGATTCCAGCGTATAAGGAGCGTAATTGCGCTCGACGCGCAGGTGCTCGAGAAAGTGGTCAATCGCATTCTCGATGCCGGAATCCCTGTGCAGAGCAGCGGGCATAGTATGCAGCTAGGAGGAGGCGCGGGAAGAGAGCACTCAGGCAGCCTGCGCGCTCTCGCCCTCTTCGCGCTGGGTACCGCATACCTTGCAGTAGAGCGAAGACGAACCGCCGCGACTGCTCTTTTCGTAGAGCATGCCCGCTCCACAGTGGTCACAGGCTTGGGCGATGGGCTTTTCCCAGCTGGCGAATTTACAGGAGGGATACTGGTCGCAGCCGTAAAATACCTTGCCTTTGCGCGACTGCTTCTCGACCAATTTGCCGCCGCAGTCGTCTTCTGGACAGGGAATGCCCAGATAGAAGGGCTTTACGTTGCGACAGTCCGGATAGGAACTGCAGGCGAGAAAGCGGCCATAGCGCCCCGTCTTGACGACCATGGGCGACTGACACTGATCGCACACCTCATCGGTATCGACCTGTTCCTGCTCTTCCAAGGGCTTGGTATTCTTGCACTCGGGATAGCCGGGGCAGGCCAAGAAGCGGCCATTGCGGCCCCATTTGATGACCATCATGCGACCGCACTCTTCGCATTCGATATCGGATTCTTCCTGCAGCGACTGCTTGAGCTCTTTGCGCCGCTCGTTAGCGTCTTTGAGATCGTCTTTCCAGGACGAATAGAACTGGCGCACCGTATCCACCCAATTGTCGTGCCCTTCTTCGATACGGTCGAGTTTGTCTTCCATATCGGCGGTAAAGCGCACGTTAAAGATGTGCGGAAACGTCTCGACTAGCAGCTTGTTTACCGTGTGTCCGCGCTCGGTAGCCAAAAAGTAGCGGTTATCGACCTTTTCTACATACTCGCGGTCCTGAATGGTCGTGATAATCTGCGCGTAGGTCGATGGTCGACCGATGCCCTGCGCTTCCAGCTCTTTGACCAGCGAAGCCTCCGTATAGCGCGGCGGCGGCTTGGTAAAGTGCTGCTCCGGCAGCAGCTCGCTCAGCTGCAGCAGCTGCTCTGCGGCAATGTCGTCAGGCACGGAGCCAACCCCATCTTCCTCTTCTTCGTCTTTGCTCTCGCTGTAGAGCACGGTAAACCCGTCGAATTTGACGATATTACCCGTCGAGCGCAGCACGTAAGGCCCGGCGTCGATATTGACCGTGGTGATACTCAAAATCTGCGGATTCATCTGCGAGGCGACAAAGCGCTTCCAGATAAGCTCGTAAACGCGCGCCTGATCCTGTGAGAGGAGGTGTTTGATATTGTCCGGATGGAGCGCTACGGACGTTGGGCGAATAGCCTCGTGGGCGTCTTGTGCGCTGCTTTTCGTCTTGTAGACGTTCGGCGTCTCAGGCACATACTTATCGCCGTGCACCTGGCTGATTTGCGCCCGCACCTCGGCGATAGCATCATCGGATACGCGAACGGAGTCGGTGCGCATATAGGTTATCAGACCGCGCGTTTCCCCTTCGACCTCTATACCCTCGTACAGCTGCTGCGCGACGGCCATCGTGCGCTTGACGGAAAAACGCAGGCGGCGCGCGCATTCCTGCTGCAGCGTGCTGGTCGTAAAAGGCGGCGACGGGCGGCGCGACTGATCGCGCTTCTTGACCTCGCCGACGACAAAGCGCTGTTGGCGCAGTTCGTCGACGATCTGACTGGCCGCTTCCTCGCTGCCAATCTCCGGCTTCTCGCCCTCTCTTAGGTGCAGCTTCGCCTTGAACGGCGTCGTGCCCTCGCGGCCAACCAACGCTTCGATCGACCAGTATTCCTGCGGTTCAAAGGCCAGGATTTCGTTGTCGCGCTCGCAGATAATGCGCAGGGCTACCGACTGCACGCGCCCGGCCGAGAGGCCCGAGTGAATAACTTTCCACAGCAGCGGACTGATTTCGTAGCCCACGAGGCGATCGAGCACGCGACGCGCCTGCTGCGCATCGATTTTCTCCAGGTCCAACTGCCCCGACGTCTGAATCGATTCGCGCACCGCTTTCGGCGTAATCTCGTTAAAGAGAATGCGCTTTATTTCGGCGTCTTTGCGCGCGATCGAGTGGGCGACGTGCCAGGCGATAGCCTCCCCTTCGCGGTCGGGGTCTGTGGCCAGGTAGATCGCATCGGCATTCTGGGCGGCCTTGCGCAATTCCGCAAGCACTTTCCCCTTGCCACGAATGGTTATATAACGCGGTTTAAAATCGTTTTCAACGTCGATTCCCAGCTCCTTGGGCGGCAGATCGCGCACGTGTCCCATGCACGATTTAACCACAAACTCTTCGCCCAATATCTTGTTGATCGTCTTAGCTTTGGCCGGCGACTCGACGACCACCAGTGACTTACCCATGCCTTCCCCCGAGAACTCTTTGGTGTAGGTCTAATATATTATAGTGTTTATAGATCGATAATTTTATCAATATATGCACGATGCCAGACAATAGCAACAACCCTTGACAAAGGAATGCGCGCACCCTTTTGTAGACGGGTTGATCTACTCACACGAAGGAAATGCATTGATTCACAGAAAGAGTGCGGCGCAAATTGAGTGCCTGCGCACCTGTGGCCAGATCGTCTTCGCCGTCCAGCAAAAGGTCGAAGCGCTCATCGCACCGGGCGTCAGCACCCGCCAATTGGATGCCGTCGCCGAAGCGGCCATCATCGAGGCCGGTGCTCGACCGGCCTTCAAAGGATACCACGGTTTTCCCGCCAGCATCTGCGCCTCGACAAACGCCTCAATCGTGCACGGGTTTCCAACCGACACCCCCCTCGCTGACGGCGATATCGTCAGCATCGACGTCGGCGTCGAGGTCGACGGATATTTTGGCGATGGCGCTTTCACAGTGGGCGTCGGCACCATCAGCAGCGCCGCATTGGACCTCATTGACACGACGCGCCGCTGCTTGGAGTTGGGTATTGAGCAGATGCGCGTCGACGGCCGCCTCGGCGATATTTCGCACGCTATCCAAACGCATGCCGAAGCAGCGGGCTACTCGATTGTTCGCGAGTACGGCGGCCACGGCATAGGGCGTGCGCTGCACGAGTCGCCGCACATCAACAACTACGGCAGTCCCGGCAAGGGACCGCGCCTTAAGCCCGGTCACGTATTCTGCATCGAGCCCATACTAAGCATGGGCAGCCCAGAGATTGAACACGACGACGACGGCTGGACGGTGCAGACGCGAGACCGCTCGCTAACGGCCCACTGCGAACACACCGTAGCGCTGACTGAAAACGGCGCGGAGATTCTCACCCTGCCGGCTGTGCTATCCGCATGAAGGTCACGTTCTTGGGAACAGGCACCTCCGTTGGCGTGCCGCGCATTGGCTGCACCTGCTCGGTATGCCAGTCGCAAGACGACAAGAACAAGCGCCTGCGCTGTGCTCTGCACCTGGAATACGGAGCGCACTCCGTTCTGGTCGATACGGGCCCTGACCTGCGCACGCAGGCACTAACCTACGGCGTCCACCGCGTCGACGCCGTGCTCTTCACGCACGGCCATGCCGATCATCTATACGGCCTAGACGACGTGCGCAGCTACTGCTTTGACCGCCAAGAACCGCTGCCGTGCTATGCCGATGCGCGCACAATGGATCGCATCGAGCGCGTTTTTGACTACGCCTTTGACGACAATGCCCCCAGCGCGACGCCGCAAATCAGGCTGCAAAAAATAGAGGGCGATTTCGACCTATTTGGTCAATCCATCGAGCCGATCCGCGTATATCACGGCCGCCTGCCGGTGCTCGCCTTTCGCATCGGCCATTTTGCCTACGCGACCGACACCAGTCACATTCCCGACGAGAGCATGGATCGACTGCGCGGACTCGACATCCTCGTGCTAGACGCACTGCGGCACAAGGCGCATCCGACGCATTTCAACCTGGAGCAGGCACTGGAAGTAATCGAAGAGCTCAAACCCAAGCGCGCCTACCTGACCCACATAGCACACGACCTCGAACACAACGCCACCAACGCCACGCTTCCTGCCGGCGTCGAATTGGCCTACGACGGACTCGTACTGGAAACGGGCTAAAGCAGCCCACGCGCAAAAAAACAAGGGCGCCGCTGTCTCCAGCGACGCCCCCGCCTCATCAAACTACTCCCGTTGCTTGCTAAATCAGCATTTAGACCAGCCGCAGTGCTTGCACATTAGGCAGCTGTTTTCGTGTGCTACGGTCGACCCACACTCCGGACACGTAGTCGTGCTCTTGACCCCATTCGCGCCGTTCTGCGGGGGCTCCACGCTCGCTTCCTGCGGCAGCTCGACGGATGCGGCCTCGGGAGCGAGGCTGATGCTGCCGTGCACGCCTCGACGCTGCACGTGCCGCTCCAGCGCCTTGCCGATTGCATCGGGCGTCGACAGGATCAACTCGCCGTTTTCCCAAACCGGGCTCGGGCCGGAAATGCCCTTCAGCTCGCTGATGACCTCGTGCGGATCAACCCCCGAGCGCAGGGCCAGCGAGATCAGGCGACTGATGGCCTCGGACTGAGCAGCGGCATTGCCACCGGCTTTGCCGATGGTGCTGAAGACTTCGCAGATGCCGAACTCGTCTTCGTTGATCGTCACGTAAATGCGCCCCTCGCCGGTATTGATGCGCTCCGTTATTCCCTGCGTCACGGAGGGACGACGGCGGCGATGGTGGAACCCGTCGGCAGCAGGCGCCGCCGCTTCCACAGTCTGCTCTTCTTCTTTTTTCTCTTGGCCCTCCGTTTGCAGGATGCCTTCACGGCTGCCCTCGCGATAGACCGTAACGCCCTTTAGTCCTTCTTTGTACGCCGTGATGTAAATATCGGCGACCGTATCGACGTCGATATCTTCCGGTAAGTTGATCGTCGAAGAAATGCTGCTATCCGTGTACTTCTGGATAACGCCCTGCATCCGGACGCGGAAATACGGATCGATCTGGTGCGCAGTGCGCACGAAATCGGGCAAGTTCTCGTCGTCGCCGAAGACCTGCTTGACGAGCGGATGGTAGACCTTGTACTCGCGGAACGTCTCGCCGTCGTGCTGCTTGACGCGCCGCTTGTAGCTCGTGCAGAAAATGGGCTCGATACCCGACGAGGTCTGCGCGACAATGGACCCTGTGCCCACTGGCGGCATGGTAATCAGGGTGCAGTTGCGCAACCCCTTTTCCTTGATGCGCTTCTGGATCTTCTTCGGCAGTCCCTGAATAAACTTGCTCTTGGAAATGCCCTTCCAATCGAACAGAGTAAAGGCCCCCTTTTCCTCTGCCAAATCGATGGAAGTCTCGTAGGCGTTGTGGCAAATGGTCTGCATGATTTCTTCGACCGCCTGCAGCGCCTCTTCCGAATCGTAGGCCTTCTCCATCAACACCAGCGCATCGGCCATGCCGGTGATGCCCAGCCCGACGCGCCGGTCGGACGCTACGGCATCGCGAATCTTGGGCAGCGCGTGGTTGTCCATATTGTACTCGATGACGTTGTCGAGAAAGCGCGTGGCCACGCGCGTGGCTTCGGCGAGGCTCTCGTGATCAAACACGCCGTCGTCACCGACAAACTTCATCAGGTTTAGGTTGCCCAAATTGCAGGCCGTATAGGAGGCCAAGGGCTGCTCACCGCAGGGGTTGGTGCTGGTCAGCGGATTGGCGTACTCGACATTGTGGTACTCGCGCATGGTGTCCCAGAAAATGATGCCGGGCTCGGCGGATGCGTGCGCGTTGGTGATAATTTTGTTCCACAGTTCGCGCGCGCGCACCGTGCGGAATACCTCGCCGTCAAAGCGCAGATCGAAGTCGGAGTCGGACAGCACCGCCTGCATAAATTCGTGGGTGATCAGCACGCTGATATTGGCATACTGCACCTTGGTGCGGTTGGCGTCATTCTTAATCGTTATGAAGCTCTCGATATCGGGGTGATCGACGCGCAGGGTCAACATGAGCGCACCGCGCCGACCGGCCTGCGATACGGCGTTGGTGCTTTCCGACAGCAGATTCATAAAGGCCGTGCACCCAGGCGAGGCATCAACGGTGGCGTTGACCGGCGCGCCCTGCGGCCGCAAAATCGACAGATCGGTGCCAACTCCACCGCCGGTGCGGTACACCATAGCCGACTCACTCAAGCAGCGATAAATGCCTTCTAAGCTATCCTCTTCAATCGGGATGACGTAGCAGTTGGACAGCGTCGGTTTGCGGCGCGCCTCATCGCGACCCGCACCGTGCATAACGCGACCGCCGGGAATAAACTTGAAGTCCATCAGCAGGGAAAAAAAGCGATCGTACCAGTATTCCTTGTCTTTTTCAACGGAGGCCATGGCGCGGGCGATGCGATCCCAGATGTGCAGCGGACCCGCCTCACCGGGCGCCAGATACTTGTTGCGCAATACGTCAACGGCCAGATCGTTGTCGCCGTAGTAGGTTTCGGCGTCGGCCGCGCGCGCCAACAGATCGTCGTGGCCGTTGCGTTTGAGCCCGTGCCCTTCGAGCTGAGTCAATAAATCTTCAATGCGATTGGCGACTCCGGCCGCCGAGTCGGAGCTCTCGCTTACTTTTTCAGACGCCATTCCGCCCTCCCTAGAGGCAAAACAAGGCCCTTCTGCACAGGGGGAAAACAATTGCAGGGACTTGATCGTTTTATGTATGGAATTTATAGGGGAGCCTACAAATGCGCAGCTACAAACACACTATCTCTTGCAATCTGCACATATATCACACAAGATATTGTGTGACGCTCAAAGATAGAGAGAATGCGGAGGTTGTCAAGCAGTTTTTTCACGCGCCGGACCACAATATAGTGCGGTGGGCACGTTTTGCACACACTAGTTGTTGGTTAATTGCTCCAATTCGCGCACAAAGTCGCTCTTGTCCTTGAACTGGCGATAAACGGAGGCAAAGCGCACATAGGCCACGTCGTTGACGTCGCGCAGGTGCTTCATAACCAACTCGCCGATCTGCGAACTCTGGATCTCCTTTTCGTTGAGATTTCCCAGGTCCGTTTCGACCCTGTCGACCAACTCTTCCATCGCCTCGACCGACACCGTCGTCTTGTAGCAGGCCAGCTGTATCTTATCGAGCAGCTTAACGCGGTCAAACGGCTCGCGACGCCCGTCGGCCTTGATAATGGTCAACGGCACGTTCTCGATGTATTCGTAGGTAGTAAAGCGCTTGCTGCAGTTCAGGCATTCGCGACGGCGGCGAATGGCCATGCCCTCGCGGCACGAACGCGAGTCGACGACCTTGTCTTCTTCGTGATCGCAATAGGGACAGCGCATAGAGAAATCCTCCCACAGCTAGCGACGCGGGGGCGACGCTACAATTTGGTGCCGGGGAGGATGGCGAGAAAGAGGATACGAGCCCTCATTCCCAGGGGGAAAAAGCTACTACAGGATAGTAAAAACAGTAAGATATGGCAAGCGCTAGTTTAGCTGGAAGGTGAACGGCAAACTAACCCAAACTTTGACGGGCTTGTCATTTTGTATGGCCGGCTCGAACTCCCATTGGAGCGCCGCGACTTTGGCCGCCTCGTGAAAGACCTCAGGGCCGGTAACTTTGCCAATCGCCTCGACCTTGCCCTCTTTGTTGACCAACGCCGTAACAAAGACCTTGCCGGTAATATTGGCTTTGCGGGCAATATCCGGGTATTCGGGCACGGCGCGCTTGGTCGGCACCGGCTGCTTCTCGACCTTCCACAATTCGACGACTTCTTCCTCTTCCTCGAGCTCGACGTCCTCCACCAAGTCTTCCATCGGCGGCGGCGGCGCAAAATCGTCCAAGTCCAGGTCTAAGTTTGTGTCCTCAATCGTCACGTCGTCTGCGATATCGGGGTCGTCGGTGGCCACCGGTACAACCGGACGCGCGGGCGGCGGCGGGCGGCGCTCCTGCTTGGTCTCGGGAATCTCTTCCAGCTGAATTACGATGGGCTCTTCAGACTTGGCGTAGGCCTCTGCCTCAAAAGAGGGGAACAGCGCGAAGAGCAGGCCGTGCAGGACCACGGAAGCGCCCACACAGCTCCACAGCAACTTGCGATAGGTCAGGCGCAGGTTTGCTTCGGGTTGCTTGCCGCGGATCATCTATTCCGCCTCCCGTTTCGTCGAGAAGTTGACCCGCAGCGCCTCGACCTTGCGCAGCTCTTCCATAACATCGGAAATCACGCCGAACTGCGAATCCTTGTCGCCGCGCAGCGAGATAATGAGACGGGGATTGGCCGTCAGGCGCGCATGGACCAGCTGTCCCAGAGTGCCCAGCGGAACCGTGCGATCTTCCATGCTAATCGTCCCCTCGCTATTGACCCATATCTGCAGGACGTTGCGCCGGCTCTCCAGCTTTTCAATCTTCTCGGCTTCGGGCAGTTCAACTGGCACGCCGCGATAGCGCACAAATACGGTCGATACCATAAAGAAGACCAGCAGCAGAAACGAAATATCCGCCATTGATGCCGTGGGGATGACGCTGCCCACTTTGGACTTGCGGTTGAATTGCACTGTTTACTCTTCCGGATTGGCGATCGAGATCTTGGTAGCGCCGGCCATCTTCAAGTCGTCGAGCACGTCGACGAACGTGCGATACGTCGCGCCGCGCTCCGTCTTGACCGAAATAATCAGCTTGTCGTTTTCCGCCAGGCGGCCCTCGATCTGCGATTTCAGCTGGCCGGAGGGTATGGGCGTCAGCTGATCGTTTTCAAAAAAAGCCACCTGGTCGCGCGCGTTGATCCACACGTTGAGAATATTTTTGCTCTGTACTTCTTTTGTCTCACCGACGGGCGGCAAGTGCAGCGACAGCCCCTTATCCTGATTCATCGTCGTCGTCACCAGGAAGAAGACGATGAGCAGGAAGGCGATATCTGCCATCGATGCAGTGGGAATCTCCGGCGATACCCGGCTGGCGCGCTTCTTGATCACGCTCAGGCCCCTTCGTGCTCGCGCTCGGCCAGCAGGTCGATAAACGCCGCCGCCTGCTCCGTCATATCGGCGATAATCTTGTCGATTCGATTGGCGAAGAAGTTGTAGCAAAACTGAATGATGATACCGACGATCAGGCCAGCAGCCGTCGTAATCAGCGCCTCGGAGATACCGCCAGCCACCATCGAAGGCTCGACGTCGCCGGCGGTCTTTATCGCCTGAAAGGCGTTGATCATACCGCTCACCGTGCCTAAAAATCCAATCATCGGCGCCAAATTAGCTACCGTCGATAGCCAGACCATCCCGCGCTCCAAGAAAGCCATCTCAACGGCGCCCGAATTGTCGACGGCCTTTTCCACGTGGTCGATGCCGCGATGCATGCGCAAGAGACCCGCGTGGATAACCGACGCGACCGGGCCCGGCGTTTCCGAGCAGTGCTGAGCAGCCATATTGGGACCGCCGCTCTTAAGCGCATCTTCCAGCCCCTTGAAAAACTCTTCGGCGTCAATGGCCGCACGCGATAGCGTAATCAAGCGCTCGATTGCCACGGCGATGCCGATGATGAGCAACACGAGCAAGGGCCACATCGCCCAACCGCCGTCTGCAAAAAGCTTAACCATTTTCTCTCCCTCAACAATTTTTTAGGCCCAACTGCGTGGTGCCCGGTTTTTCAGCCTGTGGACGCGATTAGGACTCGCCGTCTTTGCCGCCAAAGAATTCGCGCTTCAGCTTCTCTTCTTCGGTCTCTGGTGGATTAATTTTCCAGATCCGCTGCTGAGCCACGCGCTCCCATGCCGGGTCGGCTTTCGCCTGCTCGTATGCGGCGACCGCTTCTTCCTCAGCGCCTTCGCGCAGCAGCAGATCGCCCTTCAGGACGAGCAGACGCGCGTTGCCGCCGCCCAGCAGACCGCGATCCAGCAGGCGGCGCGCCGCTTTGAACTGGTCCTGGTTGATGTTCCACTCGACCAGCTCCGCAACAGTTTGCAGGTCTTTCGGGTTGGCGCGCACCATGCCTTCGCGCGCCTTCAACAACACCGCTTCGTTGCCCCTCTCTTCGGCGATGGTCGAAACCCGGCTGTAGTAGGAGTAGGCATTGGCCGAATCGACCAACGCCAGCTTAAACAGCGATTTTAACGCGCTGTCGACATCGCCCGTTTCCAGCTGTAGCTCGACCACGCTCTCCAGCTTTTCCGGATCGATCACCTCGCCGTCGCCGCCAAGCAGCCTGCTGCGCCACCGCAGCGCCTCTCCGATATCGCCGATGTCCTGATTGAGCAGCGCAAGCATTTCAAAGAGCTCTTCGTCCACGCCATCACCCACCAGCTGAGCGTAGTGAACAATCGCCCGTTCGCTGGCCCCTTCGCGCCGATACAGGTCGGCGAGCTTGCGGCGATATTCCTCTGCATCCGGCTTGACGGCCAGCACGCGCTCTAGGCACAGTGCCGCTGAATCGGCCAAATCTGCAGCGGCATACACCGTATACAGACGCAAATTGGAGTTGACGTGCAGCGAATCCAGAGCCAAAGCCGACTCAAAGGCCGCCCGCGCACCGTCAAAGTCGCGCAGGCGGTAGTTCATATCACCCAAAAAGAAACGCGCCTGCACATCGCGCGGACTGTACTTGACCAGCTGACCATAGTACGTGCGCGCCTCGGCATATTCCTTCTGTCCTCTTGCTGTCTTGGCCAAGAACTTGTACTTGCGCACGGAATCGGCTGGCGCCTCTGCGACCTCGGCCGAGGCATCGCCAATAAAAAAAACGGCTAATATGGCAAGCAGGATATGTGTATGCATAGGTTGCCCCATCGAACGCAGTGGCCATCGCAAAGCAGGTCTGTAACAATCCGACAGGCCATTAAAATGTAAAAAAAATCAACTATGGGCAATATGTGCTTTTCTTTCGTACGCATGCCCCCAGTCAGATAAACTCTTCCGTTTTCCGCACTCTACATATTATACTGCAACCTAATCGTATCACAACTTAAACGCATATCGTTACAGCGATGCAACAACGCCGTTACATTGCCGTAACGCCCGCCCATGAGCTCAATGCTTGACAAAAAGCGGCTCCCAAGGCGATTTTTTGCAGCCAGCCGCGAAGAAAATGCTCGATGCGGTGTCTGTGTCACAAAACGGGTCAGTATAGGCAACCAATGCATCAGAAGCACAAATGGGTCGTCGTTGGCGACGAAACAGAGCGCATCGCGCGCATTGTCAGCGGAGATAAGCGCGCATTCGATGAATTGGTGCGCCACTACTACGGTCTCGTCTACAGCCTAGCGCACAAACTACTCAGCGACGATGACGATGCCAGAGAAATCGCGCAGGATACCTTTGTCAAGGTGCACTGCGCACTCGACGGATTCCGCGGTGAGGCTTCGCTAAAAACGTGGATCATGCGCATCGCCATGCGACTCAGCCTCAACCGCCGCCGCGACCGCTCGCGCTCGACTTGGCACCGCCTCGGGCTCCACGGTAGCGAGACAGCAACGCACGCGTCGACTCCCGCCCATCAGACGCCGGAAGGGGAGTATATTTCCCGCGAAGTACGCGCCCACGTGCGCGCACAAATAGATGACCTGCCCGAACCGCTGCGCCAGGTGCTGATACTCAACAGCTTTGAAGACTTGTCTTACGAAGAGATCGCACAGATCCTCGATCTACCTATTGGCACGGTGAGTTCGCGGCTGCACGCGGCGCGTAAAAAGCTCCTGCACCAGTTTGAGAAAAGTGATCTACTGTAACGCATCGAAAGGCTAGCATGTTGAATCGCAGAAAAAAAATGCGGCGCGCCCTTTCCGCCTATATCGACGGCGAGTTGGCCCCTTCCCTGCGCGATCACCTGTGCGAAGAACTGGTTTTTGACGACGAGCTCCGATCTCAGTTAGCCCAGCTCGAAAGCGCCAACGCGCTCGTCCATCAGGCGCTGGAGCCGATACACATACCCGCGCCGCCAGCAATTGAACTAGGTCCAGAAGCTGCTGCGCCGTCATCCACGACCACGCCATCTCGCCGCCTAACCCCAGTGGCACTAGCGGCGGCCGGCCTGCTGGTAACAGCCGGCATAACGCTCGCCAGCCTGCGCCGGCGAGGCATTGTCTGAGGTGTATTTTGAACTGGTTTGAAAAGATGAAAAGCGGGCTCAAGACCCGCATAAAGCGCGATATTCCTCAAGGGATATGGCTCAAATGCAAGCGATGCGGCCACTCCAACTACGAAAAAGCCCTTGAACGCAGTCAGTGGATCTGCCCAGAGTGCTCGTTCCACTATCCCATAGGGCATCAGCAATACGTAGACATGCTGGTGGACACGGGCACGTTTGTCGAAACGGATGCCGATGTCAGCCCGACCGATCCGCTGGGCTTTCGCGGCTATAAAGACAAGATCAAAGACGGACGGCGGCTGAGCGGCACAGGGGAGTCGGTCTATACCGGCACGGGGCGCATCGGCGGCCATCCGATCGCCCTTGGCATCATGGATACTCGCTTTGTCATGGGCACGCTCGGTGGGGCCACTGGAGAAAAGATCTGCCGCCTGATCGACCTCGCCATTAGCGAGCGACGCACCTTTATCCTGATATGCCAATCCGGTGGCGCGCGCATGCAGGAAAGCGCCTTTTCGCTGATGCAGATGGCCCGCGTTAGCGCCAAGCTACATCAGCTATCAAACGCCGGCCTGCTCTACGTCGCCGTGCTCACCGACCCAACCTACGGCGGCGTGACCGCTAGCTTTGCCATGCTGGGCGATTTGATCATCGCCGAGCCCGGCGCGCGCATAGGGTTTGCCGGGCAGACCGTCATCAAACAATTCCTTGGCGGCGACGCGCAGCTTCCCGAGGGCTTCCAGGTTGCCGAAACCGTTCTCGAGCACGGCTTTATCGATCGAATTGTGCGCCGCGACCACATGGCGGCTGAACTGGCGGGGCTCATCGCCCTACTGGCACCACCAGAGGGCGAGGCATCGACGACGCTGCGCGCGTAACGGTGGCGCGCTCCCTAACTGCGCGCGCGCTGGCAGCGGTGGCCCTGATGGCCGCGCTTACCGCCGTCGGCGCCTGGATTCGCATTCCCATTCCACAGGTGCCGGTGACCCTGCAGATGAGCTTCGTCTACTTGTCCGGCGCTTGGCTAGGTGCGCGGTACGGTGCGCTATCCCAATTGGTCTACGTCGGAGCCGGGCTGATCGGATTTCCCATCTTTGCCAAGGGCGGCGGTCCACACTACGTCTTTGAACCGAGCTTTGGCTACATCGCCGGCTTTATACCGGCCGCGTGTGCCGCGGGCCTAATCGGCCAGCGCGCCTCTTCCTACCGCGGATTCCTGGCCGCCGCCGCAGCGGCTCTCACGCTCGTTTATATACCCGGGATTCTCTGGCTCTACGTCATTCTCAATTTTGTGCTCGGCCAGCCTACGCCGCCCCTCGCCGCGCTGGCCGTCGGCCTGAGCAGCCTGCCCAAGGACCTGGTTCTCCTGCCGCTCAATGCCTACCTGGGACAGCGCGTTCGGCGCCGACTGGCGTTCCTATCCGAATCGGTTAAAACGCATTGCCCAAATCGATGAATACGTCCAACTGCTCGGACGAATACCCTGCCCCACAGCGAATCACAAAATCACGATCCCACGACAGCCGCATACCGCCCCCAGCACTCACGTGCATGCCGCCCGGTCCGACTTTGGCTAAATCTGACCAGACGCGTCCCGCATCGACGTACCCCACGCCATACCACTCTAAAAACTGCCCGAAAAGCCACATGGAGTGCATTAGGTAGCGCACTTCTCCGTTGGAGAAAAAGCGCACGTTGTCGGTAAAGCGCTGCGTGTCAAACCCGCGCAGCGAATCGCTGCCGCCCAGCCCTTTTACCCGCCGGCTGCCGCCGATTTCCCCGTAGGCGTAGAGCGGAATCTCTCCCGTCAGCACCTCGAAAACGGCGCGATGGGCCACCGTAAACCGGTCGGAAAGCGACCTGTAGCGCATATCGGTAAACGTATAGCGCTGAAAATTGATTTCTTGCAAAAACAGCCCAATGAGCGAGTTGCGCGAGTTTTCGTAGGACCATTCGTGAAAGGCGCCGCGACTGGGCACGACCTCGTCATCGCGGCTGTCCCACTCCAGCGTGAAGCTCCAAAAGCCGGTGAAGCCGTCTTTCACGCCGTCGGGCGTTCCCTGATCGAGGTAGAACGCCGCCTGACCGCGCGGCTCGACCTCTGTGCTCTCCACCCCAAAGCCGGCCGAAGCTGTAACCGGGCCGTAGATATGGCGGAGAAAGCTCAGCAGCAGGCGCGGCTCTTCTCTCAGCACGTAGTTGTAGTAGTTCTCGTCTTCAAAGCGATCGCTGTTGGGATCGACCAAATCTCTGTCGAAATGGCTGTTGTTACCCAGCCCGTAATAGCGCGTGCGCAGGTTTTGCTCCAGCCTTGCTTCTAAGCGCACGCCAAAACCCGTTCCAGAAATACGCGGCACTTTGAGGCGAATGCGGTTTTTGAGCTTGCCCTCCGTCGAGCGCTGCACGTGCAGCGTCAGTTTGTAGCGATAAGGGCGGCGGCGATAGTCGGCCCAGTGCACGCGGGTGCCATAATTCCAACCGGTGTTGGGGCTGAAAAAGGCGAAGGGCAAACCGGTCACGCCATAGGGCACGTCCCCGAGCGTAAACTGGCGGCGCTTAGAAAGCCAGCGCACGGCGCTAACGGTCCCTTCCGTAGCGACTACCGGCGCCCTGCTCAGCGTCTGCGGCAACCCGCCATTGGACGCCGAACTATCGGGTGGCGCATCATCGACCTGCGCGCGCGCGACATCGGTCGTTGCACAGAGCAGCACGCCGCTCATGAGCGCCAGCCTGCGGGGAATTCGACGCCACCTAGCTGGCTGTCGGCAATCGCTCAAAACGCGTCCTGTCCTCGTCTGTGGGTTCGACGTCGAGCGCAAAGCGGACCGGGGTCAGGGCCATCTCCTGGTTTTGCAATGCCACGGCATCGCCCGCGTCGTCCATGATCTGCAGACCCGAAAAGTCGTACTCGAAGCGATCGCCATCGGGGTGACGGGCGAAGATCGAACCGTAGGCGGTGCGCGTAATACCGGTGAAGCGGCGCGGCGTATCCCGGTCCGTTGTAGTCGGCATATTGACCGTCATCAGCGCCGCCCCAGAGGGCAACCCACCTCGCCATACCTCTTCGGTAATGCTGCGCGCCGCGGCCGCCGCATTGGCAAGCAGCCTTTCCGTATGCGCCTCTAAACGCCGCTCGCGACGCCAGAGCGCAAAGTCTTCCTTGGGTAGTTCAAGCGAAAAGGCCAGTGCAGGGACCCCAGCCAGAAAGCCCTCGACGGCGGCGCCGATTGTACCCGAAGACAGGAAAAAAGCCAGGCCGGCATTGGTGCCCATGTTGATGCCCGATACGACAAGGGCTGGAGGCGTTGCAAATAGCGTGTGCACGCCAATATTGGCACAGTCGGCCGGGTACCCGCCCAGCGTCCAGACGCGCCGCCCACCGCGCTCTGCCTGACCCAGCGCCACGGGCGAGAAGCGGCTCATGATCTTGCCCGTCCAACTGCACTCTGAATCGGGCACTACCGTGCGCACTTCGGCTATGGACGACAGTTGGTCTATGAGTGGATCGAGAACGGGCGAGTCGATCCCGTCGTCGTTGGTCAACAAAATCCACGGCGCTTCAGCAACCAAAAAGAACCTGCCTTTCCATATTGTCATTCCTATGAGGCGGTCAATATAACAACAGGATCACGGCCTCCCAACTATTTACTTGCCATGGTTCACGCACCTCTGGTACATTCTCGTGGACTATGAGAGAGGTCGAACTGTTACAGGCACTAGAAGCGCTGGCCGCCGAGCTGTCCATCGACGTCCGCTATGAGGCCCTGGAGAGCGCTGGGGGGCTGTGCCAGTATGGCGGGCAGATGCACTTGATTATTCCCCG
>JAYPJE010000020.1:23676-72791 GCA_038128265.1 Gemmatimonadota bacterium
CAATCGCATCGTCTGCCCACGCACTGCATTTCCACGTCAATCCCGAAACGGGCGACGATCGGCGCAGCGTGCAGAGCGCACAGGATCCGAGCACGCCCTTTAAGACCGTTGAGCACGCGCTGCGCATCGCGCATTTGGTGACCGAAGGCCGGCCACACGTCATCGAATTGCCCGCCGGCACCTACTCGCCCAGCACGGGGGTGAACTTTCCGCTAACTATAAGCCAGCCAGGAATTTACATCAAAACAAATGGACTGACCATATTCGACGCGGAAGGGAAGTCGAATTTCTTTAACATCACGGGTAAGACCAGCAACTTTACGATTCAAGGCATCGATTTTTACAACGGCGTCGCAGAAAAGGGCGGCGTCGCCTACTGCAATACCTGTTCTCTACGCGTCGTAAACAACCGCTTTTTTAGAAACCGCTCGACCGATGGCGGACACATCGTCTATACGGAAAACGGCCGCCTACAGTTTTACAACAATCTCGTGCGCGACAGCGGCAGTGGAGCCGATACGCTCGCCGTCCTCGAACTGCGCAACACCTTTACCGACACCACAGTGCGCGACGAGATTCGCAACAACACCTTCTACCGCAATCCTTCAACAAACATCTGGACCGCCAGTCCGCGCACGTATATCAGCAGCAATATCTTCTTTGATCCACAGCGCGAAGTCATACGCGACGCCTCGGCTAGCGCAACGCCGCTCATCGACCACAATGTCTTCTGGGACGCGGAGTTGTTCTATATATCGGACAAGGGCGACAGCATCAAAATCCAGCGTACAGTGTATGACACGCTGACATTTGATAACGAGGCCAGCATCAAACTTCCGAGCGTAATGACCAATACGCCAGACGTACGCTCGCTGACGTTCCGCGGCGACACGCTGAGCCTGGCACAGCTCAACGTGCGCATCCCGTCTTTTGTGACCAATCACCCAGATACGCTGATTCAAGTGGGAAAAACATATCAGTACCTGGTCTCCGTAAGCGGCCAGACAAACCAACACCAATTCAGGGCGCTGCAGTTGCCCACCGGCGCGCGACTCGATAGCGTGAGCGGCATCCCGCGACTCGTCATCTGGAATCCTACGCTAAATGACACGACGAGCCATCCGATCCAACTGCAAATCACCGACCCTGCGGGTGCTATCGATACGCTTTCGTACAACCTGGACGTGTACGCAGGGCAGAGTTTTCCCGATACGACCGGCTTTCGCGCCTATCGGGATGCCAGCGGGCGCTTTGCCGGCATGTATCGCGAAACCCAAACCATCGAGGTGCCGCACACCACGAACCAGCCCTACCGCTTTGACATCCAGGTATCTGGCAACAAGCCCTTCTACTTTTTTAGGCCTTTGCAACTACCCAGCAGCGCGTCAACGAGCCTACTGAGTGAGGGCATTATCGATTGGACGCCCACGGCCGCTGATACGGGACGCAGCAACATCGAAGTCGCCATCACCAATCCGGTCGGCGACCTCGATACGCTGCGCTACAGCATCTACGTTTTTACGCCGCAGACCTTTCCCGACACTACAGCTACCGGGCCCCTTATTACCGCCAGGCTAGTCCCCGACACGACGGCGGCCATCAACGCACTCAACGCGCTAGCGCCAACCTTCTCTGCGGCAGCCAGCGCCGTTGGCAATCTCTACGGCAACCCCGCTTTTCTCGACACGGTGGTCAACCGTTTTGAACTGGTCACCGGCTCTTCCCCCGCCATAGACAAGGGCACGCCTATCGGCTCTTTGGTAGACGGCAACAAATCGGCAAACGATATGGGGTTTCTCGGCGGTCCCGGCAATGCCGGCTCTCCTCTGCCAGATACGACTTCCTTTTCGGAAGTGAAGATCACCACCTTGCCCGACAGCGTCGTGACCGAAGGGCAGACCTTTACCTACAGTCCAACGCTATCACCCAATGGCACAATCGATCTCATCGATCTGATTACAGACGTCTCCGGTTCCTCTCTACCGACAACGATGGGACCCTACAACCCCTTTGGAAAGAGGCCACCGATTCAATGGACACCGACATTAGCGGACACGGGGTCCTACCTAATCGGCGTTCGCGTCTTCACACCCGCTGGTTCGGGACGCCATTACTTTCCCCTGCGCGTGCGTCCCCTCAACGAGATCCCCATCCTCACCTCGGCCGCCGACACGACGGCCCTAGAAGATGCCCTCTATTCCTATGCGGTACAGGCCAGCGATGCCAATGGCGATACGCTGAGCTATGCGTTGGTCAGCGGTCCGAATGGGCTGACGGTCAACGCAGACTCGGGCGTCGTCCAATGGACCCCAACGCAGGACGTTGTCGGCGCGCACGCCGTATCTATCCGCATAGACGACGGCAAGGGTGGCATTAATCTGCACAACTATACGCTTGTGGTCAGCAACGTCAACGATCTACCTACAATCCTCTCATCGCCCGATACGACGGCTACCGAAGACGCACCGTTTACCTACGTCGTCTCTGCCAGCGATGCCGATGTGGCAGACACGCTGAGCTATGCGCTAACGGAAGCCCCAGCGGGTGCAGCCATCGACAGCGCGGGCGTGCTTACCTGGACGCCCACGCAAAGTCAGGTCGGTGCACAGCGCTTTGTCGTCACCGCCACGGACCGCAGCAATGCCGTCGCCACGCAGCAGTTTTCCGTCCAGGTGGGCGCCTTTGACGACGTGCCCGTGATCGCCGCTATACCCGACACATTGGCACGCGAAGACAGCGCCTATGCGCTCAACCTGCAGGCCAGCGACGAGGAAGGCGGCCCGCTGACCTATGCGCTAGTACAAGGCCCCACCGGTATGACCATCGACAGCACGGGCGTGCTTACCTGGACGCCCGTAGCTGCGGATATTGGAAGCCACCCGGTTGAAGCAACCGCAACGGACCCATCTGGCCAAGCGGCGCGTCTATCATTCAGCGTAGAAGTGCTGGCCGTCAACGACGCCCCAAAAATCAACGCACAGTCGCCGAGCGAAGCGCAAGTATTAAATCCCACCCGTGGCACCGTGTCGTTTGCCGTCTCAGTCAGCGACGAAGAGGGCGATGCACTGAGCTTCTCTTGGCTAGTCAACGGCGCGGTCCAGGCCGATGCCAGCGATAGCTCCTTTAGCTACGCACCGCCCGCTACGCAGATTGACTCGATTACGGCGCTCATCGCAGACGCCAGCGATACGACCCGCTTTACCTGGCAGCTCGACAGCCGGCAAATAGCGCGGTTAGGGCTCGACGCTGCGCGCGCAGACTTTGGCAACGTAGCCATCGGCGACACCGCGCGCATCGCCATTGACGTGCGCAACGGCGGCGAAACGGCTCTGCTCATTAGCTCGCTGCAGGTGGGCGACCTGCACTTTGCCGCCACCTTCGGGGCCATATCCATCGATCCAGGCCAGCGCACGGAACTCGCCCTGAGCTATGTGCCCACGGCGCGGGGCGCCCGTGCCGACACCATTCGCTTTGCCAGCAACGACCCCGACAACGCCAGCGTAGCTATTCCGGTTAGCGGCACGGGCACGGTGGCCACAACCTTGAGCATCGATCTCGATCCCGCCGCCGGCGACCAGGGCCAAGTTGGGCGGGATGCCAAGGCCGGCGACACGCTGCACGTCGCACTCTATGCGCAAAAAGCAGCGTCCCTGCAGCGCTATGACCTGCTCCTGGGCTTTGCGCCGACCGCGCTGCGCTTTGTCTCGTTTTCACCGTCGAGCGCGAGCACCCCCAATATACTGGCCGCGCAAGGAGCTGCTGTGGCACACACCGCACAGCCGGTATCCGACTCCACGCTGGCGATCGATGTGGCCATTCCCAGCGGCAGTGTTACCGGCAGTGGCCTGTTGGGCATCGCCACCTTTGCCGTTGATTCGGGGGCACCGAGTATTCCCACGACCCTATCCATTCGCCGCGCGGTTTTTAAGAGCCAGAATGTCGATGTTTCTGACACGCTTAGCGCCGCGCCGAGCGCGACCGTTAACCTGCGCCCCGCGCTCATCGGCGACTTCGACCTCGATGGCGACGTCGACTTTTCCGACTTCTTTCTGTTTAGCGATAACTTTGGCCAGTCCGACTTCAATCCGCTGACCGACCTCGATGCCGACGGAGCCGTCACATTCTCCGACTTCTTCATATTTAGCGATAACTTTGGTCGTTCCATCGCCGGCAAGCGGGGCGCCGAAGCGGTGGAATTTGCATCTTCTGACCTGCGCATGCGCATCGTTCGTTCACAGCCCGAACAGCTGGTCCTGGCTCCCTACTGGCAGGGCGAAACACCGTCGCGCGGCTACGTGCTCGCCCTGTCTTTCGATCCGCAAGCGCTGCAATTCGACCAATATGTCGCACGAGGCGAGCAGGCCCCTCTGCCCTGGGTCGTCGAGCAGACACCGGGCCAGTTGACCCTCGCAACGGGTTTGAGCCGCACACAGCGGGCGTTCGACGGGGACGATCTAGGCCAGCTGGTATTCGCGCGCGTCGCCCGCACGGGCACGGAGGTGCGCACGACGGCGGCCATGTCCTATACAGGGGACCAGGTGCGGATGCTAACTCCACCGTCGCCGCTGCGCATCCGCGCGCTGCCGGAGACATTCGCCCTCTATCCAGCGCACCCCAACCCCTTCAATCCGGACACGTCCATACCCTTTTATGTACCGGAGCAAACCGAGATATCGCTGCGAGTATACGACCTGCTGGGACGCCCGGTGTACACGCTGCTCTCAGAGCGCATAGACCCGGGCTACCACAGCGCGGTGTGGCGCGGAATCGACGCCGACGGACGTCCGGTCGGCTCCGGAGTGTACCTGGTGGAGATGCGCACACCAGGATGGCGTCAAATCAGCAAAATTATGCTGCTTAAATAGGCCAATATCCGCATAGGTGGGAGCACCGTGTGTACTCCCACCTATGCGCGCCAAAATCTTGACATTCCCTCTGCGTACTCTATATTAGTCTCTTTTGCTATTCGTCCGAACTGCTAAACGGCACTACCGATTGTACTTACGAGAGGTTTCAAAATGCCCAAAATCAAAACGCACAAAGCCTCAGCCAAGCGCTTCAAACGGCGCAACTCGGGCAGCATTAAACGCGGCAAAGCCTATTCGACTCACCTCTTGGGTGGCCGCTCGACCAAGCGCAAGCGCAACCTGCGCAAGAAGTCGGTCGTCGTTAGCGCCGATATGGACAACGTCCGTCGCGCCCTCAACCTGAAATAGGTTGCGCCCGAATCGTTCCCGCCATCTTGCTTTTGTTATCGGAGATTAACCAATGCCTCGTGTAAAACACGCCGTAGCCACCAAGCGGCGCAAGAAAAAGGTCCTCGACAGAGCCAAGGGTTATTGGGGCGCGCGCAGTCGCCTCTATCGCACGGCCCAAGAAGCCGTCAACCGCGCCGATGCCTACGCCTACCGCGACCGACGCGTGCGCAAGCGCGACTTTCGCCAGCTGTGGATTGTGCGCATCAACGCCGCGGCACGCATCAACGGCCTGTCCTATAGCCGCCTGATGCACGGTCTGGACAAGGCCGGCGTCGAGGTCAACCGCAAGGTGCTAGCCGACCTGGCCGTGAGCGATCCGACGGCGTTTGCCGCCATTGCCGAACAGGCCAAGGCCCATCTCTAAATCCGCGAGCCATTCTTAGGCGACGGCGCGCACCCGAGCCCGCGAGGGTTTAGGTGCGCGTCTCGTTTTACCCTTTTCTCGCCCTATCTTGCCGGAACCTATGCTGGAACAATTGCACGAACTCCAGAAGGCGGCCGTCGAGGATATTCAGCGCGCAGCGGATCTCTCCGTTCTGGAAGAACTTCGCGTGCGCTATCTAGGCCGCAAGAGCCAACTTCGCCACATCATGGGCCAAATTGGCCAACTGCCCGCCGATCAGCGTCCGCAGCTTGGCCAAGCCGCCGGCGGTGCGCAAAAAGCCGTGCAGGCTGCGCTGGACGCACGCCAGCGCGATCTGCAGGAAGCAGCCGATGCACATGCCCACCTCGACGTGACGCTGCCGGGCAGATCGCCGCGGCGCGGTGCCCTGCACCCGCTAGCCCAGCTAGTAGACGAGCTGAGCGATATCTTTCGCGGCATGGGTTTCGACCTGGCCGACGGTCCCGAGGCCGAAGACGAATACCACAACTTCGACGCGCTCAACACGCCGGCCGACCACCCGGCACGCGATCTGCACGACACGTTTTATCTGCGCGATGGAGGCCTGCTGCGCACCCATACTTCGACCGTGCAAATTCGCGTGATGGAAAAGCAGCAACCCCCTGTGCGCATCGTGTCGCTGGGGCGCTGCTACCGCAAAGAAACGGTTGATGCGACGCACCACTTCGCCTTCCACCAGTGCGAGGGCCTCTACGTAGACCGCAAGGTTTCTTTTGCCGATCTCAAGGGCACCATCGAAGCTATGGGGCGCCAGTTCTTGGGCGACGATACGCGCGTGCGCTTTCGCTCCCACTTTTTTCCCTTTACCGAGCCCAGTGTCGAATACGATTTCTCCTGCTCTATATGCCGCGGTGCAGATGCTCGGTGCAGCATCTGCAAGGGTACTGGCTGGATTGAGATCGCCGGGGCCGGCATGGTAGATCCCGCCGTTTTTGCAGCGGTCGGCTACGACCCCGAAGAATACAGCGGCTTTGCCTTTGGCATGGGGTTGGAGCGCATGGCGTTGATTCGCTACGGAATCGATGACGTGCGCCTCTTTTTAGAGAACGACCTGCGCTTTACCCGCCAGTTCAGCGCCAAATAAGCGGCCGAAAACGGAACACTGCGTATGAAAATCACCACAAAATGGCTCGCGGAATATGTTGACTGCCCCTGGGACTGGCGCGAATTGGTCGACCGCCTGACGATGGCCGGACTCGAATTTGAAGGCGTAGACGAACTCGCACAGCGCTTCGAGGGCGTCGTCGTGGGCCACGTCCTCGAATGCGAGCGCCACCCCAACGCCGACCGCCTTTCCGTGTGCAAAGTCGATGTCGGCGAGGGCATCAACACCATCGTCTGCGGCGCGCCCAACGTCGCGGCCGGCCAGAAAGTGGCCGTGGCGTTACCCGGCTGCACCTTACCCGGCGACTTCACGATTAAAAAGGCGAAGATTCGCGGCGTAGAATCCCTCGGTATGATCTGTGCCGAAGATGAACTGGGACTCGGCGACAACCACGACGGCATCTTGATACTGGACGAAACCCTGGTGCCCGGGCAGCCATTTGCCAGCGCCGTCGGACTCGACGACACCGTCCTCGATTTCGAAATCACGCCAAACCGCCCCGACTGTCTCAGCGTCGTTGGCATTGCACGCGAAGTCCGCGCCCTCAGCGACAACCTGCTGAAGCTACCTGCCGTCGAAGTGGAGTCCCACGGCGCGCCCTGCTCGGACGACATCGACATTGCCATTGAGGTTCCAGAGGACTGTCCGCGCTACGTCGGCATCGTCATCCGCGACGTGGCCGTCGGCGCGTCGCCCGACTGGCTGCAGCGCCGCCTGCAGGCCGTCGGCCAGCGCCCCATCAACAACATCGTCGACATCACCAATTACGTGATGCTCGAACTGGGGCAGCCCCTGCACGCCTTTGATCTGCGCAAACTGGAGGACCAGCGCATCGTCGTGCGACGCGCGCGCGCTGGGGAAAGGCTCGAGACGCTCGACGGCATCGAGCGCTCCTTGGACGCAGATACCTTGGTCATCGCCGACGGCCAACGCCCTATCGCCCTAGCCGGCATCATGGGGGGAGCCAATTCAGAAGTCGACCAATCAACAACGGATATTGTGCTCGAAAGCGCCCATTTTTCGGCCAGTCGCATACGCCAAGCACGGGCGCGCTTAGGCATCCATACGGAAGCGGCCGCACGCTTTGAGCGCGGCGCCGACTGGGATATATGCCTGCGGGCGGCCAACCGGGCGGCAGCGCTCATGGTCGAATATGCGGCGGGACGCGTCGCTCCTGAACCCATAGACGCATATCCCCTGCCCCAGCAGACCGATACAATCGACATGCGCCTTTCCAGAGCCAACCAGCTGCTGGCGACAGACTTCAGCTCGGGCGAAGCCAAACGCATCCTCGAACTGCTCGACTGTGCGGTCGCGGTCGACGGCGACGTGCTGCACATAACCCCACCGAGCTTCCGACCCGACCTGCTGCGCGAAGCCGACATGATTGAAGAGCTAGGTCGCATATACGGATACGATCGCATCGCCGGCAGCCAACAGGCGAATGGCCCTTGGCTGCATCGCCTCGAACCTCTGCTGCACTGGCGCGGCGTAGCGCGCCGACGCCTGGCCGATATGGGCCTAGATGAAGTGCTGAGCAACACCATTGTCGATGCGGCCTGGGAAAAACACGTGCGCGCACCGGCAGCCATCGCCTTGGCCAACCCACCCACCGAGGCACAGTCGCTGCTGCGCACGCGCCTTTTGCCCAGCTTGCTCGAGATTGCGCGGCGGAATTTCAACCAACGCGCTCGCGCGCTGGCGCTCTTTGAAGTAGGAAAATGCTTTGTCGCACCGACAGCAGAAGCGCAGCTTCCCGGGGAGCGCTGGCAGCTGGCCGCGCTCTATGCGGGCCCTCTATCACCGACCAACTGGCACGGGCCGCAGCGAGACGCCGATTTCTACGACCTCAAAGGCGCATTAGAAGCGCTGGGTGACGGGGCCCCTCTGCGCTTCGAACCAACCGATCATCCGGGCTACCGCCGCGGTCACTGCGCGCGCGTCGAATTGGCCGAGACAGCAATCGGCCACATCGGCCAGGTTGACCCCACTCTCTGCGACGCCTTTGATGTGGAAGCGGCAGTGTATATCTTTGAGCTGGACTTCGCCCCGCTGGTCGATTTCTGGCAGCAGCGCCGACGCGCATTTTCTCCGCTGCCCAAATTCCCGGCGGCAGAGCGCGATCTTTCCATCGTCGTGGGCGAAGAGACGAGTCACAGCGCGATAGCCGAAGTAATTGCTGCCGGCGCGCTCGTCGAGGACGTCGAATTTTTCGACCTGTATCAGGGCGAACCGATTGAAGACGGCTACAAGAGCCTCAGCTTTTCGATTCGCCTGCGCCATCCGCAGCGCACGCTGAAAGACGCGCAGGCCGATGCGGCCATAAGCGAGATTCTACAGCGGTTGCAAAAGCGTTTTGGCGCCCATTTGCGCTAGTTTTTTACGCCTTTCAGGAGCTTTGTCAGACCATGGCTATGGACAGCAACTTTGAACGACTTGAGCAAGAAGTAAACCGCTTAGTGGAAGTCTTGAATCGCCTGCGCGAGGAAAATACGGGACTCAAGAGCCGCATTCAGGAGTTAGAGCAGCAAAACCAGCAATCGCAAGAAGAAATCGGCCGCCTGCGGCCATTGGAAGGCGAGTTGAGCGCGGCCAACCAAACCCGCGACGAGGTCAAGGGTCGCGTAGAAGGCCTGCTCCAGCGCCTCGACGGATTAGAGCTTTAATTTTCATTCTGATAGCCTAGCGCCCGAACCGAGGAGCACCCCATGTCACAGAGTCAGAGTGCCGTAGTCAGCATTTTCGGCAAGAGCTATACCCTCTCGACGGAGGGACACGACGTGGAATACATGCGCCAGGTTGCTCATATAGTTGACAGCCACATGCGCGAAGTAGAAGGCGATAGCTACCAATCTCCTCTGCAGGTGGCCGTCATTGCGGGCCTCAACCTCATTGACGAGCTCTTCAAACTGCAGGCGGACTACCAATCCGCCGAATCGGAAATCGAAACGCGCACTTCTCGCCTGACGGCATCGCTCGGACGCATTTTTGAAGAAGTAGATGCCGCCGATCCTTCGGATAGCTAGGGTGCGACCAGCGATTTGTACACTTTAACGGAGCGCTGCGCGCGCGCGGTTCTCCGCACTAATGGAGCCATTCCGTGGATGAAACCGTCCTCTGGATTGCATTCGTCTTAGCTGCTCTCACCTGCGGTGTTCTCGTCGGGTGGTTTTCCTGCGCCTACGCGCGCGGCAAGCGGTTGAGCGAAGTGCAGGCCCGAGCGAGCAAAATCATAGACGAGGCCCGGCACGAGGCCGAAGCAGTCAAGAAAACTGCCCTATTGGAAGCAAGAGACGAGTGGCGGCAGGAACACGAACCGCTGGAAAGGGAGCTGGAGACGCGTAAGCGCGCACAGGCCCAAGTCGAGAGCAAACTCGCCGAGCGGGAGCAGCAGCTCGACCGCAAATTCGACATCCTCGATGGCAAAGAGCGCAGTCTGCTCAAAACCGAAAGCGAACTAGAGCAGCGCGGTGTCGAACTAACAAATGCCGAAGCAAGCGTGCGCGACTTGGTACAGCAGCAGCGCAAACGCCTAGAGGAATCGGCCGGCTTAACCCTGTCCGAAGCGCGGCAAATGCTCATCGCTCAGCTCGAACAGAGCGCGCGCCAATCCGCGGCGCGCAAGGTGCGTGAGATCAAAGATCACGCCATGGCCAATGCCAGCCTAGAGGCCAAGGAAATCATCACCCGCGCCATTCAGCGCTTTGCCGGCGACCTCGTCGTCGAGAGCTCCGTCTCCGTCGTATCGCTGCCTTCAGACGATATGAAAGGGCGCATTATCGGCCGCGACGGACGCAATATCCGCTCGTTTGAAATGGTTACCGGCGTCGAAGTTATCGTCGATGACACACCGGGCATCGTCATGCTATCCGGCTTTGCTCCCCTGCGGCGAGAAGTGGCCAAGGGCACGCTGGAAAAGCTTGTTCTCGACGGACGCATCCATCCGGGCCGCATCGAAGAAGTCTACGAAAAGGTGCTGCAGGAAGTCGAGGAAATGGTGCGCGAGTCCGGATCAAAAGCCGCCTTCGACCTGGGTATCCACGACATGGCAGACCCCCTGCTTGAACTGCTCGGCAAACTGCGCTTTCACACCAGTTACGGACAAAACTTGCTGGCACACAGCAAAGAAGTTGGCCTGCTGGCCGGCATGATGGCCGAAGCACTCGAACTCGATGTAACGCTCGCCCGCCGCGCGGGTCTGCTGCACGACATCGGCAAGGTCCTCGGGTTTGAACAGGGCAACGATCCCACGCAGTCGGGCGCCGCGCTGGCGCGCAAGTGCGGCGAGGCCCCCGAAGTAGTCCAGGTCATTGAAACACACGCAAAAAACTCGCCTTCGCGCTCGACCATTGCCGCCCTGGTCGATGCCGCCAACGAGCTGTCTATCAACCGCCCCGGCGCGCGCAAGGACAAGGTCGAGGAATATACCCAACGCCTGCACCACATCGAAGAAATAGCCTCGGCGCAGATGGGCGTTCGCAAAGCATTTGCTCTGCAAAACGGCAAAGAAATTCGCGTGCTGGTCGACAGCGAGGTCGTCGACGATACCTATGCAGAGCAGCTTGCCGACGAAATCGTCGAAAAGCTAGAGGCGGAACTCGACCATGCGGGTCAGATACGCGTCTGTCTGGTCCGCGAGGTGCGCGCCGTCCACTACGCGCGCTAAGCCTATGCGAATCCTCTTTACCGCCGATATCTTTGCCCAGGCGGGACGGCGCATGGCATCCATTCACATTCCCGCCCTGCTGCGCGAGCGCTCGGTGGATCTCGTCATCGCCAACGGCGAGAACGCCGCCGGCGGTTTTGGCCTGACCGACAATCTCGTGCACAAGCTGCACAGCTACGGCGTCGACGTGATCACCAGCGGTAACCACATATGGGATCGCAAAGAATTCGTTCCGCAGCTCGACCGCGGCGATCGCGTTCTCCGCCCCTTTAACTACCCGCCGGGCGCACCGGGCCGCGGTTCAACCATTGCAGAGTCTCGAAGCGGCCATAAGGTGGCCGTGCTCTGCCTGCAGGGCCGCACCTCCATGCCCAGCATAGACTGCCCTTTTCGCTTAGGGCGGGCCGAGGCCGAACGCCTGCGCGAACAGACACCCATTGTCTTTGTCGATTTCCACGCCGAAGCGACGGCCGAGAAAATGGCGCTCGGCTGGCACCTAGACGGCACCATTTCCGCGCTGATCGGCACCCACACCCACGTGCAAACAGCCGACGAACGCATTTTGCCAAAGGGCACGGCTTATCTAACCGACGCCGGCATGACCGGCCCACACGATTCGGTCATCGGCGTGCAGCCCGAGCAGGCCATACGCCGCTTTCTCACCCAGGTACCGACGCGTTTTAAGCCAGCCGAAGACGGCGCGCGCTTTTGCGGAGCGCTAGTGGACATAGACCCTACCAGCGGCAGGGCGACGCATATCGAGCGCCTGCAAATCTGCGAGGAGCAGACTTGACCCGATAGGCCGAGCGCGCTATTCTGTTCACCCTATGTCAGAACACGATCTCTTTGCCGATGAAGTCGGTGGGGAAGCCGCTCGTCCACTCAGCGTCTCCGAACTCACCGGCCAGATTAAATCTCTCCTGGAAACAGAGCTGGAATCGCGTTGGGTGTTGGGTGAAATATCCCAGTACACCCTGCACGGATCGGGCCATCGCTACTTCACGCTCAAAGACGAGCACAGCCAGCTCAGCGCCGTCATGTTTAAATGGCAGTCGCGCGGCCTGTCCTTTGAACCCGAATCCGGCATGCAGGTGCTCGTCTATGGCCACGTCTCCGTATACGAGCCGCGTGGCACCTATCAGTTTTACGCTGCACGCATACAGCCGGCAGGCGTCGGTGAGCTGGCGCTAGCCTTTGAGCAGCTCAAAAGCAGGCTGGCTGCAGAGGGCCTGTTTGACGAGGAGCGCAAGCGCGCACTGCCACCTTTTCCACGGCGCGTCGGCGTTGTCACATCCCCGACGGGAGCGGCCATCCGCGATATCGCACAGGTCATGCAGCGCCGCGCTCCCGGCATACAAATCGTCCTGGCACCAGCGCGTGTGCAGGGCCAAGGGGCAGCCGAAGAGGTTGCACGCGGCATCGAGTCGCTCAATCGCTACGCCGAAGTTGATATCATCATCGTCGGCCGCGGCGGCGGTGCACCAGAGGACCTCTGGTGCTTCAACGAAGAGCCGGTTGCGCGCGCCATCTACGCATCGCCGATACCCATTATTTCCGCCGTTGGACACGAGGTCGACTTTTCGATATCCGACTACGTCGCCGACTACCGCGCTCCGACACCTTCAGCCGCAGCAGAGGTCGTAGCCGCCGAGCACGCGGCACTCAAAGAACGCGTCGGCGAACGGCGACAGCGCCTTATTTCTTCTATGCAGGGACACATCGAACGGCGCAGCGAAGCACAGCGCCACCTCGACCCACGGCGCGTGCTGCTACGCGCGCGGGATCGCATAGAGCAGAACAGCCAGTATCTCGACGAGCGCCGCAAGGACCTAGCCACTGCGTTCGACTGGTACGCCAGGCGGCGCATGGAGGCCTTTGGCAGCGCGCTAACGCGCCTGGAAGACCTTAGTCCGCTCAAGGGACTGGCGCGCGGCTTCTCCCTAGCCGAAACTGCGGCGAGCGGACAACTCATCAAAGACGCCAATGAACTGCAACCGGGCGATAGGATACGGGTGCGATTTCAGCGCGGCAGCGCCACCTGCAGCGTAGAGGATATTGAGCAATGAGCGAACCTACTTCATTTGAGGAAGCACTCGAGCGACTCGAAGAAAGCGTCGAACAGCTCGAAACGGGCGACTTAAAATTGGAACAAGCACTGGCGACCTTTGAAAAGGGCATTGCCGCCTCGCGCGCCTGCAGTCAGTGGTTGGACCAGGCGCGCAAGCGCGTTCAGGTGCTCATGGAGGAAGGCGAAGAAGAATTCCGGCTGGATTTTCTCGACGCGGAAGAGGACGCCTAGGCTATACGCCATGCTGACCCGATTGTATATACGCGACTTTGCCCTTATCGAAGAGACCGAGATCGAGTTTGGCACCGGACTCAACGTTATCACCGGCGAAACGGGCGCGGGCAAGTCGATTATCCTCGGTGCGCTCTACTCCATACTCGGCGGGCCGGCCAGTGCCGAGCTCGTTCGCGAGGGCGCCGAACGGTGCGTCGTTGAAGGGCTGATGGAATTTGACCCCAACGGCGATTTGGCTGCCCGCCTGCGCCAGGTTGACGTCGAGTGCGACGAGGGACAGCTCTTTTTGCGCCGCGAGATTCTCGGCAACGGCCGTTCACGCGCCTACGTAAACGGCAGCGGCAGTCAGGTCAAAGTCCTGCGGCAAATAGGCTCGTTGCTCGTCGACTTACACGGACAGCACGAGCACCAATCGCTGCTCGAACCCCAGCTGCACATCGCCTACCTCGATGCCTTTGGCGGCTTAGAACAGCAGACGAGCGAACTGGCAGCGCTGTGGCGCGCCCTGCGCAGCAGCGAGGATGCCCTCGGTCAATTGCAAGACGAGCGCGACAAGCTGCAGGCAGACGAAGAGCTCCGTGCATTTCAGCTAGCCGAAATACGCGATCTGGCTCCGCAGCCCGATGAGGAAGAAGTGCTGCAAACGGAACTGCAGGTGCTCGACAACGCGCACAACCTAGTGCAGTTGGGCGAAGAAGTGCACGACCAGCTCTACCAGCGCGACGGATCGGTATACGAACAGCTCGGCCAAATTCGTCGGCGGCTCGACCGCATTGCAGAGATTGATCGGACGCTAGAGAAGCGCGCTGCCAGCCTTGAGGAAATAATCTATCTGGTGGAAGATCTCGCCAGCGCGCTGCGCACCTACGGTCGCGGTCTCGAGAGCGACCCCATGCGCGCCGAGCAGGTGCGCGAACGCCTCGAAGCA
Organism: Gemmatimonadota bacterium; assembly: GCA_038128265.1. Classification (GTDB taxonomy): domain Bacteria; phylum Latescibacterota; class UBA2968; order UBA8231; family UBA8231. The sequence continues at coordinate 38,339 of JAYPJE010000020.1, forward strand.
CTGCGCACGCTCAAGCGCAAGTACGGCTCTAGCTTAGCGGCCGTGCTGGCCCACGGCGCAGAATTGGAACGCAGCGAACATCAGGTCGCTGCACTCAGCGAGCGCATAGCCGAAGCCGAACGCACACGCGCTGCCGCACACCAACGCTTTGTCGAAGCCTGCACCATACTCTCCGAAGGGCGAGAAGGCGCGGCGCGCGCGTTGGAAAAGGCCGTTGAGCACAGTCTGGCCGACCTCGGCATTGAGCACGGTGCCTTTGCCGTCCAGCTGGCAGATCGCGAGGATAGAGAAGGCCTCATAGAGCGCGACGGTCGCCGGCTCTACGCCGGTGAACGCGGCGTAGAACAGGTTTCATTCCATATTAGCACCAACCTTGGTGGCGCGCTGCGCCCCCTTGAACGCATTGCTTCCGGCGGCGAAGTTTCGCGCATTATGTTGGCGATCAAAGAGGCCATTGCAGAGCGCGACCTAATATCCGTTCTGGTTTTTGACGAAGTGGATACGGGTATTTCTGGACGCATTGCTGCAGCCGTTGGGCGCAAGCTGCAGGCCCTTGCCACATCGCATCAAACGGTTGTTATCACGCATCTGCCGCAGATTGCCAGCCTGGCCGACCACCACTTTTCCGTGCGCAAGGAAAAGGTTGGCGCAAGCACGATCACGCGCGTCCAGCGACTCGACCAGGAGGGACGCACAGAGGAAATTGCCTACCTATTGGCCGGCGAAACCGTCTCGGAGACGGCGCGGCAGCACGCGCGCGAAATGATCCAATAACATGTTAGCCAATATATTGAGCCTGTCGCGCATAGCGCTGGCCTTTCCCCTGCTCTACAGCCTGCGACGGGGTGACGATATGACCGCTACCACCGTTGCACTGCTGCTACTAGCCGCCGCCACCGATCTAGGCGATGGGTTTGTCGCGCGCCGTTTGGGCCAGGTATCGCGCACGGGCAAAATGCTCGATCCCCTTTCCGACAAGGTCTTTCTCACCTGTCTGTTGGGCGGCCTAGTCGTCTGGGGTGATTTTCCCGCCTGGCTGTTGGCTATGCTACTGCTGCGCGACCTCGTCATCGTCGCCGCCGGCACCTATCTGCTGCGCTCGCGTGGATTTGTTATCGCCGCAAATCGCTGGGGCAAGTCCACCACTGCCTGTATGGGATTTACTACACTTAGCTTTGTCGTGCACGCCCCATCGCTGTTAAGCGATATACTCGTGGCGGCATCTGCGGCACTCGTCGTCGTTTCGAGCGTCGTCTATGCGCGCGCATTTCGCCACGTTCTCAGCGGCATGGACGCCGCCGACATCTACTAAAAAACGGGGCGACCGTGCACCGTGGCACGGCCGCCCCACACTCTTGTGAGCGAACAGTTCAGTCTATCCGTGCAGAGCTAGTTTTCGACGCCCTGCTCAGGCTCCGCCAACGCCTGTAGGCGCTCTTGCGCGTGTGCGCTATACTCCTGCTGCGCGCCAAATTGTTCGAGATACTGATGCCAGACAAGCGCTTCGGCCTCGCCATCGCCGCGGGTCTGGTACAAACTCCCTAAATTGATATAGGCCTCGGCAAAGTCGGCGCGTATGGCAATGGCCTGGCGCAGGAGGGTGGCCGCCTCTTCATCGCGCTCCAGCTCCTTGTACACCTGTCCCAAATTGTTGTACGCCTGGAAAAATGCGCTGTCGGCCGCTATGGCCTGCTCATAGGCTGTAGCCGCCTTGTCGAGATTGCCCATTTTTTTGTGGATATATCCCAAGTTGTTGTGCGCGGGGGCATTCGCCGGATCAAATAGGACGACCTGTTCGTAGGAGCGCACCGACTGCGCTAGCAGGCCGTCCTCATAGTAAATCTGTGCCAGTTGCAAATGGGCTTCGGGAAAGGCATCGTATAGCTCGATGCTGCGCTCGTACGCCGCCCGCGCCGAATCGACTAGGCCATACTGGTCAAACACCTGTCCAATCTGAAACTCGAGCAGCGGCGTGCCCGGGCGCTCTCGCAGCGCGTCGCGCAGCTGGGTCAACTCCGCCTGCATGCGTTCCACCCGTGGATCGGTCTTTCCCTCGTCTTCAGACGCACAGGCGACCGCTAAACAGGCGACTGCACACAGCGCAAACCTCATAACGTATTCCCCACTCTCCAAAAAACGCGCATGGCGTAGCGCCACCCGTACATGGCAAACGCATCGCGGCGCATAAATGGGCGCTCAAAACTGCGCGCCGTTATAAGCGTCTTGTAGCCGTTGAGAACGCGAAAGGGAACAACGGCATTCTGCGGCTGCACCAGCCCCATCATACAGCCAAATTGCACGGGGATGGGTTCGCGCAAAATATGTCGATTGATGCCTTTGCGCTCTGGCACCACCATCTCGCTCTCGCCAATGACTTCGACAAACTCGCCCGACTCTTCGACCTGCACCATGATGAGCTTGATCGGGTCGAGCGATTCGGCATAGTATTCCCAGGCAAATACCTCGCCGCCCTGTGCCTCGGGGGGAAAGGTAAACTGGCGATCGATTATTACGAGTCCTTCGTAGTCACTCGTCGTATCGGCCTGCGCCAGGTTGCGCACGCCCACGGTATCAACGCGCATACTCGCATCGGCGAAGAGCGCATCCCACTGGGGGTCTTGGGGCGGTGAAGCGCCACCGCCGCAGCCTATAATACCAGCGCCAATCAAGCACAGCAACAGTCCGCTTCTGCTCACGCCCGCACCTCGTTCCGACGGGTTTGCTCCCAGTCGCGCCAGAATCGCTTGAACAGGCGATCGACCGCGCGTTCGTTCCACTCGTCTGCGCGCCTGCGCACCGCGCGCTGGCGCGGCGGATGGCACGTGTAGCTCGTTAGCTTGAGATGCATATCCGTTTAATTGCACTGAATAAGGCGACGCCAGTACTCGTAGGCATTTTCCATGAGCCGGCGACGCGCGTGCATGCGAACCATGGCGACCACTCTGAGCCGCAAAGCCGTTTTAATATCCATGTGCCATTGCCCCTTCCGCTATTAGAGACCGAAGCCGAAGTAGTAGCGCCACGCATCGATCTTGCCCAAACTATCGGCGACCCGGTCGCGGTTGAGTGGGTGTGCCGCCTGAAAATAGGCGACCATCGGAATGCGATAGAAGGTGAAAAGCTGCATGCGCAGCTCACCGCCTACGTCTGTTAAAAACTTATCCGTGTTGAATTTAACATCGTCAAAGCTGCGAAAGTTGCCCACTGCACCAGCCTCGGCAAAGACTTCGGCGTAGAGCCTGGAAAAGGTAAAGTTCAGAAAGCGCCGATTCAGTCGCTTAAATACCGGAAAACTATAGCTGATTTTTCCGTAGACCAGCTTGGAGCCCGAATCGGTAAAGTAGGGATAGCCGCTGAGAAAGTTTTGACCGCCGATGTAATAGCGCAGCGGCCAGTAAAAACGCCCTTCAAAAAAACCGCCGTCCTCTATAAAACCCGGCTTGAGCACGACGTTGCGATAGGCGCCAATGGCCTCCAGCGACAGCACGTTATCAAAGGGCAGCGGGATGCGCTCGCTGTAGGCGCCCACGTACTCGTTGACGCGAAAGCGCCGCGGCACCCGGGCGAATTGGTTACCCGGCACGCCATCGGCCGGCGTGGGCTGGGCGAGTGAGTCCGCCACCGTCGGCATCGCGTAGCGGTAGACGAGCGACAGCGCGCGGCCCGTTGGGCTAAAGGAACTCTCGGCCGTTGGGTAGATGAGGCGATAGTTCCACCCCAAACTCAGCGTGTGCGCGCGGTAAAACTCGATGCCGTTGTAAAAGTTGAGCGGCTCGTCGCCGCCGACTAGCGTGGTATCCTGTCCCAGCAGTTCCGAACCAACCTGCTCTGAAATATCGACGCCGTCTTGCACCAGAAATACCTGCGTCTGGCTGCGGAACTGGCGCAGCGTCCAACTCTCGTCATAGCCGCGAAACATGTACATCGCGTTCAGCTGCTGGCGACGCGTCAGCGGCAGATCGACACCCACGGCGATCTGGTTAACAGAAGTTTTAAACAAGTCCTGCCGACTGGTGCCCTGATACACGTGCTGCTCGACGTCTGGAATTAGCAGACTCGTCGTGGAGTCGACGGGTATGGGATATATGCTGCTGGCCGCCAGCGTATCGACCGACAGGGTGCGCGTCTTGATTAAGTTGTCGATTTCACGGCGGCGGGCAGATACGTAAAACGAAGGGTTAAACGTGCGACTATTGCCGACCCGCGGCTGCAGACTGCGCTGATAGAAAAAGCCAAAATCCGTATTGAGATCGGTCGCGTCGCGCATGTTCTTACCGAGGATACCCCAAGCCGTCACCTCCTGTCCTCCAAGCATATCACCGCTGGAAAACTGCAGGCCACCGCTGGCCTGATTGAGGCCAAAGGTATTGCCGACAAAAGTGGGTCCCACCTGCAAAAGCGGAATGTAGCGCAGCACGTTGCGCCCACCGTAGCGTCCCATCTTGAACTGCTCGGAGAGTTTGGGACCGTCGTAGATGGAACGGTAGTCGCGCAACGCGAGCCCATCAAAGTGGGCATCGCGCGTGAACTCGCCCATGCTGAAGCGATAGAGATCGTAATTATTGGAGTGATACGAGCTGTAAATGATCTCACCGTCGGGCGAAACCGTAGGAGCAAACGCGCCGCCAACTACGTTGGTTAGCTGTTCGACCTCACCGCTCTCCATATGATACTTGTAGATATTGAATATGCCCGTGCGATCCGATGCGAAGACAAAGCCGCTGCCGTCGGGCAGCCAGTAGGGGTCGCGTTCGTCTGCCGGTGAATTGACCACCGCTCGAAAGCCCGAGCTGTCGGGATGGGCAAAGGCAACGCTATCGGGAAACACCTCCACGACTTCTTCTTCCGCTTCCTCCTCTTCATCATCGCCAGCCGCATCGCCTTCGACCGTCAGCGTGATATCGATTGTTTCGCCGCCCGACTTCTTGCGGTCAAACCGCTTTGGGCGCGGAGGACTATCGGCGCGAATCATGGCAATATCGCGATCTTCACCGCGAAAAACGCTGAAGAGCAGCCATTCCCCATCGGGCGAAAACCGCGGACCGTAATACTGGGTAGCGTCGTTGTTGTTGGTCAGATACACCCGTCCGGTACCATCGCTGTTGACGATGGCCAGATTATTGGTGCCGTCTTCGTTGTGGACGTAGGCAATGCGCTTGCCATCGGGAGAAAACGCCGGGTCTTTCGAACGCAGATTGGCGCTGATGCGGCGCTCCTCATCGCTTTCGACGTCGTAGATGTAAAGGTCGTTGTAGCCGTTTTTGGCGCGAGCATAGACGAGTTTTTTGCCGTCGGGCGACCAGCCCGTGCGCGAATCGATATATTCCTTCGACTTGTAGGTCTCGCCCGTCTCAAAGTCGTGTATCTTGAGATAGGGAATGGCATAATCCATTTTATCGCTGCTGACATACGCCAGTTTCTTGCCGTCGGGCGAATAGCGCGCGTGGTACTCGATAATGCCCTTGTTGAGCTGGCCGAGTTCCTCTCCCTCAAAATAGCCGCCACCGCGAATCTCGCTCTGCAGGCGCTCGTAGCTCTCGCTCAGATAGGCGATCCAATCGTCGTAAAACTGGTCTGCCGTTATGCCTAACACGCGCTCTATGGCCGGATCAAAGCTCATGGCACCCACGTGGTGGGTAAGCGCATCGACCTTTTCCGCTCCGTACTGGTCTTCGATGTAGAGCAACATGGCATAGCCCTGATTGTAAATCAGCTCGCCGTAGTACTTGCCCGATCGACCAAAGACCGTGCCCATTTCTTCCCAAGAGAGCAGGTCGTCCTCGAGGACAGCCATGCGCAGCAGCATATCGCGATGCGAATCCCACCGATCGTAGCCGAATTTGCGCGCACCGTACTGCGCAATGCCCTCGGACCAGGAGCGCGGCACGTTCATGTGATACAGGGGGAACTGGAACGATATGTCGGGATTTGAATCAAAGCGCGAAACGGAAATGAGCGCAAACTGAAAGGGCCATTTCTTGCGGGCCATATTCAGCGTAATAATGTGGTTCAGCTCGTGCGTCACCACGTTTTTAATCCAGTCGTGGCTGCCGCGCAGCTCCATGTCGAGATTGGTGGCCCAAATCGCCATGGTATTGCTGTAATAGTCGGCCCAGCCGTTACCCAACTGGTCAGACGTATCGAGGACCAGAACGTGAATTGTGCGAAATTCGTCGTAGTAGTTGTAGGCGGAAGCCAGCGTGGGAAATACTTCTTCGGCCGTTTCGGCAACGCGCCGAGCCGTCCCTTCGGAACCGGGCATAAAGTGGACGCGGAAGTGTTCCGTCACCAGCGTTTGCATCTGCGCCTGCGCCGTCCCGGCAAGCGTTACAACCGCCAGCGCCACTAGCCCCACGCGGAAAAAAGAGTTTCTTAGCAACAAAAAATCCGCCTTTCGCTAAAAGCGATCAGCGATCGGCGCCCATTCCGCACTCGCGGATGCGCCAACCGCTGATGTCGCCCAGTAAAAAAATACTCGGGGGCGCCCCCCCTGTCAAAGGCTAACACCCACTGAAACAGCTAGATAGGCCGATTGCCTCAGCGGTACTGCTCCAGGTCACCAGCGTAGGTCAAACCCAGTATTTGGCGCGCACGCGCCGCGTTGCACGTCTCATCGGCTTCCGGCGTGCCGACGATATGCAACACTTCGAAGTCGATGCCCTCGCATTCGACGGCCAGGCGACAGGCCTCGGCCAAATCGTGGCGGCATACCCAGCCGTTGCGCCGCGGCGATCCATCCGGCCCCAATTTCTCGCGCCCACGCCCCAGGCCAATGCGGCTGTCGACGATGTAATCGGGGCGCAGCACGGCGATAGACATGCCAAATGCGTCGTGGTATTGCCGGCACATCTCTTCTTGCAGGCGCTTGCACACCGCGTAAAGCGATCCATCCGGCCGGCGCACCTCACCGGTGAAAAACGTACCGTTTGGGTGCACGGTCTGGCACGAACCCACGTGCACAACGCGCGCTATTTGACGCTGGCGCGCCGCCTCGAGCACGTTCCACAGACCCTTCAGATTAATGGAAAACGGCTTTTCGTCCTCCACACCGTATCCACCCGGCGTGCGCGTGCTATAAACGGCGGTGTGCACGATAGCCTCCACCCCTTCTAACGCCGCATCTACGTGCGCATAGTCGCTTATATCCCCGTAGCAGGCCTCGCCCTCCCATTTTCCGTCTATATCTTCCCAACTCTGCCAGGCCTCGGGGCCCCAGTCGATGGCGCGCACGGCGTGATGCGCTTGCACATTGGCAATAATCGCGCGACCCAACCAGCCAGCGGCACCAAAAACGGCAACTTTCATAAACGCTCTCTCTCGTTTATTATTGTGCACACCCACCACGAAAGGATGCACCGTGCACTACACCATCCACAAAGCAGCGCAGATGCCCGCGCCCAGCGCCGACTGGGATGCTCCTTGCTGGCAAGGGGCCGAAACGCTGCGCGTGACCCACTTCCCGTGGGAAGACTCTGGCCATCGACCCGACGTGCAGGCCCGCGTACTCTACGACGACGATGCGCTGTGGATTCACTTCCGCGTCGAAGACCAGTATGTGCGCGCCGTGGCCGAACAGTTCCAGGACAGCGTCTGCCTCGATAGCTGCGTCGAATTTTTCGTCTCGCCGCTGCCCGATTCGGACGCCTACTTCAACTTCGAGGTCAACTGCGGCGGCACCATGCTGCTGCGCCGCTGTCCGTCTAGCAGCGAACGAGCAGCGGGACGCGCGGCCGACAGCGTCAGCGACGCCGACGGTGCCACCATTCAAATCGCCCACTCGCTGCCCAAGATCGTCGAGCCTGAAATTGCAGAAGAGACGACTTGGACACTCGAGTACCGCGTGCCCTTCGCCCTATTTTCAGCGTATTTCAACTGCGCCCCACCGCGCAGCGGCGATGCGTGGCGCGCCAATTTCTACAAGTGCGGCGACGCCACATCGCACCCCCACTGGGGGTCGTGGGCGCCGGTCGAAACGGAGCGTCCCAATTTCCACCAGCCTGCATTCTTTCAGCCGATACGCTTTGCCTGAGAGGCGCCCTCAGCGCACATAGGCGGCCTCTACTTTGGCGAATGCCGCAGCGATGTCCTCCACTTCGCGCGCGCCGAAATTCTCGTGTATCGACAGCATAAAGTGGCTTTCGGCCGCCGCAACGGCACGGGGACAGTCAAAGCGAGCGGTGCGGTCGCCCTGATAGTCGGGCAATCCCCACGGGTAGTCGCTGCCGGGAAAAACGCAGCGCTCGCGAAACCACGTGGCCTCCGATGGAATGTGTCGATAGGACACACCGACCGGAATCCCCTCGGCCGCTACGGCGCGGGCAAAGGCGCCTTTGTCGACCTTTAGCAGATCGGCGTCGACGAAAAACCGCATAAACCAGTACACGCCCCCTTCGCCGCCGGCTTCCCGACCAGGGCGCACCGCGCGCAGACCGGCGATCGACTCCTTGATTTGGCGAGCAATCTGACGCCGCCGTTCGATAATTTCCGGGAGGCGCTGTAGCTGCACGCGCCCGACGGCCCCCGCCAGGTCGTTGCCGTTTAGGTTCAGACCGGCGCGCACGTTGGAAGCGGCATCGCTATTAAACGGCTTGCCGCGATCGGCAAAGCGCTTGGCTTCCCAGATCAGCTCCTCCTCGCGGGAGAAGACCACGCCGCCCTGGGGCCCGGTCGCGTGGTGTTTACCGCTCATCGTCGAGAATGCGGCAATATCGCCAAGGGTGCCGACCATGCGCCCTTTGTAAAGGGCACCGTGCGCCTGCGCGCAGTCTTCTACTACGGGAATGCCGCGCGAGCGCGCCAGCTCTAAAATCGGATCCATATCGACCGGCTCGCCGGCGATATGCGCCACGACGATGGCGCGCGTGTGCGGCGTCAGCACCGCTTCGATCTGTTCAGCGCCCGTGTTAAACGAGCCTTCGACCGCATCGGCGACAACCGGCACCTGACACAGCAGGGCCACCGGCATCACGCCACCCGGATCGGTTATGGGCGGCACGACAACTTCTCCGGCGACGGGCAAGCGCAGCGCGCCAAGCGCCACGTAGAGAGCTGAAGTGCCCGAGTTCACTAAGTCGGCGTATCCGCCGCCCATAAACCCGACAAACTCGCATTCGTACGCTCGCTCTTCGGCGCCGTTGTAGCCAATGGCACTGCCGCTTTGCAGCGCCTCGTCAAAAAGGCGCACGACAACATCGCGCTCCCCTTCACCAAACAGACGGCGCGCGGGGAAGGCTTCACTCCGCACCTTTTCTCCACCATCTATTGCTAGCATCTACGCGCCTTTCGCTCTATCGCTCTGTCTTCTCGACGTTGGATACCGGCGACACTCCCTATATATTAGGTAAAGTCGTTTTGTCAAACCACAGTCCAATACGCATGGAATCTATTCTACCCCTAGCGGCCTTTGTCGCCTGTCCGCTCCTGATCACGGCCCTTTGCACCCCACTGGTAAAGCGATTGGCCTGGGCACTCGACCTGGTCGATCGCCCTGCTTCCGCTGACCACAAATCGCATAGCCAGCCGACGCCCTATGGCGGCGCGCTAGCCATGGCACTCGGACTCAGCATCGGTCTCTTTGTCTGCGTTCCCTCGCTCATCGTTGAACTACCCACTTTCCTCGCCTCCAGCGATGCAGCCTGGCCGCTTTCTTCGGCTTGGCTCGGCGGCGAATTTCTGCGACAGTCAGACCAGCTGACTAGTTTTCTGGCCTGTGGCATGGCGCTCTTTCTCCTCGGGCTCATCGACGACTGGCGCGGCATGACACCCCTAGTGCGCCTGCTGGCCCAGCTCGCCTTTATTTCTCTACTCATCTACACGCAACCCGCCTTTCGCCTCGACCTGCTGCCGACCGTGCCCCTGCTCAACGCGGTGCTCAGCGTGGTGTGGATCGGCGCGATGACCAACGCCTTCAACTTTCTCGACAATATGGACGGCCTCAGCGCAGGCATCGGCGCCATTTGCCTAGTGCTGCTGGCTTTTGCCGCCCTGCTGGCCGGCGAACCCGGCATAGCCGTCGTCTGCCTGATGAGCTTTGGCGCCTGCTGCGGTTTTCTGCTGTTCAACCTGCCGCCAGCCAGCATTTTCATGGGCGATGCCGGCGGTCTTTTCCTCGGTTATGCGACGAGCGCCATCGCCGCCTACCTCAGCCAGACCTACTCTTTTGCCAGCCTGCAGCCGGCACTGCAGTGGGCTCCTCTGCTGATTTTAGCCGTGCCAATATACGATTTTCTTAGCGTTAATTTCCTGCGCATCAAGAGCGGACGCGCGCCGTGGATAGGCGATAAAAACCACATCAGCCACCGCCTGGTTCGACTGGGCTTTTCCCGGCGCGGCGCCGTTCTGCTGATCTACCTGTTGACGGCACTCAGCGGACTGCCCTCCCTACTCTGCGCCCAGCCGGCGGGCAATGCCGTCTGGCTGTGGTGCACGCCGTTGGCACTGGCCATGCTAGCGCTGGCCGATGCCTATAGCTACCGCCCGCTGGAAAATTCGTGAACGACACCGCGCAGTTGGGTGGCGGCTATGCATCGGCCCAGCCCGACCCGCACCCTACAGCCAGCGCCGTTTTAGCTGCGGCACACGCCGGATCGCCGCACGCGCGGCTGGTTGTGCTGGCCGGCCCACCGGGCGTTGGCAAAAGCAGCGTAGCAGCCGAATTGATTCGCCTGCTGCCCGAATCGCTGCTCATCGACAAAGACCGCACGGCTGGAGGCTTTATCCTCGCAGCGGCGGCTCTGCGCGGCGATACCGCCGACCGCGCCTACGCGACCGACCACTACTGGCAGACGCTGCGGCCCCTCGAATACGCGGGACCAATGCGCCTAGCCTGCGACAACCTCGAGGGCCGACGCCAGGTGCTGCTGGTAGGTGGGTGGGGCCCAGAATTAGGTGTCGACGCGCTGTGGGCCGATCTGCGCAAGCGACTGCATCCGTCCTCGCTCTGCGTGCTGCACTTGGACCCACCGGGCCACGAGACTTGGCGCGCCCGACTGGCCGCACGCGGCTCGCGCGCCGATGCCCCCTACTTCGAGGAGCTGGCGCGCCACACGGGCAATCTGCCGGTGTGGCCAGATGCTATCCGCCTGTCGGCAGAAGGCTCGCTAGAAAACGTCGTGCAGCGTGCACTCGATGCTCTTGGAATGCCTTTCAGCGCCTGAAATTCCTTGACTTTTACCCCCATCGCGCTGTTCTTCTACCAGCACGATGTCGATCCTGCACAGCGCCTCCGGCTACTTTTTACTCCTCTGTATCGCCTGGCTGAGCGGCCAGCGCCCACAGCGCCTTCCCTGGAAGACCGTCGCGGTAGCATCCCTGCTGCAAGTCGCTCTAGCCGGACTACTCCTACAGCCCGCGCTGCGCACGCCGCTCTTTTCCGCAGCGCACAGCCTGACGCAGCTGCTGCAAAAAACGGCGCTCAAAGCCAACGAATCACTGCTTTTTGGCGGCATGGCCAGCGAGGCGTTTGCCAGTCAGTTCGGCCCCGTCATAGCCCTGCAAATCGCCGCCATACTCATTTTCGTCGCGGCGCTTTCGCGCATGCTGTATCACTACCGCGTACTTCCTTGGCTAATCGCGCACCTCAGCCGCTTTATGCAGCGCGTGCTCGGCATCAGTTCGGCAGAGAGCGTCGGCGTCGCCGCCAACGTATTTCTCGGCATGACAGAAGCTCCTCTGCTCATCCGCCCCTACGTGGCGCGCATGACCGAAAGCGAGCTATTCTGCCTCATGACCGGCGGCATGGCGACCATTGCCGGCACCGTTATGGTCATCTATGCATCCATGCTCGGCACCGCGCATCCGGATATTGCTGGGCACCTCTTTGTCGCATCGCTGATAAGCGCGCCGGCGGCCATTGCGGTGGCCAAGCTGATGGTACCAGAAACCGGCACGCCAGAGACGGCGCGCGCGCGCGTTGAACTGCCGCGCGAAGACACACTAAACGGCCTGGATGCCGCCGCGCGCGGAGCCAGCGAGGGCGCCTTTTTGGTCATCAACGTGCTGGCCATGCTAATTGCCTTTATTGGCCTCGTCGCACTGGCCAACCACGGCCTGGGCTTTATTGACGGCTTGGTCAACGGCACCGATGCGGGTCGCTGGAGCTTGGAAGCGGCCTGTGGCTGGCTGTTTCGCCCGCTAGTGTGGCTGATGGGCATTTCTTGGGCCGAAACCGAAGCGGTGGGACGACTCATGGGACTGAAGACCATTCTCAACGAATTCGTCGCCTACCTGCAGCTAGCCACCCTGATGAATGGCCCTACGCCACTGAGCGAACGCAGCTTTATCATTGTCACCTATGCCCTGTGTGGCTTCGCCAACTTCGGTTCTGTTGCCATCATGATCGGCGGCATCGGCGGCATTGCGCCCGAACGGCGCGGCGACCTAGCTCGCCTGGGACTGCGCTCACTCGTGGGCGGCACGCTGGCTACCATGCTAACGGGGTCCATTATTGGGCTCTATGCGGCATAATTGCAATAAACGGGATCCTCCCAACGACTAAAGGCGTCTTTTTGGAGAGGCTACAACGCACAACCTACACACTCGGATAGATAGACGAGACTCATGGCAAAAGACAGAAAACCAACGTATCGCTCGCAGTTTGACGGCCATCGTCGCCTGGCTGCAGCCGTCATCCTACAGGCCATCAAGGACGTGTCCGCCGCTCCTACCAATCAGGATCGCGAGACGGCCACGGAGTTCCTCGAGAGCGATATGTGGCCCTTTTCCGACGTTCTAGACTTGCCCATGGACGGTCAGGGCCTGCGCGAATACCTGCAGAGCATTGAAGGAATATCTTCGCAGATCAGTCGATAAAAATGCGCTTGTGCAATGCGGAGAATTGCGTACGTTTACATCGTTGCGGTGCGCAGGCGGTGTGCCCAACTAAATATCTCGCGCTTTGTGATGTAGCTCACATCGCAAGGGGCGCTCTGAGCCGATAACACAACTACAGGTTCCTCCCCTGCCTCAAGCCACAAAGGACGCGCCATGGTCCTAAAGCGCTTTGGGTTCTTTCTGGGTCTTTTAACGCTGGTGTGGGTCTTCACCCAAATTGGCTACGGCCTCATTATGCGCTAAGCCTCGGAGCGAACTGCGGCAGTCCATTTGGAGCCCATCTCTCCGATCGATGGAGAGGTGGGCTTTGCCCGTTTACTTCCAACCCCGCTCCGTCGCCAACCGCTGCAGCGCAGCGCGCTGATCTCCTGTCAGCGGTGCCGCCGGTGGGCGAGCATCTCCACAGTCTATACCGAGGCGCAGTCCCAGCGCGGCTTTGGCCAAGGCGTGGTAGGTTCCGCCACAGGCCAATAACTCATCGACGGCATTCCACGCCGCCTCCTGCGCGCGTTCGGCTCCGTGCAAATCGCCGGCCGCATGCGCCTCCCATATGGCCAACCACAGTTCGGGAGCCACGTTCGGCGGACCGTCCACGCAGCCGGCTGCCCCCATCGTCAGCGCCGGCAGCATCAGCCGGCAATTGCCCGTAAAGCAGGCCAGCCCCATGCGCGCAAACGTGCGGATATGCATCTGATCGACAGCCGAGTGCTTTAGACCAACGGCCCAAGGAACGCCCGTCTGGATTTTTTCCATCAGCGACGGCGTAATTTCCACGCGCGTCGCCGAAGGCAGATTGTAAACAAAGAGCGGCAAACCGGCCGCATCGCCAACGGCGCGATAGTGATCTACGATCTCCTCGTCCGTGCGGCGATAAAAGAAGGGCGGCACACAGCAAATAGCCTCTACGCCCACGTCGGCCGCATGGCGGGCCAGTGCCACGGCGCGCTCAGTCGTTGGCGCCCCCACGTGCATAATATTTTTTACCCGGCCACCATTCTGCTCGGCGACGATCTCGGCGATGCGGCGATTTTCCTCATCGCTGAGCAAAATGCTCTCACCCGTGCCGCCGGCCACCCAGAAGCCGTGCACGCCCGCCGCCACGTTAAACTCAAATACCGCGCGCAGCGCCTCTTCGTGCAGTGCGCCTGCCGGCGTCATCGGCGTAATCAGCGCCGGCACGACGCCTCTAAAGTCGCTCCCGTCCATAGACTCCCTCTCCTGCAATCGGTTGCTCTTCACCAGTCGCGCGCATAGCCGGCCGTCCAGCCGCCGTCGACGGTGAGCACGGTGCCATTGATATAGCTAGCCTCTGGCGCCACCAGAAAAAGCACGGCCGCGGCAATTTCTTCGACGCGCCCGGGGCGGCCCAGTGGAATGTGCGAAAGGAGGCTCTGCGCCTTTTCGCTATAGGATCCGTCGGGGCCGTAAAAGAGCTGCTCTGTGCCGCGCGTCAGCGTCGACCCGGGCGCTACGGCATTGACTAACACGCCCTGTGGACCCAGTTCCAGTGCCATTGAACGGGTCAGGTTGACAACGCCTGCTTTGGCCGCAACGAAGGCCGACTGAAGACGCAGCGGTACGAGACCGGCAATCGAGCTGATATTGACCACGCGGCCGCCACCGCTCTTGAGCATCGCCGGCACGGCGGCGCGACTAACGGCGAATACGCCCTTCAGGTCGACTTCGACAATGCGATCCCACTGCTCGACTTCGAACTCGTGAATCGGCACGCGACCACCGCTCGTATTGATGCCGGCGTTGTTGACTAGGATGTCCAAGCCGCCGTAGGCGGCGCATAGTTCGTCGACGACCGAGCGCATGCCATCCACGTCGACCACGTCCCCCTGCCACGCCCGTCCACCGATTTCGCGCGCCGCCTGCTCTGCCGCCGCACCGTCTATATCAACTATGCACACGCGCGCACCGTTGTCAGCCAGTTGTTGGACAATGGCCCGCCCGATCCCCTGTGCCCCCCCCGTGACCAGCGCAATGTTTCCTTCCAGATCGACCTTCATAAGCGCACTCCTTTTGGCCGCGCAATATAAGCATCCTGCGAACGCGGCAAAACAGCGAACGCGCCGCCGCGCCTTTGAAGCGATGGGCGCACGCCCCTTTTTGAGCGACTAACGGGAATACAGAAGACCTACGCGACGAATGCGAGCGCGCCATCAACCAGTCGGCGATAGTAGCACCCCGAGCGCGCGCGCCCGTCCTGCTTGGTATGGCAGGCGCCTTCGCCGCGCGGACGCACGCGGTAGAGCAGCGAGTTTTGCTCGCAGTTGACGCGAATCTCTACCAGATCGAGGAAATCGCCCGACGTAGCGCCCTTGACCCACAGCTCGTTGCGCGACGTGCTCCAAAAGGCAGCCACGCCGTGTTCTATGGCGTAGTCTAGCGCCTCCTGATTGGCATAGGCGACGATGAGGATTTCCAAACTATCGGCATCCTGCACGGCGACGGGCACCAATGCCTGGCCACAAGCGGCGACTTTGGCCAGCTTGTCAAAATCCAGTGCTAGCACCGCACCCTCTTCCAGATCTTCGTGACTCAGCTGCATATCCTTTCTCCCACTTTCTATCCAATAGATGGCACGTACAGCGCGCTTTGTGTATGCTGATCCCAAGCGGACGCGCCCCTGTCATGCCGCGACTGTGCAGCCGGTTTGCTCCGATTCGCCGTCCAGTCGCACAGCTATGGCATTTAGAGGAAAGTCCAACGATTAAAGCAGGCGGCCTGGCCGCGATAGCAGCCGGACTCGTCTAGCAGATTCCAAACGACCGCGCGCTCGATGTGAAAGCGCCGCCCGCTGGCCGATATGCGCACGCCGGCGTAGTCGTCTATATACCCTTGAGAATAGACCGTTTCCAACAGGCGCGCACGTTCGCTTCGATTGGGCATTTCGGCCGACTTGCGCGAGGGCAAGCGAACAAATGCATCCCACTCGAGTTCGAAGAGCCGCAGCGCCGTTCCGTTTCCGTAGTTAAAAAGGGGATCGCCTTCTACACCGTGTGAAACGAGAGCAAAGTCGGCGGTAAATAGCGCTTCTGCTTGGGACACAGCGCCCGATGACAGGGGCAAGTCGCGCTTGAGCCAGCGGCGATAGCTCGACAGCAGCAGCGCGACGTGATCGCGCAAATATCCATTTTCTGGAGCGGGCTGCTGCACAAACCTCGCCTCGGTATCACCCGCCATCGCAGCCGTCTATTCGGCCAGCGACCAGGCGGCTTCTTTTATCACTTCGGACAGGGCCGGATGGGCGTGCACCGTGCGGGCGATATCCTCGACGCTGGCGGAAAACTCCAGTGCGAGCACTCCTTCGGCTATGAGGCTGGACGCCTGCGCCCCCAGAATGTGCAACCCGAGCAGGCGGTCGCTCTGCGCATCGGCGACGATTTTAACCAACCCATCGATCTCACCCATCGCATGAGCGCGCGCGTTGGCGCGGAACTGATACTTGCCCACGGCCACATCGCGGCCGCTCGCCTTGGCTGCTTCTTCGCTCAGCCCCACGCTGGCCAGTTCGGGGTGCGTATAGACGACGCCGGGAATGGCATCCGCGTTGACCGCTCCGGCCTTGCCCGCCATGCGCTCGACGGCCGCTATCCCCTCAGCTTCGGCCTTATGGGCCAACATCGGACCGGGAATGAGATCGCCAACGGCCCATATGCCGTCCGCTGTAGTGCGCCACTGCGCGTCGACGCGCACGCGGCCCCGCTCGTCCAACTCGACGCCTGCCGCCGCTAATCCCAATCCCTCCGTAAAGGGCCTGCGCCCCACGGCGACCAGCACCACGTCGCATTCGACTGCGTCGGCCTGGCCCTGCGATTCTAGCTGTAGCTGCACAGCCTTTTTCTTGAGCGCAAATCCCTTGGCGCCCGTCTGCAGGCGAATATCCAGCCCCTGACGCTTGAGCAGGCGCCCTAGCTGGCCGGCCATCTCGACGTCCATACCAGGCAGAATGTGTTCCATAAACTCGACGACCACGACCTCCGAGCCCAGCCGACTCCACACCGAGCCCATCTCGAGGCCAATCGCGCCGGCGCCAATGACCACCATGCGCTTGGGCACCCTATCGAAAGCCAGGGCTTCCGTCGAAGAAACGATGTGCTGGCCGTCGTAGGGCAGACTCGGCTACTCGGCCGGCGCACTGCCGGTGGCCAGTAGAATGTGTTTGGCCTGCAGTTCCTGCGCACCCGCTGCGCCCTCCACCGCCACGCGCCCCCCGCCCAACAGCGTGGCCACGCCGGCATAGGGCGTGACGCCGCGCGCTTTAAACAGCGCCTCAATGCCTTTGGTCATCGTCGCAACGATCTTGTCTTTGCGCTGCATCATGGCCGAAAGGTCGAATTGAACATCTCCTGCGACAATGCCGTGCTCACCCAACCCGGACTGGGCCTTGTGATAGAGCTCGCTCGATTCGAGCAATGCCTTACTGGGAATACAGCCGACGTTCAGACAGGTGCCGCCCAGCGCGCTCTTGTCGACGCAGGCCACCTTCATGCCCAACTCGCCGGCGCGCGCCGCCGCCGTATAGCCGCCGGGGCCAGCCCCGATGACAATTAAATCGTACTGCGTTTCGCTCACTGCCAGTCCCTCTCTATTACACTTCCAACATCAGGCGCGCCGGATCCTCGACCAGCTGCTTCAGGCGCACCAAAAACTTGACCGATTGCTGGCCGTCGATAATGCGGTGATCATAGGAGAGCGCCACGTACATCATCGGGCGAATCACGACCTGCCCATCGACGGCCACGGGGCGCTGCTGAATAGCGTGCATGCCGAGAATACCGCTCTGCGGCGCGTTGATAATCGGCGTCGACAGCAGCGAGCCAAACACGCCGCCATTGGTTATGGTAAATGTGCCGCCGCTCAGCTCGTCCATAGCGAGCTTGTTGTCGCGCGCTCCCAGCGCCAAGCGTTTGATCTCACTCTCGACCTGCGCCATCGACATCTGCTCGGCTCGGCGCAGCACCGGCACCACGAGACCGCGCTCGGTGCTGACGGCAATCCCCAGGTGCACGCAGTCGTTGTAGATGATATCCGTGCCGTC
Source organism: Gemmatimonadota bacterium (assembly GCA_038128265.1). Lineage (GTDB taxonomy): Bacteria > Latescibacterota > UBA2968 > UBA8231 > UBA8231. Next base: position 56,220 of record JAYPJE010000020.1, read on the forward strand.
GATCTGGGCGTTTACGGCGGGAAATTCGCGCAGGGCCAGCACGGCGGCACGCGAAAAAAACGACATGAAACCAAGCGATATCCCGTGCACTTCGGCGAAGCGCTCCTTGTATTTCGCACGCAGCTCCATGACGGCGCTCATATCAATTTCGTTGAACGTCGTCAGCATGGCCGCATTGTGCTGAGCGGAAACCAAATGCTGGGCAATGCGCTGACGCAGACGGCTCATTGGCTCGCGGCGCTGCCCATCGCCCTCACTCGAAGCGGCAGGCCGAGGAGCCGGGGGCGGCGGTGCAACGGTCGGCTGGTCTTTTTTCGGAGCGGGCTCCGCTGCCGCAGCAGGTACCTCGCGCGCGTCAATCGCACTGCGCACGTCCTCTTTCGTGATGCGTCCATCCTTGCCCGTGCCCTCTACCGAAGCCACGTCGACGGCGTGCTCTTCGGCCAGGCGCCGCGCCGCCGGACTGAGCACTTTCTCAACCGGGGCTGGCTCCGGTTCTGGGGCTTGGACCCCAGAGGACGCCGACTCACTCGCTGCTGCATCGGCAGCCGGCTTGTCGCCCTCTTCAATCCGAGCAATCAACGCGCCAACGGCAAACGTCGAATCGAGTTCGGCGGCGTGTTTCAACACGCCGGCCGCCGGCGCGGGCAAATCGACGTTGGCCTTGTCCGTCTCCAATACGCAAATGGCCTCGTCGCGCTCGACGTAGTCGCCGTCGCCCTTTAACCACTCGATCAGAATAACCTCGCTGACCGACTCGCCCATAGCGGGTATTGCTACATCCACAGCCATCTAACCTGTCTCCTATGCCTTTTCTCTACATCCTACCGCCGGCGCGCTCTCTATCGGCAACGCCTTCGGCTACGTCGCGTCGCACCGTTGACAGCACGACCTCTTTGGCGCGCGCATCCAGTGCCTGTTCGACGATTTCCCTCTGCTCGTTGTGGTGTATGTGGTGCGAACCCGTTGCCGGGCTGGCCGATTCGTCGCGGCCGACATAGCTGAGCTCACACCCATCGGACAGAATGTCTTCGAGGTAGGGGCGCACAAAGCTCCATGCGCCCATATTTTTGGCCTCTTCCTGCACCCAGAAAACCTGTTTGGCCCCGGCATAGCGCGCCAGCACCTGGCCCAGCTCGGCCGACGGGAACGGGTAAATCTCCTCGACGCGAACCAAGGCGATATGGCCCTGGTTGCCTTCGGCCCTGCGCTGCGCTTCCAACAGGTCGTAGTAGACCTTGCCGCTGCACAGCACGACGCGTCGCACCGCTGCGGGGGCATCGACTTCCACATCGTCGATAACGCACTGAAAGCCGCCCTCGACCAGTTCGGAAACCGGCGAGACGCAGAGCTTGTGGCGCAGGAGACTCTTGGGCGTCATCAGGACCAGCGGCTTGCGAAAATTGCGCAGCATCTGGCGCCGCAGTATATGGAAGTACTGCGCCGGCGTCGTCGGATAGGCAACCTGCATATTGCCCTTGGCGCACAGCTGGAGGAAGCGCTCCAAACGAGCACTCGAGTGTTCGGGTCCCATTCCTTCGGATCCGTGCGGCAGCAGCAGCACCAAACCGCACATGCGCTGCCATTTGGCTTCCGCACTGCTGATAAATTGGTCGATGATCATCTGCGCGCCGTTGACAAAGTCGCCAAACTGCGCCTCCCACAAGACGAGGCGGCGCGGGTCGGCCGAGCTAATGCCGTATTCGAAGCCGAGCACAGCCAGCTCCGAAAGCATGGTATTCAGCACGACAAATTCGCCCTGGTCGCTGCTCATATTGGCCAGCGGCACGTGGACCTGACCCGTCTTTACGTCGTGCCAGGCCGCGTGGCGGTGGGCAAAGGTGCCGCGCTGGCTGTCCTGGCCCGCCAAGCGCACCGGCACGCCGTCGATCAGCAGCGAGCCAAAGGCCAGCATTTCGGCGCAGCCCCAGTCGAGCGACTCCTCTCCAGCAGCCATTTTGCGCCGTGCATCGACGATGCGCTGCACCGTTCGGTGCAGGGAGAATCCCTCCGGGGCACACATGGCGAGCTCGGTAATGCGCGCCAGCTTTTTCCGATCGATTGCCGTGTGCGCACTGCGATCTTCCGTCGCCCAACTCAGCCCCTGCCAGACCCCGCCAAACGAGGCGGTGCGCGGTGCTACCTGGAGGCGCTTGGCAATTTCCTGGGCATCGTCCAGGCGGCTGCGCACGCGGTGACGCAGTTCCTCTACCTCTTCTTGCACGATGCGACCTCGACCGACGAGCTGAAACGAGTAGAGGTGCAAGATCGTCGGGTGCTTGGCAATCTGCTGGTACATCAGCGGCTGCGTGAGCGTCGGATCGTCTGCTTCGTTATGGCCGTATCGACGGTAGCACCACAGGTCGATTATGACATCCACCTTGAAGCGCTGGCGAAACTCCATCGCCACGCGGGCCGCCTGCACTACGGCCTCGGGATCGTCCCCATTGACGTGAAAAACAGGCGCCTGAATCTGCTTGGCTACGTCCGTTGGATAGGGCGTGAAGCGCGTCTCCTTGGGCGTAGCGGTATAGCCGAGCTGATTGTTGATTATGACGTGAATGGTTCCGCCGGTGCCGTATCCCTCTAGCTCGGATAGGTTGAGCGTCTCGGCCACAATGCCCTGACCAGTAAAGGCCGCCTCGCCGTGCACCAGCACGGGCACCACGCGCGATCCGTCATCGTCGCGCAAGTAGGCCTGCTTGGCGTAGACAATACCCTCGATGACCGGATCGACCAGTTCGAGATGGCTCGGATTAAAACTCAGGGACAGGTGCACCTTGCGACCAGCCGACGTCACGTGGTCGTAGGAGTATCCCATGTGATACTTGACATCGCCTTCGGTATCGCCGCGTCCGTCGTCGGCTGCGCCCTCAAACTCGCTGAGAATGTGCTCGTAGGGCTTGTGCAGCAAATGGGCTAGCACATTGAGGCGACCGCGGTGCGCCATGCCGATGACGACCTCGTCGACGCCCTGCGCAGCGCCGCTCTCGACCAGCGTATCGAGCAGAGGGACGAGCGATTCACCGCCTTCCAAGGAAAAGCGCTTTTGGCCGATATAGCGCGTGTGCAAGAACTGCTCAAACTCCTCGGCTTCGATCAGACGCGACAGCACGCGGCGCATTTCCTCCTCGGAAAAGTCGTGCCGGTTGAGGCAGGGTTCAATGCGCTCTTGCAGCCAGGCGCGCTGTTCCTTGTCGGGAATATCCATGTATTCGACACCGATATTCCCACAGTAGGTGCCGCGCAGCTTGGCGAGTAAACCCTTCAGCGAACCGTCCGTTTCGCCCATAAAACCGCCCTTGCCCACGCCCTTTTCCAGGTCGCTATCGCTCAGGCCAAATTCCGACAGTTCCAGCAGGGGGATGCTCTCGCGGTTGTGACCGAGCGGGTCGAGTTTGGCGATAAAGTGGCCCAGCGTGCGATAGGCCTGCACCAGGGCAAAGACGCCCCTATCCGTGCGCTGCCTATGGCGGCGTTCCGGCACGTCGTCCATTTCTTCTTCTGCGGTTGAATCCGCATCGCTCCACGGGGCGTCTGCGCTCTCCGAACGGAGAAAACCCAGCTCAAAACCCTTGAAGAAATAGCGCCACTCCGCTTCGACTGAGTCGGGGTCACTCAGGTATTGCCGATAGAGTCCATCGACGAATTCAGCGTTTTCACTATGCGAATCAAATGGGGACATCGCTTTTCCTTTTTCGGCCTTTTAGACGCGCAAAAACAACCATTGAATATAGGCCTTACTCCATGTAAGTAAAGGATTTTCAGTCATTAACAGACTCTATTAGTCGCACTTATAGAGGCCATTGCCATTTTTAATCGGACAACCCTTGAATCCGGCGCGGTCCGCCCTAAATTAGCCCGTGTCTTGCTCGACCGCGCACGTCGAGCCCGTTTCCTCACCACCCTCTCGCAAGTGGGCCATTCTATGCTGCTCGTCTTCCTCGGCGAACCCGCCCTTTCCGACTTCCGCCGTCTTCCCCTGCTCGATCGCTGCCGCCAGCAGTGGCCCGAACTCGACGATATCGCCGCCGACTACGTTCTCATGGCGCATGTGCACCGCCCGCTGGAGGATGCCGAACGCGAGCTGCTGCAGCGCATCCTCGGAGCTGGCCCCGAGGCACCGGCGCGCCAGCCAAACCAGCTCTTTGTCTGTCCGCGGCCCGGGACGATTTCGCCCTGGTCGAGCAAGGCCACCGATATCCTGCGCAACTGCGGGTTTGACGCCGTCCAACGCGTCGAGCGCGGCATCGCATACACCTTCCGCTCCTCTACGCCGCCCACACCTGAACAGCTCATCCATGTCGCCCCCCTGCTGCACGACCGCATGACCGAAGCACCGGCAAGCGACCTGGCATCGCTCTTTGCGCAAATCGCACCCCAGCCCCTGGTGCGCATTCCGGTGCTGGCCGAGGGACGCGGCGCGCTCGAACGCGCCAATAGCGATATGGGACTGGCCCTTGCCGACGACGAGGTCGACTACTTTTTGCAGACCTATCGCAGCGCCCAGCGCGATCCAACCGACGTCGAGCTGATGATGTTTTCCGTCGTCAACTCCGAGCACTGCCGCCACAAGATCTTTAACGCCGAATGGGTGATCGACGGCAAGGCGCAGCCGCACTCGCTCTTCGACATGATCCGCAACACGCACGCGCTGCAGCCGCACGGCACCGTCAAGGCCTACTCCGACAACAGCGGCATTCTCCAGGGCTATCGCGTGCCCGTATTCCGCCCCGATGGCAGCGCGCAGCATCGCTATGCCTACCGCGACGAGCAAACGCACGTGCTGATCAAGGTCGAGACGCACAACCACCCCACGGCGATCTCGCCCTACCCGGGTGCGTCTACCGGCGTCGGCGGCGAGATCCGCGACGAGGGGGCCGCCGGCACCGGGGGCGTATCACAGGCCGGCCTCTGTGCCTTCTTCACCTCGCACCTGCGGCTGCCCGACTACGCCCAGCCGTGGGAGCAACAGCACGCCGAATTTCCCGCACGCCTAGCTACTCCCCTTCAGATAATGACGGAGGGGCCCATCGGCGGTGCCGCCTTTGGCAACGAATTTGGCCGACCCAATATCCTCGGCCTGTTCCGCACCTATGAGGACGTCGCGCAGGGTCGCTATCGCGGCTACCACAAACCCATTATGGTGGCCGGCGGCGTCGGCTTGATCGACGACGCGCACGTGGAGAAAAAGCAGCCGCAAGCTGGCGACTACGTTATTCAGCTGGGCGGACCAGCCATGCTGATCGGCTTAGGGGGCGGAGCGGCTTCCAGCATGGACACCGGCTCCAACCAGGAAGATCTCGACTTTGCATCGGTGCAGCGAGACAATCCCGAAATGGAGCGGCGCTGCCAGGAGCTGATCAGCCGCTGCATCGCGCTGGGCACGGAAAACCCCATTCTCAGCATTCACGACGTCGGCGCCGGCGGCCTGTCCAACGCCTGCCCCGAGCTAGTCGAGGAAACGGGGGCGCGCTTCCAACTGCGCGCCATCCACAACGACGACCCGTCGATGAGCCCCATGCAGATCTGGTGCAACGAGGCGCAGGAGCGCTATGTGCTGGTCGTCGGACGCGACCAGCTCGAGCGCTTCCGCGCGATGGCCGAGCGCGAGCGCTGCCTGTATGCCGTCATTGGCGAGGTAACCGGCGATCGCAAGCTGGCACTGCACGACGAGCTGCTCGGCGAAGATCCCATTCCAGAAATCGACCTCGACGTCTTTCTCGGCAAGCCGCCGCGGATGCTGCGCGACGTCGAGCGCCTGCCACAGCAGCACCCACCGCTCGACCTGTCGGACGTATCCATTGCCGACGCGGTCGCGCGCGTGCTGCGTTTCCCCGCCGTCGCGGCCAAAACCTTTCTCATCACCATTGCCGACCGCACCGTCACCGGCCTCATTGCCCGCGACCAATTCGTCGGCCCCTACCAGGTTCCAGTAGCCGATGTAGCGCTGACCGCCCACTCATTTGAAGGCTATACGGGGTCGGCGATGGCCATGGGCGAGCGCACGCCCGTCGCGCTTATCGACGCACCTGCATCGGGTCGACTCGCCGTGGCCGAGGCTATTACCAACATCGCCGCGGCGCATATTGGCGACATACGGCAAATCAAGCTGTCGGGTAATTGGATGTGCGCCTGCGGCGAGGAGGGCGAAGACGCCAATCTCTTTGACACCGTGCACAGCGTCGGCATGGAGTTCTGCCCGCAGCTGGGCGTCTCTATTCCCGTTGGCAAGGACAGCCTGTCCATGCGCGCCGTGTGGCGCGACAGCCAGGGACAGGACCAGAAAATCGTCGCGCCGCTCAGCCTCGTCGTCTCGGCCTTTGCCCCCGTCGAAGACGCGCGCCGCCACGCCACGCCGCAGCTGCGCGACGACGGCGATACGTCCCTGCTCCTCATCGACCTAGGCGGCGGCAAAAATCGCCTCGGCGCCTCGGCCCTGGCCCAGACTTACAACCAGGTCGGCCCGGAGGCACCCGACGTCGATCCCGGCGATCTGCGCATGCTCTTTGACGCCGTGCAGTGCCTGCACGCCGACGGGCTCATTCTCGCCTACCACGACCGCTCGGATGGCGGTCTATTCGCCGCGGTTGCGGAAATGGCGTTTGCCGGTCGCTGCGGCGTCGACCTCGATATTTCAGCGCTGGGCGACGACACCTTAGCCGCGCTCTTTTGCGAAGAAGTAGGCGTGGTCATTCAGCACCGCAGCGCCGATGAACCCGCCGTGCGCGCCATTTTGCAGGCGCACGGCTTGGCAGCGCAGGCACACGCTATTGGCCGCATCAATGCGCGCCGCGAGCTCGTCGTCGTGCAGGGCGGCACCGAGCACTACCGCGCTTCCATTCTCGAGCTGCACGCCGCCTGGGCCGAGCTGACCTATCGCATGCAGGCCCTGCGCGACAACCCCGACTGCGCGCGCGAAGAGTATGAATCGATTGGCGATGCGGGCGATCCCGGCCTGAGCTTCCACCTGGCCTACGACCCAGCGCAGGCTACCCGTCTGAGCGCAGCGGCCGTGCACTCAGCCCGTCCCCGCATAGCGGTTTTGCGCGAGCAGGGCATCAACGGCCAGGTCGAAATGGCAGCGGCCTTTGATGCGGCTGGTTTTGAAGCCGTCGACGTGCCCATGACGGACCTCATGGCGGGAAATGCCGCGCTCAGCACCTTTAACGGCCTAGTGGCCTGCGGCGGTTTTAGCTACGGCGATGTGCTCGGTGCGGGCGCCGGCTGGGCGCGCTCCATTCTATTCAACGAAGCGCTGCGCGAACAGTTTCACGCCTTTTTTCACCGACCCGACACGTTTGCTCTGGGCGTCTGCAACGGCTGCCAAATGCTATCGCACCTCAAGGAACTCATACCCGGCACCGAGCACTGGCCGCGCTTTCTGCGCAACCGCTCCGAACAGTTCGAGGCGCGCCTATGCACGGTCGAGGTCCTGGAAAGCCCGTCGGTGCTGCTCAGCGGCATGCAGGGATCGCGCCTGCCCATTGCCGTGGCACACGGCGAGGGGCGCGCCGCTTTTGCCGACGGCGCATTAGACGCGTTACGCGCCAACGGCCAGCTGGCGCTGCGCTACGTCGACCACTACGGCCAGCCCAGCGTGCGCTATCCGACCAACCCCAACGGCTCGCCCGAAGGACTTACGGGGCTGTGCTCGACCGACGGCCGTGCCACCATTATGATGCCGCATCCCGAGCGCGTTTTCCGCGCCATGCAGCTATCGCATCGACCCGACAGCTGGCAGAGCGATGACGGCCCGTGGCTCAGGCTCTTTCAAAACGCACGCGCCTTCGTCGATTAGTGCGCGCGTTGACCGGCCGCACAGGGGCGATTGCACGAGCTTGACGGTACAACCATACCTGCTGAAACTATAGCTCCGCCTGTTCAGAACTCACTATGGGAGCCACCATGACCACCACTACCCGCTGGGGTATTCTCGGCACGGGCAGCATCGCCAAGCAGTTTGCGCGCGGCCTAGCCGACACGCCCGACGCCGTGCTGCAGGCCGTCGGCTCGCGCGCGCAGGAAAGCGCCGATGCGTTTGGCGACGCCTTTTCCGTTCCGACGCGACACGCCTCGTACGAAGCGCTAGCCAACGATCCAAACGTAGACGCCGTCTACGTTTCGACGCCGCATCCATTCCACAAGGACAACAGCATCCTCTGTCTGCAAGGGGGCAAGGCGGTGCTGTGCGAAAAACCCTTCACCATCAACGCATCCGAGGCCGAGGCAGTCGTCCAGGTAGCGCGCAGCGAAGGCGTATTCCTCATGGAAGCCATGTGGAGTCGCTTTTTTCCCGCCATGCAGCAGGTCAAGCGCTGGCTCGACGAAGGGGCTATCGGCGAGGTGAGGCTAGTAAGCGCCGACTTTGGCTTTCGCGCTGGCATCAATCCCGAGGGGCGGCTTTTCAACCCCGCCTTGGGCGGCGGTGCGCTGCTCGACGTGGGCATTTACGTCACGTCGTTCGCCTCGTTTGTGCTCGGGCCGCACCCGACCCGCATCGAGAGTATGGCTCATATAGGCGAAACGGGCGTCGACGAGCAAAATGCCCTCATTCTCGGCTACGAGAGCGGCGCTATGGCCCTGTTGACCAGCGCCGTGCGCACCTCGACGCCGCACGAGGCAACCATCGTCGGCACCGAGGGCACCATTCGCATACCAACCCACTTTTGGAAAGCGGGAAAGGCGTCGCTCAAAGCCGGTGATCGCGAAGAGGAAGTCGAGTTTAAAGAGCAGGGCAACGGCTACAACTACGAGGCCGCTGAAGTTGGCCGCTGCCTGCGTGAAGGCCTGCGCGAAAGTCCTACCATGACCTTAGACGAAACCATTGCCCTGATGAACATACTCGACGCCGTGCGCGCGCAGTGGGGCCTTACCTATCCGATGGAGTAACCGCATGGAATACGGAACAATAGCCGGAGTGAACAAAAACATTTCGCGCCTTGTGCAGGGGTGCATCATGCTGCATCGCAACAAGCTCGACGAGAGCTACGCCCTGCTCGATGCGGCCTTTGCCGCCGGCATTACCGCCTACGATTCGGCCCACCTCTATGCCGGAGGCGAAGTGGATCGCGTGCTCGGGCTGTGGATGGAAGCGCGTGGCAATCGCGAAGACGTGGTCATCATTGGCAAGGGCGCCCACCTCAACGGGGACCGCAACCGCGTCACGCCCTATGACATCGCCTCCGATATGGCCGACTCGCTGGTGCGTCTGCGCAGTGACTACATCGATATTTATCTGCTGCACCGCGACGATCCAACGGTGCCGGTTGGCCCCATCGTCGAAGCCCTTAACGAGCACCACGCGGCCGGCCGCATTCGCATCTTCGGCGGATCAAACTGGTCGCCCGAGCGCCTCGAAGAGGCCAACGAGTACGCCGATAAGCACGGCCTCGTGCCCTTTGCCGTATCCAGCCCCAACTTCAGCCTCGCCGAACAGTTTGAAGAGCCGTGGACCGACTGCCTGTCGATCTCCGGCGCCTCGCAGGAAGCGGCGCGTCAGTGGTATGCCGGAAAAGAGATGCCGCTCTTTACCTGGTCGAGCGTAGCGCGCGGCTTTTTCTCGGGCAAGATCACCAGCGCCAACGCCGAAGAAGTGCGCGACCAGTTCGACGGCTCAATGCCTAAATCCTACTACTATCCGGAGAATTTCCAGCGCCTGGATCGCGCCTGGGAACTGGCCGAGGAAAAGGGTCTGTCGGTGCCGCAGATCGCCCTGTCCTACGTGCTCAGTTTCCCACTCGATATCTACGCACTGGTCGGCAGCATGAATAGCGACGAAATCGCCTCCAACCTGCAGGCGCTGCAGACGCGGCTTACGGAAGCGGAAATGGCCTGGCTCGACCTGCGCAGCGAAACGCGCTAGATCCACGGATTCAATTCAAAGGGAGCAGGGCCCTGCTGTGCGACAGCGGGGCCTTTCTCTTTATTACTTCGCTCAGGGTGCCTGCTCGGCGCAGAATGACCACACTTGCCGGTACCATGCCCCCAGTGCTTCAGGCGCTTCTCTGCCCGCGTCCCACGACCAGCGCACCGTATCGCTCGCCGCCGCATAGAGCGCCGAGGCCGTCATATTGCCGCGCTCGTTTAACGCCTGCTGTAGAGCGCCGGTGGCCAAGAGTTCATCGCGCAGTTGGGCGACGCGCGCCTTGTCCGCGCTGCGCTCCCACAGCAGCGAATCGCTGAGGCCGATGCGCTGCCGGAACTCAACCGTGCCGTTTTCGTGCAGGCGATAGGTCTTATACAGACCCGCCACGCCCCCCCCCTTGGTGACTTCCAGAACAAATTCTCCCTGTGCTGCCGACTCTGAATCACCGGCCTGGCGTTCGGGCGTCGGCGCACAGGCCAGCCATAGCAGGCTTAAAAAAAACGCTGTTTTAGCTTTCATATTGCATACTCACCGCGTGAATCACCCCGCGGGTAACGCTTCAACGGCGTTCGTTTCAGCCGTTTGTAGCGCCACGCAACAAAAAGGGGTGGCCGCCGCCCGTATTGGGATTGAATGGTGCAAAACGTAACGTGCTCTACTAGCGCGGGCAAAGCCGGAGATGGCTACTGGCTGGCAGCCATCTCCGCGCGCTTAGCGGCTTCTTCGCAAATTATTTCTGCAATAACGCGACAGTCGTCTTCGCTGAACGTGAGCGGAATCCGCATATCACATGTCGTCGATAGCGCGTCAAGCGTCTGCGGCAGCTCCGGAATATCGCGCAAATAGCGCCAGCTGTCGTAGCGACTGGTAAAGGCGACCGGCGCCTCGGCGCCAAACCACTTGAGTTCGACGCCGCGTTCGAAACAGTCCGATACAAAGGTTGGAATATCGCCGGCGGGAAATCCATCGACGTGAAATTGAATGGAGGAGCCCACGTAGGCCTCGTGCTTAGAGCGCTCGACGATGCGGATGCCCGGGCTATTGCGCAACCTGCTCTCTACCGTCCGATACCGCCTGTTCCAGCGCTCGATCTGCTCGTCGAGGTGGGGCAACTGTGCGCGCAGGATAGCGGCACGCAGATTATCGAGCCGCGCCGAGCAGTTCGGCATATCCAGCTTAACGCGTTCGAACGCATCAGGCTCTGGTGCCGCACCGTGGCGCTCGTAGAGCATATAGGAGCCAGACAGAACAATGGCGCGTGCCGCAATCTGCGCATCATCGGTAGTCACCAGCCCGCCTTCGCCCGCATTCATGTGCTTGTAGGTCTGCGTCGAAAAGCAGGCAACAGCGCCGAAATTACCCGACTTTCGCCCTCTCCACTCGGCGCCCATCGTATGGGCACAATCTTCGATAAGAACTATGCCAAGCGCATCGCAGACGGAGCAAATGGCCTCCATATCGGCGATATGGCCGCGCATGTGCGAAAGGACCAAGTAGTGCGCACCGCTCTCGGCCGCCTTCGCACGCAGATCGTCTATATCCGTCAGCCAGTCGTCGCCAATTTCCACTAGCACGGGCACCGCGCCGACGGCGTGAATGGCACCGGGCACCGGCGCCAGCGTATAGGCGTTGGCCAGCACCCCATCGCCTGGCTGGACACCTGCCGCGCGCAGCGCAGTTTGGATCGCCTGGCCGCCAGAAGTAACGGCCAGGCAGTAGCGCGCGCCCTGGTATAGCGCGTACTCAGCTTCTAGCAGCGCAGTCTCACTCGCTTCGCCGGGAACCGTGTTGTAGCGATGCAGGCGGCCCGATTGCATCACCGCAACGGCGCGATCGATACCCGCCTGCGGAATGGCCTCTTGCTGCGTAAAAGACTTTTCAAATCGCTTCATAGCTATGGCTCATACCGCTTCTGTGCGACTACTTCAAAATCCCAGTCGCGGTCGGGAAAGTACTTTTGCAGGCGCCAGTCACAGGCGCGCGCATGCCCCTCCATTCCCTCGGCGCGCGCAATGCGCGAACCCACGGCGCTAAAGGTCTCGTTGGCCTGCGCATCGAGCTGCTGGTAGGTCACGACCTTTAAAAACTTGTGCACATTGAGCCCGCCGCTGTAGCGGCCGGCGCGCCGCGTCGGCAGAATGTGGTTGGGCCCAGAACACTTGTCGCCGTGCGTGACAGTGCTGCCCTCTCCCAAAAAAAGCGAACCGTAGTTGTTGAGTTTTTCCTTCCACCACTCCAGCTCTTCGGCGATGACCTGCAGGTGCTCTGGTGCATAGCGATCGCTCACGGCGACCATCTCATCGCGATCGGCGCAGAGCACGATTTCACCAAAGTCTCGCCATGCTGCCAACGCCACTTCTCTGCTGGGCAAGTCTGCAGCTACTTGGGGAACGATCGTCGCGACGCGCTCGCCCACAGTGCGCGAGGTGGTGAACAGCCACACGGGCGAAGTCGGACCGTGTTCGGCCTGCGATACCAAGTCGACGGCAATGGTCATGGGGTCGGCACTGTCGTCTGCAATGATCGCCGATTCGGTTGGACCGGCCAACACGTCGATGCCAACCCGACCAAACAGCTGGCGTTTAGCTTCCGCCACGTAGGCGTTACCGGGTCCGACGATTACATCGGCTTCTCGACCGGTAAACAGCCCGTAGGCCATGGCCGCCACGCCCTGCACGCCCCCCATTTCGAGAATAACGTCCGCGCCGGCTAGGTCCATGGCATAGGCGATGGCCGGATGGATCGAACCGGCGTGCGGCGGCGAACAGGCTACAATGTGGGACACTCCGGCCACCTTGGCCGTGGCGATGCTCATCAGCGCCGACGCAATATGGGCGTAGCGCCCTCCCGGCACGTAGCAACCAGCGCACTGCACCGGAAGCACGCGCTGCCCCAAGCGAACCCCGGGTTCGGTCTCGATTTCGAATTCCGTCAGGCTTCGGCGCTGCGCTTCGGCAAAGCGCGCGACTTGAGCGTGGGCAAATTGGATATCCGCTCGCAGCCCAGCCGGCACGTGGGCCACCAGTGCCGCGCGCTTTTCGCCCGACAGTACGACGTCGCCCTTCCAGCCGTCGAGCTCCTCGGCAAAACGGAGTGCCGCCGCCTCGCCATCGGACTCAATAGACTTCAACATGGCCTCGACGGTCTCGCGCATAGACCGATCAACGGCTTCGTCCGGCGCGGGCGCCTTTTTGATAAAATCCATGGACGTCCTTCCAGATAGCTCTTTTCTCGACGCTCGGTCTCCATACGACCGAGACAGGCGAAATCTATTGCAGGCCTCGGCGCAGTTCAACCACTGGCCAACCCACCCTGCCAACGAACCGCTTGCCAAGCGCACACCGCACTGCCACACGGCTAGATCCGTCTTGCCTATACGCCATCCATTTATTAATCATACCTCCGTGCGCCGGGCGCCCTCTCTCAGCAGTGTACACAGCGCGCCCAGCGGCACCATTCTACCCGTTAGCAAAGCGAGATCGCATGTCTAAGAGACCCAATATCGTCGTGCTCATGTCCGACCAGCAGCGCCTCGACACCGTATCGGCCTACGGGCTAAACGACCTGTGCAAAACGCCTCACATCGATGCTCTGGCCGCCCGCGGCATGCGCTTCGATTCGGCTTTTACCCCGACGGCCATCTGCTCGCCGGCGCGCGCCTCGTTTTACACTGGCGTCTATCCCCACAAGCACGGCGTCACTGGCAATGGGCTCTGCCTAAAAGACGACGTGCGCGGCGTCAATCACTACCTGGAGGAAGCCGGATATCGATGCGGCTACGCCGGCAAGTGGCACGTCGACGAAGAGACGGGTCCCAGCGGCTACGGCTTTGTCGGTCAGGATTTTCTTGGCTATGCATTCCCCGGCTCTGGCGTGCTGCCCGGTCTGCAGTTTGGTGCGCGCCCACACGGACACAACCCCTATGCAGACTACCTCAAAGAGCGCGGCTTTGACCCAGCACCCAGCGTATCCAAACGCTACGTCGGCACCAATCCATCCAACCAAGCGCAGGAAATGTTCGCCCTGCACGATGGACCGGTCGAATCGTGCATAGAATACTTTGTAGCCGAAGAATCGATCCGGGTGCTCGACGAAATTGGCCGCGGCGACGAGCCGTTTTTCCTGTGGGCCAATTTCTGGGGACCGCACAGCCCATCGCTAGTACCTGAGCCCTACTTCTCCATGTATGACCCCAAAGACATTCCCGAACATCCCAGCTACTGCGAAACTTTTGCCGACAAACCCTTTCGCCAGCAGTTGATCGAGCGGCTCTGGGGGCTGGGTGACTACGGCTGGGAGGGATTCCAGGAAATCGCTGCGCGCTACTTTGGCCACTGCACGCTGCTCGACGATATGGTCGGCCGCGTGGTAGCGCACCTGGATACGATCGGCCAACTCGACAACACCATCATTGTCTATACCGCCGATCACGGGGATTGTTTAGGCGCGCACAGGCTGATCGAAAAGGGCGAGTTCATGTATGACGAAATCTACCGCATTCCGCTCGTCGTCGCCCACCCGCAGTGTCAGACGCCCGGCGGCACCTGCGACGAGTTCGTCTATCTGCAGGAAGTCATGCTATCGGCGCTCGATGCAGCCGGCGTCACCGTGCCCGATCACATGGACGGCGCGTCTTTCCTACCCGCCATTGAGGGGCGTCCCTACAGCAACGGCCGCGAAGAAGTATACTGCGTTTTTGACCGCCATTTCACCGTCGCCAACCAGCGCATGGTGCGCACGCGCACCCACCAATTCACCTTTAATTCGGGCGATCCGGGTGAGCTATACGACCTACAGCGCGATCCCTACCAACTCGACAACGTCTACGGACAGCCCGAATACGAAGACGTGCGACGCGACCTCATGCGGCGCATGGACGCCTATATGGTCGATTTAAACGATCCGCTTTACAGCTGGTATGGGCGCATACAAGGAGCCTATTGAGCAGACGCGCGATGCACCCATCTCGGCCCTTCTCCTAATATGGCCGCAGTGAATTCCCAGCGCACAGCCCTGCTCGTGCTCCTAGGCTGCCTGGTCGCTTTTACCTGGCAGGCCCTGCGCTACGATACCGTGCAGGACGACGCCTATATCACGCTGGTCTATGCCAAGCACTTGGCAACCGGCGAAGGGCTCGTCTTCAATCCGGGCGAGCGCGTCGAAGGCTACACCAATTTTCTGTGGACGCTGATCTTGGTCGTTCCACACCTGCTGGAAATGGATGCACTGGCTGCGGCACGCGCGCTCAGCGCGCTCTGCGTCGGTCTGCTGTTTGCCCTTCTAGCGCATATGGCACGGCGCCAGAAGCCCATCGTACCCTGGCCCTACGCATTGGTGTCGCCCATCCTGCTAGCCTCTTGCGGTGCCCTGGCCTTCTGGACGACTAGCGGCATGGAGACGGCGCTCTTCACTCTGCTCATTACGGCAGCCACATACGGGTACGCGCGCGAGCTAAGCGGCGAGCAAAACCGCTCTACCGTCTGGCTCTTTGCGCTGGCTGGACTCACGCGCCCAGAGGGCTTCTTCTTTTTTGGCCTAACGCTCATACACCGCAGCGCATGGCGTGTGCACGCAGGGCGCTTTGATCTGCGCGACGCCCTGCGCTGGAGTGCGCCTGCTCTGCTGACCTTCGCCGTCCATTCCGCTTTTCGCCTGCTCTATTACGGCCACCTATTGCCCAACACGCTCTATGCCAAGACCGGCGCACGCGATGTCCTGCTGCACTACGGCTGGCAGTACACGCTGGACTTCCTAAAATCGTACGGCGTCTATGGACTCTTATTAGTTATCCCCCTGCTGCTGCTGCTCTACCCAGACCAGCGCCGCTGGCGTTCGTACCGTGCTCTGCTCATCACATCGTGTGCGCTCTATGCAACCCTGATCGGCGGCGACGTGCTCGACGCACATCGCTTTTACCTGCCCGTCCTACCGCTCATCTATTTGAGCGCGCAGGACGCGTTGTACGCGATTTCCAGTGCACTACCAGCGCGCATGACGCCCACTGTGCCGCTGGCCGCTCTGATTGCTCTCGTACTCTACAGCGCGCTGGCGCCGCGCGACAGGCTAGCGTACGCTCAGCTGTCTATGCAGGCACACAACGCGCGGCTATTCGAGCTATCCGACTGCATCAACAGCGCGCCCAACCCAACCTCGCTGATAGCTACCGGCGCCATTGGCATACCAAAGTACCTGACCCAGGCACGCGTGATCGATTTGATCGGGCTCACCGACTCGACCATAGCGCGCCATCCAACACGCGTTGCAGGCCTGCAATCGCCGTCTATTCTACGCCAGCAAAACTCGCGCTACGTGCTAGACCGTCAGCCGGATATGATTTGCTTTATAACTGGCCTAAAACCGCAAACTATAGCGGAAAAGACGCTCTTTTTGCACGAGCGCTTTCGCCGCGACTACTACACTTCTTTTTGCTCGGATAGAGTGCCTATCTTCGTCCGCAAACCCGACGCACCCAGCGAAGCTGACGACGCCATCTATTCGGATCCATCCTTTGTCGACCACTATATTGCCGGCCTCAACGCCAACGGCCTTGAGGCCATACCCCATTACCAACGGGCGATGGAGACGGGACCTGCGGATTTTGAGGAACCCTATCTGCGGATTGGCATGGCCTATTATGAGAACGAAGAACACAACGCGGCGCGCCCCTTTTTGGAACGCGCCGCATCCATCGACCCCTATACATC
>JAYPJE010000020.1:72801-73113 GCA_038128265.1 Gemmatimonadota bacterium
ATGCCTACCTAGCACTTATTGCGCTCTTGGACGGAAATGACCTAGAGCGCGCACTGCACCTATCGCACATCGCCGCAACGCTGTCTCCGCGTTCCTATTTTGCCAACTACGTGCGCGGATCGCTGCTGAGCGGCAGTGACGAGCCAAAAGCAGGCAAGCCGTTTCTGCTGCGGGCCATTGAGCTGGGTGGCGATAGGGATGCCCAGTGTCACTACAAGCTCGCCCTTATAGCCGATCACGCCGAGAGGGTTTTGGCCGAGGCGCGGCAGCGCTGCAGCGAAGCGATCGCCATCAATCCGGACTGTTCAGAGG
>JAYPJE010000021.1:0-54015 GCA_038128265.1 Gemmatimonadota bacterium
CGTCCTGGAGGAAGTGAAAATCACAGTGGAACAGTTCAAGTCGATGGTGGCCGCTGCCGCCGACGATGGCGAGATGATCAAATTGGTGCAGGCGCATATTGCAAAACGCGGCGAGTAGCGTGCTCTCTGATGCGCGGCATGGGTGTTTGTTGTGCGTTCAGGCGCCGCGCGCCCGCGGTGCTATGTCGGCCCAGATAATCGGCGGCAACAGGGTGGTGGCGGAGCGGAAAAGGGTATGAAACTGATCGTTCAAATTCCCTGCTTAAACGAAGAGGATACGCTGCCGGCAACGATCGGCGATATACCGCGCCAGGTGCCGGGTATCGATCGGGTCGAGGTGCTGGTCATCGACGACGGATCCACGGATCGCACGAGTGAGGTGGCGCGCGAATGCGGTGCCGACCACGTTATTCGCTTTGCGCAGAACCGCGGGTTGGGGCACGCCTTTAAAGCGGGATTTGATGCCTGCCTGCGCCTGGGGGCCGATATTATCATCAATACCGACGGAGACAATCAGTACTTCGGTGGCGATATCGACAAGCTGGTTGCGCCGATTATCGAGGGGCGTGCCGACCTGGTCATCGGCGATCGTCAGACGGGCGATATCGCCCATTTCTCCTTTATCAAGCGCCATTTGCAGCGCTTTGGCAGCCGCGTCATCAGCCGCTTGGCCGATATGGATATTCCCGACGTCGCCAGCGGCTTTCGCGCCTTCAGCCGCGATGCGGCGATGCATCTGTCGACGTTCACCGACTTTGATCACACGGCCGAGCACGTCATCGAATCGGGTCAGAAGCGGGTGGCCGTCGTGTCGGTGCCAATTCGCACCAACCCCAAGCTGCGCGAATCGCGTCTGTTTTCCAATATTGGCGAATTTGTCTTTCGCTCGGGTTCGATCAGCCTGCGCGCCTACGCGCGCTACAAAGCGCTGAAAATCTTTGCTCTCTTCGGCGCACTGACGTTTGCAGCGGGCTTTTTGCTCGGCCTGCGCTTTCTCTACTTCTTTTTTCTGACCGATCAGGGTATGCTCCACGTCCAATCGCTCATCTTGGCGGCCATTCTCCTACTGGCCGGCTTCCAGATGTTTCTCACCGGCGTCATTGCCGATCTGATCGCCACCAACCGCAGCCTGTTGGAAGAAGTGCTCAACCGCGTGCGCCGGATCGAATTGGGTGACGGCGACCGCACCGGCGAGCAGTAGGCGGCATAGACCCTTTCCACGCGTTTTACTCGCCTTTTCATGCAGGAATACCTGCCGTTCGCGCGTCTTATTTGGCATCGTAGAGCGCCATAACTGCGCGTGCATCGAATTGTTTTTTTCTCAAAAAAAGTTACTTTTTGTAATAAAAATTACAAAGGAACGGCATGGCAAATCCCCGGATATTTATCGACGGCCAGGAGGGTACGACCGGTTTGCGAATACGGCAGATGTTGGCCGATCGCAGCGATGTAGACGTGTTGCTTATTCCCGAGGCCGATCGCAAAGACGCTGCGGCACGCGCCGACTATCTCAACCGGG
This sequence comes from Gemmatimonadota bacterium, assembly GCA_038128265.1. Taxonomy (GTDB): domain Bacteria; phylum Latescibacterota; class UBA2968; order UBA8231; family UBA8231. The sequence goes on from JAYPJE010000021.1 coordinate 1,520, forward strand.
CCGACGTAGCTATTCTCTGTCTGCCCGACGATGCGGCTGCCGAGGCGCTGGCGCTGATCAAAGAGCCCACTACGCGCGTCATCGATACGAGCACGGCGCGCCGCGTCGATCCGCAGTGGGTTTACGGTTTACCCGAAATAAGCCCCACCCACCGCGATGCCATCCGCGGCGCAGCGCGCGTGGCCAACTGCGGCTGCTATCCGGTGAGTTTTATACTCGCGGTGCGACCGCTCATTGAGGCGGGTTTGCTGCGCGGCGATGTGCCGCTGACGATTAATGCCGTGTCTGGCTACTCGGGCGGAGGGCGCAAGATGGTCGAGAGCTACGATGCGGCGGAGTCGGCCGCGCGCGAGGGCGATGCACGCCTGCCCTTTGGCCTGTATGGCCTGGTGGGCGAGCACAAGCACGTGGCGGAGATGTGGAAGTTCAGTTTGGCCAATCAGCCGCCGATGTTTGTTCCCTCGGTAGCGCACTCCTTTTGTGGCATGGTCGTCAGCGTGCCCGTACCCGCTGCGCATTTCGCTCGCGTCGGGGTTGAACCGGCCGATGTGCATGCCGTGTGGAAAGCGGCCTACGCCGACGCTCCGATGGTGCGCTTAATCGATCCGCACAGCGCCGACGAGGCCCTGCGCGGGTCTTTTCTGGATATGGACAAACTCAGCTACGGCAACTGCGTAGAGCTTTCGGCGTGGGGCGATGCGCGCGGCCTAGTGCTGGTCGGTCGCCTCGACAATTTGGGCAAGGGGGCTTCGGGCAATGCCGTGCAGTGTCTCAACCTGATGCTGGGCTTCGAAGAGACCGCTGGATTGCTCTGATGCTGGTAGACACGCACTGCCATCTCGATCAGCTAGACGATGTACGTGCCGTGCTGCAAGAAGCCGCTTCTAAGGGCGTTATGCGCGTTGTCGCCGTTTCGGAAAACCCCCAATCAATGCGGCGCGTGTTGGAGCTAAAACGCCTATATCCCGACTGCGTGCTCGCCGGATTGGGTTTGCATCCGGCATGGGTAACACAGCGTGAAGACTGCGTAGAAGCAGCGCTGCAGTGGCTCGAAGAAGCCCTGCCACAGGCCGACGAATTAGGCGAAGTCGGACTTGACCACAAGTGGGCAACAGAGCGTCCGGCCCAGATGGTTCAAGAGGAAGTGCTGGAGCGCCAGCTGCAGTTGGCCGTCCGCCATGCCAAGCCAGTCAACCTGCACTCGCGCCGCTGCCTGCGCCAGACTATGGAGCGCGCAATCGCCTTTCGCCGCAGCGCGGGACTCAATGCGCAGATGCACTGGTTTACCCAATCCAAGAAGCTGGTTCGTATCTGCAACGACGAAGGGCTCTACGTATCGGTTGGCCCCACCGTATTGCACGATGGGCAAGCCCAGCAGGTCGCTCTGGAAATTGCCGAAGAACTGCTGCTGTTTGAAACGGATGCGCCGGTGCCGATCGGCGGACGCGCAGGCCATCCTCAGCGCGTGCGCGAGGTAGTCGAGTGCATGGCGCGTCTGCGCGGCTTAGAGACGGAGGAAATGGCTGCGTTGAGTGCGGCAAATTTCGCGCGTTTCCTGTCCGGTGACCAACCTTGACAATTTATGGGGGCCTCTCTATTGTATTGGGTCTCCAGTCGTTAAGTCATTGTGTAATGTGTGCGCCGCCCGTATCCTGCCCTAGGCCCTCCGCCTATCGTACACGCTTTGTTTCCGGCGTTCCATTGCCTGTTTTTGCGCAGCGGTTTTGACGGTGATCGCAGATAGAACACCGCGGTGTGCCCTGCGTTTCCGCGGATAGGATGTGTTTTATGAAGACAGTGTTGGTGACAGGAGGGTGCGGCTTTATCGGCAGCAACTTTGTCCGCTATATGCTGGGCAAGTACCCGGATTACCGACTCGTCAACCTCGACAAGCTCACCTACGCGGGTAATCCCGCCAATCTGATCGATATGGAAAGCGACCCCCGCTATCGCTTTGTAGAAGGCGATATCTGCGATGTGCGGATCATCGAACCGCTGGTAGACGAGGCCGATTACGTCGTCAACTTCGCCGCGGAGACGCACGTCGATCGCTCCATTATGGGCGGAGCCGAATTTGTGCAGACCAATATAAACGGCACCTACGCGCTGCTCGACTGTGCGCGGGAACACGGGGTCGAACGCTTTTTGCAGGTGAGCACCGACGAGGTCTACGGCAGCATTGACGAAGGCGAGTGGACCGAGGAATGGCCGCTGGAGCCGCGCAGTCCCTATTCGGCGAGCAAGGCCAGCGCCGAATTATTGGTGCGCGCTTTTCACGTTACCCATCAGCTGCCCACGCTAGTCACGCGCTGCTCGAACAACATTGGCCCTTACCAATACCCAGAAAAGCGCGTGCCGCTGTTTGTGACCAATGCCATAGACGACCAGCCGCTGCCCGTTTACGGAGACGGCTCGCAGGTGCGCGACCACCTCTACGTAGAGGACCACTGCACGGCCATTGATCTGGTCCTGCACCAGGGCTGCATTGGCGAGGCCTACAACGTCGGCGGTGATAACGATGCGACGGGCATAGAAGTCGTGCGGACGATTTTGCACATGTTGGGTAAGCCCGAAAGCCTCATTCAGCACGTTGCCGATAGGCCGGGTCACGACCTGCGCTACGCATTGGATTCAAGCAAGCTCAAAGCGCTGGGTTGGCAGCCGCAGTGCAACTACGATGAGGCGATGCGGCGAACGGTGCAGTGGTACGTAGAAAACGAGTCGTGGTGGCGAAGTATCAAAGGCGGCGACGATTTTCGCGAATACTACCGGCGCAACTACGGAAAGCGATAATACAGGAGGAGCAATGAGAACGAGGATATTGACGGGCGCCCTGTGGATGGTGCTCTTCGCCTGGTTGGCGTCCGTGCCCGCGACCTGGGCTCAGGAAGAAGACGAAATACAGTCTCTGATTGATGACAGTGCCGAGGAAGAAGCCGAGTTAAACAATATCCCCGGTGCGAATATTCCCGGCTTGAACAACGATATCGTATCGGGTAAAGTGCGCATGCCTTCGGGCGAAGAGGTCGAGCGCCTGCGCATTAGCCAAGATCGCGAAGTCGACCCTGAAGAGTATATCGTCGGTCCGGGCGACGTACTTCAGCTCTACATCTGGGGTGAGTTCGACCTTTCCTATATGCTGCAGGTCGATCCCGAAGGCAATGTGCTCATTCCCACGGTGGGCGCCTTCCGCGTGTCTGAAAAGACGCTGGCCGACGCCAAGGAGCACATTTACGACGCGGCGCAGGACAAGTATCCCGGCGTCGAGGTTTCCATTTCGCTGGCGAGTATGCGCTTTTTCACAGCGTACGTTACGGGCGCTGTGCTGAGCGAGGGGAGCTTCACCATCCACCCCGCTACGCGCGTTTCCGACCTCATTGAACGCGCGGGTGGTTTTCTCGATGAACTGCGGGGCACGACCATCCAGGAAGAAGTGGGCGGCCGCAAGGTGACGCGTGCACGTCAAATACAAAACAGGCCGGCGGGCCGGCGCACAATCCGTCTAATGCACCGCAACGGCGATACCGAAGACGTCGACTTGAGTATGTTTCTCGCGACGGGTGATTTAAAGCACAATCCCTACGTTCGCATGGGCGATGTGCTGCACGTTGGCTTCAGTAAAGAAGCGGTCTACGTATTTGGCGCAGTTAACCAAGAGGGACCACAGGAGTACCGCAAAGGCGATACGTTCGGCGATTTGATTACGCTGGCAAAGGGCGTGCGCGTAGACGAGCCGCTAATGCGCGCCGAGCTGTGGCGCTTTGAGACCGGCACGGAAAATGCGCAAGAGATCGTTTTGGGCGACAATACAGTGGCGGGTCAGGAGTTTGACTTGGACGACCTTACCGACGTGCCGCTGCAGCCTAACGACATGGTCTTTTTACGTTCTCGTTCGCTGTGGCAGCAGATGCCTACCGTGCTGGTGTACGGGGAAGTAAAGTACCGCGGTCGCTATCGCATAGTCGAGGGCCAAACGCGCGTGCGCGACATTGTGGACGGTCCGGCCGGCGGGCTCACGGATAAAGCCTCGCTGATTGCATCGAAGGTTATCCGCTCTAAATTGCGCAACCAGGTCGACCCAGAGTTAGACCGCTTGCGCAGGCTGTCTCAGGTTAGCGGTTTGGCCGATATGACGGCTGAAGACAAGGCGTATTTGAAGACCAAAGGCCGCGAGGAAAAAGGGCGTGCTGCTATGGACTTTGAGCGCTTGTATGTGGCCGGCGACGAGTCGCAGAATATTCTGCTGGAGAGCGGAGACGTCATTTATATTCCGACCGAGCGGCGCACGATTAGCGCCAGCGGTCAGATTAAGAAGCCGGGTTTGATTGACTTTGAAGAGGGCCGAACCGTGAGTTACTACATCGAGCGGGCTGGCGGCTATTCCTACGGGGCAGACCGCGACGGAGCACGCCTGATTCGCGCGCGCACCGGCCTGCGCGAAGAACTCGAAAACAACTTAATCGTCGAGGCGGGCGATGAGCTGTGGGTGCCGGAAAAGGAGCGCATCAACGTTTGGGAATTTACCCAGTCGACGATGCGCACGATCGCCGAGACGCTGACCCTGATCATTCTCATCCGGTCCTTCTGATTGATACAAAGGAGCCATTAAGTCCATGGAAAAAAAAGAGGTCGATGTTCTCGATCTATTCTCCGCGCTCTATGCTGGTCGGGGACTCATTGTCGGCGGCACGCTGTTTATCTGCGTGCTAGCAGGAGCGCTGAGCTTCATGATCCCCGAAGAGTACGAAGCGACTACGCAGCTGCTACCTCCCAAAGAACAGAAGCAGGGATTCGGCTTTTCCGACCTGCTATCAGCGCTGCCCATTCCGACGCTGCGCCTGGGTGAGAAGGGCACGCCGGCAGATATCTTTATCGCTACGCTCAAGAGTATGCAGACTCGGCGCAGCATGGTAGATCGTTTTGGTCTCAGGGAGCGCTACGAGGCCGAGACGATGACCGATGCCGTCGAAATTCTAGCTGAGAAGACGATTGTCGATAAGAGCGAAGAGGGCACGATCGTCATTTCCGTTTTTGACCGCGATCCCGAAACGGCCGCGCGTATGGCCAACCATTATGCGGTCATTTTGGATAGCACGAACAAGGCGATTGGGCAAAGCTCGGCCAAAGAGCGCATGAATTTCATACAGGTTCTGCGCACGGAAGGCGAGACGCGCCTCGACTCAGTAATGGGTAATTTGCAGGAATTCCAGTCGGAACATAACGCCATTTCGATCGAAGATCAGGCGCGCGCGGTGATCGGCGCTGCGGCGGTTATGCAGACGGATGCTATGGAGTTGGAAATTACCCGTCAGGGTATGATTGCCTCGGGACTTGACGAGTCGCACGACCGGGTCAAAAAGCTAGAGCGCGAAATTTTGCTGCGCCAGGACGCAATGGCTTTTCTGCGCGATGGGCTTCACGCCGATAGTCGCGGCCTGTCGCAGGGGCGCCAGACCTTTGAGCTCGAAATGCAGGAAAACCTCTTTCTGCCACTGCGCGACATACCTAAGGTTGCACAGGACTATGCGATCCTCGAAAAAGACGTGCTGGTGCAGAAAGCGCTTATGCAGCTTCTCTTGCAGCAGGAGGCCGAGTCGCTTATCGAGTCGCGCAACAACACGGCTACGGTACAGGTGCTCGACCCGGCCATGCCGCCGGAAATAAAGGCGCGTCCGCAGCGCCTGCTCATCGTATTTATCGCCGGTGTGCTGAGTCTATTTGCTTCGATTTCCTACACGCTGGGAGCCGTCTACGTGCGCAGCTTGCGCCAGCGCTGGTCAGATCAGCGCGCGCAGGCCTGAGCGATGGCTATTCGCGTGCGCGTCGTGCGCAAGACGAGCCAGCCGCTGCCCGCCTATGAGACGGAAGACAGCGCTGGTATGGATCTGCGCGCCGAGGTATCCGAGCCTGTTGTCATGGAACCTGGTGCGCGCGCACTGATACCTACGGGACTGTTTCTCGAGATACCTGTTGGCTACGAGGGGCAGGTGCGTCCGCGCAGTGGGCTGGCGCTCAAGCGCGGTTTGACGGTGCTCAACGCACCCGGCACGATCGATGCCGACTACCGCGGCGAAGTGGGCGTGGTGCTAATTAACCTGTCGCAAGAAGTGCAGCGGATTGAGCCGGGAGAGCGCGTTGCCCAGCTGCTCTTCGCCCCGGTGACGCGCGGCGAATTGGTCGAAGTGGAAGCATTGGACGAAACCGCGCGCGGAAGCGGCGGCTTTGGGTCGACGGGCGTGCAATAAGTCTTGGCTTGATTGCACGCAGTCGGGCAGGGGAGGCGTACAGCGTATACGCGAGCGGGGCCGGTAGCTTTAGTTACCGGCCCCGCTCGCATTTATATGGCGAAGACGCGTTTGTTTAGGCGACTTTGCGGGCGCGTTCGCCGGCCGTTTCTACCCGGCGCAGCTGGCGTAGCGCTCCGTCGACGATATCTATTATCTGGCCCGCATCCAGTCCCGTCAGCTCGGCGATGGCTTCGGCGCTAAGCGGCTCAGAGCCGGACAGACCAAAATACTGGTCGATTACTTTGCACTCGATATCGCCCAGATGTTCGAGCAGGGCGGCCACCGTTGCCACGGGCGATTGTGCGTCGGCGTCGAGTGCACGGCTGCCGGCCAGGTGGTCGACTGTCCCATTGAGCGCTCCGCTCGTTAGCTGTTCCACGAGCGCCTCTTCTTCTCTTGATACGAGCTCATTACGCATAGCTATACTCCGTCAAACGTGCATTTTTTGCATGTGTAGCAGGCTCTCGGGTCGTATAAGACCGAGTCAACCCCATTGCTATGCAGATTTTGCAGTCAATGGGCACGCATTCCCTGCTACGCGCTGTCATATACGGCATGGCGGCGCGCGGATAACGCTTTATCGCACCGCCTCTCCTAGTAAATGGCAAGATTTATGCCAGACAAGAGAGGTGTCGATAAATTACTGATAAATAAAAACTTGTGTGTTTTGATGTCCGTGTGATGGTGTAAGCAAAGGAGCGACGCAAAGGGACTCTATGCAATAATTGCACGTAGTCGCTTTGCGCCGGTATAGTACGACCCGGCTCCTCGGGCGAGAAACCGGGTTGTATAGGCGTGTGGAGCGTTAACCGCCAGCAAGCGCGGGCAGGAAGTGCACTTCGCTGGTTGCGCCGACCTTTGCGCGCAGGCCAGTGGTGACGACTTCGCCATCGACGGCCACGGCAATCTCGGGTCGGATGCGCTCGTCTTCGTTGCAGATGCGTGCCTTGAAACCGGGATAGTGCGCGTCGAGACTGTCAATTACCTGGCGCACCGTATCGCCGGAAACCTCGATTTGGCTTTGCCCACCCGTCAGCTTCTGCATGAGCGGAGGAATCCATGCTATCGGCATGGGCCCGACCCGCGGACAATGCGCCTACATTCCTCGCTGAACGAGGCCATAAAACCTCTCCTGCGACCGTATTTGATCGCTGCTCAGGCGCTCTGCATCTCCTGCGCCGTATCGAGCACGGCGCGCACGATCTTGTCGTAGCCCGTGCAGCGACAGAGGTTTCCGGCCAGCCAGTGGCGCACTTCGTGCTCGCTGGGATTGGGATTCTGGTCTAACAGCGCCTTGGCGGCCACCAGGAAGCCCGGCGTGCAGATGCCGCACTGCAGGGCGGCGTGCTCGAGAAACTTTTTCTGAACCGGATGCAGGCCCTCGGGTGAAGCTAGGCCCTCTACGGTGGTCACGCTCTTGCCCTCGGCCTCGACGGCCAGCACCAGACAGGAATTGACCAACACGCCGTCGAGCATGACCGAGCAGGCCCCACAGTTGCCGTCGTTGCAGCCCTCTTTAGTGCCGGTAAAACCCAGCGTTTCACGCAGGACTTCGAGCAGACTCTGACGCGGTTCGCAGAGGAATTCGGTGTCGTCGCCGTTGATTGTCGTATGAACGTGTATTTTGCTCATGGTTAGCTCCGTTAAGCTCGTTTATTTTCTTATCAGGTATCAGGTCTCGTCTTGGCAGCAGACGATGACGGTGTGGGTGCCGCGGTCGTGCCAACCTGCCCGCACTGGCCCAAGTATCCGGCCAAGCCGTTGGTCGTTTCGCACAGTCCCCGTTTAGCCGGCAGCTTCCTGCACGGCGTTGGCGACGAACTTGCCCTTGGCGCGGTCGATGGCACCCTGTAGGGTGCGCTTGACCAGCACGCCGACCAGATGCGTGCGGAATTCGGCTGGACCGCGCATATCGGATATCGGGCTCGCCACCGCTTTAGCCGCTTCGGCGGCAGCGGCGATGGCCTCTTCACCAACGGCCTGGCCAACCAGCGCCTCGCTGGCGGCTTGGGCGACGATGGGCGTCGGTCCAACGGCTCCCAAGGCGATATGGGCATTTTTGAATTCCTTGCCGCGATTGGCCAACTCAACCCACGATCCCACGCCCACTACGGCGATGTCCATTTCGTTGCGCGGAATAAACCGCTGATAGTGCGATCCCTGATTTTTCTTGTTGGCCGGTAGCTGCATGGATACGAGCAGCTCGCCGTCCTTGAGGGCATTTTTGCCCGGTCCAACGCAAAACTCTGCGGCGGGTATGCTGCGCTTGCCCTCGGGACCGACGACGTGGCAGATCGCAGAGTGGGCGATTAGAATGGGCGTCGAGTCAGCGCTGGGGGAGGCGTTGCACAGATTGCCGCCAAAGGTGGCCCGCCCCTGAATCTGGATGCCGCCGATAATAGAGGCCGAGTCGATCAGTCCCGGGTAGCGCGCGGCGACTTCGGCATCGTTGTAAATGCGCCAGCAGGGCACCGCTGCGCCGATGACCAGGCCTTTGCGGTTGCCAAAGGATAATTCGTTCAGTTCCGGTATGTCTTTTGCGTCGATGATGCGCTGGGGCTGAAACCGCTTGCCGCGCAGCTGCACGATCAAGTCCGTTCCGCCGGCCATGACGCGGGCATCCTCGCCCTTCTCCGCCAGCAGCGATACGGCCTCGCGCAGCGTTTTGGGCGTGCAGTATTCGAAGTCCTTCAAGGGAGCATCCTCCTCATAGGGGTCACGAACATAATAAGAATCAAAGGCACTCGCGCATAAGTATGATGCGGTGTTGGGGTCGTGTCAAGACTCGGTCTTGCCGCGAGTAAAAAGGGACGTACCTTTACTCTGACTGACCAGTCAGTTTAATCCATTTATTCCCGCCAGCTGGAAGGGTTTTGCGAGCGCATCCTTGCCCCATGGCGAATTGGCACAGGGGCAGAGAAAATGGCTGCAGAACAGACCAGAGAGGAAGGCACCGACCCGTCTGGCGCCGAAAGGGGCGGGTCCAGTCGGGTCGAGCGGTTCATCGCCAATCCGCGCAAAGCTGTATGGGAACTGTCGGTTCCGGTTATACTGGGTATGGCAGTTCAGACGGCGTATAGCTTCACCGATATGGTCTTTGTAGGCCAGTTGGGGAGTGAGGCAATTGCCGCTCTGACCTTCAATATGCCGCTGGGTTTTTTCTCCATCGGCATTACCTTCGGCCTCGGCGTGGGGGCGACCAGCGCCATTGCCCGTCTCTTAGGAGCCAAAGACAAGGCCGGCGCTGACAATGCGGCCAGCCATGCCCTGTTGATCGGTGCGCTCGTCGGGATACTTATCCCCGCGCTGGGCCTGCTTTTCCGTCGGGAAATATTTATTGCGCTGGGCGTGTCTCCCGCGGTGCTGCAGGGAGCACTCGTCTACTTCAGTATCATCGCGCCTAGCTTCGTGTTTTCCAATCTCAACGTGCAGTTTCGCTCTATCCTCACGGGCGAGGGCGATACGCGCACGCCCATAGCCTTTCAAATCGGCGGCACGCTGCTCAACCTAGTGCTCGATCCGCTGCTAATATTCACTGCCGGTTGGGGTATTGCCGGTGCGGCGTGGGCGACACTGATTAGTCAGGCCGCGGTGTTCCTGATTTTCTACTACTACTTTTTCATTCGCAAGGGCACCTATTTACAGCCGCCCATACGCTCGTTTACCTACTCTTCGGCCGTGGTAAAGAGCATTTTACAGATTGGTTTACCGGCTTCCCTGTCCATGGTGGTCATGTCGACCGGCGGCATGTTTTTCAATCGCCTGATTGCCACGTTTGGCGCCGACGCGGTAGCCGCCTACGGCATCGGCGGTCGCCTCGATTCGGTCTATTTCTTGCCCACCTTTGCGCTGGCCTCCAGCATGGTCACGCTGACCGGTATGTTTTACGGAGCCGGGCGCATTGATCTGATCCGCAAAACGGTCAACTACGTTCTGCTGCGCGGACAAATTCTGGCAGTGGGATTTGGGGTATTTTTCTACGTATCCGCCCCCTACATCTACGCCATCTTCACCGATGATGTGGTCATCGTTGATATGGCGGTGGAATATATTCGCACGATGGTCTTTGCCTTCCCTTTTATCACGGTGGGCGTTATAAGCGGGCGCGTTTTTCAGGGATTGGGACGGGGCATACCCAGCCTGCTGCTGACGGCGATGCGCGTCGTGTTGGTCAGCGGTGCGCTGGCCTTTCTATTCGTGCGCGTGCTGTCTATGGGGCTTGAGTCGGTGTGGCTGGCGCTGGCCCTGGGCGGTGGAATTACGTCGACTGTTTCTCTCGCTTGGATTCGCTGGGAGCTAAACCGCTTGACCGCTGCGCCAGAGGCCAAACGCTAGGGAGTAGACGCACAGAGGGGCCGCCCTGCTCGCAGCATCTTTGATGCAGGGCGGCCCCTCTGTGTGCGGGCGGTAGATCTATCCGGCCGTTTCGGGTGCGAAGTCAACCACGCCTTCGCCCTGCGTCATTCGTCCGACAAAGGCCTGCGTTTTTTCCAATAGCATAGTGCCGACCGGCACGCCAATGAGGATGATTACGGTGGCGAAGAGTATGCCAAACGCCAGGCTGACGGCCATTGGAATCAGAAACTGTGCCTGCACGCTCTTTTCGAGTATCATCGGCAGCAGGCCGAAAAAGGTTGTTAGCGAAGTGAGCAAGATGGGACGGAAGCGCTGGGCGCCGGCTTCGAGCAGCGCTGATGCGTGATCCATCCCCTCGTCGCACAGCTGGTTGTAAAAGGATAGCAGCACCAGCGAGTCGTTGACGACGACGCCGGATAGGGCGATGATGCCAAATAGGCTCAGCATGGCCAAGTCGATGCCCATAAATACGTGTCCCCATACGGCGCCAATAATACCGAAGGGGATGGCACTCATGACGACAAAGGGCTGCATGTAGGACTTAAAGGGAACGGCTAGCAGCACGTAGATGACAAAGAGCGCTATGATGAAATTGAAGGTCATGCTCTGCAGCGAGTCGTTGCGCTCGCGCTGTTCGCCGCCAAAGCTGTAGCGCAGGCCCGCGTAGTCCTGCACGAGAGCCGGTAAGAAGCGCGCTGCCAGGTCGGCGTTAATCTCATCGGCATTGGCCACTTTTTCGTCCACGCTGGCGCTGACGGTGACGACGCGCTGGCCGTCGGTGCGCTGAATGGTGGAGAAGCCGTGGCCGACCTCGACGAGCGCGACCTCGTCAAAGGGAACTTCGGCTCCGCTGGCTGTGCGAACGCGCATAGAGCGCACGTCGTCCATGGTGCGCCGCTCGCTTTCCGGGTAGCGCACCATGACGCGCACGTCGTCGGAGCCGCGCTGAAAACGCAGTACCTGATCGCCGAAAAAGCCCTGGCGCACCTGGCGTGCTAGGTCGGCCAGCGCAATCCCAAGCGTGCGCGCCTGCGGTTTGAGCTGCAGCTTCATCTCCAACTTGCCCTCTTCAAAGCTGTCCTGGATATCGCCGGTGCCCGAGTACTGGGCAATCTGTTCCTTGAGCCGCTCAACGGCCTGTGGCAGTTGCTCAAAATGGTCGGAAGCCAGCTCGATCTCGATGGCATTGCCCGCCGAGAACAGCGAAGAAGAGAATACCATAGACTCGGGGCCGGGCACTTCGCCTACGAGCTGGCGCAGGCGGGCCTCTAGTTCCGTGCTGCCGATATCGCGCTCTTCGGCCGGTTTTAGTTCGATCGTTACTTCGCCCAGGTGGCCGCGTCCGCTGGCTCCGCCCACCGCGGTCATCGACGTGCGTCGGCCCATGGGCTGGTCGCCGATGTAGGTAAAAACGTTGCGATAAATGGAATCTTCGCTCGGATTTTCCGCATCGATTTGCGCGCGGAGTTCCAGCGCCTTTTTCTCCACAAACTCGACGACCTGAGAGGTTTGATCGACCGTTGTGCCCTGCGGCATATTGACCGAAACGGTGAGCCAGTCCGATTCGATTTTGGGCATAAAGACGAACTTGACGTGTCCGCCTGCAACCATGCCAAAGGTCAGCATCATCAGGGCGATGGCAATGGCCGTGCTGGATATTGGGTTGGCCAGGGCGACGCGCAGCACCGGCTGATAGACTGATTGCACAAAGCGCTTGAGTCCTCGGTCGAAGGAGCGGGCGACGCGGTCGTGAAAGTCGAGGGGCCTGCGGAAGAGGCGGCCAAAGACGCGGCTGAACAGGCCGTCGCCCTTTGATGAGAGGTGGGCCGGCAGAATCAACAGGCTCTCGACCAGCGACAGCAGCAGCACCGAGATGACAATAACGGGGATAATCGACATAAATTTGCCCATCATCCCTTCGACAAAAAACAGCGGCATAAAGGCGGCTACTGAAGTCATCACGGAAAAGACTACGGGTTTGCCCACTTCGAGGGCACCGTCGATCGCTGCGCGCAGGAATCCCTTGCCCTTTTCCCTATGCGCAAAGACGTTTTCGCCGACGATAATGGCGTCGTCGACCACAATGCCCAACGCGACGATAAAGGCAAAGAGCGAGAGCATATTGATGGAGGCGTCGAAGGGCTCCATAAGCACGAAGGCGCCGAGAAAGGAAATGGGTATGCCCATCATCACCCAGAAGGCCAGGCGCAGGTCGAGGAAGAAGCTCAGGCAAATAAAGACCAGCACCAGACCGAGGCGTGCGTTGCTGATGAGCAGGTTCATGCGGCCGCGCAGAATGCGTGCGTCGTCGCGTGCATAGTCGATGGAGATGCCGTTGGGCATGGCGGTGCGCTTGTCCTGCACATACTCGTGCACGTAGGCAGAAATATCGAGGGCGCTCTGGTCGCCCGTGCGGTATACCTGCACCACGGCGGCTGGCTTGCCGTTGAAGCGTGAAATGAGGTCGTTGTCCTCGAAGCCGTCGCGCACTTCGGCGATGTCGCCCAATTTGAGCGAAGTGCCGTCAGGGCGCGTGAGCACGACGACGTCTTCGTACTCGCGGCCGCTGCGCATGAGCCCTTGGGTGCGCAGGAGGATTTCACCGTCCTCGCTTTCGACGCTCCCAGCCGGCAGGTCGAGGCTCGTGCGTCGCACGGCGGCACTCACCTGGTCAAACGTCAGGCCATAGCGCCGCAGCGCTTGCTCGGAAACCTCGATGGATATTTCGTCGATGCGCACGCCGCTGAGTTCGGCCTGCGATATAACGCCGCTGTTGCGCAGGTCGTCGCGCACGCGTTCGGCCGCTACTTTTAACGCCTTTTCTTGCACGTCTCCGTAGAGAACGACGTCGATCACCTGCGAACGCCGCGTCAGTTCCTTGATGACGGCTTTCTCGGTTTCTGTTGGAAAGGTCGAGATGCGATCCACTTCGTTTTTTATGTCGTCGAGCATTTGGCCCATGTCGACGCCGCGCTCCATCTCGACGCTGACGACGCCCATGCCCTCTGCGGCTGTTGAGCGCACGCGACGCACCCCTTCAAGGCCGCGCACGCGCTCTTCGATGCGCTTGCAGACGGCTTCCTCGACTTCGGCCGGCGCCGCGCCTCGGTAGGGTACTTGGATCTGCACCTGATCGAGCGACATTTCCGGAAAGGTCTCTTTTTTGGTCTGCATCATGGCAAACAGACCGCTGAGCATGATAAATCCCATAAGCAAGTTGGCGGCGACGTGGTTATTCGCCATCCAAGTGACAGGTGCTTTCACGATCCAGCCTCCTTCTCTCCGTCGCTAACGCGCACTTTCATCCCGTCAGTTACGCCGCTGATTTGCGAGGTGATAATGCGCTCATCATCACCTAGGTCGATGCGCGCCAGCACGTCGTCGCGCATGCGTCTGAGCACGTTGGCCTGGCGCATGCGCAGCACGCCATCCTTTCCCACTGCCCAAACGGCATCGCCCTGGCGCAGAGCGGTGCGTGGCACCATGCGCACGCCGTCGACGTGGCGTCCGGCGATGGCTACGTCGACGAACATGCCCACCGTAAGCGGGGGCGTGCCGTCGGCAATGGCGCCGTAGGGTTCGTCGACTTCTACGACGAGTCGCACCATGCGACTCTGCGGGTCTAACTCGCCTTCGGTGCGCACCACGCGGCCCTGCCACTGGTGGCGTTGTCCGGCAAAGGAACCCTGGACAAAAGTTGTCGCCCCGCTTCGGGCGTAGAGAAAGGGAGCACTTGACTCTTCGTCGCGTCCGCTGGCAATAGGCAGTGCGGCAAACGCGTTGGACTGGTCGTCGACCGGCGCGGGCAGGGTGAACCAGGCAAGCTCCTCGTCGGGCACCGGAACGACGATTTCAGCTCGCTCTATGCTATACAGCTGGGCGATGGGCTGGCCGGCGTTGACGTGCTGGCCCACGTCGACTTGGGCGCTGCGCACACGCCCGCTGAAGGGCGCCGTTAAGCGGGTGCGCTCCAAGCGCAGTTCAAACTCTTCCAGCCGGGCCTGAGCGGCTGTCAGGTTGGCTTCGGCCGCTCTCAGCTGCGGCAGGCGTGCAACCAGCGCCGAGGGCGCGCTTTCGTCGCCGCGCAGGCGTTGCCACTCCTGGCGCGCCACGTCCGATTCCTGCTGTGCCAGGTCGCGCTGATAGCGCGCCTGTTCGACCTGTGCCTTTGCCTGGCGGACGGCCAGTTCGTAGTCGCGTGGATCTATGCGGAAGAGCATATCGCCTTTGGCAAAGGCTCCGCCCGGCTTGAAGTTTTCGTCTTTCCAAACGACGACGCCCGACACCTGCGGCACCAGACTAATTTGGGCGTCGGGGCGCACCGTGCCCTGGCCCTCAACTACAACCTGCACGCGCTGTGCCGGAGCCGAGATGACCTCGACCAGCGGCCCTACATAGGGTCGCTCGATGCGCTCCGGTTCCGTCTGCATGGATACCAACATGGCAAACGCACCGGCACCAACGGCGAGAATGAGTATGGGAAATATTGTTTTGAACACTGTTTTCATCGCGTGGTCTCCGCGTGTTGAAAGGCGAGTGGTGCATCGCTGAAATCGCCGCCGAGGGCGAGGTGGAGGTCGATGCGTGCATCGAGGCGCTGGCGCTGCACGGTCAGCAAGCGGCTCTCCGCGTCGAACGCGCGCCGCTGAGCATCGAGCAGCGTGATCAGGTTGGACAGGCCTTTGGCGTAGCGGTCTTCAGCCAGCGTGCGCGCGGCACGGGCTTCGACGCTGGCTGTTTGCAACGCATTTTCCTGCCGTGCGAGAAACTGCTCTGCGGCGAGGGCCTGTTCTACCTCGGCATAGGCGCGCAGCGCGCTCTGGGCGTAGGCGGCTAGGGCACTCTCGGCGCCGGCCTTGGCCAGATCGACTCCCGCGCGCAGACGCCCTCCTTGTAAGAGGGGTTGGCTGATATTGGCCAGCAGGTTCCACACGGAAAAGTCGCCGTTGAGCAGGTTGTTCAGCTCGTTGGAGGAGGTGCCCGTCGACGCGGTCAAGCTGATGCGCGGCAGCAGCTGGCTGCGCGCCTGTGATAAGCGATTTTCCGCCGCGGCTAAACGGCGCTCGGCCGCGGCCAGGTCGGGTCGTCTACTGACCAAGTCGGCAGGCAGGCCGACTGGCACTGAGGCGGTCATAGTGGGCAGTGCTTCGCTCGTGGCAATGCGCCCGCTCGGATAGCGTCCGAGCAGTAGCTCCAGTTGGCGCCGGCTGCGGTCCAACTGCTGGTGGCGCTGCTCGAGGACTGCTTCGGCTGCCGCTAGGTTGGCGCGCCCTAGGCGCAGTTCCAGCGAAGCGCTGAGGCCGCGCTGGTAGCGGCGGTCAATCTGCTCGTTGGAAAGGCGATAGTTTTCGACGGTAGCGCCTGCCAGTTCGACCTGGCGTTCGGCCTCGACGGCGGCGAAATAAGCGCGTGCCGTCTGCGCAACGAGTGACAGCTGGGCACCGCTGTATTCCGACCGCGCTGCTTCGGCATCGGCCATGGCGGCGCGCGTTCCGGCGCGTAGGCTTCCCCACAGATCCAGTTCCCAACTCGCGCTCAAATTGACGCCGTAGTTATAGGTCGTCGTGCTCAGCACTTGGCCCTGACTCCCGGGAATGGGAAAGCCGACAAAGTTCTGTTTGCGCTTTGATCCCGAGCCACCGAGCGCGATTCCCGGCTGTAGGGGGGCACCGGCTATCCGTGCTTGCGCCTGTGCCTGTTCGAGGCGCGCCGCCGCAATCCGCAGGTCGAGGTTGCCGCTCAGTGCCTGCTGCACCAGGCTGTCGAGACGCGCATCGCCGAGCTGAGCCCACCAGTGCTGGAGTGGGGTGCCGCTGCCATCTGCCCACGTGGGGGGGACGTCCACGGCTATATCCGGGTGCTGTGTAGGCGCTACCGAAGCGCATGCGCCTAGCGCCAGAGCCATTATCGAGACAATCGACTTCATGATATCATCCTCAAATCCATGATATGCCAGACCTTAAATAGGGCGTGAGTTTGGTGCGCGAAATCCGGCAGCACTAAAGGCCACGAGACGGCTGAGATTGGCTTCGACATCTTCGAGATTGCACAGCCCATTTGAGGCGTGGTCGAGCACGTCACCAGCGCTCATAAGGTGCGCCATGGCCCCGACGACGAAAAAAAAGCGCCAGATAATTTCGTCGTGTTCTAAATCCGGTGCGGCGCGCTTGAGTGCGGGGGTAAAGCGCTGAAATACTTCTTTGAATTCGCCGTAAAGCAGCTTTTTTAGCTCGTCGGCGCGCGGATCGCTGTAGAGGCGCCCCATGAGATGCATGGTATTTTTGCCCTCCTGCGGCCTTTGCGACTGCAGGTGGAGTGCGGGAGCTAAAAAGGCGCTGAGCACGCTTTCGAGCGAGGGATTGCCGTTGGCTTTGCGCTGGGCCTCGTCGAGCAGGCGCAGGCGCTCGGCGTTAACTGGGCCGATGCGCCGGGCAACAACTTCGCGAAAGAGCGCATCCTTTGATCCGAAGTGGTAATTGACGGAAGCCAAATTGGCGCCGGCCGCAGCCGTTATCGCGCGCAGCGAAGTCGCGTCAATACCTCGCTGGGCAAAGAGCTGTTCGGCCACGTCCAGGAGGCGAGTACGCGTCGCGCTCGCCTCTTCTTCGTCGGCAGTGGTCGCGCTGGAAAAAGCAGTCATAATCCAATGTTTGTTTGATTCAAACGTATGTTTGAATTGTACGCATAGATGGCTGTCAACGCACGGTGCGAGGAAGCACTTTTTCACCAGGGATAGTATCTGCGCAGCGCCGGAAGTCAAGCGCACGGCGGCTGACCAACTACGGGGTACTGAACGCTTCGTAGTGGCGTTCCCAGTGTGCAGCCCCCGGGTCTGCTTCGAATACAAAGAAGGCGTACGATAGGTCCAGAGCGTGGCCATGCGCAATTTCTAGATCGCCTTCCATCAGCAGTCCGGCACCGAGTAAGTTTTTGCGTGCAAACCATGTTACGGGATGGCGCGGGTTGTTCGGATGGTCCATCATGGCGACGCAGCCGCCCACCGCACCGCGCGCTGCGACCCAGCGAGCCCGTTGCCCCATGATCTGCTCATGCTGCTGGCGGCCTTCGCTATCGTAGTGGAATGCATCGGCAAAGGGGGGCCCCATGCGCAGCTCCAAACCGCTGTAGCGGGCGGCCCGACTAGCGCCGAGGGTCAGTCCATCGCCGGTTGGTTCTATACGCGTGCTGATATGCCAGCGCGTGCCGCCTTCGATTTGCTCCAAATTGTATGTGCGTGTTTCCCGGGCAAAAACGGTGTCATGAGCGTCCAGCCATGAAAGCGCTTCTTCCACGGCGACGACGTCTCCTGATTCAAAGCGGGAAAAATGGTCGTGGCGCTGCACCCCGTGCGTGTCGGCCACGTGTTCGTATTGCTTTTTTTCCGGCACATACCAAGGCCCCCCCCATAGATTGGCGTCATTGGCATGCACCCAGCCAAAGTAGAGGCCCGTATGCCAGGTGTGATCGGCGGGTCGATACTCGGTGATAAGCGTGCCGCCAGGCGTGTAAATAGGGGCAAAGCAGGGCTTGGGCGAGTCCGTGCGTGGGAGCTCTTCTGACGCTCGGTAGAGAGTCAGAGGCGCGCGGTGGCCGTAGTGCACCTCGAAGCCGAGTATATTTCTCTTTAGCGTTAGTGGATTCATGATTTTTTCTTTGGTCGACCCGCCTAGCGTACAAGTTGCCGTATGGGCAGAAGTGCACTCAGCGGAATTGAGTAATCGGTATAATTAGACTATGTTCATAAGTAGATATAATAGGTGCCCAATCGCGTCTAATCAATCAGACAACTCCAGGGTGTCTCACCCATTGGAATGAGCGCTGGGTGAGGGGTCTCACGACGAGTTAATCGACAAAGCCCGACGACACATATAGAGCAAGCCGGGCCAGCCCCCGGCGATTCGCACGCAGCGTTAGGCTCATTGGTTTACGATCTGTCGGCGTATCGCGTAGATTTTGAGAGGCAAAACGAGGAATTGCGCTCCTATCAGCGCGATCTACTCGCCAACGCGCGGTACGAACGGCTTTTCAACGGTGGCCCCATCGATATGCTGATCGCATGGTATCTCAGCCAACGGCTAGATTGAGAGTGAGTTCATGTCAGCCAAAGACGAAATCGAAATAAAAAAGCGATTCATAGAGGCCGGCTTGGAGGGAGTAGAGCGCCCCCTCAGAGATGCCGTGGAGGAAGTGATAAGCCACTTATCTACGCATCAGGCAGAACTCGAGCAGGTAAAAGAAGAACTGCGCATGCGCGAGCACGAGCTCGAGTTGTTCAATGCGCGGTACAATCGACTGCTCAATAGCACACCGGTTGGCATTATAAGCAGCGACGGAGAGGGTGTAATAACAGAGGTCAACAATACGGCATGTGCAATGCTGAGCGAAGAGCGGCAAGTGATTGTCGGTTCCAAGCTGATCGATTGGATTGCTGCCGATTTTCAGGATCAGATTCACACCTATCTGCGCTCTGTAGCAACAGCAGAGAAAGAAAACGCGTGCGAGCTGCGCCTCCGCACAGACGAGAATACGTGGGTATATCTGCAGAGCACGGTATCGGAAGCGAGCTCTGGCACGAATACAATTCACTCGTTCGTCGATATATCGCATCAGAAAGAGTCGGAAGACCAGCTGGTGCGCACGCAGCGTCTGCGCGCAACGGGGGAGCTGTGCGCTGGCATGAGCCATAATTTAAACAATATCCTCGCCTGTATAACGGGTCCGGCCTTCTTGTTGGGCACGAAAATTAGTGACCCCAGCCAAATGAAGGATGTCGAAGAAATCGTGCAGGGCGCCATGCGCGCCCGCGACCTGATACGCGATATGAATTCGCTCTACAAGAGGGATGCGGACGATCGCTTTGGAACTGTCTTGCTCAACGAGGTTGTCGATAAGGCAATAAGTCACACCCGCTATTTGTGGCACGACGAGGCGCGTGCGCGCAATTGCAGGATAGGTGTCCATCGCGAGTTGGAGGCCGGTGTTTATGTCCGTGCTGTAGAGGGCAAGCTGCACGATGTATTCATCAACCTAATCACCAATTCGATTGAAGCGATCGAAGGTGAAAACGGCGAAATTCGCATTGTTTCGCACAGTGCAGACGGCTGGGTGACCATCGAGTATACGGACACTGGCCGCGGTATGGACGAGGAAACGCGGCTGCGCATTTTTGAGCCCTTTTTCTCTACGAAGTCGACTGTTGGCACGGGGCTTGGCATGACGACGGCGTACAATGCGATCGTCGGAGCCGGTGGCGAGATAGAGGTCGACAGCAAGGTGGGTGAGGGGACGCGCTTCACGATCAAACTGCCCCTTCAGAGTCCGGCTGTGGAGGACACGGCACGAGACGAACCGCCGGCTCTCGCTGCCGAGAAACTGCCCGCCTCAGATGGGGGTTCGGGCCGCGTGCTCATCGTCGAAGATAACAAGGTATTCGCGCTTACCCTGTCCCGCCTTGTGGGGCGCCACCACGAGGCGACGGTGTTCTACGACGGGGCATCGGCGCTGCGTGCGTTGAGCGATGGAGCGGTCGAATTTGACGCTGCGATTATCGACCTGGGCCTGCCGGATATGTCGGGTGACTTGGTGGCAGTCGAAGTGAAGCGACGCATCCCGTTTATTGCCACAGTTTTGCTGACGGGTTGGTATTTGGATAGGGGTGACCCGCGCTGCGAGCCGTTTGACTTTGTCCATCAGAAGCCGTTTGAGAGCAATGAGGTGCTCGATACGCTTCTGGTGCTGGCCATGAAGCTCAAGGCGCAGCGCGCCCGCGAGCAGGCTAGCGCTCAGTAGCTCCTGCGTCGGACAATGCCTTTGCGCAGCACGTTGACCAGGCGTTCGGCGCTGCGTCCGTCCCACAGCGGTGGGACCGGATAATCCTCGCGCTGTTCGTCCAAGGCAGCGCGTGCGCTTTGCACGATGTGTTCCCTCTGACATCCGACCAACTGGTTGCTGCCCTGGTCAATGGTGACGGGGCGCTCGGTGTTCTCTCTCAGCGTCAGGCAGGGCACCTGTAGGGCGGTTGTCTCTTCTGCTATGCCCGCCGAGTCCGTCAGGGCCAAGCGCGCATTCTCCTCTAATTTTACGATGTCCAGATAGCCCTGTGGTCCGATCAAGTGCAGATTGGGTATGGCGCTGAGTGCGTCCTGTAGCCCGAAGCGCTCAATGCGATCCTTGGTGCGCGGATGGAGCTGGAATACGATGGCTATGTGTGCGCCGATTTCGGCAAAGGCGCCGAGCAGTTCGGCCAGTGCGTGCGGATCGTCGACGTTGGAGGGACGGTGCATCGTCGCTAGCGCATACTCCTTAGGTCGCACGCCGATTTCGTCGAGAACCGTTGAATCGGCCGCCTTGGCGCGAAAGCGGAAGAGCGTGTCAATCATGACGTTGCCGACCTGGAAAATGCACTCTGCGGGCACGTTCTCGGCGCGCAGGTTGGCGTCGGCGTCGTCTGAGTAGGTAAAGAGTAGGTCGGAAAGCGCATCGGTTACCAGGCGCGTGCGCTCCTCGGGCATGCGGCGGTCGCGGCTGCGCAAACCGGCTTCGACGTGGGCCAACGCCACGTCGCGCTTGCTGGCAGCGATGGCGCAGGAGTCCGTTGAGGTGACGTCGCCTACGACCAGCACGAGGTCGGGCTCTTCGCGCTCGAGCACCTCGTCGAATTTGGCGATAATGTCGGCTGTTTGCCGACTGGGATGGGCGCGCGCGGCGTCGAGGTAGACGTCGGGAGGGGGCAGTTCCAACTCGTCGAAGAACACTTCTGACATCTGGTAGTCGTAGTGCTGGCCGGTATGCACCAACAGCGGCTCGAAACGCTGTGGATCGCCGCGCAGTTCGGCCAGAATGGGAGCGACTTTCATAAAGTTGGGTCGTGCGCCGGCGACGACGATAATTTTTTTGCCCATGGCACCTCGGTCTAGTGTATGCGCTAATATAAGGTGGGTTCACAACAGGCGGCCAGCGCGCCGCGGCCCCACATGCGCAGATTTTTTTTGAGCCTTTCAGCGAAGGTCGTAACCACCTAGAAAAACAAGCTACAAGGGCATTTATAATGGACGACACTACGGCTTGCCCATTTGAATACAAATCAAATTAAAACAATAGCTTAAATATAATAAAAACAATTTTTTCACTCGCTGTATGGGTCGATTGACAAGCAATTTTCTATTGGCTATGTTTGGTCACGTCAGGCCTTTTCGACCCCTTTTCGACATTGCTTTCGACGAGGTGCTCCCCTTGCCGACCTGGTCGTGTCCCGGCCAGGTTTTGTCGTTTTATTCTACGCATACGGATTCGTCCTAACGGTGGCTGCAGCAAGCTGCCTCGGGCAACATTTCGGAGGATTTGCATGGCATCGGCTGGTTTTGTGCACCTGCATGGCCACAGCGAGTACAGCCTGCTTGACGGCGGCTGTCGCATACGGGAAATGGCGGAAACGGCGGCCGAACTCGGCATGCCGGCCATGGCCGTTACCGACCACGGGAATCTCTTTGGCGTCATTGAGCATTACAAGGCGTGCAAAGAGGTTGGCATCAAGCCAATCATAGGCTGCGAAGTGTACGTGGCCATCGAAAGTCGCCACTTGCGCAAGGCGGCTCGCGGCCTGGCCCACGCCTCCAACCACTTGGTGCTATTGGCCAAGAACGCCACCGGCTATCGCAACCTCACCAAGCTAGTTTCCAAGGGATATACAGAGGGCTATTACTACAATCCGCGCATCGATAAGGAGCTGCTGCGCGAATACAGCGAGGGGCTCGTTTGTCTGTCAGCCTGCGTGGGCGGTGAAGTGCCGCACATGATTCAGCGCGAAGGCGTTGCCGAGGCCGAAAAGGTCGCGCGCGAGTTTATGGAAATCTTTGGCGACGATTACTACTTGGAGATCCAGCGCCACGGAATCGACATAGAAGAGAAGGTCAACGACGGCTTGCTGCGCCTGCACAAAAAGCTCGGCGTGCCGCTGGTCGCCACCAACGACTTCCACTTTCTGCGCTCCGACGACCACGCTGCGCACGATGCGCTGATCTGCATACAGACGGGCAAAAACATCGGGGACGACAATCGCATGTGCTATCCCGAAGGGCTCTACATGAAGTCGCCCGACGAGATGCACGCGCTCTTTAGCGACCTGCCCGGTGCCGCCGAGCGCACGCTGGAAATTGCTGAAAAGTGCGATGTCGAGCTGGAATTTGGCACCATGCACATGCCTGAATTTCCCATCCCTCATGGCTATGACAACAGTGAAAACTATCTGGTCAATTTGGCCAAAGAGGGCTTAGAGCAGCGCTACAACGCGATAGAAAGCGAAGTGCGCGAGCGCCTCGACTACGAATTAGACGTGATCACCAAGATGGGGTTTTCCGGCTATTTCCTCATCGTCTGGGACTTTGTTAACTACGCACGTCAGAGTGGTATTTCCGTCGGACCGGGTCGCGGTTCGGCCGCCGGTAGCCTCGTATCCTACTGCCTGGGCATCACCGATACTGATCCGATCAAATACGATCTGCTCTTTGAGCGCTTTCTCAATCCGGAACGCATATCCATGCCGGATATCGACATTGACTTTGCCGACGTCGATCGCGACAAAGTGCTCAAATACGTCGTCGATAAGTACGGCGAGAAAAACGTATCGCAGGTCATTACGTTTGGTACCATGGGTGCCAAGGCGGTGGTGCGCGATGTGGGGCGCGTGCTCGGAATGCCCTTTGGCGAAGTCGACCGCATTGCCAAATTGGTTCCGGCCGAACTCAAAATGACTATCGACAAAGCGGTTGATCGCGTGCCGGAGCTGCAGCAGATGGCCGAGGCGCGCGACGAAAAAGGTCAACTCATCGACTATGCGCGCCGCTTGGAGGGACTGGCACGCCACGCTTCGGTGCACGCCTGTGCGGTGATTATCGCGCCGTCTGATCTGACCGACTACGTGCCGCTTTACAAAGCGCCCAAAGACGGTCGGGTAACCACGCAGTTCGATGGACCAACCTGCGAAGAGGTTGGCCTGCTCAAGATGGATTTTCTCGGACTGAAGGAACTGTCGCTGATGGACGAGGCG
The DNA here is from genome assembly GCA_038128265.1 of Gemmatimonadota bacterium. Taxonomy (GTDB): domain Bacteria; phylum Latescibacterota; class UBA2968; order UBA8231; family UBA8231. The sequence goes on from JAYPJE010000021.1 coordinate 25,208, forward strand.
GTGCGCCTGATCCGCTTACACCAGCCCGACTTCGACCTCGACAGTATATCCTGGGAAGATCGCCCGACGTTCGAGCTGTTTGGCCGCGGCGAAACCATTGGCGTCTTCCAGTTCGAGTCGGGTGGCATGCGCGAGTACCTGAGCAAGCTCAAGCCGGACAACATTGAAGATATCATCGCCATGAACGCGCTCTACCGACCGGGTCCGATGGAAAACATACCCACCTTTATCGGGCGCAAGCACGGCGAAATTGAAGTCATCTACGACCATCCGAAACTGGAGCCCATCCTCGAGGCGACCTACGGCATTATGGTCTACCAGGAACAGGTGATGCGCATCGCGCGCGACCTAGCCGGTTTCAGCATGGGCCAGGCCGATATCTTGCGCAAGGCCATGGGCAAGAAAAAGCCCGAGGAAATGGCGAAGATGAAAAAGGATTTCGTCGGCGGCTGCGTGGAGAATGGCGTCGATAAGAAAATTGCCGAAAAGCTCTTTGCCGATATCGAAGTCTTTGCCGGCTATGCGTTCAACAAGTCGCATGCGGCCTGCTATTCCGAAGTGGCCTACAAAAACGCCTATCTAAAGGCCAACTACCCCAAGGAGTATATGTCGGCGAGCCTGACGATGGATCGCAACAACACCGAGCGCATTACCATTTTGCTCGACGACTGCCGCCGCATGGACATTCCGGTCCTGCCGCCCGACGTCAATGAGAGCACGCTCTACTTTACGCCGACCGAAGAGGGCATTCGCTATGGGATGGCAGCTATCAAAAACGTCGGCGAGGGGGCCGTGCAGAGCATGGTCGATACGCGCGTGCAGAGCGGCCCATACGAAACCCTATTCGAATTTTGTGAGCGGATTGATCTCAAGGCGGTCAATCGCCGCGTCATTGAGAGCCTGATCGCCGCCGGTGCGCTAGACGGTCTGGAGGGCCATCGCGCGCAAAAGCTGGAGGCCCTAGACCTAGCCCTACGCGTGGCACAGAAAGAGCAGGAACGGCGCGAAAAGGGCCAAATTAGTCTATTTGGCGGCGGCGGTGACGCGCCCGTTGAATTGGAACAGCACGAGCTGCCCGAGGTCGAGGCGTGGAACGAGCGGGAAATGCTCGCCAAAGAGCGCGAGCTGCTCGGTTTCTACGTGTCGAGTCATCCGCTCAAGTCGCACGTGCGCGACCTGCGCAGCTTTGCCACTCCGCTCAGCGAGATGGACAAGCAGCGCGACGGTTATTCGATGCGCGTCGGCGGTCTGGTTTCGCAGGTGCGCAAGCTCTACGACAAACGCGGCCAGGCTTTCGCTTTTGTTACGCTGGAAGATATGGGAGGCAAGGGCGATGTGGCGTTTTTCTCCGAGGTATTCGCCAGCTGCGAGACCCTGCTGGAAGAGGACTCAGTGATTATGGTCGAGGGGCGGGTGTCGGAGCGCAACGGGCGCTTGAGCCTGCAGGCGGAGCGGGCCATGCCGCTTGAAGAGGCGCGCGAGAAATTGACCAAGGCCGTCAATGTGCAGCTGCTGCACGAAGAAGTGAACGACCAACTGCTGGGCGACCTCAAAGCGCACTGCGATCGCTACGCGGGTGACTGCGAACTGCTGCTGCACGTGCGCAATGGCGGAGAAAAAGACGCCGTTATCCGTTCGCGCACGGTGCGGGTTGCGCCCTGTGACGACCTGCTGCAGGGCCTCGATGATATGCTGGGCTCACCGCGCACGTCGCTGACGGCGCAGATCCAGCCGCCCGCCGTCCAAGTGCGCGAAGAGCGCTGGCGCCATCGCGCCTGACGGAACGTCCAACAACTGTGGTCCGGCGTTGACAGCGACAAGGCGCATTCTATATTCCCAGTGCATTTGGCCAATGAACTCGTAGGGGGTGTTATGCGCTTGTTGATGCAAACGGTGTTGCTGTGTTGTTTGGCTTGGGCTGCAGGCGCGGGATGTGCCGGCGAAGAGCCGGAAGTGGCCGAAAGCGGAGGGGGAGAAGTTGCTTTTCCACCGGAACAGTTTTACGAGATAGAAAACCACGAAGGCGAAATCGTCGACCTGCGCGAGTATAAGGGGCGCGTGGTTCTGCTCAACTTTTGGGCAACCTGGTGCGGCCCGTGTCGCTACGAAATTCCCGATTTGGTCAAGATGCGCGACGATTACGATCCGGAGAAAGTAGCCATTATTGGCGTCTCGCTCGACCAGGGTTCGGCCGAGCAAGTTCGGCCGCTGCTGAGCAAGTTCATCGAGCGCTACGACATCAACTATCCGATCGTGCACGATGGTGGCCACGACTTGGTGCGCCAGTTTGTGCGCGGCAATGCGGGGTCGATGGGCATACCAATGACGTTTGTGATCGACCGACAGGGTCGCATCTACCAGAGGCACATCGGCGTGCCGCACGATAGCAAGGGCAAGCTCAATCCGCGCGGTGCCCTCAGCGAAGATATTGACGCCCTGTTAGCGCGTTCCTGAGCGCGCGCAGGAGAACGCAAAAAAGCGGGGACGGCTATCACAATGCCGTCCCCGCTTTTTTGCGTTAGGCGTGCCGCTAGTAGTTGGCGTAGAAGTCTTCGTTGAGAATCGCTTTGCCGTGGCGCTTGACCAGCACTTTCTTGAACGTTTCAATAGAGGTGCTGGTGCGCAGGTGGTCGATCATGGCCTTTTTAGACATGACCATCAGCGTGCCGTTGACGTAGTCGGGAAAGCGACAAAACCCTCCGCTGACGGGCTCGCCCGTGACGCAGCAGGTCTCTTCTAACTCGAGCTCAATTTGCGAGCCGGGGTCAAAGGAAAAATCGGCAACTTCTTCTTCGCCGCCCTCTTCACCTGAAGTTTTGTTCGACATAGTAGCGCTCCTGTAAAACAGCGGTAAGTGAAATCAACCCTTAAATATAGCTAGTGTCGGGTTCGTAGCAAGGATCAGAAGGGCAGGTCGTCAAAGCGCGTGAGGATGTCTGGCCCTGCCGCCGTGATTGCTACTGTGTGCTCAAACTGGGCCGACAGCTTGCCGTCTGCGGTGACGGCCGTCCAGTCATCATCGAGCAGGCGCGTTTCGGCTACGCCTTGGTTTATCATGGGTTCGATGGTAAATACCATACCCAACTGCAGCCGTCGGCCGGTGCCGGCGACCCCATAGTGCAGCAGCTGTGGCTCTTCGTGAAAGTCGCGGCCGATGCCGTGGCCGCAGTATTCGCGCACCACGGAAAAACCCTCTCCCTCGGCGTGCGATTGGATCGCATGGCCAATGTCGCCGAGTCGATGCTCGGCCGTGGCACATGCCAGGGCGCGCTCCAAACACTCGCGCGTCGTCGCGACGAGATGGCGTGCTTCGGCCGATGCGTTGCCGAGAACCATAGTGGCGTTCATATCGCCGTGAAAGCCGTCCTTTTTTACGGCGATGTCGACGGCCAAGATATCACCGTCGTTGAGCACGCGCTCGCCGGGAATGCCGTGCACAATTTCGTCGTTGACCGAAATGCAGGTGCTTTTGGGAAAGCCGCGATAGCCCAATGCGCTGGCCTGGGCTCCTTGGGAGCGAATGTAGCGATCGGCTATAGCGTCTAGCTGATCGGTGGTAACGCCGACGCCTAGACCCTCCTGCACGCGCAGCAGCGCTTCGGCTGCGATGCGCCCGGCCGCGCGAATTTTCTCTATATCGCCATCGGATTTTAAGTGTAACATAGGGGCAGAAGAACGCTAGTTGTTTTCTAATCTGTCAAGGTGTTATACTAAGTGTCTCTATGATGAACACCACGGGAAATCCACCGCGCGTGTCGGTGTTAATGCCGCTGTACAACGCGGCGGAAACGCTTGACGAAGCGCTGGATAGCACGCTGGCGCAGAGCTTTGAAGACATCGAAGTCGTAGCCGTCGACGACGGCTCGGAGGACGGGAGTGCGGAAGTCTTGCGCACGTGGTCTCGGCGCGACGCGCGCGTGCGGCCGCTCTTTGCCGAGCACGCCGGTGTAGTCGCTGCGCCCAATAGGGGATTGCAGCACTGCCGCGGTGAATTTATAGCGCGCATGGATGCCGACGATCGCATGCACCGTGACCGCCTGAAAAAGCAGGTTGAATTATTTGACGCTGATGCCGGCTTAAGCGTGGTGAGCTGCCTCGTCGAGACCTTTGCCGAGGAGGGGGTAGGCGAGGGGATGCGCATTTACGAGCAGTGGCTCAATGGGCTAGTTGAGCAGCGCGATATCGTTCGCGAAATTTTTATCGAAAGCCCCATAGCCAATCCGACAGCCATGCTGCGCCGCGTCGAACTGCTGGAGATGAATGGCTATCAGGAGCGCGGATGGCCGGAAGATTACGACCTATGGATGCGCTACTATTTGGCCGGCAAGCGCTTTGCCAAAGTACCAGAGGTGCTTTTTTACTGGCGCGAGCACGCCCATCGCGTAACGCACACGGACAGCCGCTATTCGGTGGAAAATTTTTTGCGCACGAAAGCCCACTACCTGATCAAAGGGCCTCTGAGCCGGCGCGATGGTCTCATCGTATGGGGTGCGGGAAAAACGGGGCGTCGTTTGGCAAAGCACCTGCAGCGCGGCGGTGCGCAGCCCGACGCCTTTATCGATATAACGCCGAAGAAAATTGGCGGCACGCTGCGCGGTGCTCCGGTCGTGGGGCCCGATGACGCGATGGCCTGGTGGAAGCGCTTTGCCAATCCCGTGCTGCTGGCCGCCGTGGCATCGCGCGGCGCGCGCGAGTTGATACGCTCCCAGCTGAGAGCGTGGGGTTTGGAAGAAGGTGTGGACTATTGGTGCGTGGCCTGAGCGGTCTGTCCGCGTACCGTTGCAGAAGTATAAGTGGAGAAAGGAATACAATGGCTCGAATAGAATACTGCCTCAATAGCTCGACGATCCGCCCGGCAAGTCTTATGGAAAAGATTCGCATCGCCGGTGCGGCGGGATTCAGTGCAATTGAATTGTGGAACGACGATTTGACGGCGCATCAGGACGGCGGCGGCGCGCTGGATGACGTGGTGCAGGCGCTGGCAGACCACGGGCTTGCCGCGCCGACCTGCATTGCCGTGCACGGCTGGCTCGGCTCAACGGGCACGGCGCACGCCGGTGCGTTGGAGGAGGCCAAACGGCGCATGGAGCAGGCCGCCGCCGTGGGAGCCGAGTACGTTATTGCCAGTCCGCCAATGGAGCCGTTCGATCTGAGTCGCGGCGGGGCCGACTACCGGGAGCTGCTGGAAATCGGCGCCGAAATCGGCGTCAAGCCGGCCATGGAATATCTCGGCTTCATGAAAAGCGTCTACACCATTGACCAGGCTTGGCAGATCGTCGAAGAGGCCGACCATCCCGATTCGTCGCTGATTATGGATCCCTTTCACATTGTGCGCGGTGGCGGCCCCATAGAGAGCATCGCCAAGGTGCCGGGCGATAAAGTAGCCATCTGGCACTGGAATGATGCGCCGGGCGACAAGCCTTTTGCCGAGCAGTCGGATGCCGATCGCGTGCTGCCGGGCGACGGCGTTGGCCCCCTGCGGGAAATCGAGCGCTTGGCGCTGGCACAGGGCTACGAGGGCTATGTGTCGCTGGAACTGTTCAACCCCGAACTGTGGACGCGCGATCCGCTGGAAGTAGCTAAAATCGGCATGGAGAAAATGCAGGCGTACTTTGTCGATTGAGGCGATCTTGCACAGCGCCGTCGAGCGCTGGCTGGCAGCGGGAAGCCGCCGTCCATTTTACATAGGCATGGGCGGGGGGAGCGCTTCGGGCAAGAGCACGCTGGCCGCGCAGATGGCCGAGCGCCTAACTCCGCTGCGCGTGGAGGTCGTCGGCCAAGATCAATTTTTCAAAAAGCCCGACGATATGCCCCAATATTACTCGCAGATTGACGGTCAGCACCACCCGGCCTACAACGAGCCCGATTCTTTTAAACAGGCGGAGATGTTTGAGGCGTGCGGCGCGCTGCGGTCGGCCGACTGCGACGTGGTGATTTTGGAGGGCATTCTCGTGCTGTGGTTCGAGCCGCTGCGCGCGCTGATGGATCTCAAGCTCTATGTCGAAGCGGCCGCAGACGAGCGCATCGTACGCCGCATTCGCCGCAATATGAAGAAGCTGGAAGACTGCGAGTTTATCGCTAACTACTATCTGGAATCGGTGCGCTGGCAGCACGAGCAGTACAACGCGCCGACTCGCGCCCATGCAGACTGGGTGATTCCCGGCGGTATGGCCGACGCGCGCGAGCGCGAAGAGGCCGTTGCGGCGATTTGTCAGACAATTGCGCGGATCGGCGCGTAGTGCCGCCGCAGGTCGCTAACCTTTTCGCGCCCGCAGATAGGCGTCGTACTGCCGCTGATCGAGCTGTCCCTTGCCCCTGCACGTCTCGCAGCGAGGAAAGAGAAAGACGCTCTCGTCGGGGGCGTGCAGCGACTGTGCGCAGCCGGATCCCCTGCACTCGGGACAGCGGTGTAAAGGAGGTTTGTCCTGCATGATAAGCTCTTTGCATTGGAATCGAGAGGGTGCGTCAGCGCGCCGTAAGATGGCTGCAGTGCATGGCCCATGTCAAGAAAGTGCATGAATGATCTACGGCGCATAGAGCTAGTGGAGGGCGATATAACGCGGCTGCCCGTCGATGCGATCGTCAACGCGGCCAATCGCACGCTGCTGGGCGGTGGCGGTGTAGATGGAGCGATTCACCGCGCCGCCGGTCCACAGCTGTTGGCCGAGTGCAAGACGCTGGGCGGCTGTGCGACAGGGCAGGCCAAAATTACCGCCGGCTACAACCTGCCCGCGCGCTGGGTGATTCACACCGTGGGGCCGGTGTACAGCGGGGTTGAAAGCGACGCCGAACGGCTGCGCGATTGCCACGTCAATAGTTTACAGCGGGTCCTGGAATGCGGTGCGCGGAGCGTCGCCTTTCCGGCGATCAGCTGCGGCGTCTACGGCTATCCGGTCGTGGAAGCCGCCCCGATTGCCCTGCGCGCAGTTGCAGACGTTCTGTCCGAGAGCGCCGCTTTACAGCGCGTGGTTTTTGCGCTGTTTTCCGCAGATTATCTGAGCGTATATCGGGAGGCCTTCGACGCGCTACAAGCGCATCGCTAAGCGGGCGTGCGACCTCGCTGGCGACCTAGGCGAACGCCGAGCAGCTGGCCGGCGAAAAAGCAGGCGACGGAAAAGGGAATAAAGGTCCAATCGAGGTCGGCGACAAAGCGCAGCGCGACGACCAGGGGAACGGGCAGATGGATGGCGAGAAACCACTGCAGGGACAGCTTGCGCAAACCGGCGCGCCAGTAGCCAAAGGGCAGGTTGAGCGCGAAGACCAGCAGGCCGACCAGCAGCGCTGTCAAAGGCCCAGGATTTCGCGGATGCGCTGTGGCAGAGACGGCCAGTCTTCGATTAAATAGCGATTGCCGTCGACGTCTTCGACGATGGCGCGCTGGCCCGACAGCATGCGCACGTTTTGGCGGTAGCCGCGAATTTCCAGCGGTCGCGGTCCGCTGGTCGTCTCGATATGGCCGCGCAGCACACCAAACTCTTCGTCGAGGCTGTTAAAGGCGGTTATGCGCGGTTGGAAATAGATTTTATCTAACTCTTCCTGCAGGACGTGCCGGCTCTCCTCCTCCAATTGGGAAGGGTCTTCGAGCAGGCCTAGCTCCGTGCCGTCGTGCTGAAAAAATCCGATATAGCGGTTGCTCTCTTCTAGCGGAAAGGCGCGGCGAATATTGAGGTCGTGATATTCTTCGTCGCCGATGTGCAGAATGAGACTGCCGTGCGGCGAGCGGCTGCAGCGGAGCTGATCGGGGTCTAGCAGAAAATCGGCGTAGGAATAGCCCTTGGATACGCCCGTTTCTTCGCTCATTATATGGCCCTCACTCTCGCCATTTCCGTTTGCATATTGACCAGGTTGCGGTAGACCCCGTCGTCCCTAGAAAGCAGCTCTTCGTGTGTGCCCACTTCTACGATGCGCCCGCGATCAAGCACCAACAGCCGGTCGGCATTCTTCAGGGTGGATAGACGGTGGGCGATGGCAAAGGTGGTGCGGCCGTCGACCAGGCGCTCCAGCGCTTCCTGAATCTCGTATTCCGTCTGTGTGTCGACCGAGGCCGTTGCCTCGTCTAGGATGAGAATGCGCGGGTTGCCGATGAGTGCGCGGGCTATGGAGATACGCTGGCGCTCGCCGCCGGACAGGCGACCGCCGCGCTCGCCGACCTGCGTGTCGTATCCGTCGGGAAAGTTCATGATAAATTTGTGTGCGTTGGCCGCCCGTGCCGATTCGACGATTTCTTCGCGCGTTGCCTGCGGGTATCCATAGGCGATGTTTTTGGCTATGGATCCCTGAAAGAGCAGGGGTTCCTGCAGCACGACGCCGATCTGCGCGCGCAGCTTCTGCTGCTGAATGGCGGTGATGGGATGGTGGTCTATATAGATCTGACCCTCGTTGGCGTCGTAGAAGCGCGAGATCAAGTTGACCAGTGTCGATTTACCCGAACCCGAGTGGCCGACGATGCCGATCATTTCTCCCGGTTGAATATCAAAGTTGATCCGGTCGAGGATCCGGGCCGAACCGTCGTACGTAAAGGATACGTTGCGGAACTCGACGGAGCCGTTGAGCTGGCCGGGGTCGATGGCATCGGGGCCGTCCTCTACTTCGGCTTCTGTATCGAGAATCTCAAATACGCGCTCGGCCGTCGTGGCGGCGCTCTCCAACTGCTCGGTGAGCGTGCACAGGGCACGCACGGGCGAGTAGAACATCATCATGTAGGATATGAAGGCCTGCAGTTCGCCGAGCGTCAGCGTGTTGGACAGCACGCGATGGCCGCCAAACCACCAGAGGATGATCGAGCCGACCGAGGTGGTAAAGGCGATGGCCGGTAAAAAGACGGCGCGCATTTTGATCGAGGCCATCTGCGATTCGCGCAGATCGGTGTTGCGCGTATCAAAGCGCTCCAATTCGCGGTGTTCCTGAGCGAAGGCCTTGACGACCTTGACGCCGGGAATGCTGTCGGCCAGCATGGCGTTTAGCGTCGATATGCGCCGCCAGATGCGGTGGTAGACCCAGTGAATACGCGTGCGGTAAAACAGCGTGCCAATGATCATGAATGGAATGGGAATCATCGCCAGCAGCGTCAGCTCCCAGTTCATCCACAGCATGAGCAGGAAAATGCCGACCAGCGTCAGCACGTTAATGACGATGTCCTGAAAGCCAGATGTGATAAAGGTGCGCATGCGTTCGGTGTCGCTGGTCACGCGCGTCATGATGCGTCCCGTGCTCAGGGTGTTATAGAAGTTCAGCGAGAGCAGCTGCAGGTGCTTGAACAGCTCGATTTGCAGATCGTACACGATGTGCTGCCCCAGCCAGCCCAGCGTGTGTGTGCGCGCGACATTGGTCAGCGCGCGCGCGATGTAGACGCCCAGCAGGCCCAAGACCACCCAGATCAACATGGACAGCGCGTGATCGGGCGGTTGCTGCGGGGCATCGGGCGTTAGCACCTGCTGCGGAATGCCGTCGACCGTCTGCATGTATGGGGCGATAGCCGGCAAGATCACTTCGTCGATGAGAATCAGGTTGAGCTGCGGCGGCAATAGGCCTATTATGGTCAGGGCAATGGTCAGGGCGAAGCCGACCAAGGCCTTGCTCTTATAGGGTTTGATGTAGGAGAACAGCCGCCAGAAGGTCTCGCTCTTTTCCAAGCAGTTTGGGCATATCTTCGTGCCGGGGCGGAAGGCGCGACCGCAGGTGGGGCAATGCTCGACCACGCTGACAGATGCCGGTTCTTCGGCCGCAGGCTGCGCTTCCTCTTCTTTGACTATACCGGCTGCTTCGACGGCTCGAGGAATGCTGGAGAACTTGAAGTAGGCGCTGGGCGAGAAGCGGACCAACTCGACCGTTTCGTCCGCTAGCTCGACCAAGAGCGCACCGCTGCCCACGTAGTTGCGCACCTGAATATGCTCGACTTGGGCAAGGGGGATATGCGAGATATCCACCCCGTCGTCGTTTGGTTGAAAGACGATCAGGCGCTCGTCCGTTAGGGCAAACCACGAATCGCCGTACTGTCCGTCGGCGCGTATATCAGCGGCCAGCAGGATCATGAGCAATTCGCCGTGTTTGAGCTCGCCGCGTATGTGTGGGGCTAGCCTTTCCGGGATGGCTTCTACTAGGTCCACGGAATTCCTATCTTTTTGTTAATGCGTAGTTTACGAAGGATTGGATGCGACAAAAGGGTAATTTGAGGGATTGGACATGCCATAAATAGCTGTTATATCTAAACTAATATCTTTTCCTATGAGGGCAATCGCTTTGCCGCTCGAGCGTTCAATTTATGTGAATTAAATGAATATAAGTCAAATTATATCAACGGTTTAAGAAAAGAGTAGAAATTGTCTACATATGCGCCCGAAATGCTGCGTGCTCGCCTGGCGCTGCTGCCGCGTCTACACCTGGCTTCGCTGCCTACCCCCTTACAAAAACTGGGTCGTTTGAGCGAAACCGTGGGTGGCCCCGACATCTATGTGAAGAGAGAGGATCTCACGGGGATGGCGATGGGCGGCAATAAAATCCGCGAGTTTGAATATCAGATTGCCCAGGCGGTCGAACGGGGTTGTGACGTGCTGGTGCACTCGGCTGGTGCGCAGTCTAACCAGTCTAGAGTGACGGCGGCTGTGGCGGCCAAGTTGGGGATTAAGGCCGTTGTGGTGGGCCGTCGCGATGCGCACGCGCAGCGCCAGGGCAACTTGCTGCTGACTCACTTATTTGGCGCGGAGGTGCACCTGCCGGAAGTGGGTGCGCAAGGCGCTGCGGTGGCAGAAAAAATGGAGGCCCTGCGCGCGGCTGGACACCGGCCGTTTCACACCAGCACGGACGCGCGCGCCTACCGCGCCATCGCCTACGTCGAGGGTGGATTGGAACTCGCGGATCAGATCCAAGCGCAGGGACTGAGCCCCGATGCGCTCTACCTGTGCTCGGGTGCCTATACGCATGTGGGGTTGGCCGTCGCCTTCAAGGCGCTGGGCATGGCCGTGCGCATCGTCGGCATCAGCCCGTCGCCGCGTGACGACGACCAGGCTGCGCACGCGCACGCTGAATTGGCCCGCGAGTGTGCGCAGATCATGGAGCTGGAACTGGACTTTACGACCGACGACTTTGAGAGCTATGCCGAATTCGTCGGTCCGGATTACGGCGTGCTGACCGACGCCAGCCGAGACGCCATTCAGCGCGTGGCGCGCACGGAGGGCCTGTTGCTCGATCCATCGTATACCGGCAAGGCGATGGCCGGTTTGCTGACCCACGTGCAGGCGGGCTGGTGGCATCGCGGGCAGACCCTTATTTTCGTCCACACGGGCGGAACGCCCGCGCTCTTTGCCTATGCCGACGAGCTGCTGTAGGGCGCTATATGCATCGGCAACGCATCCCTCCCTATGTCGCGTATGAGACCAGGTTGCAGTGAGTAGAATATGAACGTGCCCGAGCCTGTACCCGAGCGGCTAAAGCGCCGCGCCGTGCTGGTCGACGCCCTGCGCGCCGTGCTGCGCACCGACCAGCTGATTCACCGCGAAGAGGATTTAGTCGCCTACGAGTGCGATGCCGTTTCGGCCTATCGCCAGCGGCCGCTGTGCGTGGCGCTGCCCGAAAGCGGCGACGAAGTTTCGGCCGTGCTCAAAGCGTGCGAAAAACACGATATTCCCATCGTGCCGTGGGGCGCTGGCACGGGACTGTCGGGCGGTGCGCTGCCGCGCGAGGACGGTATCGTGCTGAGTACCGCGCGCATGAATAGGGTGCTCGACATCGACCTGCAGAACAGGACGATCACCGTGCAGCCGGGCGTGACCAACAAGGCCGTTAGCGATGCAGTGGCGGCGCACGGTTTCTACTATGCCCCCGATCCATCTAGCCAGATAGCCTGTTCCATAGGCGGCAACATCGCCGAGAATTCGGGTGGTGTGCACTGCCTCAAGTACGGCACGACAACCAATAATCTGCTGGGCCTGGAAGTCGTGCTGGCCGACGGTCACATCGTCCGCGTCGGCGGCAAGGGCATGGACCAGGCTGGCTGCGATTTACTCGGACTGTTGACGGGCTCGGAAGGCCTGCTGGCCATCACAACGGAAGCGACGCTGCGCATCCTGCCCCGCCCCGAGCGCGCTCAGGCGCTGATGGCCGTATTTCCTTCGATCGAGGCGGCCGGCGAAGCGGTGGCGCAGGTCATTGCCGCAGGCATGGTGCCGGCCGGCATGGAGATCATGGACCGGCTGTCGATCGAAGCCGTAGAGGGCTTTGTCGGGGCCGGCTACCCGCTGGGCGTCGAGGCGCTGCTGCTGGTCGAATTGGACGGGCCGGCCAGCGAAGTCGAATGCCAGATGGAGCACCTTCAGGTTTTGCTAAGGGATGCGGGTGCGGGTGAAATCCGCGTCGCGCAGAACGAGGAACAGCGCCTCAAACTGTGGGCCGGTCGCAAGGCGGCCTTCCCAGCGATGGGGCGCATTAGCCCAGACTACTACTGCATGGACGGCACGATTCCACGCGGCCAACTGCCCTATGTGCTCAAGCGCATTGGCGAATTTTCGCAGCAGTTTGGACTGGCGGTAGCCAACGTCTTTCACGCCGGCGACGGCAATTTGCACCCGCTCGTTCTCTACGATAGCAATTTGGATGGCGATCTCGAAAAGGCCGAGGCGCTGGGTGCCGAAATCCTCAAGCTCTGCGTCGAGGTGGGGGGCGTGCTCAGCGGCGAGCACGGCATTGGCTTGGAGAAGCGCGACCTAATGCCATGCATGTTCAGCGACGCTGACCTCGACGCACAGGAGCGCATTAAAGCCAGCTTTGATCCGCGGCAGTTGCTCAACCCGGGCAAGGTCTTTCCGGTGCTGCGTCGCTGCGTGGAGGGCGGAGCGATGCACGTGCATGCCGGCGAGGAGACCTTCCCCAATCTGGAGCGCTTTTAGCGCGTGTCGCCACGAATGCCATTGCACGCGGTTTGGTTTGGAGAGAGCGTTACCCAATGAGTGAACAGGTTCAACCGCTGGATTCGTCGGTTGCCGTTCAGGCCCGCGTGCGCCAGGCGCTGGCCGACGGCGAGGCGCTGGATATCTACGCCGGTTCGACCAAGGGTGCGCTGGGCCGCCAGGTTGTCGGATCGCCTTGCGACGTATCCGCGCTGCGCGGCATTGTCAGCTACGAGCCGGGTGAATTGGTGCTGGTCGCTCGGCCAGGCACGCCGCTAGACGAGATCGAGCGCGTGCTGGATGGCGAACATCAGCACTTTGCCTTTGAGCCGCCTGCCTGGGGCACAGGAGCTACGCTAGGCGGCACGGTGGCGTGCAATTTGTCGGGGCCGCGGCGCTTTAAAATGGGTGCGCTGCGCGACCACCTGCTCGGCATCGAGATGGTAGACGGCTGCGGCGAGTTGGTTCGCGCTGGCGGAAAAGTAGTGAAGAACGTCACGGGGTACGATCTGTCGAAGGTGCTGGCCGGATCGTTCGGCACGCTGGGCGTGCTCACGGAAGTCGTCCTGAAAGTTTGGCCGCGCCCGGAACAGGAGCAGACGCTGCGGATTGAGGGGCATGCGCCCCCGGCGGCTCTGGAGAAAATGTTGGAGTGGGCGGGCAGGCCGTTGGAAATTACCGGTTTGGCCTACGGCGGCGCCGAGGGGCACCTGCTGGCGCGCGTAGAGGGTCCCGCTCCGGCGGTTGATCGCCAGGTCGATACGCTGCGCGCCGAATGCGGCGATGCCGATGTCCTCGATGCCGACGCCTCGCGCGCCTTTTGGAAGCAGTGGCGCGAGTTGGAATGGCTGCGGCCGGGTGCGGGCCAGCAGCGCTGGCGTTTTTCCGGTCCGCCGACCCGCATGGTGCGTCTGATGGAGGCACTCAAGGCCGAGGGGCTGAGCCAGTGGGGCATCGACTGGGCTGGGGGTCTGCTATGGGCCGTGCTGCCAGTCGATGCCGAAGTTGGTTTGGTGCACCGCACGGCGGCACGTCACCAGGCGCTAGCCTGGCGCTTTTCGGCGCGGGCCGGCGGGCGCAACGAAGAGGCCTTTACGCCGCCCAACGCCGGCGTCTTCCACATGAACCAAATGCTAAAAAAGGCACTCGACCCCCAGGGCATTTTTAATCCAGGTAAGATGTACGCGCTCGACTAGGAGCGCTCCGCCAATGCGAGTACGTCCTGTCTACCGCTCCGTGCGCGCAGATGGCAGCGTGCGTCCGAGTGAGGTGATGAGTCTGTGAGAGACCTACAACAGATCCTCGAGCGAATCGCCGAGCTCGCGTCGGCGGGTACGCCGTGCGTGCTGGCAACCGTTGTCGAAGCCCAAGGCTCGGTCTATCGCGGCGCGGGAACCCGCATGCTGATTGAGTCGCTGGAAAAGAGTACGGGAGTGATCAACGGCGGCTGCCTCGAAGGCGATGTGCGCGAACAGGCGGTGGCCGTGCTAGCGGATGGAAGGCCGCGCCTGGTCTGTTACGACGCCTATCCCGAAGACGACATCGTGCTGGGAACGGGGCTGGGATGCCGTGGACTCGTGCGCGTCTTTTTTCAGCGCCTATCCACGGATGAGCCAGCGCATCCGCTCGAATATTTGCGCGCTAGCGCATTGGGCCATTCCAATGCGGCGTTGGCAACCGTGTTTGCATGCGACGGTATGTCGGGTGTGCAGCCCGGTCAGTGCGTTGCCGTGGCGGATGGTTTGCCCGAGCGCGATGATATAGGCGACGGCGATCTGAGTGCATGGGTGCACGCAGAACTCGATCGCCAGCAGCGTGCTGAACGCCGGAGCGCCATGACGCGTCACTGCGAACTTGGGCGTGGGCGTGCATCTGTGCTGATTGAAACGCTGCGGCCCCCCCTACACTTAGTCGTGTGCGGGGGGGGCGACGATGCGGATCCCGTCGTGCGCTTGGCCCATCAGCTGGGTTGGCGCATCAGCGTAATCGATCACCGCCCATCTTACGCCCGCCCCGAACGCTTTCCCGGCGCACAGCAGGTGGCGCTGGCCTCACCTGGCCAATGGCCGGATGGAGTGGAGGTGCATGCGGGAACGGCTGTGGTCATCATGACACATAACTACCTGCAGGATGAGGCCATGCTGCGTCACCTGCTGCCGCGCGGACCGATGTATCTTGGCGTGCTCGGCCCGCGTCAGCGCACGCAGCGCCTGCTGGAGGCCATCGCGCGCGATGGCCTCGCCCTCGATGCCGACATTGTACTATCCAGTCCCGCTGGCCTCGACATAGGCGCGGAGACGCCCGAGGAAATCGCGCTGTCTATCATCGGCGAGATCCAGGCGAATTTACTTGGATGCGACGGCGGCTTTCTGCGCCTGCGGTCAGGGCCGATACACCGTCGCAGCGAATAGAGACCATCGCAGCGCTGCCGTTCTCCTCGCTAAAATATCTGCCCCGCGCGGTATTCCGGCGGCGGCGTTTCCTCGTCGCTCAGCCACAGGGCGCGCTGCTGCTTCGGCATAAAGTATTGATAGTCGAAGCTGTCGTCCGGCACGCTGATGTTGCCCTGCGACGGATGTTTGGCGATCTCCTCTTCGACGATATCGACGCCCAGGCCCGGTGCGTTGGGCACCTTGATATGGCTGTTGGCAATTTCGGGTTGACCGGTCATTACGCTGTAGCGCTGCGGCACGTCGACGGCCAGGTGTTCGAGAATCAAGAAATTGGGTATGGTTGCCATCAGGTGTACGGCCGCCATTTCGGCCACCGGTCCCAGCGAGCCGTCGTGCGGGGCCATTGTGCAATAATGGGCTTCGGCCAGGGCGGCCATTTTTTTCATTTGCATGAGACCGCCCGCCCGGCCCGTGTCCGGCTGCACCACGTCGATGATTTCGCGCTCGATCAGCTCGCGCACACCCCAGATGGATGCGTGGCGCTCGCCGGCGGCTATGGGCAGGTTGACCGCTGCGGCTACGCGGGCGATGGACTCGACGTGCTCGGGAGCGACAGGGTCTTCGTAAAAGAGCAGGTCGTACTCTTCGAGACGCTGACCCAGGGCGATGGCGTCGCGGGTGCTGAGCCAGGGCGGCCCGTGCACATCGACCATTAGGTCGATCGCCAGACCCACTTCATCGCGGATGGCCTGCACGCTCTCCAAGCAGTTTTGCGTGCCGCCCGTCTTAATGGCCGTGTAGCCTTCATCGACGAGTTGGCGCGCCTGCTCGCGCGAATGAGCGTGCGCATAGATGCGTATCTCGTCGCGCATTTTGCCGCCGAGTAAATTCCACACGGGCTGCCCCAGCGCTTTGCCCTTCAAATCCCACAGCGCCATTTCGATGCCGGTCATGGCGCCGTGTCCGACTACGCCCGTCATGCCGTGCCCCATGAGAGCGCCCAGCATTTTATGCCACAGGCGTTCGATGTGGTTGGGGTCTTCGCCAACCAGCAGCGGTGTCAGGTCTTGGATGGCCGTCTCTACGACGCGCGGCCAGCCCGATGCCTCGCCAATGCCGTAAACGCCCTCGTCGGTGCACACCTTGACAAAGAGCCAGTTTCGCGCTGACCAACCGCCCTTTTCTGCCTTGTTTGTCTCGCGGTTATATTGCGGCCAGCCGGCGTCCATAAGATAGGTTTTGATTTCGGTTATTTTCACGCAGTCCACTCCATCGATAGAGGTTCCAACAGGGTCCGGCAAAAGTATAGGAAATGGGACGAGGAGTGGGCAATTAGGGCGTTTGACAGTCCCCTGTACAATCCTTAATTTCTTGCCTTTTAACTATTTAGAGAATCTGTGCATGGATCCCTTTAAAGGCCTGATAGACGGAGAGCTAGAGCACTTTGAGAAGCGTTTAGACGAAGTGCTCAACGCCGACGTAGAGTTGGTGCACGATATTGCGCGCTATATGTCGACGCTCAAGGGAAAGCGGCTCCGGCCAGCGCTAGCGCTGCTCAGCGCGCAGGCCACGGGTGCGGCTGGCAGTAAAGAGGTGATCGAAGCGGCTGTAGCGGTCGAAATGATCCACGCTGCGACCATGGTGCACGACGACGTCGTCGATTCGGCGACGATGCGGCGAGGGCGCGAGTCGGTCAACGAAGTGTGGAGCGGCCAAGTCGCTGTCCTGATGGGTGACTTCCTGCTGGCGCGCGCGCTGTGCATGCTGGTGGAATTGGGAAACCTGTCTGCGCTGGGCGTGGTGTCGCGTGCGACGGAGCGCCTGAGCATGGGTGAAATTTTTGAAATTCAGATCGGCGAGCAGCGCGATGCGCGCGAGGCGTCGTACTTCGCTATGGTGAGTGACAAGACGGCTTCGCTCATTTCGGCCGCTGCGCGCCTGGGTCCCATATTTGCCGGGGCGGACCAGCGCGTAATTGATGCGCTCGGGCGCTACGGCGAACTGCTTGGCAAAGCATTTCAAATCGCCGACGATGTCTTGGACTTCACCGGCGATGCCACGACGATGGGCAAGCCCGTGGGCCACGATTTGCGCGAGGGGAAAATTACGCTGCCGCTCATACGGGCGCTGCAGAAAGCGCCGGATCCGGCGCGCCAGCAGATGGAAGGTCTGCTCGCTCGTTCCGATAAAGACGAGGCAGAGTGGAGTGCTATTGTCGCTTTTGTCAACGAATACGACGGCGTTGCAGCGGCCGCAGACACGGCGCGCGAGTACAGCGCCCAGGCGCACGAGTGCTTGAGTATATTGCCCGATACGCCGGCGCGTCAGGCGTTGGAATTGGCCGTGCGCCTAGTCGTCGAACGCAATAACTAAGCAAGCGCGGCCGGCGTGAAAGACCTTGTCAAAAGGGCGTTTTTCGCTCTTGCCGCGCTGGCGTTTGTCCTGTGGTTGGCGCCGTTGTCCGAGCCACAGCCGCCGGTGCGCGAGGATCGCCTGGCGCTGGGCACGCTGGTGACGATCAAACTCTATGGCGAAGAGCCGTTGATGAAGCCGCTTTTCGCCCCGGCTTTTGCGGAGTTTGAGCGCGTTGACTCGCTGATGAGTCGCTATCGCACCGATGGCGAAGTGGCCGCCATAGAGGCTGCGACGGGTCGGTTTGTTCGCTGCTCGTCGGCTACGCAGGAGGTGCTAAAGCGCACGCTGCATTGGGCGCGCGCCTGCGATGGTGCCTTTGATCCAACGGTGGGGCCGCTGACGCGCCTGTGGAATTTTCCCGATGCGCTCGATGTGCCCGACTCGGCTGCCGTCGATTCGGCGCTGGCATTGGTAGACTTTCGCGCTCTGCGCGTCGAAGAAGGGGGCGCGATGCTGCAGCGCCAGGGCATGCGTCTCGATTTGGGTGCGGCGGCCAAGGGCTACGCGGTTGATCGCGCCGTAGCGCGCCTGCGCGACGCGGGCGCGTCTGCGGGACTGATCGAAGCGGGGGGCGATATTCGCTATTGGGGGGAGAAGCCGGACGGCAGTCCGTGGCATTTCGGCATTCAGCACCCGCGCGACCCCGGGCGCTACTTTGAAGTGGAAGATATCGGCTTGGCAGCCATCGCCACGTCTGGTGACTACGAGCAGTATATCGAGAGCGGCGGACAGCGCTATCACCACATTCTCGATCCGCACAGCGGCTGGCCCGCCCGCGGTTTGATCAGCGCAACGGTGTGGGCGCAGACGGCGATGGACGCCGACATCCTGTCGACGGCGATTTTTGTGCTGGGGGCAGAGCGCGGCTTGCAGCTGGTTGAGGAATGGCCGCAGGTCGAGGCGCTGGTTTTCAGCGAGGACGGCGGTGGACTGCGCAGTCGCGCGACCAGCGGAGTGCAGGGGCGCTTTCGCTTTGTCGATTAGCGGACTATTTTTAAAAATTGTCTCTTTTGGATTTTAATGCCCCGTTGGGGCTTCTACGGTACAGTAAGGACGAGCCATGAAACGCAATTGGAAACTCATACTGGTTCTGGCGCTGATTGCCGCCGGGGTCTATTACCTGCTTCCGAGTATCAAATACTACGGCATGTCAGCAGAGGAACGCTCGGCGATGGATCTGAGCGCGCCGGAGGCGCTGGCCGACTTGCACAAGAACTCTCTCAATCTGGGGCTCGACCTACAGGGTGGAATTCACCTGGTGTTAGAGGTGCAAACCGAGGGGCTTGGTGTGGAAGAGGCGCAGGATGCCGTCGCGCGTGCACAGGAGATTATTCGCAATCGAATCGACCAGTTTGGCGTCGCCGAACCGACGATTCAGCGCCAGGGTGACAATCGCATCATTATAGAGCTTCCCGGCGTGCAGGACGTGCAGCGCGCCAAGGACCTGGTTGGACAGACCGCGCTGCTCGAATTCCAGCTCTTGGAGCCCGACGACGAGCGCAACCGCCTGCTGCAGCGCATCAATACGCTGACTGCACCGGCCAAGGCCGATACTACGGCCCCAGAAGCCGAAGAGGAGATGAGCCTCTTTGAGGAGAGCGACGCGCCGCCCGAAGCGGACAGCGGCGAGCGCAGCCTGGTATCACTGCTAGTGCCGTTGGCCACCGGCGACATTGCCGTAAGCGCGCGCGACCTTCCGCGCGTTAAGGGGATTCTAAACTCGCCCGCGGCACGCGGTGCGATTCCCAACGACGTCGAGTTTGTGTTTTCCAGCAAGGCTGAGGGCATGGCCGGCAACCAGTATTACAGCGTCTATCTGGTGCGGGCGCGGCCGGAAATGACGGGTGATATGCTGCAAGACGCCTACGTTTCCGTCGGGCAGAATGTCGAGTACTTAGGTCAGCCGATCGTCAACTTTGCCACGACCGACGAGGGCGTGCGCCAGTTTTCGCGCGTCACCGGCGCGCACATCGGCGAGCGCATGGCCATCGTTCTCGACGAGGCCGTCTACTCGGCTCCGACCATTCAGACGAAAATAACCGAGGGACGCGGTATCATCACGGGTAGCGGATCGCAAGACGAAGCGAAAGACCTCGCCATCGTGCTGCGCGCCGGCGCGCTGCCCGCCGAAGTGGAGATCATTGAAGATCGCACAGTGGGCCCGTCGCTGGGACGCGATTCCATCGAGCAGGGCAAAACGGCGGCGCTCTACAGCATAATCATTGTGGCGCTCTTTATGGTTACCTACTATCGAGTCGCCGGCGTCATCGCCGATGTCGCGCTGGTGCTCAATATGGGCTTTATCATGGCGATTCTGGCCGGCTTTCACGCCACGCTAACGCTGCCGGGCATCGCGGGTATCATTCTCACTATCGGCATGGCAGTCGACGCCAACGTGCTCATTTTTGAGCGCATCCGCGAGGAGCTGCGCGCGGGCAAGACGGTTAGAGCAGCCATCGACAGCGGTTACAACAATGCGCTGTCGGCGATTATTGACGCGAATGTGACGACCTTTCTGGTCGGCATAGTCCTCTACCAGTTTGGCACGGGTCCGATACGCGGTTTCGCCTTGACGCTGTGCATCGGTATTATCTCGAGTTTGTTTACGGCCTTCTTTGTCACTAGGGCGGTCTTCGACCTGCTGACGCGCGGCAGCGGATCGCAGTCTCTGAGCATTGGCCCCGTCGGTTTTCTGGCGAACTCCCGCATCGCATTTTTGAGCAAGCGCCATCTTGGATTCTCCGTTTCGGGCGCTCTACTCGTGGCGGGTATAGTGTCGATGGTCGCTATTAACGGTCTGCGAACCGGCATAGACTTTGCCGGCGGCACGCTGTTGGAACTGCACTTTGAGCCGGCCCTGAAAGTGGAAGACGTGCGCGGCTCGCTGGGGCAGGTTGCGGTGGGCGATAAGACCATGGACTTTAGCAAGAGCGAAATAAAGCAGTTCGGCTCGCCCAACGACATCCTTATTCGCGTTAGCGAGAGCGAAGAGGGCACAGAAGTCGCTACGGGTATTATGGCGGCGATACAATCGAACTTTCCCGACAATACGCAGGGATTGGACTGGATTCGTCGCCAAGAGAAGGTCGGACCCAAGATTGGCGAAGAGCTCAGTGCGGCCGCCGTAGAGGCCGTGCTGGTAGCCCTAGCGCTGATCCTCGTGTATATGGCCTGGCGCTTCCATCGCTTTCTCTATGGTATTGCCGCCGTCGCAGCGCTCTTTCACGACGTGCTTATTACGCTTGGTTTGCTATCGCTGCTGGGCGTGGAAATTTCGCTAGCTGTGGTGGCCGGATTGCTGGCCATAGTGGGGTATTCGCTCAATGACACCATTGTGGTATTTGACCGCATTCGCGAAAACCTGCCCATCGTGCGCCGCGAGGGATTAGCTGGCACCATAAATTTGAGTATCAACGAGTGTCTGAGTCGGACCTTGGTCACCTCGTTGACAACGCTGGTAGCGGTCATCATACTGATGCTGTTTGGCGGCGAGGTCAATAGGGACTTTACGATTACGCTCATGATCGGCGTGCTGGTTGGTACCTACTCATCGGTCTTTATCGCCAGTCCGGTCCTCTACATGGGCCAGCAGCGCGCCGAAGCCGGCGAGAAAAAGAAGAGCTAAGCGGAACAGCCGCATCCGCAAGCATATGGAGGGGTAGTCGAGTGCGGCTACCCCTCCATTTTTTTATCGCGTATGAAAGACCTAGTCGTTGCCGTAATGGCCCTTTTGCTGGGGTACTTAGGACCCCAGAGATACCATCCGAGCCCATTTGACCCGCTTTGGCTGCTGGGTATGGTTGTGCTAGTGGCCTATTCGTGCGGTCAGATGGCGCGTGGGCTGCGCCTGCCTTCCATGGTGGGTTGGATCGGCGCTGGTCTAGTGATGGGTAGCGCTGGTCTGGGCCTGGTCGTTCCCGAGACGGGCGATATGCTGCGCCTTGTTCGCGATGCCGCAGTGCTATGGATTGCCTTCCAAGTGGGTCTGCAGGTGTGGCCACTGGCCTGGTTGGACTGGAAGCGCGCCGGCGTGCTGCTAGCCTCTACGCTGGGCGTGTGTGCCGCGGTGACTGCGGGGGTGGGTTTTTTCTTGCCGCTGCCCTGGTGGGTAGCGCTGCTGCTGGGCGCCTTGGCCTGTGCGTGGGGCCCCTTTACAGGTGCGCCGACGACGCGACGACGCCAGGCTCTACAAGTGGGCCTTATTGGCGTTGCCTTTAGTACCTGCACCCTCAGTGCCGTTATGCTGTGGTTGCAGGTAAAAGGCGCGCTATCGGTGGACACGGCGGGTTTTGTCGGGCGCTTCTGGCTGTCGTTTGTCCTAGGGGCTGCAAGTGCCGGTGTGGTGCGCTTCTTCTCCCTCTTGCCTGGATCCATTCGCGGTCTGTTGTTCAGCCTGTTCTTCTCCTGCTTCGCACTGGCAGCCCTTTTCTCGACGCTGCATCTGCACCCTTTGCCCTTCGGCTTTGCGGCTGGGGCGGTATTGGCTCGTCAGGCAAAAGTGGGCCGTCGCCTTCGCTATGTGCTGTTTCGCGTCGGCCCCATACCGCTGCTGCTGTACTTTTCCCTCTTGGGTGCGCAATTGGATGTGCGTTCGCTGGCAGTGCCTGCACCGGGTCTGCTGCTCGTCGTGCTCGTATCCATTGGCGCCTTGCTCGCGCTGCGCGGCGTAGTGCCGGCCGTGTACTTGCGCTTTTCCACGGGGCGGGCACAGCGCGACCTCGGCTGGCAGTTGCTGCCGCGCGGCGTGCTGGTATTCGAACTGTGCTTTGCGCCGGCATTTGACCTGTTGGATACACTATCCGGCGAGCACGCATTACTCCTGCGCCAGTTTGCGCTGAGCGATATACTGGTTTCGACGTTGCTATATGTGATGTTGGCACGTGCGGCACAGTACATCTCCGAGCGCATGCAGTCCAGAAAGCAGCCGCGTCCGGCCTAAGCCCCATCCGGTCTAAAATTGTGGATTCCTCGGCCTTTCTTTATATTGTAAGATTCTATTTTTATGGACTCTATACGCGAAAATTGGCTCGTTTTGCGCGAGCGCATTGCCCGGGCCGCCGATGCGTCAGGGCGCCAGAGCGACGATATCGAAGTGGTCGCCGTCAGCAAAACGCGCAGCGCAGCGGAGATCGATGCCGCCTATGCCTGCGGTTTGCGCATTGTCGGTGAGAATCGCGTGCAGGAGGCCGAGGGCAAAAAGGACGCGGTCGAGTCGCCCGTTTCTTGGCATATGATAGGTCACTTGCAGAGCAATAAAGCGGGCAAGGCTATCGAGCTATTTGACGTGGTGCAGTCGGTCGATCGCCTGAGCTTGGCGCAGGCGCTGGCGCGCAGAGCTGAAGGCACTGGACGCTGTCTCGATGTCCTGCTGCAGGTCAATACGGCCGGCAGCGCGAGTCAGTCGGGTGCCGATCCAGAACGGGTGTGCGAGCTGGCTGAACAGGTGGCCGCGCTGTCGAGTTTGCGCATCTGTGGGCTGATGACGATTGGCGCTCATAGCACAGACGAGTGCTTGGTGCGCGACAGCTTTGCCCGGCTGCGTCGGCTCGGCGAAGAGGTCGAGGCCGCCGGGTTGGAAGGCGTGCAAATGCGGCATCTCTCAATGGGGATGAGCGGCGATTTCGAGTGGGCCATTGCCGAGGGATCCAACTTGCTCCGCTTGGGAACCGCGCTATTTGGCGCGCGCAGTTGATCGCTCACTCTGGGCGTTGGCTCTGTGCAAACTAGACGACGGAGAACGATGTGTTCGACTACAGTGGCTTTTCCGATGGGATAATCGGTATACTAATCTCTCTCATAACAGTCTACAAGTGGGTCGTCATTATCCGCGTGTTAATTTCGTGGATCAATCCCGATCCCTACAATCCCATCGTGCAGTTTCTACGCGGATTAACGGATCCGGCCATTGAGGCCGTGCGCCGTATCGTTCCGAATTTTCTCTGGTCTACGGGATTGGATTTTACGCCGCTCCTGCTCATCGTATTTCTGCAGGTCGTCATACTCTTTCTCCAAAGTATTATTATCTGAGCTATGGCCGATAACAACACCGCAAAAGGGCAGTTTAGTGAGGTGCCCAATCAGGCCAACTTTCCCGCTCAGGAAGAGCAGCTGTTGGCATTCTGGCAGGAGGAAAACGTCTTTGCGCGCTCGGTTGACGAACGGTCCGAAGAGAAACGCTTCACGTTTTACGACGGTCCGCCCTTTGCCAGCGGTCTGCCGCACTACGGCCATCTCTTAGCGTCCATTATTAAGGATGTCGTTCCGCGTTACTGGACAATGCGCGGCTACCGCGTCGAGCGGCGCTTTGGCTGGGACTGCCACGGGCTGCCGGTCGAAAACGAAGTGGAGCAGCAGCTCGATCTAAAGTCGCGTCCGGACATTCTCGACTACGGCGTCGATCGTTTTAATGAGGCCTGCCGCGACGTCGTTCTGCGCTACGCCGGCGAGTGGGAGCGCTTCATAACGCGCGTCGGCCGCTGGGTCGATTGGTCCAATCAGTACCGCACCATGGACGTCGAATTTATGGAGTCGGTGTGGTGGGTCTTCAAAACGCTGTGGGACAAGGGGCTGATCTACGAGGGCTATAAGTCGCTGGCGTACTGCCCGCGCTGCGCCACGCCGCTTTCCAACTTTGAAGTCAATCAGGGCTACCAGCAGACCCAAGATCCGTCGGTGACGGTGCGCTTTGGGGTGCGCGATCAGGAGCGGCTGTCCATTCTGGCATGGACGACGACGCCGTGGACGCTGCCCTCCAATATGGGACTAGCCGTCGGCGGCGACATTGAGTACGTGCGCGTGCACCTGCGGGACGGCGAGCAACTCATCTTGGCCAAGGCGCGTCTCAAAGAGGTGTTCAAGCGCAGCGAGGGCGACATTGAGCGGGTTGAAGAACAGCCGGTGCAGGAGCTGGTCGGCCTCCACTACGAGCCGCTATTTCCCTATTTCGCCGAACTGGCAGACGAGGGAGCCTTTCGCGTCGTGCAGGCTGATTTCGTGTCGACCGAAGACGGCACGGGTATCGTGCACATCGCCCCCGGCTTTGGCGAGGACGACTACCAGCTCGGCCAGCGCGAGGGCCTGCCGACGGTGGCGCCGATAGATGAAGACTGTCGCTTTACGGACGAAGTGCCCGACTATCAGGGGCGCTTTGTAAAAGAAGTCGACCGCGATATTATTCGCGCGCTGCGCGACAGCGGCAAACTGCTAGTCGAAAGCACCATCGAGCACAGCTACCCGTTTTGCTGGCGCTGCGACTCGCCGCTCATCTACCGCGCCGTGTCGACCTGGTATGTGAACGTAGAGTCGATTAAAGACAAGATGCTGAAGGCCAATGCGCAGATTTGGTGGGTGCCTGAGCACATAAAAGACGGCCGCTTTGGGCGCTGGTTGGAAGGCGCGCGCGATTGGGCCATCAGCCGCAATCGCTACTGGGGCACGCCGCTGCCGATCTGGCGCAACGAGGAAACCGGCGAGGTGGTGTGCATCGGCAGTCGCGAAGAGTTGGAAAAACTGAGCGGGCGCACAGTTGACGATTTGCACAAGCACGTCATCGACGATATTGAGATTGCCGGTAAGGAGGGCACGCTGCGTCGCGTCCCAGAGGTGCTGGACTGCTGGTTCGAATCGGGGTCCATGCCCTATGCTCAGAACCACTATCCATTCGATAACAAAGAGCAGGTCGACGCCAATTTTCCCGCCGAGTTTATCTCGGAGGGGCTCGACCAGACGCGCGGGTGGTTCTATACGCTGACGGTGCTGGCCGCTGCCCTCTTCGACAAGCCGGCCTTCAAGAACTGCATCGTCTCGGGTATGCTACTAGCCGAAGATGGTCGGAAGATGAGCAAGCGGCTCAAAAACTATCCCGAGCCGACGGAGATGATTGATAAATACGGGGCCGACGCCCTGCGCCTCTATCTGCTCAACTCGCCGGCGCTCAAGGCCGAGGAACTGCGCCTGACAGAAGACGGTATCAAGGAAAGCCTGCGCTCGGTAATCATACCGCTATGGAGTTCGTACTACTTTTTTGCGATGTATGCGCGGACGGACAATTGGCAGCCGCAGGTTGGCGATCGCGTTCGCTCGGAAAATCGACTCGATCGCTGGATTCTCTCCGAATTGCAGACGCTGCTGCGCGATCTCAACGCCGAAATGGAGGCCTATCGCCTCTATAAGACGGTGCCGGCCATGGTCAGCTTTGTCGATAAGCTCACGAATTGGTATATCCGCCGCAGTCGCCGTCGTTTCTGGAAGTCGGAGGACGATGCCGATAAAGGGTCTGCCTACGCCACGCTCTACGAGGTGTTGGTCACCTTTAGCAAGGCACTGGCGCCCGTGCTCCCCTTTATTACGGAGAGCATCTACCAGAACCTAGTGCGTTCGCACGATGCGCAGGCTCCAACCAGCGTGCATCTATGTGCCATGCCGCAGGCCGACGAGTCGCTGCGCGACGCACAGCTAGAAGCGCAAATGGAACTGGCCACGCGCGCCGTGGTTCTCGGTCGTTCCCTGCGCGCAAAGCACAACCTGAAAACGCGCCAACCGCTGCGGCGTCTGTTTCTATTGCCGCCGGACGAGCAGGCGCGCCGCGACCTGCAGGACATGGTGTCGCTGCTAGCCGACGAACTCAACGTCAAAGAAGTTGTCTTGGTCGAAGACGAAACTGAGTTCAGTCAGGTGAGCTATCGCCCCAACTTCCGCGCGCTGGGGCCGCGCTTTGGCAAGCGCATGAAAGAAGTGGGCGCATTTATCGCCGGGCTCGACGATGCGCAGATCGATGCGCTGCGCGCCGGCGGTGTGATCGACGTGGCCGACGGAAAGATTAGCATGGACGATATTGACGTGCAGCGCCAGGAAAAGGAGGGCGTTGTCGTCGCCATTGACAACAATCTGGGTGTTGGCATCGACGTGCAGCTCGACGACGAGCTTATATCGGAATGCACGGCGCGCGAGTTTGTTAATCGCGTGCAAAATATGCGCAAAGATGCCGGTCTCGACGTGGCCGACCGCATTCGCATTGGCGTCGTCGGACAGTCCGAACTGCAGGAGGCGGTTGCGCAGCACCGCGACTATATTGCCGCTGAGACGCTGGCATTGGATATTGAAATGGGAGGTCTGCCCTCTTCCAGCGTGTTGCAACAAGAATGGCAGGTAAACAATTACGCGGGCACGATAGGCATTGCTCGCGCGCACAACTGAAGGGTTGGTGCTCAAAGCGACGCGATGGTAACTACGCACCGATCTATAGCTACTGAAGCGGAGACGAGTGAATGAATCAGGACGATCTGGATTTCTTTAGAAAACTTATCGCAGAAAAAATTGAACTGACAAATGAGAATGTGGCCGCCATCGAAAAAAATTCGCGCAACGACGGCAGCGACGGCACGTCGGAAGATCGCTCGACCTATTCGCTGCACATGGCCGATCACGGGACCGATGCGATGGAGCGCGAAAAGTCGCTGCTGCTGGCCCAGCGCGGCGGCGACTACTTGGACTATTTGAACGAGGCGCTTGAGCGCGTGGAAAACGGTACGTTTGGCGTCTGCCGCACCTGTAGCGGTGAGATTGGTCGTGCGCGTCTAGAGGCGGTGCCGACGGCTACGCAGTGCATTGCCTGCAAGTCAAAGCGCGAAAAGGAGTCACACGACGCGTGAATCCGCTGTGGCTGGTGCCCGTAACTATTGCCATCGACCAGTCGACCAAGTGGGTGGTCCAGAGCACTATGATGCGCGGCATGCCGGTAGAGGTAATCGGCGACTTTTTTCGCCTTACCTACATTCACAATCCCGGGGCGGCCTTTGGTCTCAACTTGGGGAGCCCACTGCTGCACACGGTCGTTTCCATTGCGGCACTGGGCGTATTGGTCTACCTGTATCGCACGCTGGAGCCCGGTGAGCAGCTGCTGCGCTATGGGTTGAGTTTGGTGCTTGGTGGGGCCGTTGGCAATATAATCGACCGCGTCTACCTGCACGAGGTGGTCGATTTCTTCGATTTTGGTTTTGGCCAGATGCGCTGGCCCATCTTTAACTTTGCCGATTCATTTGTCACCGTGGGCGTTTTTCTGCTGTTCTTTGGCTATTCGCGCAAGGAACGGGAAGAAAGGGCGAAAGCCGCTGCGTCCGAAGGCGACGCGACGCACGGATAGATTGATTGCTCCCATGCAAATCGAAGTAGGAGAGGTCGAGGTTGATCAGCGCCTCGACCTCTTTTTGCGAGCGCACTGTCCCGAACTGTCGCGCAGCCGCATTCAATCCCTCATAAAAGAGGGCCGCGTGCAGGTAAACGGTGCGGAGGTCCGTCCGGCTTACCTGGTGCAGGCGGGTGATCGTATTGCGGTTGAAGTACCGGAGCCGCAGCCCTTAGCGGCAGAGCCTGAGTCCATACCCCTCGACATAGTCTACGAAGATGCCGAGCTGCTGGTCGTAAATAAAGCGCCGGGCATGACGGTGCACCCGGCGCCGGGTGCACGCGCGGGTACGCTGGTCAACGCGCTGCTGCACTACTGCACGGATCTATCTGGAATTAATGGCGTGCTGCGGCCGGGCATCGTCCATCGACTCGACAAGGATACCAGCGGCCTGATGGTAGTTGCCAAATCGGATGCGGCCCACCGCCACTTGGCCGAACAGCTACAGGAACGCCATATTGAGCGCCGCTACAGCGCGCTGGTTTGGGGCACGCCCAAGGAAGAAAGCGGCGCGGTCGATGCCCCGCTGGGCCGCAATCCAAAAAATCGCAAAAAAATGGGCATAGTCGAAGACGGTCGCGCAGCGCGCACGCACTACCAAACCGTCGAGCGCTACGATTTTACCAGCCTGCTTCAGCTCAAATTAGACACGGGGCGCACGCACCAAATCCGCGTGCATATGCAGCATATCGGCCATCCCGTATTTGGCGACTCCGTGTATGCGGGCCGCGAGCGCACGGAGGGTATACGCCCTGAGATGCGTCGCCGCGCGCGCTGGATGCTGAGCTTGATAAAGCGGCAGGCACTGCACGCGCGGGAGCTGCATTTTACCCATCCGCTGAGCGGTGAGCGCATGGCGTTTAGCGCGGAATGGCCGGACGATATGAGGGATGTGGTGGAGGCTGCTCGTGTTCGAGAGGACACGGCATAGCTCCG
>JAYPJE010000021.1:54115-70925 GCA_038128265.1 Gemmatimonadota bacterium
CCCCGTCGGCTGCCTGCTGGACGCGTATGACCTGGCGCGCCGAATTGAGCACCGCGGCGGTGTCGAGGTCGTTGGTCGGCTGTGCACCGGCGATGTCGTCTAGGAAAGCCTGCAGATAACCGCCGGGGCGTGCGTCGGGCAGAGAAAGGGTCTGCGGTCGGTCGTCGTCTTTGCCCAATAGCTCAATGGTATCGGACGTCGTCGACGTTTCGATCACGCCGTCGCGCCCCCAATACGTCATGCGCCAATAATAGGGCATGCTATAGCCGGCCCGATCGGGCGCAAAGTAGGATACGTCGCCGAGTACGCCGCAGCCGTTATTCATTGTTAGCATGAGCTGTCCGGCGTCTTCAAAGTGGGGCGCGTCTTTTGCAAAAGCGTTCCAGCAGCGCGCGGCGTTAATTGTCTCAAAGCGCAGCCCCGTTACCCACGGCAGCGCGTCGATGGCGTGAATGCCGATATCGGTAATAGTGCCGCCGTGCTTCCCTTCCTCAAAATACCAAGCGGGCCGCGAGCCGAGCTTGAGTGGGTGCTGTCCGCCAAAGGAAATGGCGTGCACCTCGCCGATTTTGCCGTCGCCAATGAGCTGGCGCACGCCTAGGGTCTGTGGTGCGTCGCGCATAGTAAGCATGCAGCCGACCTTTAGTCCCCGCTGCGCTGAGAGCGCTTGCATTTGCTCTACTGCTTCCATTTGCGTGCAGAGTGGCTTGTCGACAATGACGTGGCGACCGCTATCCAGAGCGCGAACGGCCACGGAGCCGCGGCGGGCAAAGTAATCGCCAATGGCGATGATGTCGCTATCTACTTCGAGCAGGGCCTCGAGCTCTGAGTGAGTGATCTCGACGTGTCCGGCGCGTTCGAGCTGCGCGCGCGTTTCGCCGTGCTCTTCGCAGGCGGCGACCACCTGCAAATCATCGCGCCGCTGAGCCAGATCATATAGGCTCGTGATGTGGCCGTGTCGAAATCCAGCAAAGGCTATTCTTAGTTTGGACATACTAGACTCTTGGCAGAGTTGTTTTGCGCTGAAAACGCATGCGCCGAGTGTATTAGATAGGCAATAAACAGAGTGCGTTTATCGCACGGATAGGTCAGGGATTGTTCACCGCTTTGATGAGCGCCTTGATGTATCCGGCCGTAAAGGCTCGTTGGCGATGGCCCCAGCCGCTGTCCTGCTCCGATTTAGGCACGTGGTCGGGACAGAATACGCCGCCGTAGCCGATTTCTTTGTAGACTTTCATCGCCTCCCACATATCGACGTCGCCCTCGTCGATATAGACTTCTTCAAACTTTAGAAAGCCGCCGCGAATATTGCGGAAATGCACCATGAAAATCTTTTCGCGCTGGCCGAAGTAGCGAATTACGTCGAAGATTTCGCGGCCCGGATCGCTCAGCATTTCCGAGCAGGTGCCCTGGCAGAAATTGAGGCCGTGATGGGGACTGTCGATAAGGTCGATAAACTTCTTGACGCCTTCGACGCTGCCCAGGACGCGGTTGACGCCGCGCACGCCAACGTCGTGCGGCACGGCGGGATCGTGCTGATGGCAGGCCATGCGGACCTTATACTCGTCGGCGACGGGAATGACGCGCTGGACAAAGTAATTGATGCGCTCCCACATGGCTTCGGCATCTACGCGGCCGGCCTCAGTTAGCGGTTCGTCTTTGACCGATTCGTAGTCAAACGCGCGGTAGGATGCGCCGCCGCGGCCTGTCGAACGACCGGTAGTGATCACGCCCATGATAGTCAGGTTATATTTGAGGCAGGGAATCCCGGCGGCCGCGGCCGCGCGAATGCACTCGCAGATGTGATCGATTTCGCGGTCGCGCTCCGGCGTCCCGAGCATGATATGGGGGTTTTCTGCGCGCGTTATATAGGACGAGCTGAGCGGCAGTGCCATTACTTCTACGTTCAGTCCGTGTCCTTCGATGCGCTCGCGCAGAGCGCTCAGATCATCGGCTAGCCAATAGCCGCGCTCGGGGGGGATAAGCTCTTTGGGCGAACCCGTGACGACGTGGTCAACGCCAATTTGCTTGGCAAATTTCAGGTTGTCATCGGACAGGTCGTTCATTTGCAGGGCGACGTGCACGGATACCTCCTTTTCTAACTTCCCAAGATGAGTCCACCGTCGACTGTGAGAATAGATCCCGTGATATAGTCGGCGGCGGGTGAGCATAAAAATGCAGCAGCACGCGCAATGTCTTCGCCCGTGGCTAGGCGTTTCCATGGCAAGTTCTGTGCGGCTTCCCGTATCTGTTCTTCGCTGGCGAACTGGCGCTCCCCGGGCGTATCGGTGTAGCCTGGTTCAATGGCGTTCGCGCGAATTTTGTGTTCGGCCATTTCGCGCGCAATGACGCGACACATGTGGTTCATGCCCGCTTTGGCAGCGCAGTAGGGCAGCGAGGTCGGATAGGCGCCGCGCGCTAGGATTGAGCTGATAAATAGGAGCGCGCCGCCTTCGCCTTGGTCGACCATCTGCCGCGCGGCAGCCTGTGCCGTGAAGAAGGCACCCAGCAGCGTCACGTCGAGGGTGCGGCGCACGCCCTCTTCGTCGAGCTCTAAAAAGGGCTGGCGCTTGCTGTAGTAGGCGTTGGCCACGGCGATATCGATGCGGCCGAGGTCTGCTGTGGTGCGCGCGACCATTTCGGCGACGTCGGCGC
This sequence comes from Gemmatimonadota bacterium, assembly GCA_038128265.1. Lineage (GTDB taxonomy): Bacteria > Latescibacterota > UBA2968 > UBA8231 > UBA8231. The sequence goes on from JAYPJE010000021.1 coordinate 56,771, forward strand.
GTTCGGCCACGTCACAGCCAATGGCAACGGCCCGCTGCCCAAGTGCGCGAATCGCAGCAACTACTTCCTCCGCCTCGTCGGGATGGCTGCGGTAGTTGACGGCGACGTCGGCGCCGGCGCGCGCCATTTCTAGGGCACAGGCGCGTCCAATGCCGCGTGATGCGCCGGTGATAAGGGCGACTTTGCCGCTCAGATCGATCATATTACTCTCCCTTTTCGAATTCACCCGGCCAGTAGGTTATTACGCGCAGTTTCTGCTCAATACGGTCTATGCGTTCCATTTCTTTCTCGCTTAACGACCAGTCAAAGAGCGCAAAATTAGCGGCCTGTCGCTCGGGTGCGCGCGAGCGCGGAATAGCGCCGATTTGTTTTTCGAGCAGCCAGCGCAGCGCGATCTGTGCCGTTGTCCTTCCGCGTGTCGTAGCGATAGCACCTAGCACCTCATCGTTGAGCAGCGCGCCCTGGGCGAGCGGGCTATAGGCGACTAGGGCAATATCGCTTTCTGCACAAAAAGCGCGCAGCTTGTCCTGGTTGAGATAGGGATGGAACTCTACCTGATTGGCGGCGATAGGTAATAGGTCGTATTGGAGCACTTCGCGCAGGCGCCAAGTCGTAAAATTGGATACTCCAGCATGTTTGATCTGTCCGCGCTCAATCAGTTCTGCCAGCGCGCGCAGCGTATCGCGCAGTGGGATGTCGTTGTTGGGCCAGTGAATCAGGAATAGGTCTAGATAGGACAGATCTAGTTCGCTCAGGCTGCGCTCGCAGGCGCGCAGCACATCGTCGTAGGCCAACTCGTCGCGCGGTATCTTGGAGGTTATAAAGAGCTCCTCGCGCCCTATGCCAGATTGGGCGATGCCCCGCCCAACGGCATCGTGGTTGTCGTAACCGAGAGCCGTGTCAATATGCCGGTAGCCGTGTTCAATGGCCGCCGCTATCGATTGGGCACCCCCTTCGCCGCGCAGGTCAAAGGTGCCCAATCCAAGCAGGGGCATGGGCTGGCCGGATGGCAATGTGGCATATAGCATAGTGTCTCTCTGCTGTTTTGGCGGCAAAATAAAAGCGGTTGGCTGCGCGGCAGCAAGCGGCCTGACGCCCTGACCACACTCGCAACGGCTATACTGCGGAACATCAGGACTCGCGCGCTTGCAGAAATGCTTCTACTTCGGTGCGCGTGGGCAGCGCCGTGCGTCCGCCGAGTGCACGGCAGTTGAGGGCTGCAGTAGCCGAGGCAAAGCGAATGATCTTTTCAGGTGTCCAGCGCTTGTGCAGGCCGTAGAGAAATGCGCCGTGAAAAGCGTCGCCCGCGCCCGTCGTATCGACCACCTCTACTGAGAACGCGGGAAAGGAGTGGGTTTGGTCCTGCCAGCGCGCCACGCAGCCGCGTTCGCCGCGCGTATACACCGCAATGCGTGCGCCGTAGTCGGCTAACTTTTGCACGACCTGTTCGGGACTCAGGTCGGGCAACCACTGTCGCACCAGCGGTTCGGATACGATGGACACATCGACTAGCGGCAAGAAGGTGTCGAGATCTTCGTGCAGCCAGGTGCCGTCAAAAACAACGGTATGGCCAGCCTCTTTGGCCCAGCGTGCCGCCTGCATACAGGTGGCGTCGGCATCGTCCAAGTGGACAACGTGTGCCGCGCTGACTACTTCGTGCGGGAGTTCGTGCGGGACGAGTTCGCCACAGCTTTCCGGTCGCGTTACAAAGCCGCGTTCGCCGCTCGATTCTTCTACCAGCACGAGGGCCACGCGCGAATGGGCACCTGGGGCGATCGCAAAGTGCGCGGTGTCGACGCCTTCGCTTTGAAGACCCGCGCGAATAAAATCGCCGTCTTCGTCGTCGCCCACTTTGCCTATAAAAGCGCAGGGTGCTTCGGGTGCAAGGCGTGCAAAAGCCACTAGCGCTGTTGCAGCCGGACCGCCGCCCTGGCGCAGAAACTGCGCAGCGCGCATGGAGCGATCAAACTGCGGCAGGGCGGGCACGACAAAGAGCATATCAACGGTGCACAGGCCGACGCCAAGAACGGCTATTGTATGCTGATCAGCCATTGGATAGAGGGCGGTCGCGCCGTCCTATTTTTCTCTATCCGTCTCGGCGTATGAATGGCCGGCGAAGATGCGCTTTACTTCTGCTAGCGACCGAGCCTTTAGCAGTTGACCAACGCGTTCCTCTTCTTCCTTTTGCAGTGCGCGGGCATTTTCGAGCACCGCGCCCAACTTGTCTGCGGGAAATTTGCAGGCGCCGTTTTCGTCCATGTGGACTATTTCACCTGGTGCGATATCCATGCCGGCAACGGAGACGGGTATGTTGACGGCGTGCACGGCCTGGGCGCCGTGGCCCGGAGTGACCCCGCTGAGCAAATATTGGAACTCCATCGGGCGGATCTCGTCGATGTCGCGCGACGGACCGTTGGAAATGCAGCCAACGCAGCCGATGGCCTTCATCGCCGATGTCATATTGCCACCTGCTAAACCAACTTTGCCCTGCAGTTCTGGAGGGAATTTTTGTTCGAGCACCAGGATCGTCGGTTTGGGCATGGCGTCGAGTGCTTCGAGCACGTCCATAAAGCTCAATCGATTGTAGTCCGGGTCGGGCAGTCCGTAGGTGCAGGTTACGGCATAGCCGACCGTGCGCCCAAGTTCTGGATACATACAGCGCAGGCTCTGGTCGGTATACCAGTTTTCGCGCCAGGGATTATACAGGCCGAGGCATAGGGGATGGTTGGGATAAGTCGCTACGACGTTGGTAATAGAAGGGGTGTCAAATTTTTTTAGCTCTTCGATCATTTCCCGTTCATTCATGCGCGTCTCCTTGCGCAGCGCGTGCGCCAAAGGCTGTGTGTTATTGCAGTAGCCGCGCCCGCATCTCATTGGATGGAGCGTCGCGCGACGTTGCGTAATCTCTCCCATCTGCGGTGCGACGTCAATCGACTGTCCGTGCGTCTGTATCGCCGTGGTAGAGAGATGGCATAGAAGGCGTTGATCGGCGGCAAACCAAATCGAACCACGCGCCGATTTGCAGATGATAGATTTTTTGTGTTCATGACATTAGTGCTGATCGCGACGCGGCAAGATCGCCTGATCGCGGAGTTCGCCGATGAGCTCAACTAGCCCGTCTACGGCGGCGGCGAGAAATTTCTCTCCTTTCTCAACGCTGGCTTTTGTCGCATCGCCCATCACACCGCTGGCCGTCTGTGCGCTCCAGTAGGGGACCATGCGCGCGCCCGAGCCCTGCGGATGCTTGCCGGCTAGCAGGTCCGTGCGAAAGCTGGGCGAAAGGGGCGAGCGCTCGTCGACGGCCTTGTCCATTTCGACTAGTTCTGGTTTCAGTGCGAGGTAGAGCGAGGTTTCGTATTCGCCGCCGTGCGAAGTGCCGCCGTAGTCCGACTCGCGCTCGCGGGCGCCTACTTCCTTGGCGATGCGCAGATCCCAGTGGTTGACGGATGCGCATAGAACAGATCCACTGTACTCGAGTATGGTCAGCCTGGCAGACAGGTCGAGAGGCGAAGCATTTGAACCGTGTCCATTGACGATGAGAATGCGCTTAAAGCCGTGGTGCGCCAAGCTGCAGCACACATCTTTTACATAGCGAATAAACGTATCCCACTCGATAGTCAACGTGCCGTGAAAGTCCATGTGGTGTGGGCTGTAGCCGTGCGCTATGGCCGGAACAAGCACGGCCTGTTGGGGGATGCGTGCTACGGCCCGTTCGCAGATGCCAGTGCATAGAACGACATCGGTATCCACGGGCAGATGCGGTCCGTGGTCTTCGTAGGTAGCCACGGGTAGTACGGCAACCCGGTCGTCTCGTGCCGCATCGCGCACTTCGTTCCAGATCATTTCGGCATAGCGATATTTCACAGTCTAATCTCCTCAGTTTTTACTGTGCTTTTGTGGGCCAAGGTGCTGAGTAGATACGCAATTTATTGCATTGGTGCAACGGCTCCTAACATCGCCTCTTAGCTCGACATAGGAGCGACTCGCTCCTATATTGGAACGGTCGTATAAACGCCGCGTTCACATAGGTTTCCGTATCGACTTGTTCGCGGTAAAATGCTATTGTGAGAGGAGTCTATGGGAGGCAAAATACGCGTGGGCGTGCTCTTTGGTGGTCGCTCGGCCGAGCACGAAGTATCGGTTGTGTCGGCGCGTTCAATGCTGGCAGCTGTCGACCGCGACAAATACGAGCTCGTTATGATCAGCATTTCCAAAGAGGGGCGTTGGTTGGTCTGCGACGATGCCCAGCGCCTGCTGGCAGCAGAGCAGGTAGAAGAGCAGGGGCTGCTTGCCGTATCTCTAGACTATTGCGGTGGGCGCCAGCTCGTGGCGCCGGGCATGGCTGCGCGAGAATTGGATGTCGTCTTTCCCGTCCTGCACGGTCCGTATGGCGAGGACGGAACGGTGCAGGGCCTGTTGGAACTGGCCGATGTGGCCTACGTGGGCACCGGCGTCGTAGGTTCGGCCGTGGGTATGGATAAAGAAATGATGAAGCGCGCGTTTGCAGCCGAGGGGCTGCCGCAGTTGGACTACGCGGTAGTGCGCCGTAGCCGCTGGCGCCGAGAGAGCGAACCGTTTCTCGACGAGCTATGTGCGCGCTTTGACTGGCCGGTTTTTGTAAAGCCGGCCAATCTCGGTTCGAGCGTAGGCGTTTCGCGTGCCGAAGATCGCAGCGCGCTGCAAGCGAGTATCGAAGAGGCGGGTCATTACGACTACAAGATTGTCATTGAAGAGGCAGCCGTCGACTGTCGCGAAGTAGAAGTCGCCATTTTGGGCAACGAAGATCCGCAGGCTTCCGTCGCAGGCGAAATCGAGCCCAGCAATGCCTTTTACGACTACCGCGCCAAATACGTGGACGACAATTCGGCGCTGCACATTCCGGCGCGCATTGCACCGGACCTAGCCGAGCAGGTGCGCGCCATGGGCGTGCGCGCCTTTCGCGCCGTGGAGGCCTGGGGCCTTTCCCGCGTCGACTTCTTTGTCGGCCGCGAAGACGAGCGCATCTACATCAACGAGATCAACACTATGCCGGGGTTTACCCCGATTAGTATGTATCCCAAGCTGTGGGAAGCCAGCGGACTGTCATATAGTGCGCTGATCGATCGGTTAATTGAATTGGCGCTGCAGCGCCACGAGGACAAAAAACAAAACCGCACCTCGCTGTAGCGCGCGTGGAGGAAATCATGCAAAAGCGCTTTTGGGAAAAAGGCAATATCAGCAACCTGATCTCTTTTGCACTGCTGATTATAGGGTTGGTTGGACGCGGCCAGAGCGCGCCGGGCAGCGAGTGGCTGCTGGCCGCTGGCCTATTTGGATTCGCTGGTGGATTGACCAACTGGTTGGCGGTCAAGATGCTCTTTGATCGAGTGCCGCTACTCTACGGATCGGGCGTTATTCCCAATCGCTTTCGCGAGATTCGCCAGACGATAAAAGACTCCATTATGCGCTACTTCTTTGACGAAGACTATCTGTCGCGCTTTTTCGACCAGCGCATGAGCGCACTGGCCGGAAGAGATGATTTAGGGGAGAAGATCAAGGCCCTGCTCGAGTCGGACCAAGTCGACGCCATTATCGATGCCAAGTTAGAGGACCTGATGCGTTCTCCACAGGGCATGATGGTGAAGATGGTTGGCGCAAAGACGGTCAAACCGCTGGTTGTGCAGTTTGTAGTAGGCGTTGGACAACAGGCCGCACCGCTGCTGGCGGCCGAGCTCGCGCAGCCTGGAATCGAAGTGGGAGCGCTGCGCGCCCAGGTCGATGAGTTGCTGACGGCCAAGCTGGAAGAACTGACGCCTGAGCGCGTAAAGGACATGATGGAAGAGGTCATACGCGAGCATCTCGGCTGGCTTATTGTATGGGGCAATGTCTTTGGTGGTGCAATCGGCGTAGTGGCCAGGGCACTGGGATACTAGGCGAAAGCAGATGGCATGAATGCATTTGATTTGAGTGGGGAAGTCGCCGCCGTCATCGGCGGGACGGGCGTGTTGGGCGGTGCAATTGCGCGCGGGTTGGCCGGTCACGGAGCGCGGGTGGCCGTATTGGGGCGCAGCGAGGAGCGCGGCAACGAGCGGGTGCGCGAAATTGCAGAGGCTGGTGGAACAGCTGCATTTTTTCCCTGCGATGCTACCGATGCCGCTTCGCTGCAGGCCGCGCACGCCGCACTTGAGCAGCGACTGGGTATGGTCGATGTGTTGGTCAACGCCGCCGGCGGCAATCAGGCGCAGGTAACGGTGACGGACGGGCTGTCTTTTGAGGATATTGCGCTGGGCGATTGGCGCGCCTGCTTTGACCTGAATCTGGTCGGCGGGGCGCTGCTGCCCTGCCAGGAGTTTGGTCCGGCGATGGTAGAGCGCGGCCGTGGAAGCATCATTAATATCGCTTCTATCGCCGCCCATATTCCACCCTCGCGCGTGGTGGCCTATTCGGCTGCCAAGGCAGCCGTGTTTAGCCTAACGCAGTTTTTGTCGCGCGAGTGGGCCGCGCGCGGCGTGCGCGTCAATTCGATTACGCCGGGGTTTTTTCCCGCTGAACAGAATCGCCGCCTGCTCTACGAAGAAGATGGCACGCCAACGGAACGCGCCCAGCAGATCCTCGCACACACGCCTATGGATCGATTCGGCGCACCGGAAGAACTGGTGGGTGCGGCCGTATTCTTGGCCTCGCACCGAGCCAGTGCCTTTGTTACCGGGACCGATGTGCGCGTAGACGGCGGCTTCCTGTCGACGACTATTTAGATCCGACTACTTAAAAAGCAGTTTGAGGTAAAACAGCGGATTGATCAGGTGTTTGCGCGGCACGGCGTTGGCCATCATGCCGCAGATCAGGTCGCTCATATACTCGCTGCGCGCGGCTTTGCGCACCAAAAAATTGGTCAGCCCGCGGTTGCGCACCAGGTGGTGCAGCTGCGTGCTGAGTTTGAGTTCGCTGCCCAGTGTCTTCCACAGCACGTCCTCGTAGCGCCGCAAAAACGCGGCGCTGTAATCGTTCGCCTGGCGCGCGGCGAGCGCCGTCTCAACGGCGGTGCGCGCCGAATAAAACGCGTTGCCGATACCTTCGCCTGTAAACGGGTCGATAAGGCTGGCCGCATCGCCTAGCAGGAGAAAGCCATCGCCGTGGATCGTGCGGCGCTTAGAGCCGACGGGCAAATTCCAGCCCACCGGTTCTTCGATGGGCTGGGCGCTGGCAAAGCGTGCGCTAAAAGCGGGGCTGGCGATGGCATCGGCCAACATTTGCTTGAGGTTGACCCGCTGCGCCTTGATCTCGCTGTGCCCCATGCCAATGCCGATATTGGCGCGCTGTGCGTCGACCGGAAAAATCCAGAAATAGCCCGGTCGCACTTCGTCGATAAAGTGCAGCTCGATCTGGTCCGTGAGGCCGCTGACGCCCTTCCAGTACTGGCGCAGCGCCACCATCCAATGCGCGCTTTCGTGCTTGTATAGGCCGGCCTTTTGCGCGACGATAGAGCGATAGCCATCGCATCCCAGGACGAGCGGAGCGGTCCATTCGCAGCGCGTTCCCGCCGCGTCCGTGCCGCGTATTCCGGCAACGCGGCCATCTTCCCACAGCAGGTCTTCTACGGTAAAGCCCTCGCGGCAGTCCGTGTCGCTAGCCTTGGCCTTTTGGAAGAGAAAGTCGTCAAAAACTTCGCGACGAATGACAAAGCCCTCCATGGGCAGCGTGCGTCCGGTCATCAAGTCCGTCAGCGGGTAGCGGTCCAGTGGAATGTTTGCTTCGGTGTGATCTGGACTGGCGAAGACAATATGGCCGACGGGCGCACCGGGTAGCGCACGCACCTCCTCCAGGAGGCCCAGTTCAGCAAGCATGGCGACGCTCTTGCCCGATACGGCGTCGCCACACACCTTGTCGCGTGGAAAGTGCGCTTTGTCTACGAGCAGGGCGCGCAGGGCGTGGCGCTGTGCGTAGAGAGCCGCCGCCGCACCAGCGGGGCCGCCGCCGACGATGATGAGGTCGTAATCTGCCAAGTGCGCGCCGTGCCGTGTTAGAGGGGTGGAGAGGGGGAAGATAAGCGCTGCGGCCCTATCTTGCCAAAGAGAACATCTTCCTTACATTTAAGCTCTTATACAAAAAACGCGTTAAAAAGCAAACTATTCCCATTATTAAGCTTTTATAATCAAGGAGTTATGCTGAGATGGATGCGGATACTCAAGAGGGTTCTGGCGTAGAGGAACGCGCATTTCAGACGGAAGTGCAGCAGCTGCTTCACCTGCTGATACACTCGCTGTACACGCACAAAGACGTCTTTCTGCGCGAACTTGTTTCAAACGCGTCCGATGCGCTGGGCAAAGTGCACCACCGCGCGTTGACCGACAAAGATATCGTCGACGCGGATGCCGAGCTGGAAATTCAAATTGACATATCAAAGGACAATAAGACCATTACCGTGCGCGACACGGGCATTGGTATGACGCGCGACGAGGTAAACCAAAACATCGGCACAATTGCCCATTCGGGTTCGGCGGAGTTCGTCAAAAAGCTCAGTGAAGTCAAGGACGAGGACAAAGAACAGCAGCTCAAGTTGATCGGTCAGTTTGGCGTTGGTTTCTACTCGGTTTTTATGGTTGCCGACCGCGTGGTCGTCACGACGCGATCGGCCGATAGGGACGCCGAAGCCGTTATGTGGGAATCGACGGGCGACGGCGCCTACACGCTGGCCAAAGCCGATAAGGAAGAGCGAGGCACAGAGATCAAGATCTACGTGCGCAGCGACTGCGAAGAGTTTCTGGACGCGCACCGCTTAGAAGGCATCATTCGCAAGCACTCCGATTTTGTTTCCTACCCGATCAAGGTGGCCGGCAAACAGGCCAATAATACGTCGGCGCTGTGGACGCGGCCGCGCAACGAAATTACCGACGAGCAGTACAACGAGTTCTTTACTCACCTGACGGGCGACGCAGACGAGCCGCTGGCGCGCGAGCACATTGCCGTCGACGTGCCGATTCAGTTTTACTCCGTGCTCTTCATACCCAAGAGCTCGCCGACGCAGTTTCTATTCAACCCAGAACCGAAAATTTCGCTCAATCTGCACGTCAAGCGCGTGTTTATCCAGGACGATTGCGAGGAGTTGCTGCCCCTACACCTGCGTTTTGTGCGCGGCGTAGTTGACTGCGACGACCTGCCGCTCAACGTCTCGCGCGAGGTGCTGCAGCGCAATCCGGTGATCGCCAAGATTCGCTCGACGCTGGTTCGGCGCATCCTGGGCATGCTCGAGAACATGGCCAAGAAGGACGAGGAAAAGTACATGACGTTCTGGCGAGCCTACGGCACGGTCCTCAAAGAGGGGATCGCCATGGACTTCGAGAACAAAGACCAGCTAGCTGGCTTGCTGCGTTATCGGTCTTCGCTGGAAGATAGCGAGGATTCGTTTGTTTCGCTGCAGACCTACGTCGATCGCATGGGCAGTGAGCAGGAGAAAATCTACTATCTGACGGGCGAAAATTATCGCTCTATCGCCCAGAGCCCGCTGCTCGAGGCGTTCCGCAAAAAGGGGTTGGAGGTGCTCTACCTCGACGAGCCGGTCGACGAGTGGGTCGTCAACTCGCTGCAGAACTTTGCCGACAAGGAACTGCAGGCCATTGATGCGGCTGATATCGATTTAGGTGATGCCGATGAAGTGAAGCTGGAAGGCGTCGGAGACGACGATAAGGCCGAGCGCATCGAATTGATCGACTTTCTAAAAAAGCAGCTTGAAGCGCGCGTTTCCGACGTCGTTGAGTCAAAGCGACTGAGCGACAGCCCCTGTGTGCTGGTAACGGCGCAGGGCGGTATGAGCAACAATATGGAGCGATTGATGAAAATGGCCGATCGCCAATTTGAAGGTTCCAAGCGCGTGTTAGAAATCAATCCGAACCACGCCATCGTGAAAAATATGGCGGCGTACTTGAAGCGCGATCGCGATGCTGCGCAGCTAAAAGACTGGGCGCATATGCTGGTCGACTATGTGCTGCTGGGCGAGGGGAAGGTCGAAGATCCACAGCGGGTAACGCGCACGGTGCAGGGCATTATGGAAGCGGCATCGAGCCGCTACGCGGAAGAGGGCTAGCGTGGCCAGCGTAGGAGAAATGGCAAAGGCCGCGCGCGCGGCCGCACAGCAGCTAGCGGTCGCTTCCGGTGCGGTGCGCAATGCGGCGCTAGAGTCTATTGCCGCGGCGCTGGAGGCGCAGCGCGAGCGAATTTTGACGGCCAATGCCCTCGACGTTGCGGAAGCCGAGCAGATGGTGGCGCGCGGCGAGTTGGACGAACCGCTGCTCAAGCGGCTGGATCTGAGCGGCCACAAATACGACTCGACCGTGGCAATGGTGCGCAGCATCATCGATCAGCCGGAGCCCTTGGGACAGACGCAGTCGGCCACGGAACTGGACGAAGGGCTGGTGCTCTATCGGATCAGCGTGCCTATCGGCGTGCTCGGCGTGATTTTTGAGTCGCGTCCCGACGCGCTGGTGCAAATCGCCTGCCTGTGCCTGAAGTCGGGCAATGCTGCCCTGCTCAAGGGGGGGCGCGAGGCGGCGCGCACCAATGCAATTTTAGCGGAGGTCATGGTTGAGGCCACGCGCGGTCTGGCGGAGGTGCCCGGGCAGTGGATGGCGCTGCTGGAAGGACGCGAGGAAGTGCGCGCATTGCTCGACGAACACGAGCACATTGATCTGATTATTCCGCGCGGCGGCAACGAGTTTGTGCAGTATATCATGAACAATACCAATATCCCCGTCATGGGACACGCCGATGGCATTTGCCACGTATACGTGGATCGGGATGCTGATATTGAGCGTGCTGTCGACATTGTCGTCGATTCAAAAACCCAGTACGTTTCGGTGTGCAATGCCGCAGAAACGCTGTTGGTACACGCCGACATCGCGACCGCGGCCATGCCGCGCCTGGCCGAAGCGCTGCGTGAAAAAAACGTCGAATTGCGCCTCGACGAGCGCGCACGCCAGGCACTGCCGGCCGATTGGCCAGCCACAGGTGCCACCGAAGAAGATTGGCGCACCGAGTACCTCGATTACATCCTCTCCGTGCGCGTCGTCGACGATATGGCGTCGGCCGTCGAGCACATAAACCGCTACGGCAGCCATCATACGGATAGCATTGTTACCGAAGACGGTGCGGCAGCCAAAGCCTTCCTCCGACAGGTCGATTCGGCCTCGGTCGTCCACAACGCCTCGACGCGCTTTGCCGACGGCTTTCGCTACGGTCTGGGCGCTGAGGTTGGCATCAGCACCAACCGACTGCACAGCCGCGGGCCGGTTGGGTTGGAGGGACTGACCAGCTATAAGTACGTGCTCGAGGGGCGCGGCCATAAGGTCGCCTCCTACGAGGGCGAATCGGCGCGTTCTTTCACGCACAAAAAGCTGTCTGCGCACTGGAAATAAACGGAGTGAGTTAGATACGATGAGCGAAACGACTTCACACACGCCTATAGAGCGCCACATTTTTATCTGCGCGACGCCGACCAAGCCCAAGTGCCATAGCGGCACGCTCGGCGCCGAATGCTGGGACTATCTGAAAAAACGCCTGCGCGAGCTGGGGCACGGCGATCCGCGCAACGGCATTCACCGGACCAAAGCCGACTGCCTGCGCGTGTGCGAGGCGGGTCCGACAGTGGTCGTCTATCCCGAAGAAGTGTGGTATCACTCGATGACGATAGAAAAACTGGAGCGCATTATTACCGAGCACCTGATCGGCGGCCAGGTCGTTGCAGAATACGTTATCGAACACCCGTTCAAAAATGTCGACGCCTGAAAAGGGCCGTATCTGCCCGTGCCCTAGGGGCCACGGGCGCGTATTGACACGGCCTAAGTGCCTGCTTAGTTATGTAGCCGGCTGTGCCCATTGGCAAAATGCAAAAAGGAGCGCCCGTTCTGAGCACGGAAGATCAACAGACCGATAGCCAAAGGCTGGAAGACCTAGAGATCAAAGACGCGAGTCTGATCTTTGCCCGCGTGTGGGCGAGTTTGGAAGCCGAAATTGGCCGCGAAGAACTGGTGTTTCCCGGTGAGATTATATGGCTTGGCGGTGCGCCGGGCGCGGGCAAGGGCACCAATACGCCCTTTATCATGGAGGCGCGCAGTATCACGGTGAATCCCGTGGTGATTAGCGACTTGCTCGATAGCCCGCGGGCACAGCGCATCAAGGCGGCCGGCAATTTGGTAGGCGACGAAGAGGTCATTGATTTACTGCTGCGCAAACTGCTGGAGCCGCAGTACGAGCGCGGCGTGATCGTCGATGGCTTTCCGCGCACAACGGTGCAAACAGAGTGCCTCAAACTGTTTTACGATAAGATGGTTGCCCTGCGCGAGCAGATGCGCCTGGCCAGTCGCGAGTTTCCCCGCCCGCTTTTTCGCACGGTGCTGCTTTTTGTCGATGAGGAAGTGAGTATTCGCCGCCAGATCGAGCGAGGGGAAAAAGCAGCCATCAACAATCGCAAGGTCGAGGAATCGGGTGTCGGCACGCTGGAAGACGTGCGCCCCACGGATTTAGATCCCGAACTGGCGCGCAACCGCTACCGCCTGTTCCGCGATACTACCTATGATGCGCTGCGCTCGCTGCGACAGATATTTCACTTTCACTTTATCGATGCGGCCAAAACGCTGGAAGAAGTGCAGGCCGAAATCGAAAAAGAGTTCTCCTACCAATCGTCGCTTGAGCTATCGGGCGAGACCTACGATCGCATTCGCTCCATAGAGACGGCCGACTACATTGTCCTCTATGCGCGCCAGGAGCTGGTAAAACGCCTCGAGATATACAATGAAGACCATCCCGAACTGTTCCAGAGCGTTATCGATCTAATCAACGAACGCTTTATGCCCATTGTCCTGCGCTATGCGATAACGGGTATGACGCTGATTAATTCCGAAGACCAGCTTTTTGAAGATCCGCTCGCGCTGACAATGCTGATCGATATTTTCTCCGAGCGCGGCTATCAGGCGTTGGTCGATGTGAACAAGGTCGACGTGCCGCAGCGCATCAATCCCGATACGCACGAGATTATCTGCTCGCAGAAAATGGTCTATCGCTTTCAAATTCGCTTTGCCGCCTCGGCCATTCGCCACGGCAACGGCTGAGCGGCGCGTGCCGCGCCGAACTGTGCGCGTCGCGGCCTTTCTGAGCAGTGCGCTGTTTATCGCCGTGGCCTGCGGCGACAAGGGCTCTACTAACTCCACAGACATTCCTGCGCCCAACGCCGACCAACCTGCTGGACGCATTGTTAAAGTGGGTTTTTGGTCCGAGCCCACCTGTTCAGGCAATCCCAATAATACATCTGACTTTCCCGTCGACTACGGCGACACGCTGTGCTTTTCGTGGCCGGGCCGCTCGGGTCAGAATTCGGCTAGTCGCTTTGTCTGCGGCGATCAGCAGATGCGCTACACGCAGTGGACTACGCTGACCTGCAGCGGTGGCCGCGTGCCGGAGGGCACGCGCAAAACGGTCAGCACCGTTGAGTGCATCCAGGGCGTTCCGCCCACGCAATATGCGCGCATTATCGATTTCAGCGGCTGCACAGATCCGTAGTGTACGACGCATGCAGCCATCAAGTGCGCCGATCTATCCGCTGCTACCGCGTCTTAATTCGTCCCCAGCTTCCGGGCCATACTAGCGTAGGCGCTGGCCTTCCAAGCGCGAAGTCGGCCGACGGCGTGCCGGCAAAGCAGCGCGGAATAAAGGGCCATTGCTCCGTTATAAAATAGGCGTATGTGCCCTCTGGAAAGTCCGGCGTAACGCCCTGGTTTCCATTGCACTCATCGAGCGTGCCCGCGCCTTCTATGTACTCGTAATCGTTTACAAAAGTTCCGTCATAGGTGCCGCCCGGCTCGCTGTCGCCGGCAGGACGATCGCCCGATTTGACGCGGTAACTCGAACGCATGGTCTGCACGGCACCGGCCGCATCCCATCCGTACAGCGCGTAGATCGGAAATCCATCGGCTGCCCAGCCAACGAGCGGCGAGTGCTGGTCGGATTGGAGGCCGGCGCTGCTCAGCAGCAGCGTGGGTGCGGCGTGGTAGTGATAGGCACCCGTCGGCTGCACGTGTGCGTAGCTTTCGTCTAGCCCTAGTGCAATGGCCCCGGATAGAGCCTCATATTGCCAGCCGCTAGCGCGATCGCCGTGAAAAAACTCGGCCGCTCCCGGATCTAACGGCAC
>JAYPJE010000022.1:0-58947 GCA_038128265.1 Gemmatimonadota bacterium
ATTTCTGCTGCGCTACGACGGCCCGCTCGACCTTGAGGTCGAATCGATGACCCTGTTTCGCGATACCTATGAGGGAATGTGACGTGGATACGGCTCTGCACGAACGCGCGCTCGTTATCGACGGGCACAACGACAGCATCGTCGCCCTTATTCGCCGCGGCAACCTGCGTCTGGACGGCACCCAACCGGCCGACTGGCGCCAGCGCGCCGGAGCGGTTGCCTACCTGCGCCAGTACCAGACGCCGATGGGCGACGAGGCGATTCAGCTCGATCTGCCCAGCATGCAAGCGGGCGGTTTGGACGCCGCCTTTTTCGCCGTCGACTGCACCCGCCCCTGGGGCAACCATCTGCTCTACGGCTTAGACGCGCTCGGCTATTTTATTCGCGAATTGGAAACTTTTAGCAGCGAAATCGTTCTCGCGCGCTCGGCCGATGACATCATAGCGGCAAAAGAGGCGGGCAAGCGCGCGGCCGTGCTGGCCATTGAAAACAGCGATGCGCTGGAAAAGAGCCCCTATGTGCTGCCGCTCCTGCATCAAATCGGCGTGCGCAGCGTGACGCTGACGCACAGCACGCGCTCTTTTGCCGCCGACGGCTGCGAGGTCGAGGGCGGAGGAGGACTGACCGATTTCGGGCAGCTATTGATTGAGCAAATGAACGAGTTGGGCGTGCTCGTCGATATATCACATATCAACGAGCGCGGTTTTTGGGATGCCATTGAACGCAGCCAGCACCCCGTAATTGGCACGCACAACTGCTGCCGTGCGCTGTGCGACCACCCGCGCAACCTGCGCGACGAGCAGCTCAAAGCCCTGGCCGAACAGGGCGGCGTCGTCGGCATTACGTTTGTGCCGTTCTTTGTCGCCGAGAGCGAACCGACGCTGGAAAAACTCCTCGACCACATCGAACACGCCATCGCTGTTGCCGGCATCGACCACGTGGGGCTCGGTTCGGACTTTGACGGCGGCGGCGACCTGGTAAAGGACGCTACCGCACTGCCCGTAATCACCGACGGCCTAGCCGCGCGCGGCTACGATGAGGCGTCTCTGGAGAAGTTCTTAGGGCTCAACTGGCTGCGCGCCTTCCGCGCCGTCGCCGGTTAGTCCATATCGTAGAGCGGCGCAAACTTCGCGTGTAGATAGTCGACAAAGTACTGCGCCGAAAGCGGTGCCCCCGTCACGTCCTGCACGAGCTCAGCGGCCGTCAGGCGCGCTCCGCGCCCGTGCACCTTTTCATTGAGCCATCCCTTCAGGCCCAATAGCTGACCAGCGCCAATCTGATCCATTAGGTCGGGCATATCCTGCTGCGCCCGATGAAAAAACTGCGCCGCGTAGAGGTTGCCCAGCGAATAGGTCGAGAAGTAACCGATGCCGCCAAAGGACCAGTGCACGTCCTGCAGCACGCCCTGCGCATCGTCGGGCGGCGTTATCCCCAAGTATTCCTGCATTTTGGCATTCCACACGTCCGGCAGTTCACCGACCCCCAGGCGCCCTTCCACCAGACCCACTTCAATCTCAAAACGCAGCGCGATGTGCAGGTTATAGGTAACCTCGTCTGCTTCCACGCGAATAAACGATGGTTCGACCTGGTTGATCGCCGCGTAGAATCGGTCGATATCGACGTCGTCGATCACGCCGGGAAATGCCGCCTGCAAGAGAGGAAAGTAGTGCTGCCAAAACGGCCGGCTGCGCCCGATCATATTTTCCCACATGCGCGACTGCGATTCGTGGATACCCAAAGACACGCTCTGGCCGGCCGGCACACCTTTGGCATCCTCCGGCAATCCCTGCTCGTAGAGCCCGTGTCCGGCCTCGTGAATGGAGCCAAACAGCGAGCCGGGCATCCAGTCGGCCGCATAGCGCGTCGTCAGGCGCACATCGTCGCGCGAAGTGCCCGAGCAGAACGGATGCACCGCTACGTCCAGCCGCCCCGCCTCCATATCAAAGCCCATATCGGCGATCACCCGGCGACCGAACTGTTCCTGCACGCCCACGTCAAAGGCGCGCGTTAGCAATCCATCAGCCGGACGCTTTCCCGTAGCGGTAATCGCCTCGACCAGCGGCACGAGTTGGGTGCGCAGATCGGCAAAGAGCACGGCTATCTCCTCCGTCTTCGCGTAGGGCTCATACTCGTCCAACAGCGCATTGTACATCGACCCTTCGTAGCCAACCAAATCGGCGACCTGGCGCTTCTGATCGAGGATTTTCTCCAACCAAGGCTGAAAAATTGAAAAGTCCGCTTTCTCTCGCGCCTCGACCCAGGCTTCGTGCGCCAGCGAAGCGGTCTGCGTCATTTCCACAACCAAATCGCCGGGAATCTTGAGCGCGCGCTCCTGCTCGCGCGCCGTTTCGCGCACGTTGACCGCCGCATCGCCTGCCAAGTCGCTCGCCTGCAGATCGCGCACCAGGCCAACCAACGATTCGTCGGTTAGGCGTTCGTGCGCCAAGCCGGCCAGCGTGCCCTGCGCGCGCGCGCGCAGCTCGGTACCCTTAGGCGGCATATAGGTCTCCTGGTCCCAGCTCAGCAGCGACTGCGCGTGATCCAAATCGGCCAACTGCTGTATCCGCCCCAAAAATGTCTCGTATGCCTGGCTCATTTCGCCCCTTCTCTAACTTCGTTAGATTGTGTGTCGATAGCTCGCAATAGACCGCCCCTCATCCCCCCGTTGGAGGTGATTTCATGAAGATTATACGCGCAGAGCGCATCGCGCTCAACATCCCCTTTTACGCCGCGCGCGTTACGCGCGCCATGCACCGCGCCCAGACGCACGACGAACGCGTCCTAGTCTACCGGCTGGAGACCGACAGCGGACTGGTCGGCTGGGGTGACTCCACCAGCGGCCCCTCCGACGTCGATTCGCTGGTTGGCCAGAACCCGGCCGCTATCATGATGCACGACGACCTTGGGTTTGGCCCACAGGTAGCGTGCTTAGATTTAGTCGGCAAAGCCAATGACGTGCCCGTACACGCCCTGCTCGGTCAGCAGGTGCGGCAGCGTTGTCCAATCTCCTGGTGGGATATCGACATGCCGGCCGCCGACTGGGCCGCCGAAGCCAAAGAATCCATCAAGCGGGGCTATACGACCTTCAAGATGAAGGCCCGCCCCTGGCGCGACATCATCGCGCAGACGGACGCCGTCGCCAAAGTGGTTCCGGCCGACTACCAATTCGACGTCGACTTTAACGGATTTCTACTCAATCAGGCAAGGGCTGAAATCATTTTACAGCAGCTCGACGAAAACGCGAACGTGGGCATCTACGAAAGTCCGTTCTACCTGCACCGCGATGTCGACGGCGCGCGCATTCTGCGCGAGCGCGTGCGCAAACCCATCGTCGAGCACTTTCAGGAACAGTATCTGCGCAACGACTGCAGCGACGGTTTTGTCATCGGCAGCGGCACCAGCGCCACGCTCTATCACGGCGCGCTGGCAGCCAACCAGAACAAGCCGTTCTGGCTGCAGCTAGTCGGCACCGGCATCACGACCGCCTACGCCGCCCACCTAGGCTCCGTGCTGTCGCACGCCCAGCTGCCCTACATAACCTGCTGGGAGCTGTGGCAGAGCACGTTGCTCAAAGGGGGCCTCGACGTGGTCGACGGCTACATGAGGGTGCCCGATGCACCAGGTCTGGGCATTGACGTCGATGAGAAGGCGATTGAGAAATACCGCGTCGACGAGAGCGAGCCCACACCGAAGCAGCGCTATCGCCAGAAAAAGCGCATACTGCGCATCACCTGGCCCGGCGTAGGACGACAAAAGCGAATTTGGGAGTTCACCGACGAGGCGCACTACCAGCGCGAATTCTACGCCGGCAATATCCCCGGATTCGTGCGCGGCGTCGACCTAGAAGTAATCGAAGAGCGCGCAGGTGCAGCATTTAACAAGCGCCATGCCGAACTCGCTGCGAAGGGACTCTAAACAGCGTCATTTTCCCGCCCAGCGGTGCGGTCAGCTGTCTATAGCAGGCTCCGCACCGCTGGGCGACGAAGATACATCCCCTAGCCTTTCTGCGCGGCGATGTCTGCGTAGTCGGTCAGCTTATAGCCAATGCCGACGTAGTCGAGCAAGTTGAGCAGCGCGCGCAGGGCAACGCCAAACCCATCCACTCCGCTAACGCCGCCAAACTGCCCCCCGCCTTTCAAGTGGGGTTCGAGATCCAGGAATACCCCCGGAATACCGCCCTTCTTGAGCCTGCGCTCCAGCGCCGGAATCCGCTTTTTGAAATCGCGCAGAATCTCTTCGTGCCCCGAATCACCCTCATCGGCCGGCACGAAATTTTTCAACCGTTCCTCGTCGACGTGTCCCTGCCACTTGAGTTTGGGATCGATTTTATAGTCCTTGATGTGCATCCAACCGATACCCGAGCGCATAGCGCGGTACTCGCCAACCGTCTCCACCGCCGTCAAGTTCTGACTGGCCAAATTGCCGCCGTCAAAGATCAGGTAGAGGCGCGGATGGTTGACCATTTTGTGCAGCTGGCGCAGCAGCTGTCCGTTCTGACCGATTAAGTTGGCCTCCACTTCCAGTCCAAAATACACATCCCCTCTCTGGCACTCCTCGCAAATGGCGTGCAGACGCTCGGCGGCCTGCTCGACGTGCCCCTCAGGCGCCGTGCCGCGCGGATGGTAGAACGAGAAACCGCGAATCAGGCGCGTTTCTAATTCTCCCGCCAAATCCACAGCGCGCCGCACGTCGTTTTTCAGATAGCGGGCAAAAGGTACAAAGGCGTTGCCCGAACCATCTTCTACATCGAGGAGCTTAACCTTGCCAATGGGCGATCCCAGCGAAGAGACCCGTATGCCGAATGCACCGTGCAGCGCGCGCAGGCGCCGCACTTCGGTCCGATTGAGCTGCATGGCATTTTTCACCCCACCCCCTACGTCGACAAAGCGCACGCTGTAGTAGCCCATGCCCAGGGCTGCCAGCATGGTCAACTGCGATTCGGCTTTCTTATCAACCGGTCCTTCGTCGGCAAATCCGCTGATTATCACTTCCGCATTAGCGCCCATATACCCTCCAGTTTCGTCGCTATTAAAACTGAGCTAAGTATAGTATTTGTTAAACTTTTCGCAAATTTTACCACCTTGACAAAACCGCCCATGGGAAAGTTCTTATACTCCATCTCGCACCCCCGCCTACAGCCCGAAACGCCCTACACAGAGGATCCGGATGAAACCAATACACCGGCTCAATATTCTGCCATCTCTTCCCGAAAAAATTGCCCCCCTGTGGGACTTGGCCCACAACCTGTGGTGGACCTGGAGTGCACAGACAATTCGCGCCCTGCAGCAAATAGATCCCGATACGTGGATTGCCAGCGGCCGCGACCCGCGGCGCTTTCTGTCCAGCCTGACCAACGAGCAGCTGAGCACCATTCTCGAAGACGAGACGATTAGCGCCCATATTGGCCAGGTGCTCGAAGAGTACGAGCAGTATCGAACAGGACCAGCCTGGTTTGCCGAACAGCACGGCGACAGCACCATGCAGGTGGCCTACTTTTCTGCCGAGTTCGGACTCAGCGAGGGCCTGCGCATTTACTCGGGTGGCCTCGGCGTGCTGGCCGGCGACCACCTAAAGGCAGCCAGCGACCTCGGCCTACCGCTGGTAGGCATCGGTCTCCTCTACCGAGAGGGCTATTTTCGCCAAGCGCTCAATGCCGACGGCTGGCAAATGGAGCGCTACCCGGAAAACGACTTTTACCAGATGCCGATTGAGCCGATCCACGGGGAAGGCGATGCGCCCCTGCACGTCGACGTGCCCTTTGCCCACGGCACCGTGCGCGCGCGCCTGTGGAAGGCGCAGGTCGGCCGCATACCCCTCTACCTGCTCGATGCCAATGTCCCGGAAAATAGCCCGGCCGACCGCGACATCACGGCGCGCCTGTACGGGGGCGATAAGTCCATGCGCATTCGCCAGGAAATTTTTCTCGGCATCGGCGGACTGAAAGCGCTGTGGGCCATCGGGATCCAGCCTTCGGTCTGTCACATGAACGAGGGCCACTCGGCCTTCCTGGCACTGGAACGCATTCGTCGCCTCATGCACGAGGAAAACCTATCGTTTGCCGCCGCGCGCGAAGCCAGCGCCGTCGGCAATGTGTTTACTACCCATACCCCAGTGGCGGCGGGCAACGATTGGTTCGACGCCGATCTCGTCGAATCGCACCTGCACCCCCTGCGCGAAGAGCTGGGGCTCTCGCGCGAAGAATTCCTCGGGCTCGGCCGACTCGACCCCAACGATCACCAGTCCGATTTCTGCATGACCGTTCTCGCCCTGCGCCTGTCGGCCCAGGCAAACGGCGTCAGTCGACTGCACGGCAGCGTCAGCCGTCAAATGTGGCAGGGCATGTGGCCCGACTTCGACCCTGCCGAGGTGCCTATCGGCTCGATCACTAACGGCGTGCACATGCCGACGTGGACTTCACTCGACATGGCCGACCTCTTTGACAAGCACCTGGGCAGCCACTGGCGCAGCGACCAGCAGGAACCAGCCGTTTGGCGTCGCGTGCACGACATACCCGACGACGAGCTATGGAATACGCACCAGCACCGCCGACAGCGCCTGATTGACTTTGCCCGTTTTCACCTGCACAACCAGTACAGCCGCCAGGGCGCGGCGCCAGCCAAGATAGAGCAGCATCTGGACCAGCTGAATCCCCACGCGCTCACCATTGGCTTTGCGCGGCGCTTTGCCACCTACAAACGCGGCACCCTGCTGTTCCGCAATATAGAGCGACTGGCCGCACTCTTTGCCGACGGCGATCGGCCGCTGCAGATCATCTTCTCCGGCAAGGCCCATCCGCAGGACACGCCGGGCAAGGAGCTTATTCGCGATATCGTTCACCTGGCCCGTCAAGAACCCTTTAACGGCCGCGTGTTCTTTTTGCAGGACTACGATATGAACGTAGCCCGCTACCTAGTACAGGGCTGCGACGTATGGCTCAACAACCCGCGCCGCCCGATGGAAGCGAGCGGCACGTCCGGCATGAAAGCCGCGTTGAACGGCGTGCTCAACGTCAGCGTGCTCGATGGCTGGTGGGACGAAGCCTGCGAAATGCATTCGGGGTGGACGATCGGTTTGGGCGAAGACTACGAAGACGAGATGTACCAGGACGAGGTCGAATCCAACGCGCTGTACGATCTACTCGAAACGGAAGTGATTCCACTCTTTTACCAGCGCGATGAGCGGGGCCTGCCGCGCTCCTGGATTGCGCGCATGAAAGAGACCATTGCCACCCTGGCGCCCTATTTTAACACCCAGCGGATGGTGCGCGAATACGCCGAGCGCATCTACATGCCCACCCACGCGCGCTGGCAGCTATTCCACGGGCAGCGGGAACGCGTCGAGGAGTTGACCCACTGGAAATCGCACGTGCGCTCAAAGTGGTCTCAGGTGCATATTCTCCACGTCGAAGGCGATTTTCCCAATCCGCTGAAAGTTGGCATGCAGGTGCCGATCAGCGCTTCGCTGGCCCTCGGCGACCTCTCGCCCGGCGACGTGCAGGTAGAGCTCTACGCGGGCCGACTCAATGCGCAGCAGGAATTTGTCGACGCACGAGCCCACCGCCTCGAGGCGCGCACGAGCGATGACGGAACCCACCTTTTTGAGGGACTGTTTACCTGCACAGAAGCCGGTTCGCACGGCTATACTCTGCGCGTCCTACCCTATCATCCGGATTTGCGCGATCCGCTAGAAACGGGGCTTATTCACTGGGCGGAATAGGCGCGTAGAAAAGCTACAGTCTAGTACAGCACATCGAAGAGCGCGCGACCCGCTGTCATATCGCCCAGCGCACTGCGCAACGGGTCGACCGCCTCGACCTCGACGCGCACCTCCAGCACGACCGAAGCGGCGAACTCCTCCCGCTCGACGCAGGCGCCCATTTCCTCAATCCGCTTGCGGCAGGGCGCATAGCTTTCGTAGCTCAGGTCAATGCTCAGAAGCGCCGTCTCCACTTTCAGCTCGACGGGCAGGGCCGCCAGGGCCGCCTGAGCTGTTTCAGTATAGGCCCGCACTAGGCCACCCGTGCCCAATTTAGTGCCGCCAAAATAGCGCGTAGCAACGACGACGACATCGCCAATGTCGGCACCTTGGACAACCGCCAGCATGGGGCGACCCGCCGTTCCCGAGGGCTCGCCGTCGTCGCTCATCCCGTGCGTAACCGTCGCACCGTAGCCTGCGGCAAAGGCATAGCAGTGGTGCGAGGCATCGCCGAAGCGCCCGCGCACATCGGCGATAAACACCTTGGCTTCGTCTACACTTGCCGCCGGACCAGCCGTGCCGATAAAGCGCGAGTTCTTAAAAAATAGTTCGACTTCTGCCACACCAGTTGCAACCGGGTACCCCGCCATATATCCTCGCTCTAGTTCTCTCGCATGAGATGAGCGTTTAACTTATGTCTATCCATAGCAGACGGCAAAGAAGCAGGAGGGAACCAACGGGTGATACCCGAGCACTGGCAGCAAGCACTCGATATGCGCAGAGCCCATTTTAGCATCGCCGAGTGGGATTCCCTGCGCCTGCTGCACAGCGAAGATGTGCACATTCGCTGCGACCGTTTGGGCCCCGTATGCTGGTTTTATTGCTATCGGCTACCAACCTCAGAGCACATCGCTGCAATGGCCGATTTCGCCGCGGCGGTGGATTCTCCGCACTGGTGTGCTCAGCGCATGCAGGACCGCGGACGCGACCCGCACTTGCGCTGGCAGCATTCGTCTGGCGCTCCCGAACAATGGACCGCCAGCGAGGGAGACCTGCGCTACTCTTTCCGCCGCGCGCAGGGCCTTTCCCCCGGCCTGTTCCTCGACCAACGCGCCAACCGCCGCTGGCTGCGCGCACAGTCAGCGGGATGCCGGGTGCTCAACCTGTTTTCGTACACGGGCGGGTTCAGCCTCAACGCCGCGCGCGGCGGGGCCAGCCAGGTAGTCAGCGTCGACCTAAGCCGCACCTTTCTCGACTGGTCACGCACTAATTTTGCCTTGAACGGAATAGAGGCTGAAGCACACGAGTTTTGGGCCACCGACGCGCGCTATTTCCTGCGCGGCTGCGCCAAGCGCGGCCGGCGATTTGACATCGTTGTGTGCGATCCGCCCTCGTTTGCACGCGCTTCTCAGGGCGTATTCAGCCTTAAAAAAGACCTAGCGGATCTGCTGCGACAGATCGACGAGGTTCTGGAACCCGGCGGCCTCGTGCTACTGAGTACCAACTATGAAAAGTGGGATCAGCGCACCTTTGTAGAGCGAGTGCACCAGGTGCTGCGCGAAGGGCACTACGAACCCGGCGGCCTGCCGGAACTCGACATCGACGTGGCAACCGACGATGTGAGCCATCGGCTAAAAGCCCTCGCCCTGCGCAAAGCATAAGCGCGGCCGTTGGTCGGTAAGGGAAACTAGCACACACTTGCTTTCAACGGGCGATTTAAAGGGCACGGCCAGACTAGGTGGGTGGGTTACACGCCTTCTGCCGCCTCTACGGCCTTGCGTTCATCCTCGCGAAAGGTATTGACGGCCTGGCCCAACGCGCGCAGCAATTCCTCTACGCCGCGACCGCTTACAGCAGAAATCAGAAAGTGCGGCGCCGGATGGTCGGCCAGCGGATCGACAAAGCGGTCGGCGTCGATCAAGTCGGCCTTGGTATAGGCAATCCCCCACGGCTTGTCCAGCATTCCCGGTTCAAATTCGGCCAGTTCGTGGCGCAGCGCCTCCAGATCCTCGCCGGGCGTTTCACTCGTGCAATCAATGGCAAATAGCAGCAGGCGCGTGCGCTCAATATGGCGCAGAAACCGCATCCCCAACCCCTTGCCTTCGTGCGCTCCGGCAATTAAACCGGGCAGATCCGCCATAACAAAGCTCTCGTAATCACCCCACTGCACAATGCCCAAATGGGGCTCGAGCGTGGTGAAGGGATAGTCGGCTACTTTCGGCCGAGCGGCCGAAATGCGCGACAGCAAGGTCGACTTACCCGCATTGGGAAAACCGACCAATCCGACGTCGGCCAGCAGCTTCAATTCGAGGCGCACGGCCACTTCCTCGCCGGGTAAACCGGGATCGGCGCGGCGCGGCGCCTGCACCCGCGGCGAAGCGAAGCGAGCATTGCCGCGGCCCCCGCGCCCCCCCTTTAGAAAGAGAAACGGCTCGTCGGCCACGACTAGGTCGCGTATCACCTGGCCATCCTGGGCCTTGAGTATGGTGCCCGGCGGCACGCGTATGATGGCGTCTTCTCCGCGCGTACCGGTCTTGTTCTTGCCCTGTCCATGCTCTCCGCGACCCGCTTTGAGATGGTGGCGATAGCGCAGGTCGCGCAGCGTGCCTAGCTGCGGGTCAACGACAAACACGACATCGCCGCCGTCGCCGCCGTCACCCCCGTCCGGCCCGCCCCGCGGCACGTATTTTTCCCTGCGAAACGAGCAGCATCCGCTGCCTCCCGTACCCGACTCCACTACCATTTCCACTTCGTCAATGAGCATCGCAGCCCTCAGTCGGCCATCATGCGTCGAGCAATGGCTGCCACTAGCGCACGTGGGGTAAAGCGCACTAGCTGCACAAGCGCCTTGTTTAACAGACCGTGCACCGCTACGCGCTTTTGCCTGTGGGCCGCGCGATACCCATAGCGCGCCACATCGGCGCTGGTGGGCAAGGTCCGCATGGTAAAAATAAGCGATCGCTCTGCATTGGCCGTGCTGGCAAATTCCGATTCTGTAGTACCGGGGCACAGCGCCGTTACGCTGACGCCCGTGCCCTTGAGTTCGTTGGCAACGGCCTCAGAGAAATGCAGCACGTAGGCTTTGGTGGCGAAGTACACGGCCATCATAGGACCGGGTTGGAATGCCGCCGTCGACGCCATGTTGAGCACGCAGCCAGAGCGGCGCGCGACCATATCGGGCACGAACAGGCGAGTCAACTGCGTCAGTGCAGCTATATTGAGCGCGATCATCTCCTGTTGGCGCTCGGCATCGCCGTCGATAAACGGGCCGTAGGAGCCAAAGCCGGCATTGTTGACCAAGTAGTCTATTTGAATAGCGCGTTCGGCCAGCACCCCGTGCAGAGCACGCGCATTATCCAAGACAGATAGATCGTATGCCAACGTGCAGACTTCGACGCCATGATCCGATCGCATCTCCGCGGCAATCTCTTCGAGCAGCTCTGCGCGCCGCGCCACCAGCACCAAATCGTGGCCGTGGCGCGCAAATTCGCGGGCCAGCTCCAGACCGATCCCGCTCGATGCACCGGTAATAAGCGCCGTGCGCCCCATGACTATAATTCTTCTTCTTCTGGTTCGAGACGCCACTCCGGTGCCAGCGTCTCATAGGTAGCGCTCTCGGCGTTCCACTGCAGGTGCACGGAGCCCACCGGCCCGTTGCGCTGCTTGCCTATAATGATCTCGGCAATGCCCTCCAAGCTGGCTCCGTCGGGCGACTTGAGACCGTAAATATCGGGACGGTAGATAAACATGACGACATCGGCATCCTGCTCGATAGAGCCCGACTCGCGCAGGTCGGATAGCTGTGGACGCTTGTCGGTGCGACTCTCCACGGCGCGTGACAGCTGCGACAGAGCCAGCACCGGCACATCGAGCTCTTTGGCCAGCGCTTTCAAGCCGCGCGAAATCATGGAAATTTCCTGCTCGCGGCTCTGGGTGCGCGTGTGCGAGCTCATCAGCTGTAAGTAGTCGACGACGACGAGCCCCAATCCGTACTCGCGCTTTAAGCGCCGCGCCTTGGCCCGCGCTTCTAGAACGGAAATTCCCGGCGTATCGTCGATGTAGATCGGTGCCTGTGCGAGGCGCCCAACGCTGTGGGTAATGCGCAGCCAATCGTCTTCGCGCAGCCGGCCCGTTCGCAGTTTGTGTAAATCGACGCGCGTCTCTGCGCTGAGCAGGCGCTGTGCCAGCTGCGCCTTCGACATTTCCAAGCTGAACAGGGCCACGCCGTTGCTATGACCCGTATCCGTATTGGACAGGGCCGCGTTGCGGGCAATCGACAGCGCAAAGGCCGTCTTTCCCACGCTGGGGCGCGCTGCAAGGATAATCAGGTCGCCGGCCTGCAGGCCCGAGGTGCGTTCGTTGAGATCCGCAAATCCGGTATCGATACCGGAAACGGTGCTGACGCGGTTGTGAGCGCGCTCGATCATCTCCAGCGTTTCGCCCAAGACGAGCTCGAGCGACTGAAAGCCGTCGCTGATCTGATTTTCCGAAAGGCTGAAAATCCGCTCTTCCGTGCGATCGATCAGGTTCTGCACCTCATCGGTGCCCTCGTAGGCCTGTTCGATAACCTCGCTGGCCGTTTCGATCAGCTTGCGACTTAGTGCCTTGTCGAGAACAATGCGCGCGTGAAAGTCGATATTGGCCGACGTAGCCACTTCGGTAGCCAGCTTGGCCAGATAACTCACCCCGCCCACTTCGGCGAGCTGTTCGCGCTTTTTTAGCTCTTCGCTCAGCGTCAGCTGATCGACCGCCTCACTGCGCTCATACAGGGCCATAATTGCTTGAAATATCAGCCCATTCGCACCGTGATAAAAACAGCTTTCGTCGAGAATTTCGTAGGCACGACCGATGGCGCGCGAGTCGACCATCATCGCCCCGAGCACGGCCTGTTCAACTTCTACGGCCTGCGGCGGCAGGCGTTCAATACCCGATGCCGAATTGGGCCGAGCGCGCCCTTCCCCACCGCGCGCGCCGTTGCCACTATAGCCACCGTTGCCGCTGTGCCCCTGACTCATGCCATCCTCATAGTTCGACGCCGTCGTAAAGTAGGCGCACTTTCTTTATATCTTCCCAAGTAGGTCGCTTCCACTGGGGGTTGCGCAGCAGGGCCGCCGGGTGATAGGTCGCAACCAGCGGTATGCCCTCGTAGCGGTGCTCGCTCTGGCGCAGACGCCCCATTGATTGGTCGCTGCGCAATAGCGTTTGCGCAGCAAAGCGTCCAAGCGTGCAGATAACGCGCGGCTGCACCCACTCGATCTGGCGCTTTAAATACGGCTCGCACTGCTCAATTTCATCGGGCTGCGGATCGCGATTATTGGGCGGGCGGCACTTGAGTATATTGCAGATGTATACATCGTCACGTGCCAACCCCATAGCCTCTATAATCTTGGTCAATAGCTGTCCAGCCGCACCGACAAAGGGCTGTCCCGAGCGGTCTTCGTCGGCGCCGGGCGCCTCGCCAACAAACATGATTCCGGCATCCTCGCGCCCGCTGCCAAAAACAAACTGGTTGCGCGTCGCCCCCAGGCGACAGCGAGTGCACTGGCAGATCTGCTGGCGAAAGGCCTCCAGCGAAGAGGCGGGTTCAGCGGCCGGCTCTTCGGCGGCCACCGCATCCTCGCGTTCGCCCTGAGCCGCAGGTGTGCGAAGCCCTTCAGACAACACGTTCTCCGCAGTGCCAGCGGGCAACATAAACGAATCGCCTTCAAAAAGGACCAGGTCTTCTACAAAGCGCCGGGCCTCGGCTAGTGGATCTGTGCTGTCATCGGCTGTGCCCATGAGACTCAAGATCTGTGCTCATCCCAACCGAGTCAAGCTATTTCAGCGCGGGTTTTGACCAACCAATCCAAAATGCGATCGGCCACGCCAACCTTGCTCATCTTGGGCAGTTGTTCGACGTTGCCCTGCGCATCAATAAGCGTTACGACGTTGGTGTCGACGCCAAAACCCGCCCCTTCGTCAAACAAGTTATTGAGCGCAATAAGATCCCCGCCTTTGCGCTGCAACTTCTCTCCGGCGCGTTCGACGCCGCGCTCCGTCTCCATGGCGAACAGCACCAGCGTGCGCCCTTCTTTGCGCTGGCCAAGACCGGCCGCAATATCGGGATTTTCAATCAATTCGATAGAGCGTGCACCGTCGCCGCGCTTGATCTTTTGCTCGGAAACTTCAGCCGCCCTGTAGTCGGCGACCGCAGCGGCGAGAATAGCGGCATCGGCGGTGACGAAAGCCGCCTCCGCCGCCCGCTGCATCTCCACGGCAGAACGCACGTCGACGCGCTCGACACCCGTCGGCGTCGGTAAGTGCGTAGGCCCAGCGACGAGCGTCACCTGTGCACCGCGCGTCTGCGCCCGTTCAGCGAGGGCAAAGCCCATTTTGCCAGTGGAGCGATTGCCGATAAAGCGCACCGGATCGATATCTTCCAGCGTCGGTCCTGCCGTCACCAGAATGCGCATATTGCATAAGTCCCCCGGTGCCCACAGCTCCTCGACGCGCGCGGCGATGTCCTCCGGCTCGGCCATGCGACCCGCCCCGCTAGCGCCGGAGGCCAGCTCGCCAACAGCGGGGTCAATCCAGTGCCAGCCGCGCGCGCGCACGGCGTCTGCATTGGCCTGCACGGCTTCGTGCAACAGCATGTGCTCCTCCATGGCCGGAGCGGCAACAATCGGCACGCGCGCACCCAGCAGCAGCGTCGTTGCCAAATCGTCGGCCAGGCCGTGAGCCGCTCGAGCCAGCAAATGGGCCGTAGCCGGTGCAATGACAATGGCATCGGCCCATTCAGCAAGACCAACGTGTAGCACGGGAAACTCGGGATCGCGGTAAAATAGATCGCAGTAGACAGGATGGCGCGACAGTGCCTCAAGTGCCGGGTACGCCACAAAGTGCCCGGCATTGGCCGTGGTGACGACGCGCACGTCGGCACCGCGCCGAACGAGCTCGCGCAGCAGCAGCGGTGCTTTATAAGCGGCAATGCCCCCGCTGATGAGCAGTATAATGCGACGGCCGCGTAGCATGGTTAGTGTCCTCCGAGAGCGCGTTCAATGCGTGAGACTACGCGGGCAGGCGAATGCTCTACTGTATCGACAACGACGTCGTAAATAGACAGGTCGGCAATGTCGATGCCGTGGTGTTCCCGATAGCGCTGCGCCTCAGACGCCTGGCGCGCCAGCATTTTCTCGAGCGCCTGCGGGTCGCCATCGCGCCCACCGACTCGCTCTGCGCGCACATCTGCCGGCGCTGCAAGCCATACCTTTAGCGCCGATAACGCGCCGCGCAAAGCCATCCATCCCGTCATACGCCCTTCGAGAATAACCGGCTGCTGCCGGCAGGCGACCTGCACCATGCGCTCGTCCAACTGGCGATCGATATCGGGATCTTTCTCGGCTCGAGCACCCCACTCGGCCAGCGTGAGGCCCTGTTCGCTCGCCATATCGCGAAAAATCTGACCCGCATTTACGTAGTGCCACCCAAGGCGCTCGCGCAGGAGAGCACAGGCCGTGCTGGTGCCACTGCCGGGCAAACCGCTCACCGTGAGTATAGCGGCTGACATCTCAGGCTAAGTTCTGCACCTGTTCTCGCAGGCGCTCCACTTCTTCTTTGATTTCCAGCGCCGCATGCACGATCGGCGTATTGGCCGCCTTTGAGCTGATCGTATTGGCCTCGCGGTTCATTTCCTGCAGGAGAAAGTTAAAGCGACGGCCCACTTCACCGCCTTTTTCCAGCGCTTCCAGAAACTGTCCGTTATGGCTGTGAAAGCGCACAATTTCCTCCATTATGTCGCTGCGTTCGGCAATAAGAGCGATCTCCATAGCCAGACGCGACTCGTCCACCTCACCTGGGTTGAGCAGCTCCTCTATGCGCTCGCGCAGGCGGTTTTGCACCTGCTGTCGCGCTTCGGGCACGCGCGCTTCAATCTGTGACAGTAGCCCTTCAACCTTTGCGATACGGCTGCGCAGATCGGCCGCGAGTGCCGTCCCTTCGCTCTGACACATGGCAAGAAAATCGTCCAGGGCCTGCCCTATCGCCGCCTGCAGCAGCGCCCCATTTTCGTCGTCATCTCCATCATCCGTCCCGCTGCGAAAAACCCCGGGAAGGCGCATCAGCACGGCCAGTTCGACGTCCCCGTGCACGCCCTCCATTGACGCCAGACGCCCGGCCTCATCGATATAGCGACGCGCTACGGCCTCATCGAGCTGCGGCAGGGGACCGCTGCCCCCCTCTTCTTCAAGCGATATGTACACGCTGACTTTGCCGCGCCCAACCGCCTTTTGCACCTGCTCCCGCACGCTCTGCTCAAACACCTGCAGCGACTGGGGACTGCGCACCTGTATATCGAGAAAGCGGCTGTTGACCGAGCGCAATTCCACGCCGATACGGCTCCCCTTGCCCTCGGCACTGCCGCGCCCAAAGCCGGTCATACTCGCAATCATTTGTGCCTCATTTTCCTTCGCATTTGCATCTTATTAACATAATCGGCGCTGAGATCCATGTCGAGGTTTTCCTAGTTGTCCCCCGAATAGACCGACATGCGCGTCAAAGCCGAAAATCCTTCCAAACGCGCCAGTGCGACGCCGTCTTCGGCAAACTTCCACAGCGTAGAGGCCGTGGCGACCCAAGCGCGGCTTTGCTCCGGGTCGACGGCGATGGAACGACCATCGGGCACATCTTCCCACTGCTGCAGCAGCGTTCCATCGCGATCGTAGTGCGCCATAGCGCGCTCCGCAAGCACCCAGACACTACCATCGCGATCGTTTATGCTCAGCGAGCGCGCATGGGCAAAGGGCAGGGCCACCTCTCGTTCGGAGCCATCAGGATCCAGCCGCATCATCCCATCGCCGTCGCGCACCAATACCCATGCCGCCCCCTCCGGTCCGACGTCAATATAGCCGGGCCGGTCCAACGAACGAAATTCTACCAAGCGCTGACCGCGCGATGAATAGAGAAAAGCCCGCCCCTGTATGCGATCCACTATCCAACATGCACCCGCAATGGCTGCCAATCCGGCTGGCTCAGCTAAGCTTGCGTCGACGACGAAGAATTCGAGCGAGTCGCTGCTGGCCAGGGAAAACCAGAACACCTCTCCGCGCTTCGTATCGGCAACCCAACCAATACCCGCTCTCGCATCGATCTCCAATTCGCCCGACTTCTCCAGGGACGCAGCAAAGCGATGCAGCTCTCCATCGGCATCAATCCGATAGAGCGAACCGGCACTGCCGTCGCTGACCCAGCAGGATCCATCGCTGGCATCAACGGCGATGTCGCGCAAATCGAAAAAGCGCCCACGCGCAAAACGCGCGCTGCGGGCGTCGGGATTCACCTTCCACACTAGGCCGCTGCCGCGGTCTGCAACCCAAACCGACTCGGGGCCCGGCATCGCGCGCACGGGGTCCCCTGCGCTGCGCTCCCCCTGACCGGTTATCAACAGACTGAGACCATACTCGTAGAGGGTGCCGTTAACGGCGCTATCGTCGACAAAGCCTCTGCGCTCTGGCGGCAGTGGATCCGCCGTCAGCGGAGCAAAAGGACCATCGCCTTCTCTGCGGTAAAGGCGAAAGCCCTCGACGTCAGCGAATTGACTGTAGTCCCACTGCAGATCAACCTGCCCGTCGCCGGCCATGGCCTCTAAGTTTCCGACGGTAAAAGAACCCGGCCCCGCCTGCGGATCGAGCGGATTGAGGCGCTGGCGGTCGCTGCAGGCAGCCCATAGCAGGGCACACAGCGCAATGTAGCCCAGTGCACTCATCGGCGAAAAAACAGAAGATACGAAGTGAAAAGAACGCCGACTTCCATGCCGACAAAAGCCGTTCCGGCGATGCGATCGTATCGCTCGGCGCGCTCGAAATAGCGCTGCTGACTCAGCGTGTTGGCCGAGTGCATATAGCGCCGGTACGCGCTATCGGCGCGCTCTTTGCTCCAATAGGCCAGCGCCCCCATTCCCAGCGTCCACGCAGCGCTCAGCAACAGCTGCCGCTGCGCGCGCAGCCCACCCTTTCGCTCCTTTGTTGCGGCGGCCATGCGCCCGACTGTCGCCGCCTCGAGCGTCTGCTGCCGCTGCGGCGACACCTCGACACAGCAGCGCATAAAACGCCGTTCCAGCTCAGCAGACGACAGCGCGGCGGGCAGCACCAACTGTGCGCACAGCAGCGCACAGAGCGCGAGACTGATTGATTCCCTGCGAATCATACCTTCTCCATGACGTCTAACGCCGACCAAAGGCGTATAGCCTCTTTTTCTCCGTAGCCACAATGACCGCTCCTCCGGCGCTTATAACCGGCTGTAATACCGCCCCTTCGAGGCGGAATTTCCACAGCAAATTGCCCCCCTCAGCACCCAGCGCGTAGAGGTGGCCATCGCTGGAGGCTACATAGCAAATGCGGCCACTGGCCAGCGGCCAACTGCGCACCACGCCGTCCGTTTCAAAGCGCCACTGGCGGTGACCGAGCTCGGCATCCAGTCCATATACTCCGCGGTCGGCCGCTCCTACTACCAGCGTCTCTCCAACCAGTGCCATGCCTTCACTCGGCAGCGCACCCAACTGGGCTTCCCATAGGAGAACGCCATCATCGGCGCGCAGCGCGACAACGCCGCCGGCTGCCGTGCCTAACCACACCATTCCATTCTCCACCAGCGGCACCGTGCGCACCCCGCTCTCTAGCTGACGGCGCCACACCTCCTCGCCGTCGACTGCGCGCAGTGCACGCACAAGGCCACGCCCGTCGCCTACGTAGAGATAATCGCCATCGAGCGTCGGCGGCGCGCGCAGGGGCGCATCCACAGGTGCACGCCACAGCGGCTTTCCCTCATCCAACGCAAAGGCGTGGAACGCGCCCCCCTCAGCCGCGACGAATACCGTGTCGCCACGCACGACCGGAGCAAGGCAAAACGTGCCCTCCTGGCGCCACCGTTCTTTTTTCGCGCGACGATCCCAAGCCACGAGCGCCGCATCTTTGCCAACGGTGCCTATCAGCAGCACATCCCCCACGGGCTGCATGGCCCCACACACCTTATTGTCGAGGCCCTTCTTCCCCACGCGTTCTCCGCTGTGCACATCAAACGCGTAGAGCGTTCCGGCACTGCTCAACTGTATTAGCAGAGGCGCGGCATTCACTGCCGCACCAAGCGGAGCCCCATCTAGCTTTTGCTGCCACAGCAGCGATAGAGGCGGCTCGGGCGCATCATCTAGGAGCTCACCTTGGGCATAGAATGTCCCGCCTCCACATCCGCACACACAGACCCACAGCGCGCACAGCGCCCGAACCCAGTACCTGAAGAACACGTTAGAAATCCCAGCCAAAGAAAAAGTCCCAGTGCGTTTGGTTACCCAGCCGCTTGAAGTTCGTGCGCCGCGCCGCGTCGAGGCGAAAGACAAATACGCCCCCCAAAGCCAGGCGCAAACCGCTGCCCACGGCCCCGCGCCACTCGCCGAATCTGTCGTTCCACGCATTGCCCGCATCGACGAATAGCGCACCGCGAAATGCGCTAAAATCCATCGCACCAAAGGGAAAACGGATGATCAAGCGATCGACCAGCGGAAAGCGCAGCTCCTGGTTTATCAGCACCATTTTACTGCCCCAGATCGAGCGCCATGGGTAACCGCGCAGCGTCCACGAACCGCCGAGCGAAAAGAATTCAGGCACGTCTCCCGTGCTGCGACGCCCCATATAGCGCATGGCCAGACCGGTGCCCCGTGACAGACGGAAGTAGTGGCGATAATCTCCAAACAGGGTAATGTTAAAACGCCGCGAGCTTTTAAAATCGACCGTTTGCCCAAGGCCGACGCTGTAGCGACGTCCCTCCAACGGTCCCGTGGGTAACCACAGCGAACTGTCGTGGGTATAGCTCACGAAATTATTGGCCAACCAGCCCGATAGTCGCCGCCCCTCAAACTGGCGATCGATCTCGGCGTGGCGCAGCGAAAGGCGCGTATCGACGCGATCGTGGCGCGAAAAGGGATAGCTGAGCCCTAAGTAACCGCCCGTGCGCTTTTCGCGCACAAAGCGACCAAAGGTGCTAGAAAAACGGTCGTTGAGGCGAAACAAGCCCCAGGCCCAGTTGAGCTGCTGTCCCAAGTGCACGCGCGATAGAGCGACATTGAGTCCGTCGAAAAAACCGGTGCGACTACCGGCTATATGCGAGAGCACGAACGCATAGCGGTTGTTACCCAGCACGTCGCTCAGCGCCAGTTGAATCCCGCCTGAGGTGCCAAACTCTGGGTCCTGAGAAATCTGACTCTGAGCAATATCGAGCGTCATATCGCTGCTGTACGGACGCAGCGCGTACAGGCTCTCTCCCTGCCTGCCCTCCAGCGACCAAGGCTGTTGGGGGGCTTCGACGATGGGATGCCAAACGACGTCGCTGCTGTCAACGGTCGGCACGTCCAATTCGTATATCTGGAATCCCCCGCCCTGAAAACCGGAAAAAAGCACTCCGCTGCCATCGCTTCGCCACTGGGGATCAAAAGCGCCGGTCAGCACACGCGTTAGGCGCCGCGTGCCGGTGCGCATGCTGTCGAGTTGGGTCACGTACAGGTTGAACATCGTATCCCGATCAGAGCTAAATACAAGCTGACGTCCATCGGGGGAAAAGGCCGGGTGCTGATCGTTGTGATCGCCCTGTTTTAGATGGCGGATGCGCCCGCTCTCCACTTCGTAGAGAAACAAGTTGTACTGGCCGTGGCGGCCGGCCGCAAAGCGATCCGAGCTAAAGGCAATGTGACGGCCGTCGGGCGACCAGTCTGGCTGGCGATCGTGGTAGAGGTCGCGAGTGAGCGCTTCTAACTGACCGCTCTGCAGATCGACGACATATAGATCAACCAGTCCACTTTGGCGAGCGCCCGAAAAGACAACCCGCTGGCCGTCGGGTGCAAACGAAGGGGAAGCCATTGCAACGACATCGTCAAAGCTGAAGTCGCCCACCTCTTCGCCGCCCTCGATGTCCCACAGGTAGAGATGGTCGCGTCCGCGACTCTTAGCAGCAAAGGCAATGCGCTGGCCGTCGGGCGAGACGGCGATTTTTGTCGACAGGGGATGCAGCGACTCAAAAACCGGCAGGCGCTCGCCCTCGACGACAACCTTCGGGATGCCCTCTCCGCGCTGCAGGGCGATCTGCGTATACCCCTGCGAATTCGTAAAGTAGACAAACGCCAGGCTGTCGGAGTCCGTCGGCACGATGGAAGGCTTGATATTGAACCCCTCGCGCGTGCGCTCTTCGGCCATCTGGGCCGGCGGATCGCTGGCGGCAATATCGGGCAGGTAGCGTTTGCGCAGACTGTAGATCCAAGCTTCATCAAATTCGCGGAGCGACTCGCCCGTAGTCAGCTCGAAAATCTCTTCGAATTTTTCGGCGCGCCACCAGTTTGCAAAGAGCTGCTCAAAAACATCCTCGCCGTGGCGTTCGGCCATAAAGTGGCATATCGACTCGCCCTCCTTGTACATCTGGAACGTGCCGTATATGTACTCCATTTGAGCAATCGAATACAGACGGCGCGAAAAGAGCGCGTCGCGCAGAATCATATCGCCAAAACTCGACCACTCGCTCGACCAATATTCGGCCAGCCCTTCCGTTAGCCAAAGGGGTGCCGGGCGAAAATCCAGCACGCCGTGCCGCTCGAGCACGCGGGCGATGCGATCAAATGTGAATACGTGCACTAGTTCGTGGTGCAGCACGCGTTCAAAATCGGGCAGCGAACCGCTCAGGGGCAGGGCGACCCGCCCTTTGAGATATTCCGTGAAACCGGCCACGCCCTCGGGCAGCAGGCTGGGAATGATATTGGTCTGCTCAAAATAAATGTGCGAGGAGTAGACAATAAGCGGCACCCGGCGCTGCACCGTATGGGCAAACTTCACCTCGAGATCGCGATACTGGCGTTCGGCCATGTGCGCCGCATAGGAGGCCAGCTCTTTTTCCTCTTCAAAAAAGAAAACGTCGAAGTGCGGCGTCTCCATTTTTTGCCAAGCGAATTCGGCAAATTGCACTTTGTTTTTACCGAAGCTGGTAAACTGCGCCTGCAGCGGCCCCGCCAGCAGGACTAAGCCACACAGCAGCCTAAGCGCGTTCAAGATATCCTCCAAAGCCTGCGTCGCCTCGCTCCAAAGGCCGGCGAATTTCCACGTTCTGCCCTTCTGCAAACCCAGCGCGATAGGCTTCGCTGGCGCGCACGCCGCGGCCATAGCGAACGCGGACGCGTGGATTGACGTGCTCGTAGTAGGCGCGCAGTTGGGAGTCACCCTGCCAGCGAACCAGCGCGCCGCCTTGGCTGCGCGCGCGCTCGTCGCGCTGACGCAGTTTGTGGTAGAATCCCTCTAGCACGCCCGACCAATAGCGCTGGCGCTCGCGGTTGGAATCCAAGCCACACGCGCAGCGGTAGGCCTTCCAAAGCCCCGGCAAGAGCTGCAGCAAATAGTCGTAAACATAGGTTGCCATATCGAGATTGGCGTCGGTGCCGTAGATCTCCAGCACACTGGCGCGCTGATCTCGCTCGGCAATATACGTTTCAGCCCAGATGGTTTCGACGAAAAAAAACTCCTGCAAGATTAGCGAAAGCCACAGTTCATACGATGCCCTGCGGCCTTTGACTGCACCCAGCGCCCGACGAGCAAAGGCGCGTTGGGCATCGAGCGCAACAACATCCAGATTATAGCGCAGCAGCATGTGGCGCGCCTTCTGCACGGCGGCCTGTGCTTCGTTTTCATTGGGACTGTCGGCCAGAGAGAGGACTTTGCGCAGGCGAGTCAGCACGTGGTCATCGCCTTGGCGCGCCGCTTTCTGCTCACTGCCCCGTGCCCGCGCACTGCAGCGCAGCCGTTCGCAGGCGCGCCCAAAAGCCCGGCCATGTGCGGTCTCGTCGCGCACACCAAGGACTTCGTCGACGTATTGATGGGCCATTTCGTGGCGCAGCGTATCGAGGACGTCTAACCAGGGATCGGCTTCTATATGACCTGCGGAAACGACGAGTCGGCGCTCGGCCGTATGCCAGCGTCCCAGCACGGCGCGCGAATCGACCACTTCAACAATCGGCGCGCGCAGCGCGCCACCCAAATATTCTTCGTTGTAGTGGTGCCACCACGCCACCAACTTGCGCGTCCAAGCCGTGCGCAATTCGGCGGCCAGCCGCGCCGTAACGGCCATATTATCGCAGCGTGCGGATAAACGATGGGCTGAACGTGCCGCGCGCGACTTCCTGTACGGGACCCTTCATCGTTAAATCGTAGTTCTCATCGACGTCGATGTGCAGCGTACCTCCCGGTGCTTTGACGGTCACGGGTGCTTTGACCAACCCGAGACGCACGGCCGCGCTGGCCGCCGCACACGACGATGAACCTGAGGCCTGCGTCTCTCCCGCGCCGCGTTCCCAGATAAGAATGAATATGGAGTTGGGGCCAACTGGCACGGCCAACTGCACGTTGATTCGGCGCGGAAACAGCCGGTGGTTCTCCAGCGCAGGACCGAGGCGCAGAAGCTCTTCGCGCGTCCACTGCTTGCCCTTTTCGCGAAAGATCACGCAGTGCGGATTGCCGACGCTAACGCCGGTAAAGAGCAGTTTCTCTCCTGCCACTGCTATGGGTTTCTGCAAGAGTTCGTTGCTCTTCAGGGTGCAGGGCAGCGCTTTCGGCTGGAACGTAGCACGGCCCATTTCCACCGTGGCCGCACTGGCGTCTCCGCGCTCGTCGACGTGTAGGTCAATGCTGACCAAGCCGCCTTTGGTATCGACGCTAAACGCCTTTTTGCGCACGCGTCGCGTCGCGTGTAAATAGCGAGCAAAGATGCGCAAGCCGTTGCCGGATTTCTCCGCTTCGCTGCCGTCGGGATTGTAAATCCGCAGCCCGAAATCGGCCCTTTTACTCGAGTCAAGCGCCAAGATACCGTCCGAACCCACGCCCCAGTTTCGATCGCATATTTTGCGAATATTGCCTGGCGTCAGTTTGAATTCGAGCTCGGCCGGATCGACGGCAATATAGTCGTTGCCCAGACCATGTCCCTTGAAAAAAGCGTTTTTCATGAATTCCTCCGGCACGTCCGAAATACGGCGCGCTCTTAGCGTTCAGCCATTTGTTGCCTTACTCAGACATTGAAAGTATAAATTGCAGCACAGGTGGTCAACGGCACTGGAAGGGGCCGTACCGCGCTCGTATATTAGGCGTATCATGCTCTATATACACACGGCCTTACCGGCCGAAGCACGCCCACTCATCGACCATTTCTCGCTGCGCGCAGTCCACCGTTCAGCGCCCTTCCAACTCTATGAAAATACCGAGATCAGACTAGTTGTCTCAGGTGTGGGTAGGACGGCGACGGCGGCGGCCATCGCCTACTCTTGCGGGCGCTTTATCGACGAACCAGGCCCGTGGCTCAACGTCGGCCTAGCCGGCCATGCAAGCGCAGCGCTGGGCACGCCCTTTATCGTCCACAGCGCACGCGAACCGAGCGGAATCCAAACCTACTACCCGGTCTTTGCCTTCGACCTGCCCTGCCCTACCGCGGCGCTGCACACGGTCGACCAACCAGCCAGCGACTATGCCAGCGAGGTACTATGCGATATGGAGGGCAGTGCCTTTCTGCAGACAACACAGCGCTTTGTGCCGAGCGAATTGGCCCACAGTCTAAAAATTGTCTCGGACAACCGGCACCACCCGTGGAGCGAAATAAATCGCCAACAAGTGCCCGCGATGATCGCCTCCCACCTGGGCATGGTAGAACAGCTGCATAGCACATTGGAAGGACTAGCTGACGCCTGGCATATCCAATGTGCCCCTCCAGCGCACTATGCCTGGGCGATGGAGCGCTGGCATTTTAGCGCCACTCAGCAAAAC
This sequence comes from Gemmatimonadota bacterium, assembly GCA_038128265.1. GTDB lineage: Bacteria > Latescibacterota > UBA2968 > UBA8231 > UBA8231. The sequence goes on from JAYPJE010000022.1 coordinate 24,501, forward strand.
CGCCTGCACCGCCTACTCCAGCAGTGGCAGGCCGTAGCCCCAAACGAATCTCCCTGGCCCAGTCCCGATGCCTTCCAGCGAGCAAGCGATGCGCTCACCTATCTAGAGCAGCGCCTAGGAGATCCTGCGCTGCTACCCATCTGATATGTTTGACGTGATCTACGTCGAAGACGACGTCGCCGACCATCCGCGCACGCAGCGCATTCTGGCGCGCTTTGCCAACGCGGAACGAATACGCTGTCGGCGCTACGGCGAAGTGTTTAACCGCTCGGCGCAAAACTTCCGCCTGCAAAAAGTGCGTCCGGCACTCATCTTAGCTCGCAAACATGGCCAGTATGTCCTGCCCACACCGCCAGGTTACGGCATTGGCAGTGCGCAAAACTTTTATTTTTCCCATATGCTCAACTGCGTATACGACTGCCGCTACTGTTTTTTACAGGGGATGTATCGCAGCGCGCATATGGTCGTCTTTGTCAACTACGAAGACTTTCAGAACGCCATAGATGACCATATCGCCACGTCGACAGAAACGCCCTACTTTTTTTCCGGCTACGATTGCGACAGTTTAGCACTGGAGGGCATCACGGATTTTACGCGCGCCTTTCTCGATTTTTTTTCATCGCGGCCGGGAGCCGCCGTCGAACTCCGCACCAAGAGCGTGCGCACGGCTACGCTCTTAGCCCGCCCACCGATGGCCAACTGCATCGTCGCATTCAGCCTGACTCCGCCTGCTATTTCCGCAGCGCTTGAGCACGGCACTCCGCCCGTTGCGCGCCGGCTTGATGCGCTGGAGGCCCTGGCCCAAAACGGCTGGCCGATAGGGCTGCGCTTTGACCCTCTGCTCTACCACCGCGGCTGGCGCCAACACTACGGCGATCTCTTTAAACAAGTATTTTCTCGCATCAGAACATCGCATCTACACTCCGTTAGCCTCGGCCAATTCCGCCTGCCGCAGCCCATGTACAAGCGCATGCAGCGGCTATATCCAGACGAACCACTTTTTGCCTGGGGGTTAACAGAGCACAAAGGGCAGGTATCCTATCGCTACGAGTTGGCTGAAGAGATCCACGCATTCTGTCGCGCAGAGCTCTTGCGCTATATCGACCCAGCCATCTTCTTTCCCTGTCCATCTACAACGCTAGAGGATAACCTGCTCTCGTGAATATTCTGCTGACGGGTTCGTCGTCGGGCATCGGCCGGGCGCTGTGCAGCCATCTACTGGCAGCGGGCCATCAGGTGGTCGGCATCGCGCGCCGCCGCCAGGAAGAGAACGAGCGCTTTTGCCCAGTCCAACTCGACCTGAGTGACCTCGACGCCCTGCCCGACGCCCTGCGTTCCCTATGCAAAGAGCACGGTTCCTTTGACGCCGTCGTCTGCTGCGCTGGCCAGGGCCGTTTTGGCGATTTGGAGCAGTTTTCCTTTGCGCAGATGCGGTCACTCATAGATCTCGATTTCACCAGTCAGGCCTTTGTAGTACGGGCACTGGTGCAGGATATGAAGCGACGCGGCGGGGGGCACATTGTTTTACTCGGATCGGAAGCGGCCCTGCGCGGGACGCAAAAAGGCACCCTGTACTGTGCGGCTAAATTTGCCCTGCGGGGATTTGCCCAGGCCCTGCGCGAAGAGACCGCGCGCCACGGCATTGCCGTTACCTTGATCAACCCCGGCATGGTGCGCACGCCTTTTTTCGACGCACTCGACTTTCGCCCTGCCGCCGACCCTGTCTGCGCTATCGAGCCAGCCGATATCGCGGCCACCATAGCGCACGTGCTGACGATGCGCCCAGGAACCGTGCTGGACGAAATCAACCTATCTCCGCAGAAAAAAGTGATCGATTTCAATAGGGAGAGTTAAAAGTATGTACACCTTTACTGTTCGCACGTTCCTCGCTGGGCTCTGTGCCCTGATTCACCTATCTGGCTGTGCCACCGTGCGCCAACAGCTAGGCACCGCCCTCATTAGCGACGAAGCGGAATACGCCCTCGGCGAGCAGGTCGCCGCACAAATTGATTCAACGCAAAAGGCGCTGAGAATGCCCACCGTGCAGCGCTACGTAGAGCGCGTCGCTGCCCCCCTCATAGAAAACGCATTAGTCGATAGACCCGGCGTTCAGTATCGACTCACCGTGCTCGATGATGCGAGCCAAATAAACGCCTTTGCAGCTCCTGGTGGATTTATTTACGTCTACACCGGCCTGCTGATTGCCGCCGACGATGAAGCGGAGTTAGCCGGCGTATTGGCGCATGAAATAGGCCATATCGTCGGTCGCCACTCGGCCAACCAACTGGCTTCGCAGTATGGAATTCAGGTTCTGACGTCCATCGCCCTTGGCCAAGAGGCCGATGCTGCAGCGGGACAAATCGCCAACATTGCCTCCCAGCTAGGCAGCGCCCGCTTTAGCCGCGACGACGAGCGCCAGGCCGATCGCTACGGCGTGCGCTACACGACGGCCTCTGGCTACGATCCAGCGGGCTTGTTGAGCTTTTTTGAGAAGTTGAAGGCGGCTGAAGGCGGCCGGCGCAGCAGCGTGGAAAAGTTGCTCTCATCGCATCCTGCAACAGATGATCGCATACAGACCATCCAAGCGCTGATCGAGCGCAACGGAACGAGCGGGGGCGAGCGCAATCGCGAACGCTTTATGCGCGAAACCGCACCACTGCGCCGCTAATCGGCGCGGATAGACGGCTGGACAGCGGACTCTTCCACTCCACCCAGTTGCGTAAACGGCAGAAAGTAGAGACGGGAAAACATTGAAAAATGCTCGCTCTCTTTTTCGCGCGCCGTGACAATGAGGCGATTCATCGGGCGGGCGAGCGCGGTTGTGCACCGGTAGGACAGAACCCCACTAGCGCGATCAAAATCGGCCTCGACTCGACCCAACTCCGAAACAAACATATTGATGATGCCCGGGCGGTAGCGCTCTGGCTGCGCGAGGCGCAGCGAGAAAGACGGCGCGGCGCCGTGCTCCAACTCGACGACCTGCGGCTGCACGTCTTCCACGTGTAGCGGCGCTAAATTGAGCTTAAAGGCGAAGCGCTCCATGTCCATATTGGCTCCTACAATCGCCACGCGCGGAATGCGCTGCGGGTTGCTCAACGCATCGACGGCCCCCTCGTCCTGGGCAAATAGGAGCACAAACCCCAGCTCGCTGGCAACCTGCTCTACCACCGCATTGTACTCGCCGTATGGATAGGCAAACAGATCGCTATCTAAGTCGTTATCAGCCATTGCGCGCTGCGCCTTTTGCAGATCGCGACGGACCCACTCGGCGTATTCGGCGCGCGTCTGCCCCTCCTGTGGTCGACCGATGTGCGGATGGTAATAGCTGTGGTTGGCAATCGTCGCTCCCCAATCGCGCATTTCCCGGAGCATATCCCACGTCATAAAATTAGGCGATTTACTGTAGAGCGGACTGGCGTTGGCAAAGAGCGTAAAGGGGTAATTAAATTCTTTGAGCAGCGGGAAGGCGCGTTCGTAAATAGATCGGTAGGCATCGTCAATGGTGATCAGAACGGCCTTGTGCGGAAAGGGTTTCCGCCCTTCGACAAGCGCGCGAAATGCCTCCATCGACAGCACCTGATAATCGTTGTCGCGCAGGTACTGCAGCTGCTGTCGAAACATTTCTACCGATATATTGGTCGTGGGATACTTGCTCTCGCCAAAGCGATGGTAGAGCAAAATCGTCACGTATCCCGGACGCTCGGCCCGCGGTTCACCGACTGCGCACAGCACCCATAACAGGACACAAAGCAGCCGCTTCACGGTTTGTATTCTCTGCGATCATGTTGTTCCAACGCATTGCCCCGAATCAGCCGCTGGACGTCGGCCACGTATTCGGCGCCGCGCGTCGAATAGCTACTGAGGCCAGCGGCCAGATCCGTGCCGAGCATGGCACCGCCTCGCGCCCGTGACTCGGCGCGCAGTGCGCGCAAATCGCCATAGGAGGGATGCGAGTTTAGGTTGCGCATATAGCTGCGCACGCTGGCGGCAATATTGGTATACACAGCTAGGCGAAAACGCGAATTCGCGGCGCCTTCGGCAGCCATTCCCTCTAAATCGCTGCGCCAAATGCGCTGACCATAGAGATTGTTTCCGCGGCGAGCGAAGCGCGACGTGCCCCAACCCGACTCTATGGCGGCCTGAGACAACACGAGCGATGGCGGCACGACGTCGACGCGGTTGAGTAGTTCGCGCAGCGAGTCGGCGCGGGTCCCCAACGCATGCGGATGGCGCTCCAGGGCATAGTGCTGGGTCATGGCCCGAAAGAACGCATCATCGGGTGCTCCTGCAGACATCTCCAGCAGGCGCTGGCGACGCGCCAACGTGGTCTCGTTGTGAAACTGAACTATGGGCAATAGGATCGAGAAAAAAAGAGCCTTCTTCTGGGCGACCGGTAGCTCACCCATATCCGCGGGCATTGCGTCGAGCGATGCCGGTCCCTCAACGCCATCCAGCAGGCGAAGAGCAGCATCGGCCGAGTCGGCGCGCAGGTGAAAAAAGAGGCGATGGCTTTTTTCAGTCCGCCCAGCGAGCGAGTCGGCGTCCAGCAAGTGATAGCGCAGTAGCCGGTCGTCAACCGATGAGACGGCGACTAGGTGCTCGTGCTGCGTCAGCGGAGAATTGGACTCTGGCCATGCCGCTGGCGGCAACCACGCTTGAGCGCAGTATAACGCTATAACTAAGGGAATGAAACGCATGCTCATTCCCTCAATATGGCATCTCAACGCAGCAGCAGCAAGCGCCGCACGTGCGTTTTATCGCCCGCATGCAGCCGATAAAAGTAGGTGCCCGAAGATACAGCCCGCCCTCCGGCATCGCGCCCATCCCAGCGCACCTGGGGCAGGCCCGGTGCCCGCGCACCGGCATAGAGCGTGCGTATATTTTGTCCCAGCGCGTTGTATATAGACAGTTCAACGCGACGTCCCTCGCCGACGCCAATCGCAAAGGGTATGGTCGTCTCCGGATTAAATGGATTCGGATAGTTGGGTAACAGCGCGCTGTGCTGTGGCTGCGCGGATACGGCATCAACCTGCAGGTCGACCAGCGAACCATCGGCGCGCAAGACCTGCCCACCCATTAGACGAGCTTCGACGGGTAGCAGCAGCAGGTCTTCCACGCTCTCCAGAGCAACCCGCGATTCGGCAAGGGCGATAACCAAACGCGTCGCCCCGCCTTCGTCCCAGGCATGCATGTGGTATGCGCGCTCTTCCCACGCCGTTCCCCGCAGAGAAAGCGACGCGGCGTCGGCGTCGAGCAAGAGCAGCGTTATCGCCGTTATCGCCTCGGGGCTTTGCAGGCGCAGAACGCCGTCTTCCCCTCGGACAACAGGCAGGCTAAATGGGACTTCTTTGGCCACCGGGTTTTCCGCCAACTCCATGCCTATGCGACCAAAGTTTTCGGCCAGCAGCATAAAATCGTCAATGCCCACCTGTCCATCGCCGTTAAAATCGGCGCGGCGCGCCTCGGGCTCGACGGTTGTATTGCTATTAAAGAAGTCAACCAATTGACCAAAGTCTGCTAGGTTAATTCGATTGTCATCGTTTGCATCGCCCGCCGGCAGCGGCACGCTTAGCTCTTCGGTCGCCCACTCAAACTGCAGCGGCTCTTCCGCCAGTTCGCCACCAATGGTGACCGGTCCATCGACCACGTGTCCCTGAAGGTGCGTATCTGCTTTCACCAGCAAGCTATAGGTCCCCGGGGGGATCTGAGCCAACTTAAAGGCACCCTGCCCATCGAGCGTGTGCTGTATGCCCTCTTTAAATCGATTTTCATCGTTTATAGGCGATGACAGTAACTGTCCTTCCGCGTCGTAGAAGTGCAGCGAAACCTGCACATTCGCATTGTCGATGTCTCGTGCCTGCAGCGCGACTTGTCCACGCACGGTATAGTCACGCGCAACAATCTCAATAGGCTGCTCTGGGATAAACGGCGGAATCCACTGCCCGGTATCATCAACCACTGCACTGATGCGGTTGAGCCGCGGCTCTTCGTCTATGCGAATTTGCGCCGTGACGTCGCCGGTAGTGACAAAACGCACTTCGCCCAACAGCACCGGATCGACTCCAGCGTCAATTAGCGGCAAACCCATGCTTTGCACCAAGGACAGATTGACCCGCCCCGCTTCGCCACCGTGCAGGGCATTTTCGATAGCGCGCCCCTCAAATGCACGGGCAACTCGGAAGGGCTGGACATCGACTAATTCCCCTCCCTCGGCTAGCGCTTCGCCCGTCAACTCGTCGACCAAGTCGAGGCCTTCGGCATCATAGCTCATGTAAATGGAGACACCCGTCAGCACGTGAGCGGTCGGCACGATAAAGGCGCGCACGACCAGCGTATCGCCAATGCTAAAGCGTGCCTCATCGACCACTTCAAGCTGAAAAAAAGGCGATGGCTGCGAAACGGCCCACACCGTGTCGGAAGGCGTTGATTCGACGCTGGCATTACCGGCGACGATGTAGTAGTAAAACGTGTCGGCGAGCGTGGCGGCCGGGTCAATAAAGCGCCGGCTGCCGGCCAGTAGCGTATCGACAGCCGCGTAGTCTCCCCCGCGCTCAGCGGAGCGGAACACGGTGTAGCGCGTCGTGCGCCCCAGCTGTTCGTCCAGTTCAGGCGCTTGCCAAACAACTTCCACCTGACGCCCCAAGTCGCGGCCCAAATCGCGCGCCTCTACTCCACTGGGCGGGCGCGGTGGATCGCCGAGACGTGCATCTTCGTTAAGAAAAACCTGTATTTGCTGTTCACTGGCGGACAGTGCAGCGATATCGTTGGCTCCATCGCCGTTCAGATCGGCGACCGCCACCCTGCGCACGGGCACCTGCGAGGTGATAATGTCGCGCACGACGAGGCCCGTGCCTCCATCGTTTTCCAGAAAGGCGATATAGTCCCCGCTCCCCCCGGCAACGACCAGGTCGCTGAACACATCGCGCGTGAGATCGGACAGCGCCATATCGGTCAGCGGTACATTGACGTTCACGCGCTGCAGCAGCGTCAACTGACCGCTGCCGTCGTTGAGCAGCACGGCGACATCGCGCGAGCCACGACTCCCCGCCAGCACATCGTTGTCGCCGTCCGCATCAAAATCGACCATGTGGACGCTGATGGGCTCCTGTCCGACGACGTAGTCCTGGCGCGTCAAAAACCCGCCTCCCGGATCAGCCAGTATAACTGAGACCGTTCCAGAAGTCCTGTTGGCTACGACCAGGTCGCGATGGTCATCGGCATTGAGGTGTCCGGCAGCTAGCGCCGCTGGCCCAGTGCCGGCATCAATGGATACGCGCGCGTTAAAGTTGCCGCGCCCGTTGTTATACACGACGGTCACCGAAGCATCATCGCTATTGGCCGTTGCAATATCGACGTCGCCGTCCGCATCGAGATCGGTCGCCAGCACATCGGATAGCACGTGGCCTATATAGACGTCGCTGCGCTGTCCGTCAAAGCCACCCTGACCGTCGTTGGCCAACAGCGAAACGGAGCGCGCTACCGGATCGGCCACGACTAGATCGGGCACCGTGCCAAAAATGGGCGCTACGGCAAGAGCTGCCGGTTGGTCCCACGAACCGTAAGATGCCGTCTCCGAAGGGTACGAAGCTAGGGCAGCAAACGCGCCGGCACCGTCGTTTATATGCACGCGGATTTTACCACCGGCACTGTCGGCCAGTACCATATCGGCAGCACCGTCGGCATTGAGATCAGCGACGAGCAAATCGGCCGAACCGCTGCCGGCATCCAAGCGCTCCTGCGCGCGCAGTGCCAGTGCACCGCCGGCACCAACGAGCTGCACCTGCATGCTCGACAGACGTCCCGGGGCATCGCTTTCCACGGTCAGCACACCGCGCTGTTCGCCTGCTTCAATGGGAAAAAAGCGCAGACCGAGCGCGTAGACTTCACCGGGCGCGATGCTTTTTGGCTCTTCGCCGTCGATGCTAAACGCTTCCCCCTGCAGCGACAGGGCGCGGATATTGAGCGGCGCATTGCCGCTATTAGAGATAGTCAGAGACTGCACGCGCGCCGTGGCGATGTCCACCGTACCAAAATCCACATCCATACTAGAGAGGCTGATATCGGGCGCCGTCCCAACGCCGTCAAAGGGCACGTTGCGGTGCGTGCCATCCCCATCTACAATGACCAGCTGCGACGAAATGCCACGCGCCACCAGCGGAACAAAACGCACTCGGAGCAGGGCTTTTTGGCCAGGTGATAGCGCTGCTGGCAGTGCGTTGAGCAGGCGAAAGGAGCTGTCTTCGAAAAAGGCATTGCGCAGTTCTAAAACGGCGTTGCCCTCATTGCTAAGGGCCACAGTCGTGTCGACATATGCCCCCACGCGCACCGCGCCAAAGCGCACGGCACTGGGCTGCGCTCTCAGCTGAGCTTGGACCCCTATTCCCAATAGGGAGATGCCGGTACTGCTGGCAAATAGATCGTTGCTGCGCACCATCATATTGGTCGACACCGACCCGCGCTGCTGCGGCTGGAAGCGCACCTGCACGCGTTCGGTCTGCCCCGCCTCTACTGTCAGCGAAGCCGGACTCACGCCAAAAGCGCTTTCCCGGTCGACATTAATATTCGACACCACCAGCGGTGCCTGACCGTCGTTGCTTATATCGAGCGAAAGCGATGCAGTCGCGCCGACGGCGATTTGGCCAAAGTTTAGCTGAGTCGCGCTGAAGCGCGCGCGCGCCTCCGGGGCAAACTGCAGCGCGTATATACCGCTGCTCCGCGTCAGACCGAGCAAGCGCCCATCGACCCCCGGCACCACGCCTATCCAGCGCGCGGCCAAATCGCTCAGTCCTTCGTTGATGGCGACCCAATTGCTACCGCCGTCGCGCGTGCGAAAAAAGCCCCCTGCCGCCGTCGCAGCATAGTACAGCGCCGGCACATCTGGATCGATAGCAACCACGCGTACGTTGTGGTCTTCTAAGCCATTGTTGGCCGCACGCCAGCTGCCACCGCTATCGTCGCTAATAAATACGCCGCCTCCGAACGCACCGGCAATAATCAGTCCAGGCGAAGTGCTCTCGTCGCCGATGACGATGCTGCGCACGCTCTGTCCGGCCAGATCGCCCACGACCTGCCAACTAGAACCTCCATTGCGGCTCACATAGAGCCCGCGCCCCGTGCCCGCATAGACCGTAGCGCTCTCCAATGGATGAGCCGCCAAGGCAAAGACAATTTCGGAGACCAGTTCACCGCCGGCTGCGCGCCACGACAGACCGCGGTCTTCGCTCAGATAAATTCCCTCTCCAAAGGTCCCCGCATAGACGCGCCCCTCTGGTCCGGCGCTTAAGGACAGCACGCCGCTGACGACAGACGACTCCCTGCGCCACTGGCGACCTCCGTCGCCGCTCATGAATAGACCGGTATTGGCACCGGCATAGAGCTGAGTAGGCCTTTCGGGATCCACAGCCAGGCTCAGCACGCTGCGATCGACCAGTTCTGCCCCACTGGGCAACCACGTCTGGCCCCCGTCGCTGCTGCGGTAAAAGCCATCAACCGCACCGGCAAAGAGCGTATCGGTACGACTAGCGTGAACCTGCAGCACGTTGACCGCTGCACCCAGTCCCACACCCTCACTCGTCCACTCGTTGATACCAGCTACAGCACCCGTAGTCGGCACCAGACAGCTCAGCGCACACAGCAGCGCACAGTATGTTTTCCTTAGGTCCTTCATATTCGCATCCCTTATCGCTCTCAGCGCAAGAGCACCAGCGAGCGGCGATGACGCCGTCCGCCTTCGATAAGCTCGATGTAGTAAACCCCGCTACCGGAGATCATTCCCGCGTCATCGCGACCGTTCCAACCGACACTCCATACCCCCACCTCTTGAAATTCGTCGACCAAGGCACGCACGGGCTGGCCCAGCGCATTGTATAGCAGCATGCGCACCGGCCCCGGTGATTCAATGCGATACTCAATGGTAGCCACTTCCCCCACGCTTGCTGTAAAGGGATTGGGATAGCCGTTTAGCATGACCGTTTGGCGTATATTTTCCTCGCGCACAGGTCCCGCTCTAAACAGGCCCAGCTGATCGACCGACACGGCCAGCCAGCCAGTTTGTGGGTCGACGCTGGTCGATAGCTCATCCCACGTGCTCGTCACCTCATTCCAGCGCAGAATGCCCTGCGGCTCATTGCCCACGGGGAGGAAGTTTATCGACACCGGCATAGCCAGTTCTCGGCCGCCCAACATATCAATCGAATAGACTGGAAATCCCGCGCTGTTGGGCGGCAGTTCCGCCTCGCCCAATCGATAGATTATGGCCATCTGCCCAGGTAGGGCAGCGGCGTCGCTCACGTTGACGATCAGCTGCAGGTCGGGGCTGCGCACATTGCCGCCCTTTTCGTCGACCCAGTCCAGCGCGATTTCCTGCCTGCGCACACCAGCGTTACCCGCTCGGTCTACGCCGCTAATAATGGCTTCGGCAAAGAGTCCCTCTACATCGGGACCGTGATAAAACGACGCCTGATATCCTCCGTCGTCCCGCTCTTTGACTTCTAACGTGTCGCCGTTGACGGCGATTGTCGGGCTATCTAACAGCGCCTCGTCGGCCGTGGCGATAATTTCGACCAGCTCGCTGAATACCGGATGGCGCCGAACTTCGAGCGTGAACTCGGGAGGGCGCCCGTCTAACTCGATAATCACCTGCAGCGCTGCCACGGCCAGGTTGCCCTGCGGGTCGGTTACCGTTAGCGCAATGCTGCGCTGGCCTCGCTGCCCTGGAGGAATCGATATAAACAGACGGCTTTCTTCCAGCCGCGCGGATATACCAGCCGGTGCCTGCACGCTCCACTGCAGGTTCTCCAACGGCGTATCGGCATCTTGCACAAAGACGCCCAAATCAATTTGTCGCTCTGCATCACCCGCCGTTAGCAACATCTGCGGCAGCGCTCCTATGACGGGCGCTTCGCCGCCGCGCACGACGACGACTTCCATAAGCGCGATTTCTGTATTACCGGACGGATCGATGACCACAAACTGCAGCTTCTCAATAGCCGGTATGGCCCCCGTTGCATCGAGTGTGACCACACGCGTAGCCGGATCGATAGAAACGCTGAGTACCTGTTGACCGCTCACGCTCCACACCAGATCGTCGTCGGGGTCGTCGTCGACAACGTAGTCATCCAGATCAAGCGAAGTATCCACTTCGCCCTCGGCAACCTGAATGCGCGGCAAAGAGCGCACCTGTGGCGCCAAACCAGGACCGTTCACCACGACCTGGAGCGACACCCTCTGCCTGCGCCCTGTCGCATCAACGGCGCTCAGTTGCAGTTCCTCTGTGCCCGTAAAGCCGGCATTGGTTAACAGCAGAAAGAGACGCGTTGTGCGCACATCGATCTCCGCGGAGATGTTCTCCGCAGGCTCGACGCTCCACACCAGCGATGGCGGCGCGGTCCCACCCCCACCCAGTGCGTATTCCTGCAGCACAATAGATGAATCAACGCGTCCGACAAACAGCTCTACCTCGGGCAGTGCCAGCAGCGAAAAGAGCGGCGGCAACCCCACCGTTACGAGGGCTGTGCGCTCCTGTCCGTTGGTATCTATCGCGCGCAGGACTACCTGCGTTGCTCCGCCCATATTTCCTGCGCTTTCGTCGCGCTCCAGCACGAGATCGTGCGTCACCGGATCAAATGAGACCCGAACACCAGGCTCCGGCACAACCTGCCACACCAGCTCACTCTCGCGATCGACGTCGTCGTAGGCGTAATCATCTAAATCGATCCGCACCGCAGCATTGGCGCTTTCCAGAATCACTTCGGGCAGTTCGGCCAACTGCGGCGCCTCCCCGGGGCGTGCCAACAGCACGGGAACCGTCGCCTCGTGGCTATTCCCCTGCGGATCGCTGGCGCGCAGGCCCAGTTCGGCGGGACTGGCAAAATCTAAGCCGGCCCATACGCTCAGCGTGCGGGAGGCGATATCCAACGCGACCTCTACACCCGTTGTGGGAAAAACCTCCCAGATAATGGCGTCGTCGGCATGGTCGGGGTCGGCCACCCACTCATCGAGTGCATAGTGGACAATCTCGTCTTGCCGCAGACCAATCTTGGCAACTGCTGCAATGCGCGGCCCCAAGTCGTCTTCGCTGCGCAGCACGCTAGCCAACAGGTGCTGTATATCGCTATTGCCGTCGGGATCGGTAACCGTAACGGTGAGATTCGCCGAGCCAGCAAAGCCGCTTTCGCCGCTTATCTGCAGAATCCCGCCCGGTATCGATGCAACCAATCCGCTATCGGCCTGTACTGACCAGGTCAGCGACTCGACTGGACTATCATCGACCACGCGCTCCTTCAGATCGAGCGATATCGATTGCCCCCCGCGAAAGCGCAGTTCGGCCAGTTGCTCTAGCTCGGGCCCAACCGATGTGCCCTCCGCTAACCCTATGACGACCAAACGCGTAGATGCGCTGGCGCCGGACGTATCCTGCGCCGTTATGTGGACAATGCCGCGACCAACCTGTAGACTGCCGACCAAGAGGGCACCATCAGCAACTTCTGCCCGCACGCCCCCTTCGACTTCGAGAAATACCTGCAGTGCAGAAACAGCATCGTCCCGATCGCTCAGTATACTTTCCAGCGGTATTGCCATCGACGGAGCGCCGACAGTTGGATAGACCGGCGGCAGCGATTCGGCTTCGGGTGCATCATTGACCGGCAGCACGTCCACTACGGCCCGAACGGTATCGGCTAACCCGGTCGGGTCGGCGACGATAAACGCTACTTCTTCAGCGCCGAAGTAGTCCGCCTCGGGGTTGAATAGCGCGATGTGGCTATCGGCATTGATCTCTATTTCCATGTGAACGGTCGGCGCGGCCTCCCACATCAGTTCGGCAACGTCGTGGTCGAGATCTTCGGCAAACGCATCAAAATCGAGGTCCAAATATGGACTGTCTTCGGCAAAGCGAATGGTATCGGGAAAATCGACGATGCGCGGCGTTGAAAGAACGGTTATGCGCACCGTATCGGCCGCGGTCAATCCACCGTCAATATCAAAGGCCGTAAATATCATTCCACGCGTGCCGACAAAGCCCGCGCGTGGACTCATCGTCACTTCGCGGGTATCTGGGTCGATGGTAGTAGGCACTTCACTGAGGCGCGAATGCGTCCACAAAACTTCTGTCGATAGCGTGTCGACATACTGATCCAAATCAAAGACTATCTGCGACGTGCCCTCAATAACAGTCACATCCGGCATCGGCCAAATGCGAAACCCCGTAACCCGCACTTGGGCCTCTCCCAGCGGCTGGGCAAAGCGCTTCTCGATGCCCGGTTCGGTCGCCGTCACGTAGTGCGACATGCGGTCGTGACCTATCTCCTCTATACGAATAGACTCGACCCCTTCCACCGATCGCCTTGCAACCTCGAGCTGAAAGCGCACCGCAACCCCGCTGCTATCGGCGCTCTGCCGCACCGCTCCACCAGCCGCTTCTACATAGCTCAAGTAGACTCGGCCATCAATTTCTTCGGCGCTGTTTACCAGCGGTATGCCGCGCAGCAAACGGCCGCTGCTAAATGGCACGAGCGCACCGTCGGCGGCGATCTCAGCCGGCACTAGGGAAAACACATCGGCATCGTAGGACAGGAAGAGGCTATATCCCGTTAACTCCTCATCGCCGGAATCGATAAACACTTCCACATCGATTACAGAGCCTAGCTCAGCGCTAAAGGCACTTTCCCCATCGGCGCGGCGCACTTCGGCGCGAGCAGCGGCATCGGCGGCCGTAGCCGCACCCAGCAGGGCCCACGTCAGTAGGGCCATTAAGCGCACCATAAACCCGCTCATCGCACTAGCACCATGCGTTTCGAAAGGACCTGATGGTCGCTCTCAATCCGATAGATATAAACGCCGCTAGCGGCGGATCGCCCGCTGGCATCGCGCCCGTCCCAGCGCATGGAATATTGTCCCGCCCCTAGCACCCCATCCCAGATGCGCGCTACGCGCTGTCCGAGCACGTCAAAAACCTCCAGCCTAACGCGTCCCGGTGCAGGCACGGCAAAGGCAATGGTCGTCTCCGGATTAAAGGGATTCGGCGCATTTTGCTCTAATCGAAGCGCCTGCGGCAGGCGGGTCAGCCTCCCTTCCTCATGCCCGATGACCGACATGGCGAGGTCGGCGCGATCGACAAATACATCGGCGCGCAGCTGTGGCTGGTCGGGATTGTCAATCCGCGCACGCAGTGTCCACTCTGCAATCCGGCCATCGGAACCCACCAGCGCGCCCAAACGGCCGATCAACACCTGGCCCCACAGCTTGCCATAAGGGCGATCTGTTAAGGCAGCAAGCGCGGGCGACTCATCGGCTCCCCGCACGGCAACCCACTCCCATTGGCTCGGATCGTAGTGAAGCTGGAGGGCGAACGCGCGCGCGCCTTCGGCACCGCGGGCACGCACGGCCCAGGTACTTTCCTCGCCGGCGCGCACGGGACCAGCACCTTGCGCATACTCGATATGCACGGGCTGCGCATCCGGAACAATTTTGTATACTGGCTGCGCCCCGCGCCGCATAAAGTTGGCTCCCACCAGGGATAAGTCGCCGATGTCAACGCGTCCATCGCCCGTTATATCGGCCTGCGCGCTGCCGTCGCCTTGTACTACCTCTGCACCGAAAAAGGCGGCTACGTAATCCCAGTCAGCCAGTGTCACTTCGTTGTCGGCTATGCCGACGCCATTTTCTCCAACAAACCCCGTCACATCGCCGCCAAGCAGACGCGGCACCTCCTGCGTTCCCACGCTGGCGGGTATGACATCTTCCAATACCAACCCCGAATAGAGCGTCAGATCAGCCGCAATGCCTTCTATGTATCCGTCGACGTGAACGTGTAGATCCCAACGGCCCGTCGGCACTTCGGACAGCTCAAAGCTGCCGTCAGCTGCAATGTCCACCTGCACGCCGCCCGCATCGACATCGACGTCGTTTGTCTCGGCAAAGAGCACATCGCCATAAGGGCGATAATCGCCGCGAGTGCGCAAAGTAACCGTGGCCTGTGACGTCATATCGGTGCGCCCTTCTAACTGCAGCACCCCGCGCAGCACGGCACGCCCGGCCACGAGTTCTCCCTGCGACAGCGGCGCGGCGACTAGTTCGACAACCGCCAGACCGTCGCGCTGCAGGCGCGATAGATCGCCCCCCTCGCCCTCAACGGCCAACTCGATGGCCGTCGGCCCCTCCAACCCCAAGCTGCGCAGTTGAAACGTCGCCAGCGTCCTATCGGAACCGAGACCGGCAATAGCGCCCGCCGTTGGCTCAAAGTATTCGAGCGTAAGAATCTGTGGACCACCCTCCTCGCCGCTGAGGCGATTGCTAACGAGCTTGGCCGCCGAAAAGCCGCTGCTGACGACAAAGGGCTGAATGCCTTCTTCGACCTCGTCCTGATCGACGACGGCGAAGCCGCCACCGTCCACGACAAAGCTAGCTTGTACCAAGTCGACCTCTTCGCCGGCATCAACGCGGACTTCAAAAACCTGTAGCGCGCCCCCATTGCCCATGCTAAAGCGCTCGGGCAGCAGGCGGATAGGTGCGGTTGGTATCGGCTCCTCGCCCAGCCCTTGCACCTGTATGACCCCTGGTGCACGCCAGCACTGGGCGTCGGCAAAGCTATTGCCGTCGGCAATGGCTAAATAGAGCGTATATTCGCCGTCTTCCAGCCCTGCATCGGTCGAAATACCGCGCGCGAGATGATCCACGCCAAAATCATAATGATCCGTGGGCGAATCCTCGCTCAGGTCGAATAGCGCATCGACGCCTATATCCGCCCGACCATCGGCCGAATTGACGACGTAGCTGCGGACAGCGCTGACTTCACCATAGAGCGGATGCGGTCCGATATCTTCCCCGCTGAGCAACACGCGGATGCGCGCGTCGTCGTCGAGATCCACATCTTCCCACGTGGTGCGCACCTGTAGACCCGGGCTAACGACGACGGGGGCAACCGGCTGCACCGGCAGAATGGAGGGCGGGTGTAGAAAGACCATCTGCGACGCGGCGTCGTTTAGATGCCCGCCGTTCATCTGTGCCAATCGGCGATTTTCGCCGTCGCTAATCATACCGTAGGCGTAGTAGACAATTTCCTCTTGCGGCAGCGAGGCGCCTTCTCCACTCAGCGCCCACAGATCCCACGCATACTGGTTGTCGGTGCGACCATCGGGATCTTCGGGTATATCGCCGAATATGAGCTCGGCCCTTCCCTCGTTCAGCGCTGCCAGCATCTGACTAGCCCCTCCGGGCACGGAGAAACCACCCTCCCCCAGCTGTGTTTCTGCAGGCGCGCTGCTGTAGTAGAGATCGATGCGCGCATCGTCGTCGATATCTTCGTCGCCGTCGATGCCGCTGCGGTCCCAGCTGAAGGTGATGTAGCGCTGTGGATGCAAACCGCCGGTGCGAATCGTATCGATGCCGGTATGGGCGCGATCGTTGAGCGGATCGAGGCGCAAAAAGGGCGAATGGCGCACGCGCACGCTGCCCGCACTGCGCTGCATCGTCGTACTCGTCCCATCGCTGGACACGGCGTAGATGTAATAATCGCCCTCGGGCACCGCGCCCTCGGCGAGGATATCCCAGGTAAAGGCCCCTGCCGGCCCCGGTAGGGCACCGGGCGTGAGCGCCGTCACATTCGCCAACACCGCACCAACTCCATCGACCGATAGGCTGCTGCTGTCCAGCGCTTCTTCCACGCTGTAATAGAGAAAAACATCCGGCGCATCGTCTAGGTCTATTAGCTCATACTCCAGCACAACCTGCCGAACACCCTCACCCGTAGCCCTACCCGCTGCGTCATACAATCCGCCAGAGTCCAGCGTGATGTCTTGCTGTGGATCGAGCGCGGTGAACTGCGGCGCGTGCATCACGCTGATACCGCGACTGCGGGCGAGGGGAATGGATCCCGTCTGCGCCGCCGTGACATACAAGTAGTGCACACCAGGTGGCAAACGGCTGATATCGAGACGCAGCAAACGCATCGCGCCTTCGCGCTCGATATAGGGGTCGCCGCTGGCGATGGTCGCCTCGACGGCCGCGTCCTCGTCGACGCGCGTTAAATTGCCAATCGTGGAGAAGAAAAAGCGGTATTCGACGTCGTTGGTATCGTCTCCGTCGCCCAGTTCCAGCGCATCACCCGACGAACTCGTCCCCCCATCAAACACCAGATCGGGCAGATTGTCGATCAGCACGTGCTCGACGTCGGGAAAAAACTGTCCGATGGGGGCAGCCGACGTATCGGTCTGCGCGCCGAGAACGGGCGCGTAGCGCACGACCTGCATCGATCCTAGCGCCGAAAAATCTTCCTGCGTCACATAGCTCAGCTGGGGCCCTTCGGGTAAATCCACTTCCGCCTCATCGGCAAAGTCGATGCGCCCATAGCGCGCGCTCAATTCGACCGGTGCCACGGGACTGCTACAGGCAAATTGCACGTAGATGCGCCCCCCCGCTGCAGCCATCTGTGCGCTGCCGATTGCGATGCGTTGGGCGGAGGTAGTCCCCGCGACAAATAGAGCGGGCTGCTCGTCGCCCACAGCGTCGTAGACCACCCGCACTTCGTCGTCATACGCCCCATCGCCATCGTCGTCTACCAGACTCATCCCCTCGGGCAGTTCGACCGTTAGCAGTTGGTCACTGGCCTGATCATCGGCAGCCAGCGTCACTTCGATCTGCTGCCAGTAGCGGTCGTCTCCCAGACCGGCGACCGGCACCAGACTCAGCTCGCTGGGCACAATTTGCGCCGTTTGCGCCCGCGCGGTCTCGAGCCCCCAGCAACTAGCGAGGAGAAATATGACTGTTCGAATTATCATAGTATTTGCCGCACCCGGCTCGGCACAAAGTGCTCGATCGACAGAGAAGTTTTTTCCCCGCACCAATACCCCTTGGCGGGACAATGCCCTCCTGCATAACGCAATATGTAGGGTTTTACGAACATCTATGCCCCCACGGGTCGGTTTGCATTCAACTTCTCATACAAGACACTCCATAGTTAGCAAACCCCGTTCCAACCCGTGCTTCCGGTGGCATATAGAGCGTAAAAAAGCCGTCGTGCCGCCCATGGGCAGCCCATCGACGGCCACACTTCTTGCGCCCGCAGCGCCCTCTCGTATCCCTGCGTCCGTCGTTGACCTCCCGCTTATCGCAGCAACATAACGGGCACAACCCGGCGCAGCCCAGCGGCATTTACAGCGATTAAATAGGGCCCGCTGGCCACATCGCGCCCTCGGTCATCGCGCCCATCCCACTGCGCACTCCACGGTCCAACCCCGCGCTCTTCGGCCAAGACCTGGCGCACGACCCGCCCCAGCACGTCGAATACGGCCACCTCCAGCCATCCAGCTACCGGCATTTCCAATCGGATAGTTACCGCTGCGTTAAATGGATTGGGAAAGGCAATAGGGGCCAGTTGGGCAATATGTTCTGCCCACACGCCCCCAGTCCGCAGCCATCCAGGTCCATCTACGCGCGCGCGCAGCAGCCCGTTGCTGGCTACCGTCGGCAGCGACTGCCACGCAGCCCCCTGGTCGTATTCCAATCCCGCATCGGCTTGTTCTGCAATCAGCGCGACCTCTAAGGGCTGCGCATTGGCGCATTCGATGCGGTAGGCATCTCCCTCGGCGTAGACCAAGACGTGTGCGGGTGCCCCTCCCGCCAGCACGCGCAGCTGCCCGTCAGCGCTGTGCACCACACGGCCGCTGCCGGCCCATCCGACGCTGATATCCCGCTGCACCGAAGCGATATTACCAGCGGCATCGCCTGCCAACAGCCGCACCCGCATCAGGGCCGGGCCGGGCGTCCTGTGCTCCCACACGACCCGACGCTCCGACCGTTCGAAAAGCGGCAACGGCTGCTCGTCGAGCAGGAGTAGAGCTGTAGCGAGCGTCTCATCGCCGTGCACCACCCAGCGCACGCGCCCCGTTCCATCGACCTGCGCGCTGAGTTCAACGGTGGGAGAAATCGTATCGCGCGGCTCAATATCAATGCGCAGCGAATCGCTCAAGCCCTGCGCATCGAGCACTGTGAGGACGACGTAAAAAGTCTCCACAACATCCTCCACAACCAGGTACTGTGCATCGAGATGTGCATGCCCACCAACGGCTACCATAGATACGCTGAGCTCGGCACGCGGACTGTCGCCCTCGATAATGCGCAGCGGCC
The DNA here is from genome assembly GCA_038128265.1 of Gemmatimonadota bacterium. Lineage (GTDB taxonomy): Bacteria > Latescibacterota > UBA2968 > UBA8231 > UBA8231. Next base: position 43,623 of record JAYPJE010000022.1, read on the forward strand.
ATCGACCGCCCCTTCCACGCTCCACTTCGATACCGGCTGGCATATCGAAAACCGGTGGCCGCGGCGGTTCGACCGCCTCGGCGACCTCTTCAGCCGCCGGTTCAACCTCCTCGTTTTCCACCACCTCCACCGGCACGCGCACGGGCACATCGACGTACAGGCTGTTCCCCGAAGGCAGGTGCGCGGTCAACACAACCGCGTAGAGACCCGGTTCGGCCTCTACAAACAGCATACCGCCTTCGATGTATACTCCCGCGCCGACCGCTTCCCCACTCCATTGGACACCACTGGAATCGCCGTCCAATAGGTGCGCGACATCGTAGCCTTCCGCCGTTGCCAGCACCTCACCGTCGGGCGCGTTCAGCGTCGGCGAGCGCGCTACCACCTGCACTCCGAGCGCCACCTCGCGGCGCTGATCATTCCATACGGCGACCAGCCAAAACACTTCGCGGCCTATGCGAGCCCCCTCTCCATTGAGCACGATCTGCCGCGCGCTATCGATGCGTGCCGAGACGAATGCGCCGCCTCGCAGCGACCACAGCACCTCGGCGGCATTGCCGCTAAGGACCAATTCGTCGAGCGGAGGCGTCGTCCACGTCGCCCCCTGTGCCAGGGCCACATCGCCCCACGCACCCAGCACAAAGTCTACCGGCTGACTGCCTTCCATTGCCTCGTCAGGATCTGCCGCAGCGGTCTCCGCTCCTTCGGCATCATGGGCTGCCCGCACTTCGACGCGCACAGCATCGGCCGCGCTAAAGCCCGCACCGTCTCGCGCGGTAAAAATCAGCGCACTGCGCCCGCTAAAACCCTCTTCCGCGCGCAAGCGAACGCCCCCTTCAACCCACTCGACCGCCAGGCCTTCCCCACCGGCCACGGACCACGCAACATCGGCATCCACGTAGGCGCTCAGATCAATAAAGAGGGAATCGCCCCACACTAGCTCTACATCGGGAATATCACCCAGCGACCACGGCGCAGCGACCTCAACTACCAGCATCACGGTGCGCTGCTGGCCTTCCGCATCAACGGCACTAAAGACCAGTTGCACCGAACCATAAACGTCGGTATCGACCAGCAGCTCGGCCCAATGCCCGACCACATCAACCGCGACACCGGGTCCTCCGACAGCACTCCATACCAGTGCCTCGGGGTCTATTCCCTGCGCGTATGCGGACAAATCGACTCTCCACGATGCCCCCGCCCTTAGCGCGATCGAATCCATCGGCAATATATCCCACTGAGCGCGCTCCCCGTCCTCTACTCGCTCCCCGCTGCCGTCGTCTACCGGTTGCTCTCGGCCCCCATTATCCGCTGCAGTGGTGTCTGCCGCCGCCCCCTCTTCCGGCATCTCAGCCGTCTCCCCTCCTATCGGCGCGGGTCCATCCGCTCCATCCGCTCCATCCGCTGCATCCGGCTCTGTCTCTTCTGTCTCCGTGCTCCCCGTCGATATCTCTTCCGCGCCGGAAGTCGCTTCGTCAGGCTCGGGCAGCTGCGCATTGTCCGCATCCCCTTCCACGGGGACCTCCCCCGCGCGGTCTCCGACAGGCTCTTCCGACTGGGTTGGTATCTGCGCGGTTGAATCCGACGCGGTCTGCTCTAAATCAGGAGGCCGATCTACCGTATCCTCATGCACAGCATCAATGCGAATTGTCCAGGCCGCCATGGCCTCGTTGCCCTGCGGGTCCCGCACCTGTACGTACAACGTGGCCACACCCAGTTCGGCTGCATAGAGCTCAACCACCGGCGGGACCTGCCCTTTCCAGTAGACATCGACGCCCTCGGCGCGCACGGTCCACACCAAGTCCTCCAGCGCAGAGTCGGCATCTTCGACGTATGCGCTCAGGTCTACGGTGGCGACCTGTCCCAAGGCGATTTGCAGGTCGGGCGACGCGGCTAGCTGCGGTCCTGCGCTGGGCACATATACGCGCACGGGCCAAACCGCCGACACCTGCGCCCCAACCGGGTCGACTACCCGTAGGACGATTTCTCCTTCGCCAACGGCCAGCGCCTCAACCAGCAGCACATCTCCCTCGCGGACTAGCTGCACATGCGCCGATGCGCTCGCTTCTACAACCAGCACATCGAGCTCGTCGTCGACGTCCCGCACTATACTCGACAGCGGCAAGGGATGGCGTTGCCCCACTACCAGTTCGAGCGGCTCTACATCAGCCAGCACGGGCGGATCATTTTGGGCATGCACCAGCAGAATCCAGCGCTCTGTCTGGCATGTATTGTCCTCTGCACAAAAGCGCAGCTGGAATTCGGTCTGCCCCGACCAATCGGGCATCGGCTCTATGACTAGCGTACCGTCTTCCACGCTCACCGCCGCACCGTCCTCGGACCATGCGACGGCGCTGCCGGCGGTGGCACCATCAAGCATAAATTCGCTCAGAGCCATTCGGAGTGGGCCGCTGTCTTCTTCGGCTTCAATCACACCCCCTTCGCGCAAATAGACGGGCACCTCAACAAAGCGCACGGCGAATTGACCGGCATACCGACGACCGTCGTCCACATCGGCCCAGTAGCGCACAAAGCCCTCGGCCGCCGCCTCCGCTCTTATCAGCGACCCTTCGCGCTGCAGATTGATACCCTCATCGGCCGCGGCACCCCAAGCGACGACGGCTTCCAATGGCCCCAAGTAATAGGTCGCCAGATCGACGGTCCACGCTTGGCCCGCAGATACAACGCGATCCGGCACTGGCACAAACCCCTGGCCCACCACGTCAACCGTCAGTGTGCTCTGCCCAATGCGGAAGCGCTTTTCCACGCCCGGTTCCGCGCTCAGCGTATAGGTCGGCTGCCGGCGTCCCCCAGCGTCCAAAGCCACTTCGACTAGGCCATCGGACGGCCATCCGACCACGCGCATACGGGCGCTAGCCAATAGGAAACGACCGCTAGCCACGGCGCGGCTGCCGTCACCAGTGGCGCTGCTAACCGCCACGTAGCTCAGCTCACCCGTCAGCGGATCCCCCATATTTTCATAGACTGTAGCCGTCCACCCGGCGCCGCTAGTAAAGGGGCCGATGGATCCAGCTCCATTCGGCAGTTCGGGAAGCATCTGTAAGAGAGAAGGGTCGCAGCGCAGATAGGCGCTGGCCGAGGTCAATTCTAGGTCACCGGCATCGACGTAGACCCCTACGGTGAGCGTATCACCGGGAGCCAGGGGCCCTTCAGATAGGGCCTGTATGGAGAGGGTGGCTTCTTCAGCGGCAAGCGGCGTGGCCACTAGCGCCGTGCATGCCAACCATGTGCACAAGCGTAGCACGCAGTAGCGCCTTAGCGCAGCAGCAGCATCTTGCGCACGGCGCGGTGTTCCCCGCTGCGCAGGTGTGCCAAATAGGCACCCGAAGCGACGGCGCGCCCGGACTGGTCGCGCCCATCCCAAGAAACCGTGTAAAAACCGGCCGAGCGCACCTCGGCGATCAAGGTGCGCACGCGCTGACCCAGCCCGTCGTAGATCTCCAGCGTTACGCGCCCGGCCTCTGGCAGCGTAAAGCGCAGCTGCGTTTCGGGGTTAAAAGGGTTGGGATAATTCGGCAGCAGGGCAAAAGCCGCCGGCACCGTTCGCGCCGCCAGCGGCTGGTGGCGTACCAGCGCCGCGTCGACCCACTCGGCGTCGCGCAGCTGTACTGCGGCGGGGCCATCGCCGATGCGGCGCAGCACAACCTGCGCAACCTCACTGGAGCCCGTTGCACCGCGCTGGTAACCGCTCAGAGCAATACCTAAATCTAGCTCGCCGCGCCCTATACGCCGGGCCGTCACGCTGCTACGCCCGGCAAAGGCGCGCACGTCGACGTCCTCGACTTCCCACACCTGCTCGTCAAAGACCAGTCGAAAGCCGAGTGCGCGCGCATCGACGAGCCCGTCGGCCACGATGTCGACAGTCCACAGCCCGTCGCGCTCTTGGCCAACGGTGCGCCACGGCGCTGGAGCTACAAGCGGAGCGGCCACCTTGTAGACCGGAGCGACGCCCTGCTGGTTGAAATTGGCGGCGACGACGTTCAGATCGGCGATCCACACCAGGCTATCGCCGTCGATATCGGCTAGGCGTCCCGGAAGCGGAGCTGCGGCATCGGCTCCTTCACTGGCGACCACCACCCTCTGTCCGAAATACGCTACGACAAAGTCGACGTCGAGCTGGTCGATCTCGTTGTCGGGAATCGACACCCCATTTGTGTCGACGTAGCCCGTTATATCGCCAGCGATGAGATAACCCGGATCGTCGAAGCCGTTGGCCAGGCGCGTGGGATTGATATCGCTTAGCACGGTGCCCGGATCGACGCGCAGCAGCGGATACTGGCCGTCCAAATAGCCGTCGACGTGGATGGCCAGCTGATATTCGCCGCTCGGCACCTTGAGCAGATCAAAGCTGCCGTCGCTAGCCAACGAGTCCTGCACGCCGTCTTTGGCACTGTCCAAATCGTTGGTCGCCATAAATATTGAGTCGGCAATAGGCGCAAAGCTGTTGCGATCGCGCAGCATCAGCGTGGCAACGCCGGCCGGATTGGGGCGTCCCTGCAGGGCCACCCGACCGCGAATCGAGCCGCGCGGCAAGATCTTTATGCGCATCGCCGTTTCGGGTGGCAGCAAGGCGACCATGGCTCCATCGCGAAAAAAGGCCGACTGGCGGTTACCCAGATGGTCGATGCTAACGGTGGAAGCGCCCGTTGTATCGCGGCAGACCAACTGAACGCTGGCGATTGATAGCTCGCCATCAAAGCGGCCATTACCCTGCTGCTCAAAATAGACCAGGTCGAGCAGGTACTTGCCCGCATTGAGACTGTCGACGCCGACCAACAGCGTATCGCGCAGCACGATGCCACTCAGTGTGGGATTGAGTTTAAACGGCTGTATGCCTGGCAGGCTGGTATCCTGATCGACCACGGTAAAAAACGTCGTGTCGACGCTGGCAAAAAAGCTCAACAGGTCGACCTCGGCCCCGCCGCTGTGCGGCCGCACTTCAATGCGCGCCGTATCGCCGGGTGCACTCATCGTCAGTTCGGCTGGTACAAATTCGACGTCTGGCGTATCGAGGCCTGCCGCCCCAGCTGGTCCGAGTCCGCTGATGCGCACGCGGCCTTTCGCCTTTCGCGCCAGCGCCGAGTCGGGCGGTGCACTCGATGTCGATTCGGAAATTAACACATAGGCGTAGTAGTCGCCGTTTACCAGCGGCTGCGCGCTGCCATCGAGCGCGCGCGTCATCCGTCCCGGTCGCACCGCCAGCGCACTCGTCGCGTCTTCGCTCAGCGCCGCAGCGGCGGCCATGCTGCCGTCGCTGGAATTGGCCACCCAATCGCTCATGCCGTCTCCTACCAGGGCCGCATAGTGGGTTGAATCGCCCAATGCGGCCGCGGCAGACGCCGAGGTCAGCACTACCCATAGCTGAGCCGCTCCATCGACGTCCACGGCTTCCCAAACTACTTCGAAATTGCTCCTCCCGTCGACTTCGAGCAGCTCAAATGGCGAGAGAACGCGCAGATGCGGGCGGTGGAGAAAGCGCAGGCTGCGCGCCGCTCCATTGCCGTCGTTCCAGCGCACGACCCGCTTCGTCGAGTCGTTTTGCACAATGCCGTAGAGCGCGTAGTCGACGCCCTCTTTGGGCACGCCGCTGCCGTCGGGATTTTTATAGCGCCACAAATCCCACACGTATTGGTTATCGGCCCGACCATCCGGTTTTTCCTGCAAACCGGAGACAATCCGATGCGTATCGAGGGTCGAATCGGCGGCAGCAGCCTCTAGCTCAGCCGCACCACCCGGCACCGCAAAGGCGCTATTGTCGCTGTAGTAAAGGGCAATCTGCGCACTATCTCCGCGCGCGACATCGCCATCGATGCCATTATCCCCATTCCAAGTGATGGCATAGTAGCGTTCGGCTTTTCCGCCTCCCGTCTCAATTGTGCGGTTTTCCCGGCTGTCCAGGATCAACAGGGGCGAGTGACGGACGTTGTAGGTATGTGCACTGCGGCGAATACCCAGCGACTTGCCATCGGTTATTACCGCGTAGACGTAGTAATTTCCGCGCGCGACAAAAACCGAATCGTTTGGAGCAACCTTCCAATTGAGCTCTGTATCGCGCCCTTCAAAGAGCGCTTTGGCACTGTCGATAAAGGTGGCGTTAGTCAGGCCCGTAATCGTGCGGTTGGGCACTGTCCCAGTCGTCTGTACAAAGGTCGTATCAAGAGTATCTGCTGCCGCGTAAAAGAGCTTGACCGATGCGCTGTCGTCGTAGTCGACCACCTGAAAGGGAATGGTCACCTGCACGCGCGTGCTGTCGACGGGACCTGCGCTGCCCTTGTCCAAGCTCAGCAGGCGCCCCGAGTCAATAAAATCGGCATCGTTGCTGAGAAACGATCCAACGCCCAGAACGACGGGCATATGGCGCACGACAATGCCGCGGCTGCGCATCAGCGGGAAGTGGCCCGTTAGATCCGACGTCATATACAGGTAGTAGGTCGTTGTGTCGAGCAGAGCCGATGCATCAAAGGCCACGGCCAGCGAATCGCCCTCGCTTGCCCCTACGACAGCCCGCGTCAGGCGGTTCGTGGCGCGCGCGGCTACGGATGTATCGACGCGATCCAGCGTGTCGCGCTGCGAAAGCCAAAAGTGATAGCGCGTGTCATTGCCGTCGTTGCCGTCTGCAAAGGCGATTCCAGCCTGGGCAATTGCATTGCTCGTCAGATTTCCCCTGCGGTCACTCAGCAGATCCGGCAGAGCGGTAGAAAAAGCCGGGCTCGCCGTCTCTGGATAGGCATCGCCTTGGGCGTTGGTCGCCGTGTCGGCCGCACTCTCGACAAAGAGCCTGGTAAACGTAGCCAAGCGCAGCTCGCGTGGCTCAACCAATTCGAGCACCAAGCCACCGGCCGGGATAGACTGTTCGTTGGGATTGGAAAAAGCGACCTGCCCATAAATTGCGGTGGGCAGCACGGGCTGTGCCGGCGTGGTGATCGGATAGTGTATATACACTTTGCCCACCATACCGCCCGTGCCGCTGGTCAGGAGGATTTTGCTGGACGTGCTGCCGACGACAGAGGTATAGCCCGTGCCCGTAGCCGATGAGTCGTCGAGGGCAATTTCGTCCTCAACGCTGCCGTCTCCATCCAAATCGGCAACGGCAATACCGGCGGGCAGGCTGATTGAGATGGTATTGCCCGCCGATGGATTGCGCGTCAGTGCAATGGCTAAGCGCTGCCAGTACGGGTTGCTCGTCGAAGCCCCTTTGGGCACCCGCGAAAGACTCTGCGGAGACAGTGCAACCGACTGTGCAGCAATGTCCTGCAGCGAAAGCAACAGCGTTCCTAGCAGGACCAATAAAAGGAAAGATCTATTCATGTTTTTCAACTTTTAGCCGACATATAAGACACAATTGCCTCATTTAGTATATCGCGCTTAGCGGCATTTACTTTAACTACCACTTTCGCTTACATTAGGAAAAAATCTGCGTTTTTATGCCCATCCAGCGACTCCACATTCTCATTTTTGCCTTTGTGGCCACCCTTGTAGGGGTTCCCTCTTCTCCCGCACAAACCATTTCGACGCTAGCGGGAACGGGCGGTCAGGGCTACGCCGGCGACGGCGGATCGCCCACCAGCGCCGTGCTGAGTTTGCCCGCGGCGGTGTGGGGCGATACAACGGGCGTGCTCTTTATTGCCGATACGGGCAACAACGCGATCCGCCGGCTCAACGCTACCCGCGACACAATTTTCGCCTATGCAGGCAGTGGAACGGGGGGTTTTTCGGGCGACGGCGGCGCGGCCACAGCCGCTAAGCTCAGCGCACCCGGCGGCGTCTTTGTCGACAGCACCGGCGTCGTCTACATCGCCGATACGGGCAATAACCGCATTCGACGTATTGACGCCGGCGGCAACATTGCGACCATTGCCGGCAAGGACAGCGCCGGCTTCTCGGGCGACGGCGGCGCGGCCACAGCGGCCAAGCTCAGAGGACCAACAGCCGTTTTTGCGCGCGGTGGCTTTGTGTATATCGCCGACACGGGCAACAATCGCATCCGCCGTATTGACGCCAGCGGCAATATTGCGACCATTGCCGGCAAGGACACGACGGCGGGCCTCTTTATCGACGATACGGCAGCCACCCGCGCTACGCTGAACCGGCCCAGCGGCCTCTTCGTCGACCGCAACCACGACATCTACATTGCCGACACCAACCACCATCGGATTCGCAAACTAGCGGCCAGCGATAGCACGCTGACGACCGTCGTCGGCAGCGGCCTACCTGGGTCGACGGGCGACGGTGATCTGCCCATCCACGCGCGGCTGGCGTTTCCATCGACGGTGGTCGTCGACACGTTTGGCACAATATACGTAGCCGACCGCTTTAACCACCGCATTCGCCGCGCCAATCCGGCCGGCAATATCACCAGCATAGCCGGCCTGGGCACCTCGGCCTTCAGCGGCGATGGCGCCGCGGCCAACCGCGCCGAATTGGCCAGTCCAAACGGCCTTTTCCTGCGCGGCGATACGCTCTTTGTGGCCGATCAGAGCAACCACCGACTGCGCAAAATCGCGCCGGACCACAGCGCGGGCCTGAGCGGTGCCAGCACGCTGGGCCCCGGCAGAGAGACCAAGCTGCTGAGTATTGCTCTGACCGGCGATGGATCAACCACGGTCAACGGCCTCAGCTTTACGGTGTCCGACCTGGCAACGGCAACCGGACTCAGCACGGCCGACTTCAGCGAGTTTCGCCTCTACGAAAGCAGTGATGCAACGCTGGGCGACGATCAGCTACTCGGCCGGATCGACGCGGCCGACGTCACTCTCGGCACGCGCGCGACGATCGTCGCCTCGACGTTCTCTACGCCGGCCGCCGGCACGACGCGCTACTACATTCTTTCTGCGCGGCTGACGCGGACGGCGACGCAGGGACATGCCCTGCGCGTTTCGGCCCAAACCGGGGCTCTATCGACCGACACGGGCGGGCGCGGCGCGCGCATCTACGCACGCGACGCAGATAAGATAACGGTCGATGCGGTCGCGACTAAGCTGGTATTTCACACCCAGCCCAGCGGCGGTTTCACCGGCGCGGCACTAAGCCGCCAGCCCGTAGTCGAAGCCGTGGACGACAGCGGCTTTGTCGACTACGACTTTCGCGACACGCTGGTCGTCAGCAGTTCGGGCAGCGGCACCCTGCTGCACAACACGGCCATTGCCGACAGCGGCCGGGCGACGTTCGACAACCTGAGCTACAGCACGGCCGTCGACGACGAATCGATTACGCTCAGCGTGAACAATGTGGCCGACCCGGCGCACGCGGCGCTAACAGCCGCTCAGTCCAACGCTCTCACCATTAACGTTGTCAACGACCCGCCGACCGTCAATTTCCCCTCACTCGTCTTCCGAGAGGACGAAGAGTTGGGCTACCGCGTGCTTGTCCGCGACATCGTATCCGATGTCGATGACACCACGTTCACCTTTACTTTTAAGAGCAGCCATATTGTCGCACGCGCGACCGCAGACAGCCTTATTGTCCTACCCGCTGCCAATTTTTTCGGCATCGACACGCTGACCGTAACGGCCATTGATGCCTTTGGCCTGCAGCACAGCGATAGCGGCATTATCGAAGTACAGGCCGTCAACGACGCCCCGGCATTGAATTTACCAGCCAGTTTACAGTGGGCCGAAGACGAGACGCTGCACGTCGATATGACGACCCAAGTTAGCGATGTGGACAACGACTTTTCCAGCTTACAGCTGAGCTTTGTTGCATCCGATGGCCTGTCGCAGCGCTACACCAGCACCAGCGGCCAGCTGCAGCTGTGGACTGCACCCGATGCCAGCGGCACCTTCTCGCTGGACGTGCAGGCCAGCGACGGCCTGGCAAATTCCGGCACTAAGACCGTCGCTATCCAGATAGAGCCGCGCAACGACCCGCCGCAGATCGCCCTGCGCGATACGTCGATCCTGCAGGGCGGGAGCGTTGTCGTCGACTTGGCCAGCGCGACTGTCGATATAGACGACTCTCTCAGCGCGCTGCGCTGGAGCGCGGCCAGCGATTCTCTGATCGACATTGAGATTGACAGTGCGGGTCGGGCAACGGTGCGACCGGTGGGCACGTTCTCGGGGGTGCGCGACCTCCCCTTCAGCGTGGCCGACTCGAGCGGAGCCAGCGCGGCTGACACGCTGCGCCTAACGGTCCTGCGCGTAAATCAGCCGCCCACACTTTCCGGCCTGCCCGACGCGCAGATGGCTCCCGGCGACACGCTGCTCGTCGATCTGACACAGTACGGCTCCGACCCAGATGACTCATCGTCTAGCCTGATCTGGAGCGTGGGGTCTACAGCCACGACCCAAACCCTTCTCAGCGGCAGCGCGTTGCGCCTCATCGCTCCGACAAGCGCAACATCCTATACGGAAAATATCAGCGTGCGCGTCTTCGACCTGCTGGGATTTTCCGCGCAGGATACGTTTACCGTGCGCGTTGAGGCTCTGCAGCCCCCAATCACCGCGTTGCCCGACCTCTCGTTCAGTGCCGACAGCACGCTCACAGTCGACCTGCAGCCCTACCTGTCAGCGGAGGTAAACTCGCTGGCCGCAGCACCCAACGATTCGCTCCATATTACCATCGATGTGGAAGAAAAAAAGGCCGTCGTGAGCACGCGCGACGGCTTCAAAGGCGAGACAACGCTGATACTACAGGCCAGCACCGAAAGAGGCGCAACCGGCACCGACACCGTCGCCATTAATATCACCAACCCCTCGCCAACGCTGCGCACCTTTCCGGAGCTCTTTGTCGACGCCGGCGCCTCCATCCAACTCGAGTTGGACTCCTACGCACAGGACGACGAAGCGCTGGCACACCTGCGTTGGAGTGCTCTGCCCGACGCCGGCCTGCAAATTAGCATTCACGGCACGCTGCACATCGCCACGATCAGTGCCAGCAGCGAGGCACGCGGTCCACGCCGCGTGGTCTTTACGGCCACCGATGCACAGGGCGCCAGCGCCACCGACACCTTGCGCCTAACCGTGCACAGTCCAGACGACGCTACGGCCACCAATATCGCACCCAGCCTGCGCGATCTGCCCGCGCTCTTTATCGATGCGGGCACCGGTGCCCAACTCGCACTGGACACGTATGCCCAGGACGACCAGCCGCTGCAGTTCCTGCGCTGGAGCGCGCAGGCCGATTCCGGCCTATACGTGACCATCGACGATTCGCTACGCCTGATCACCGTCTTGGCCGATAGCACCAGCGCCGGCCTGCTGCGCGTGGCGCTAACGGCCACCGACGCCCAAGGCGCCAGTGCCACTGACACCCTACAGGTCACTGTGCACGAGCAGACAAACGGGGCAGGCAGCAATAGCACGCCCATCCTTGACGGCTTGCCACCGCTCTTTATCGACGCCGGCACAGCTACGCAACTGGCGCTGAACAACTACGTGCAGGACGACCAGCCACTGCGGTTTCTGCGCTGGAGTGCGCAGGCCGATTCCGGCTTATACGTGACCATCGACGACTCGCTGCGCATCGCTACCCTAGCCGCCGATAGCACCAGCGCCGGCGCGCTGCGCGTGCTATTCACCGCGACCGATGCCGAAGGGGCCAGCGCTACCGACACGCTGCACGTCACCGTGCACGGCCTGGGCGCGGACGATGGCCCACTCATCATCAACAAGGCCCCCACTTTAGCCGCCATTCCATCCCAGCAATTCAACAGCGATGCAACCATTCGCCTACTCCTCGATCGCTATGCGGCGGACGATGCACCGAAAGAACAATTAGCATGGAGCGCGCTGGCTACACCGGAAGAAATCGTTCGCATAGAAATTGATTCGCTGGGCGCAGCCACCCTCTCCGCCGTGCAGCCAGGCCGCGCCGAAGTTATCTTCACCGCCACCGATGCCGGAGGACTGAAGGCGAGCACACGCGTGGAGTTGGTCATTTTGCCACCGCTAAGCGAAAAGCCAACCGGCGATTTCAACGACAACTGGCGCGTCGACTACGAGGACTTTTTTCAGCTTATCGACGCCATGGGGCTGACGCCGCTCCACCCCGATTGGGAACCCACCCTAGACCTAGACTTCGACGGCCGCATCTCCATCGACGACTTTTTCATTTTTGCCGATTCGTTTAACGCCCACAATACGGGACGCTAAGCCCCGGTCAGCGAATGCGCTTTAGCACGCGCATGCCGAATGTGCTCAGACGCACATCGGGGGCAAAAAAGGCCCGCGCGGCCGAGCGCGTCATTTCGGCGCTAAGCAGCGCCCCTCCGCCGCGCAGCACGCGGTCGCTTCCCACCGCTGGCCCCTGCGGGTCGGTCTGGTCGACGGCAGGATACGCAGCATAGCGATCCTGCACCCATTCGCTGGCGCTGCCGTGCACGTCGTACAGATCCCACGGATTGGCTCGCTTTGAGCCGACGGCATGCGTTATCAGCTCGCTAACGACCGGGGGCACGGTGCGCGTCCACGCGTAGTCTACCAGCATGGATTCATCGTCGCCAAACGACCAGCGCGTGCCGGTGCCAGCGCGCGCGGCGTACTCCCACTCGGCCTCGCCCGGCAGGCGGTAGAGCGAATCTCCGGCCGCCGCATTAAGCGCTTGCACGAAGGCCTGCGCATCGCTCCATGAGATGTAGACAGCTGGATGGCGACCATCTTCCAGCACGGCTGGCTGGCCGGACCAGGGCGCCGTGCCCATTACGGCGCGCCACTGGGCCTGCGTCACCTCATACTGGCCCAGATAGAAGTCGCTCGACAGCGTTACCTTCCGCTGCGGCCCCTCGTCTTCTAGACGCCCCACTTCGGTAGCAGGCGATCCCATCGAAAACGATCCGGCGCGCACCAGCACAAAGTGCATATCTACGCCGCCGGGCAACGCATCCACCACGCTTAGCGGCAGCACCTCCTCGCGGGCCGTCGTATCGATCAGACTCGGGTCGCATGGTCGGGCAAAAGCCTCGGTAAATGCAAAGAAATCGCTGAAATCGACGCGGCCGTCGCCGTCGAGGTCAAAGCGGGTCGACGCCGTCTGACCAAAGGCATCGCCAAAGAGGAATAGATCGGCAAAGTATACGCGGCCATCGCCGTCGAAATCGGCGCGACAGGCCAATGACAGACCAACTTCTTCTACGTCAAAGAGGAAGGGCGTGGGATCCGCACCATCTACGGTGCGTCCATCGGCACGCCGCGTGTGCACGTCGACGCTCAGCCCGGTAGCGGCGGCCGGGTTGACTACGTCGGCCAAGACCAAGGCATAGGATCCGGCCGGCTCGTTGGCTAACACCTCGACGACCAGCGTGCTGCGCGACGACAGGCCGTCCACCCTGGCCAATGGCCCAGCACTCGGCCCGCGCGAAGCCTCATCGAGGCGCGCCTGGCTCAGATCAAATCCCTGCGGAAAACGCAGGGCGATCTGGTCGCCGGCCCTCAGCGGCGATGCCGTGCTAAAATCTACTGCCACCGCCCCGCGCCGATTGGCCTGGCGTTCTGCCAGTTCGACGCGCATCAGATCGACGAAACCGCTGGCCCGATGCAGAGGTCCGACGACCGGCTCTCCGCCGCTCCACGCCGGCAGACCGCTAACTTGTCCAGCTCCCCCCTGGAGGCGCTCTACTACAACCCGCACTTGGTCGGCCGCGGCCAGCGCCGCAGAGAATTCGCCCACCACTAAGTAGTGCACCGTGCGGCCGCTGGCCAGCGCCGGCGCGGCCAGCGTCAGATCGACCCGTCCCTGCGCATCGACAGCGCTGGCGGAGACGACGACGGAGGAATCACCGCTGTCTACTGTAGCATCCGCTGCCGCATCGATCCGCACGTCAATGGACCGTAGTGCACCGGCGGCCCCACCGAGCGTCTCCACGCGCAGCGTGGCGCTCTGCGGCGCAATGGCCTCGCCGCGCGCCTCTAGGGCGAAGGACGCCAGCGCAATCGTCGGTCCACCCACGCCAGCTAATCCACCCAACGCATCCTCGAGCACCGCTCCAGGCCGCAGCAGCAGCTGACCAACCACGGCTATGCCGGGCGGATTATCTGCAGGTTGATCAACGAGAGCACCAGTGCTGCTGCGCGAGTAAACGACAATGCGCGCGTCGCGCTGCGCCGCCTCGGGCAGGATAACGCGATCCAGCTCTAGAACAAAGTCACCCGCCTCTTCACGCTCCGCCAAATCGAGTATGAGCATCCCGGACAAACTGTCGGCGCGCAGCGCAGGCAGCGCTCCTGAGGGGGTAGCGACTCGGGCCAATTGGGCGTTGCCCGTGCCAAAGCCCGGTGGAAACTCCAGGACAAGTTCATCGCTGGCACCCAGTGCCGTAGCCGTGCGAAAACGCAGGCGCACGGCCGCCACCGCCCCAACGTGGGCCGGCTGCACGACGACGCTATCCACTCGCATTTTGCCTATGCCGATAAGACTGAGCCTTAGCGGCTGTGCATCATCGGCATCGATGACTTGCCCATCGGCACGCCGCGTGCGCAAACCGATGTTCATCGGACCATCCGCCGTGCGCGGATTGCCGACGTCGCTCAGGACAATCTCGTAGCGCCCCTTGGTTTCGGCGGCCGCCATTTCGAGTAAGAGTGTCTGCCCTGAAGACTCGGCGGCACGGCGCGGGTCCGAACCGCTGGGGGTGCGCGTCGCCGGATCTACACCGGCAACCGATAGGTCAAAGCCACTCGGAAAATCGATGGCAATTTGCTCGCCGAGCAGCAAGTCGCTCACGGTATCAAAGACAATCGTTACCGCGCCGCGCTGGCCCGTGCGCGGGTTTTCCAACGCGGCGCTAATCGCATCAACGGCACCGGTTACCGTATGCACGCGCCCCTCCACTTGACTGACGGGCTTGGCTGGGGCAACGCCCGTGCCCAAACCGTTGCCAACGCGTAGCCCACTCAGATCAATGCGCAGCCAGTCCGTTGCGCGCAGCGTTGGTTCGAGCTCGGCAACAATGAGGTAGTGGCGCAGCGTATCGGCCGGGAGCGTATCGCGCACCGCGGCCAGCAGTTCGACCCCGCTGCCGGCGGCAGCCAGTCCCTTTACCAACACGGACGCTTCGCTGCTATCGACGCGCCCGTTGGCATTGGCGTCATATACGACGTCGACCTTGCGCACTTCCTCGCTGCTAAAGCCCTCAAAAGTTGGTCGCAGCCTATATTCTTCAACCGGCACGCGTTCGCCTTCGGCACGCAGGGCAAAGGCGTTTAGGACGATGGCGCGCCCCCCCACACCGGCCAGACGGTCGAGGGCATTGCGTGCCACTAGGCTGTCCGCTGACAAAACGGCCAAGCCCCCCGGCAGGGCGACTCTACTGCTCAGCACCGGCTGGAACGTTCCGCTGCGGGCTTCCAGGAGAATAAAGTCTGCTCTATTA
>JAYPJE010000022.1:58957-66767 GCA_038128265.1 Gemmatimonadota bacterium
GTGCTATCCTCTGCGGCGACCGCTCTCAGGTAGATATAGCTTCTGTAATCGCTGTCGCGTAGCCCGAGTGCGCTCTGCGCCTCGACGACAACGGAATCGGTGGCAAAATTGGCGTTGGGCACCGCCAACCCTGGCGGCTGTTTGGCAAAGACCAATTTACTGGCGATTGCATCCGCACTGAGTTGCACGGTCGCCGCACTCAGATCAACTCCTCCTTGCTGGTCGTCGGCCTGCAGGCTAAAGACTTCGCCGTCGGCTGTGGCCGCATAGGCCAGATCGCTGCCGGAGAAATCGGCCAACCCGCTGACAAACGAGCGGGTCAATACGCCGCTCAGCGCACCGGGCCCGCTGGCCAGCGACAGCGTGACGCTCTCGGAAAAATCGCGATCGACGTTGCCGTAGGCATCCTGCGCGGCGACGATGGGCTGTCGGATAAACACCTTGGAACTGACGACCTCGTCGGTAGTATCGACGACGGTGCTATCGGCCGGCAGCTGGGTAAAGGCCAGCTTGGTCGCTCCGACCTGAATGCGCACCAGATGCGCGTCGCTGGCTGCAACAGCCGTGCCCAGCGCCCCCACGCTGGTAGCCACGCCACCGGTGGCAAAACTCACTCTGAAAGCACGCCCGTCACCGGCCGTCGTATCGATCAGCGCCGACGCGATATAAAACCGCTCCCCTCCGGCCGGCGGCGCGTTGGCCTGGCCCAGCGTCAGCGTCTGCAGCGCGCCAATGGCAGGCCCATTGAGCGTAGCCACCAGCGAGTCGCTGCCGACATCGAGCGCCGTATCGGCGCTGGCGTAGAGGCGCAGCGCCTGTAGGTCGCCCGCTTCAATCCCCGTCGCCGTGCTCATATCCGACAGCGTAAGGGCCAGGCTGGATACGGTCTGCGCGCCGTTGCCCGTCAGCCCCACCGACAGCAGCTTGACTTCGCTGCCGGGAGCGGCCGGCCGCTCGCCGTACAAACCCGCCGCTGCCGTGGTCTCTATAAGCGGCGACGCCAAGGTATATTTATCGCTATCGCTGGCGCTGACCTGGCTGCCGATGGTGCCAATCGAGGTCGCCAAACCGCCGCTGGCAAAGCCGACGCGAAAAGCGCGACCAGACACGGCGGCCGGTGCAACGGCGGCGCGCGCGATGTAGTAGACGAGCGTATCTTTGGGCGCCACGTGGTTAAAGGCAAGGGTCGTCCCTGTGCCGATGGCCACCGTAGCATTGCTGGCCAATAGGCTATCGGACGATGAGTAGAGCGAGTCGCTGCTCACATAGAGCTTCAGCGCGCCGAAGTCGGTCGACGCCAACCCGGTGGCCGCGCTCAGGTCGTATACCGTCAGCGCCAAGGCCTGTGCGCGCTCGACGCCATCGCCGGTAACCCCCACGCGCAGAACGGTCACCTCGCTGCCCGGCGTCACCGTAGCGGCCCCAGACAGCCCCCTAGCGGCCACCGTTTCCACAATGGACGCATTGGCGATTACCCGGCTCTGCTGGCCGCCGGCCGCCACGCCCACTTCCAAGTCGCCGTCGCCGTTCATATCGGCAAAGACCACCCCGCGCACGACGTCGCTGCTGCTGGCAAAGGTGCGAATACCGGCAGCGAAGTTGGCCGAGCCGTCGTTCAGGTAGACCGCGCTCTGCTGGGCGTTGTTGCCCACGGCCAGGTCCAAGTCGCCGTCGCCGTCCACGTCGCCTAGCGCCAGCGCTAGCGTGGCGTCCGTACCCGTGCCAAAGTTTTTAATGCCGGCGGCAAAATTGCCCGCCCCGTCGTTGAGATAGGCCGCGTTTTGCTGGGCGTTGTTGCCGACTCCAACATCCAGGTCGCCATCGCCGTCTACATCGGCCAAAAACAGCGCCTGCGTGGCGTCTGAACCGGTGCCGAAGTTCTTGGTGCCGGCCGTAAAATTGCCCAGGCCATCGTTGAGATACACCGCGTTTTGCTGAGCG
Source organism: Gemmatimonadota bacterium (assembly GCA_038128265.1). Lineage (GTDB taxonomy): Bacteria > Latescibacterota > UBA2968 > UBA8231 > UBA8231. The sequence continues at coordinate 60,899 of JAYPJE010000022.1, forward strand.
TCATTGCCCACCGCTGCGTCTAAGTCGCCGTCGCCGTCCACGTCGCCCAATACCAGCGCCTGTGTGGCATCCGAACTCGTGCCCTGATTTCTGCTGCCGGCCGTAAAGTTGCCCGACCCGTCGTTGAGATAGCCCACGTTCTGCGCGCCGTTATTGCCCACGCCCACGTCCAGATCGCCGTCGCCGTCTATATCACCCACGACCAGCACCTGCGTGGCATCCGAGCCCGTGCCGAAATTTTTCTTAGTCGCGGCCGAAAACACGGTCGAGCCGTCGTTTATATAGCCTGCGTTTTGCGCGCCGCTATTGCCCACCAGCACGTCGGCATCGCCGTCGCCGTCTATATCGGCCACAACTACGGCGCGCGTGGCGTCGGTGGGCCCGCCCCAGGTGCGCGTGCCCCCGGCAAAACCGCTGCCGCTGTTGAGGTAGGTCCCGCTCTGCTGGCCGCTATTGCCGGCCAGCGGCTCCACATCGCCATCGCCGTCCATGTCGGCTACGGCCACCGCATAGGTATTGTCCGACGCGCCACCAAACGCCCAACCCGCGTGGGTAAAGCTGGCTGGACCGGACCCCGCCGCCGCGACAAAGCGCCACGCGTAGCCTCCCTTCAGCTCTGAGCCGGCCGTGCTGCGGGTGCCCTGCGGCGAGGAGCCGGCCAGCACGGCGTCGACGGGCTCGCCGGGTAAGAAGTCGGCGCTGGGGTTAAAGCTCAGCGTGGACGTGCCGCCGCCGCTGTAGACGCCGGCGCGCTTGCCGCGCTGGCCGGCAAATACCACAAAGGAGCTGCTGCTGGCCGCCGTCATCGCCTCGCTAAAGGTCGCGCTGAGATTGGAGGCCTTGTCGACGCTGCGCGCATTGCGCGCCGGCTGCACGGAGGACACCGTCGGTGCGCGGGCGTTTAGGTGGACAATGTTTTGCGCGATGTTATACCCACCCCAAATGTCCAAATCGCCGTCGCCGTCCACGTCGGCCAACGCCAAATCTTCGGTGAGATCCGACCCGCTGCCCACATTCTTGCTCGCACTGAACGACAGCCCCGCATTGAGATAGACTACATCCTGCTGGGCGACGTTGCCCACGGCGATATCGAGATCGCCGTCGCCATCGACGTCGCCCAACGCAACTGCACTGCTCGCATCGCTGCCCGTGCCAAAATTGACCGAGCTGGCAAACAGGCCGTTGCCGCCGTTGATATGAATCCCGTTCTGCGCACCTTGGTTACCCTGCACGACGTCGACATCGCCGTCGCCGTCCATATCGCCAACCCCTAGGCTGCGCGTCTGCACCGTGCCGCCAAAGGTAATGGACGCGGCAAATGCGCCGTTGCCGTCGTTGAAGTAGACTCGGTTGGCGTTCAGATCGCTATTGCCCTCGACCACGTCTAAATCGCCATCGCCGTCCACGTCGGCGAGTTGGACCGCCACTGTAGTGGCGCTGGTGCCAAAGCTAGCGGCGGTGGCAAACGAGCCGTTGCCGTTGTTGCGGCTCAGCACGTTGACGGCTGGGCCAGCTACGCCGGCTACGATGTCGAGGTCGCCGTCGCCGTCCACATCGCCCAGCGCCAACGCAAACGTAGACTCCGAACCCGTCCCGAAGTTTAGGGTGCCCGCGCTAAACGCACCGGAACCGTTGTTCAAGTACACGGCGTCCTGCTGTCCACTCCCATTTCCCACGGCCACGTCCAAATCACCATCGCCGTCTACATCGGCCAAGGCGACATCCCTCGTGTAGTCGCTTCCGGTACCAAAATTATTCGCGGCGGTAAAATTGCCCGCGCCGTTGTTCAAGTGCACCTGATTCTGCGCCCCCACATTGCTGCTGGAGTTCACATTGCCCACGGCCACATCGATATCGCCGTCGCCGTCCACGTCACCTACGTCAATCCCATAGCTCGTTAGCGCACCGCTGCCGATGCCGAGCTGATAGTCGGAAAAGTGCGCCAAACCCGTAGCCGCAGCCGCGCGAAAGCGATAGACGTAGGGCTTGGCAACGCTGACGCCGGCCTTGCTGCGCACGCCCGTTGACGCATCCGCGCGGAAGACCACTTCAACCTCTTCGCCGGGCTTGAAATCCTTGGTCGGATTAAAGGTCAGCACGGTGGTGCTCTGGCCGCTGTAGCTGCCCGCGCGCAGCCCGCTCAGCGCGCCATACACGCGAAAGTTAGTGGCCGAGGCCGCCGTCATCGCCTCGCTAAAGGTCGCGCTGATATTGCTGCTGAGCGCCGCATTATGGGCGTAGGGAGTCGGAGAAACCGACTGGCCCTGCGGGCCCAGCACCACTTTGCGGATGCGGTGGTTGTCGGTATCGGCAATCAGCAGGTTCGCCCCCTGCAAAAATACGCCCGACGGCTTGTTGAGCTGGGCGCTATTAGCCGCTCCTCCATCGCCGGAAAAGCCCTTGATCCCATTGCCAGCGAACGTCTCTATGGCGCCCTGCGCCGATACGCTGCGCACGCGATGGTTGTTTGAATCGGCGATATAGAGCACACCGCTTGCATCTACGCATACCGAACTGGGCCCGTCGAGCTGGGCGATGGTCGCCGGACCGCTGTCGCCGGAAAAGCCGGCCGTGCCGTTGCCCGCCACCGTGCTGATCACGCCCAACGCGTTAATCTTGCGAATGCGGTGATTTTGCTGGTCGGCGATGTAAATATTGCCCACCGCGTCGACGAAGAGGCCCGCCGGCGCGTTGAGCTGCGCGCTGGTAGCCTGGCCCCCGTCGCCAAAAAAGCCGCCCACGCCGCCGATGCCGGCAAAGATAGAAATAACGCCCGTCGAATTGGTGACCTTGAGGATGCGGTTGTTTTGCGGATCGGCAATGTAGATATTGCGCGACGCATCGAGCGCCACGCCCGACGGCGTGGTGAGCGGGGCGGCCGTGGCCAGCCCGCCAAAGCCGCCGGCGCCCGCCGAGCCGGTGCCGGCCGCCGTGCTAATAAAACCGGATACGTTGACCTTGCGTACTTTGTGGTTGGAAGCGTCGGCAATATACCAATCGTTGGCCACGTCTACGGCGATAAATACGGGCGCGTTGAGGTTCGCCGCTGTCGCCGGCTGTCCATCGCCGATATCGTTTGGCGTGCCGGTGCCGGCCACCGTAGAAATGGTCTGTGCGCCGGCCGAAACGGCCCAGGCCACCAGCGCCAGGGCCCCCCAGCGGGCCGGCATACGCAAGGCGTGTTTAACGATGTAACGGATCAAACGGTGCGTGCTACCCCTCATCAATTTCTCTCCGCGCAGCGCGCTGCACATGGATTTGCGCACGGGCACAATGCGCGACAGGAGAACCGTTGGTCCCGTCGCGCATCATACCCTAGACGAAAATAACGATTTACTAAGCTAACGTAATCTTTTATAATTTTTCTATACAACTTATCTCTTACGGACATTTCAGCAAGGTAATCCATGCGCGCCGTGCATTTGATTGACCGCGCCGCATAATGCGAAGAGCAGCTCATGTTCGATCGATATCGCCCCTTCTTTTACGCAGTCGCCTTCTACGCGCTGTGGCCACTGGCGCCTGCCCTAGCCCAGCCGGCCGCGCAGCCGCCAGCCCAGCAGCCGGCCGTGCGCAAATTCGACCCACCGCGCATTCTGGCCATCTTGCGGCCCAACGAGGGCAACCCCGGCGGCAGCATCGATCAGAACGACTACTTTATCAACCGCGGTCAGGAAGTCAATATCAAGCGCGGCGACAAGCTCAACGTCTACCGCGAAAAGCAGGTGCACCCGTCCCTGGCGCGCAGCATGCGCATCTTTATCGGCACGCTGGAGATTATCGAAGCGCAAAACGGCTCGTCGATGGGGCACTTTGAGCCCAGTGATAAAATCAACCTGCCCATCATAAAATACAAGGTGCCGATGAAGGGCGACATCGTCGTGCCGCGCCTTATCATCGACTCGAGCGTGCTGTTTAACGCGGGCGACGCCACGCTCAGCCAGGGCGCCGCCGCCGAGTTTCAAAAAGTGGCCGACTTCGTGGGCAATTTCTCGCCCAACAAGCTCGTCATCGAGGGGCACACCGACAGCGACGGCGACGAAGATGCCAATATGCTGCTCTCGCTCAACCGCGCCGACGCCGTCGTCAAATACCTCATCCAGACCTACGAATACATCACGGCCAGCATGATCGAGCCGCGCGGCTACGGCGAGACGCAGCCCCTGGCGCCCAACGACACGCCGGAGAACAAGCAGTTCAACCGGCGCATTGAAGTGGTTATATGGGAATAGGCGCATCGTGGACATCCCTACAGCCGACCCTTCGCTTTGCTCTGCTCTTTGTCGTTCACCTGCTGATCTTGAGCCAAGTCTTTGATTGGATACAGGATTTTTTCGTCAACGCCTATATGTACCCGGTGGCGCGCATGGCCACAGCGCTGCTCAACCTGATCGGCGTGGCCGTCGAACTCGATTCGTCCATGCTGCGCGGCGGTTTTTGCGACCTGCTGCTCAACGGCGCCATCTACCGCGTCATCCACGAATGCACCGGTATTTTCGCGCTGCTGGTCTTTGTCGCCCTGCTGCTGGCCTATCCCACCTCGCCGCTGGCCAAAATACAGGGCGTCATCTTGGGGCTCCCGGCTTTCTACATATACAGCGCCCTGCGCCTGGTCATTATCGGCGTCGTAGCCAACAGCACGCCGCAGTGGGTCGAACTCACCCACTCCTATTTGATGGTACTGGTCAACCTGGGCTTCCTGCTCTTTATATGGATCTACTGGCTCGAAGAGGTGGCCCGGCGTGCTTAATCGACAGGCCCTGCAGCCGGCGCTGCGCTTCTTTATCCGCTTTATCCTGGTCGGCGCGGGCTTAAGCCTGCTCTACGGCCTGCTCTTTGAGCGCTGGCTGGCCGTGCTGGCCGGGCTGACCAATCCCCTGCTGGGCTGGGGCGGCACCTCGATGCAGCTGGTCCCGCTGGCCGACCAAATGGCGCTGGTGCACGCCGGATTGGACGGCAGCCACCTGACGCTGCGCTTTAGCGGCTATCAGACCCTGCACCTGCACACCGTGGCCGCCATTGCCCTGCTGGCCGCAACGTCCCATATAGAGCGCAGCAAGCGACTCCTGGCCTGCGCCGCCGCCCTGCTGCTCTTTGCCCTGTTCCAGGTGGGTCAGCTCTACATTGGCACCCTGCTGTCGCTCGATCAATACTGGCTGCAGCTAGGCGCGGCCGAGCGCGTGGCCCTCGAGGAGAACGGCTGGCGCCTCGCGCAGAGCTATCGCCCGCTCTTCGAGTCGTGGTTTGCCTGGTGGAATATGTGGGGTGGAACCGGTCTGGCGCTCGCGCTGTGGATTTACCTAACGCGGGGCCGGCCGTTTGCGGAGGGTGCTACAGCGCCGAGCGAACCGGCGCCGGGTGCATAGCCTGGTTGAGCAATTGGCGGTTTTCCTTGCGCGCCTGCTCCCAGGGCGCGGCCTGCATGGTCGGATGGGCCTGCAACACGATGGTGGGCGGGGCATCCGAAGGGGCAGAAAGGGCCCGTGCGGCGTTGGCATGGGAAAAAATGGCGCTGGCACCAATCTGAATCAGCAGGGCGACCAGCAGGCAGGCACAGCCCACCACGGCAATGCTTATCCCCTGGAGGACCAGGCGTATAAAGTGCCCAAAAAACGGCGCTACTACACCATCTAAGTCTAATAAAAACTCGACCTTCAGGCTTTTCTGAGCGCGCGTTTTGCCAGGGCCAAAAAACAACTTGGACATCGCCTTGAATTTGTTTAGAGTTAAGTATACATACCCATTCATCGGCAGAACCGACAAAACCAACAGCGTTTTTTGCAAATTGCATACCACGAAGCTGGTTTAGCAGCACAGGACGACCCGCATGAACCGATTTTTTAAGCTTGAGATGAGAAAATACAGGCGC
>JAYPJE010000023.1:0-66126 GCA_038128265.1 Gemmatimonadota bacterium
GTGAATGCTCTACGGCCAAGGCATACGATCATTCAACATGCTCCATACAGAGTTTGTACACCAGACATTCGCCAATATTTGACCTTACCAATGGTGAAACACGGGCGCGGAGCGCATCCAATGATTACAGACGAGCAGCTAGCCCAATATGAAACGCAGGGAGCGGTCACCATCGACAGTCCCTTTTCCGAGGCCGAACTCGACCGCGCCGAAGCGGCCTGGGACCGGCTCAAAGCGAGCGGCGACCCGCCCTATACCGACCCCGACTACGTCGATGTGATCCAGCATCCCTATTTCGAGGAAGTCGCCCAAAAAGTCCTACGCGCACAGGCCGTGCACCTGTGGTGGGGCCTAGATCCGCACGAGCGCGGCCCCTCCGAGCCACCCTATGCCGACTACGGCGAGCAGTGGGCGCGCGGCTGCCACGTCGATATACAGGCGACCTGGGAAGATTTCACCGCGACGCCGCGGCGGATGCGCGCCGAGCTGTGGTTCTGGCTCAATGACGTGCCGGTAGACCGAGGTGCCATGCGGATTCTACCCGGCAGTCATCGCCCAATTATGGAGCATTGGAGTCGCGTGCTGACGCCAGAGCATAAAGCACAGCTGCCGCGCGTGCACGGCTTGCAGCCACCTCCTGTGCCCGAAGGGCAAGTCGCCTATCCCGAGTACGTGCCCAATCTGGAGGAAACGCCCTGGATTGAGCACAAACCAACCCCTTTTACAGCCCAACGCGGACAGATCCTGATTCTATGCAGCGCCGGTTTGCACTCTGCCTGGCAAAACGAAGACGACGTCCCACGCAAAGCCATGGGCACTGCGTGGATTGCCTCCGGCGTCTCCTGCGGCTTGCCCAAGAGGCAGCGCGATGGCGTGATAGCGTTTTTCCCGCAGCTCAAACAAAGGCTCCGCCCGGAACGCACCCACATCGTACCCGAAGATTTCACCTGGCTACACGAGAGCGACTACGAACCCAAGTGGCCCGAAACATTCCTGCCCGAAACGGAGTAAGCGCCTCAATATTTTTGGCACTAATTAAGTGCCGCACTCAGTATGAATGTTGGACATTGTAGCGATGTATGGTAACCGGCCCATCGCAATATTCGTCCCATTCTTCTTGAATCTTCTTATGCACCTCGCTGTCGTGCCAAATTTCCCACACCCGCTGTTCGTGAGCCAAGTCGTCGAATGTATGGCGAATTATCAACACACTATTTTCCCCATCCATTCTATTTAGCGCGACACCGTTTTCAAAACCTTCACATCCGCTCAGCGACAACAGGCCCTTCCACCATTCACAGGTACGTTCGATATTCCCATTTTTTGGACACATTATCCCTTCCCAAACGTGCATGATTACAGCTCCTTTCTCATGGCTATATCTTTTTGGCTACTCTTACTATGTCTCTCTACACGGCAGCTGTCTGCACTGAAGCACTACCCCCTTTGACAACGCCGGATCTAAACCCGCAGACATCATTCGAATTCTTCGTAGCGCATTGTGCACACCATTTTCACCTGTTCAAATGCCTTTTTTGCAGCCTCGCTAAACTCAGAGGTCTGTTGGTCCGAGCTGAATATCGATTAAGCCTCCCATGGCAAAAGAGAAACAGCTGCCGTCTTCGCTATAAGCTTAATGACTGATAGGAGGCAAACACCTAAATTCCGTTGAGTTTTTATTCAAAACTCAATAAATCACGCCTCGGTTCTCCCATTCTCTCACTCGCATCTGTTTGCTCTCGCATGTGCCCTATGCTACTTTGTCCTGTGATCGAGCGCGCTCGTAAGTAGACTGCGCTCCAACACGTATATCGACCTCTCAACGGGAGTATTTCCCATGCTACATCGCCTCGTATTTCTCGGCTTTCTAGCCTTTGCTGCCTGCGGCGATGACGAAGTCGTCGGCCCCGCGCGCGATCTGGTTGGCACGTGGGAAATGGTCTCCGAATCATCGGGCAGTTTCGATTTAGAGAACTTTTCCGTTACGCTGACTTTCAAGAAATCGGGTAAGCTCAGTGGCCTATTTGACGCCGGCGGCCTCTCCACGCCCGTAGAAGGCGATTGGTATATCAGCAATGGCTATTTGGTGATGGAAATTAATATCGCTGGGGCAATTGATGTGACTACCTTCGAGTATTCGATCGACGGCGATACGCTCACGACGGTCAGTTCAGACGGCACGATCGAAGTCTACCAGCGACAGTAAATAGCCGCGTGGCATAATGGATTAGGACGATACGAGGGAATAGCGATGAAAATTGGACTATGTGCTTGGAGCTTTACCGGCTCGCACAGAGAGGCGGGCCGCGCGATTGACCCCCACAGCCCCGAGGGCTTAGTACAACTAGCCAGCGAAAACGGATTGGCCAGCGTGGAGTTTGCCTCCCAGTCTCTTGCGGAGCGCAGCGACGACGAACTGGCCGCCCTGCGCGAAGCGCTAGGAAACATGGACCTCTTTCTCGACACGGGCGGCGCCCACTACGCCGAGGATATTTCCCCGCTGCGCGAAGCGATCGAAACGGCGCATCGCGCCGGCGCGCTGGCCGTGCGCACAACGATTAGCCGCATGCTCGAAGGCGACCGCCGCTCCCTCGGCGCCGAGGGCATGCGCGACTATCTGAGCGCGCTGGTCCAGCCCTTTAGGGAAGTCATGCCGCTGGCCGAAGAATACGGCATGCCGGTCGGCATTGAAAACCATCAGGACGTCTGCTCGTGGGAGCTGCTCGAACTGTGTGAGCGCGTCGGCAGCCCGCAGCTCGGCGTGACGATGGACGTGGCCAACGCGCTGGCTGTCGGCGAGACGCCCGCCGCCTTTGCCCAGCGCGTCATGCCCATCCTCAAACACGTGCACTTTAAAGACTACACGATCCATCCGACGCCGTCCGGCTTCCGCCTCAAGCGCTGTGCGCTGGGCACCGGCGTCGTCGACTGGCCGCAGATGGTCGCCCTCTTTGACGCGGGCGCGCCCGACGTGCAGGGTTGCATCGAACTGGGCGCCTCGCAGGCGCGCCACATTCGCATCCTCGAAAACGACTATTGGGCAACCTACGCGCCGCGGCCGCAGGACGAAGTGCTCAACGCCATTCGCACGCTACACGGAGCGGCGCGACCGGCCGACGAAGACTGGCGCACGCCGCACGAACGCGAAGAGAGCGCCGACGCACGCGCCGACTACGAGCTCGACCAGTTCGCGCGCTCGGTCACCTACATCAAAGAAAACCTATGAGCGCGCCCTTCTTTGCCATCGGCAGCGCGCTAGCCCTGCTCTCTGTTGCAGCCGGCGCCTTTGGCGGCCACGTGCTCAAACAGCGCCTGACGACCGAGCTATTCGACATATTCGAAGTCGGTGCGCGCTACCACATGTACCACGCCCTCGGATTGCTCGCCGTCTCTTGGGCCTGCACTCAATGGCCCGGGTCGTTAACGACCGCCGCCGGCTGGCTCTTTGTCGCCGGCATCGTCTTCTTTTCTGGCAGCCTCTACGTGCTCAGCCTCAGCGGCGTGCGCTGGCTCGGCGCCGTCACCCCTTTGGGCGGCCTGTGCTTTATGGCCGGCTGGCTGTGCCTAGGGCTGGCGGCCTGGCGCAGCTAGTCTTTCTCGCCGCGAAAGAGCGCGCTAAAAACTAGGGCGAAAAGCAAGGAGGCCAGCGCCGGGATGAGAAAGATCCACGTCCAAGCCTGGGCACCTGCCGTGAGGATAAAGTAGTCGTAGACCCGCCCGGCCAGCACATGTCCGCACAGCGGCCCTACCCCGCGCAGCACCAACACCAATAGCCCCTGCGCCTGGGCGCGCATATCGGGCGGACTCAGGCGTTCAATGGCCACCATCGACGCGACGATAAAACAGACGATGTAGAGCGCGTTGAGCCCTTGGGCAACGACGAGCAGCCACAGCGGTTCGCCCCACGCCAAAACGCCGGCGCGCACGCCCTGTGCCACCACGCCCAGTAAGATCACCCTCTTTATTCCCAAGCGCGCAATCCACGCGCCCAAGAACGGCATGATGGGAATTTCCAACAGCTGGCCCAAACTCAGCACCCAGCTGGCCGTGCTCGGCGCCAGTCCCGGTCCGCGCAGCGCATCTGTGAAAAAAATAAAGGAGAAGTTTTGCGAGAATGGGCTCAGCGCCGCCACGCAGAACGTCGTCGCCATCAGCACGGCTACGTCGCGCTGGCGCAGCAGCACAAAGGCTTCCAAGAACGCTAGCGGCGAACGGGTCCGGCGCACCGGCGGCGTGGCGGGCAGGAAGAAGCAGTAAACGCCCATCAGCAGCGAGAGACCTGCGGCAATCAGCAGTCCGTCCCCCAGGTGGCTGGCAGCCGGATCCCACCCTTCCCACAGGCGCAAGTACAGGCTCAGCGCCCAGCTAATGCTCACCCAGCCGATGCTGCCCCACACGCGCACGCGACCAAAGCGCTCAGAATTGCCCAGGTGACGAAAGGCAATGGCGTTGGTCACCGCCGCCGTTGGCATGTGCACCAGCGCAAAGCCAAAGAGCACCAGCCACAGCCAACCGAACTCGGTCTGCTGCCAGGCCAGCCACAGCAGCGGCGCACACAGCAGATAGCAGAGCCCGGCAAAGACCTGACCTGGCAAAAAGCGATCGGCCAACCAGCCGCCAAGCAGGGGCGAGAGGATCGCACCCAGCGACCCCGTAGCGGCCACGTAGCTAATCTGCTCGCCGGAAAAACCCAGCGCGTGCATATGCCCCGACAGCAGCACCACCTGCGCACCCCAAACGAGGTTCTGCACAAAATACATCGCCGCTAAGCGCTTGCTCGGCGGTCGTTCTACCTCTTCCACATAGCCTCAATTGACGCACTCCGGCGTCCGTCCCATGTTAAGGCGAGCACAGACCAAACGCCCCCCATATCCCGCGCTCTAAACTTCAAGCGGCTACCCAACGAGGTCAATATGAGCCAACGTCCGAACATCCTCTTTATCATGTCCGATCAGATGGTCGCCGCGCTGACCGGCGCCTATGGCCACCCCGTCGTGCATACTCCCCACCTCAATCGCCTGGCCGAAGAAGGCGTGCGCTTTGACTCGGCCTATACACCTTTTCCCCTGTGCTCACCGGGCCGCGCCTGCATTATGACGGGTCGCCATGCCTCGGCCATTGGCGCATGGGACAACGGCGCGCTGCTGGCGGCCGACCAGCCCACCTTTGCCGACTATCTGAGCAGAGCCGACTACGATACCGTGCTGTCGGGCAAGATGCACTTTGTTGGCCCGGAGCAACAGCACGGCTTTCGCATGCGCCTGACTACGGATATTTACTCTTCGGATTTTAGCTGGGTCAAAGACGAGTGGATCGCCATCAAAGAGACAAAGGGCGAACGCTGCGAAGAGGTCATGGGGCAGCGCAGGAGCTACAACGCCGCCGCCTACGACGATCAGTGCGTCAAAATAGACCAGTGGCATAATTGTTTGGCCTACGACGAAGAGACCCACTACCGCGCCGTCGAGTATTTGCGCGCGCAGGGCCGCCGCCGCGACCGGCCCTTTCTGCTCTGCGCCTCCTACCACCATCCGCACGAGCCGTTCTGGCCGCCGCAGGCCGATTGGGATCGCTACGAAGGCGCGCAGATTGACCTGCCCGAGTTCCCGGCCAACTTGGATGACACCTACTCGCAGATGGACAAAAACCTCAACGCCTATCACGGCACGCGGCGCCACAACCTGCGCAGCGAAGAGGGGCTCTACCGCCTGCGCCGCGCCTATTACGCGCTGGTCACCTATATGGATCGCAAGGTAGGGGAATTGATGCAGACGCTGGAGCAATCGGGCCTGCTCGACAACACCGTCGTAGTCTTTTGCTCCGACCACGGCGATATGCTGTGCGAGAGGGAAATGGTGCAGAAACGCGGCTTTTACGAGTGGTCCTGCCGCGTGCCGCTGATTGCGCGCTTTCCCGACGGATGGAAGGCGGGTACTATCTGCGATACGCCGGTCAACCTGATCGACCTAGTGCCGACCTTTTGCGAATTGGCCGGCGCCGACGATCTGCTGCCGCACGACGGCCACAGCCTGCTGCCGATTATCGACGGCGCCGATGCGGATCGGGCCATTTTCGCACAGGCGCACGAGGCGGTGGGCATGCCCTGCGTAATGGTGCGCCAAGCATCGTACAAATACACCTACATCCACGGCTACGGGGGCCAGCTATTCGACCTGCAGAACGATCCCGGTGAATGGAATAATTTGTGCGGAATGGCCGAGCACGCATCCGTTGAAGAGCGCCTGCGCGGGCTCGTATTGGCGCACTTCGACCCCGAAAAGATGGCCGCCGACAATCTGGCCAGTCTCTATCGCCGCCGCCTGATTGCCCAAGTCATGGCAGACCAGGGACGCACTTGGTGTCACCATCCCCAATACGATTTCAGGAAGGGCGCATCCGACCAGTATTTTGCGTAGAACCGCAGCGGGGCGCGCCGCTTGGCACGCCCCGCTGGAAACGGCTGTCGCGTGTTGGCTTACGCGCCCTCTAACCCGGCCAACTGACCCGTCGCTTCCAGCGCCACCACCCCGTTTTCCAAGGTGCCAATGCCGCCGGAAAAATGCAGGCGCATCACATCGCCCACCTGCACGCCATCGCTCAAATCCGCCTCGGCAAACACGATGGGCGTGCCCCAATAAAAGGCCATTAACGAACGCGCCTCGAGCGGTATGCGGCCAAAGAGATGGCGCTCCAGATGCAGCAAGCTGTCGGGCATATTGAGGTTGTTCTGACCGGTCTTGCCCTCCTTAAAACCGACGCGCTCACCGTTGCGCACAATCTCGCAGGACACCGTCACATCGCCGTCGTCGTACTCGTCGGCCGTCACGAGCAGCGGACCCAGCGAGGCACAGCCACCGCCCCAGTTTTTGGCCTGCGGAAGGTTGAGTGGGTTGTCGGCTTCAATGCCGTTGTCCGTCACGTCGTTGCCACCCGTATAGCCCAATCGCTCGAGCCGTCCTCTCCTATTTACGCCATAGACGCTGACTAGCTCTGTCTCTGGCACCAAACGCACCGTATCAGTTGGACGGGTGACCGCCTGTCCGTGGCCGCGCACGGTGTCGGGCTCGCCTTTGGAAAAGAGCTCCGGCCGGCCGCCGCTCGACACCTCTCTATACTTTTGATCGTAGACGTTGACGGCCGCACCGGTAGCCTGCTGCGCCTCAATCTCGCGCAGCTTGGCGCTCACCTCGTGCGTTACGCCGGCCAGCCACACTTTCAGCGCATGTGGATTGTCGACCGGACCGCTGATCGGCTTGGTCAGATGCACAGCCGACGCGTCGCGACTGTCGAGTAGCACCTGCAGGTTCAAGCGGCGCGCATCGCCGGCGGCCGCGCGCATCTTTTCTACCGCAGCCACCAGACCGATCTCATCGCCACCGCCATCGTAATAGACTTCATAGATACCACCTACACCCAAGTCGATGACATCGTCGCCTTCAACCAGGCCTACGTGCTGGCCGTCCTGCGGATCGATAAATTGCAGTAGCTTCATAATTTCTCCCCCAAATAGTCAACGTCAAATAGGATCAGGCTAGGCGACAAAGAGCGGCTGTGTCGATGCACTGACCAGGCCCGCTCTTTCGGCGCGCTCCATTAAATCGGAGATCGCCGCTTCGCCATCGCGCCCGTAGTCGAGCGTATACTCATTAACGTAGAGCGCAATATGCGCCTGCATGACCTCTTCGTCCATCTCCTGGGCGTGGGCGCGAATGTAATCGCGCACGGCGTCGGGATGGGCGTGGGCGTATTCGACGCTGGCGCGCAGGGCGCTATCAAATGCCTCGATGCGCTCGCGCCCCAGCGCGCGCCGCGCCAAGATGCCGCCCAGCGGAATGGGATGGCCGGTGCTCTCTTCCCACCATTCGCCCAGATCGATCACCTTGTGCAGGCCGTGCTGCGGATAGGTGAAACGGCTCTCGTGAATGATCAGTCCGGCGTCGACGCGCCCCGCTTCGGCCGCCCGCATAATTTCGTGAAAGGGCATGACGACTAGGTCTCTGATCTCCGGGTCAAAGAGCTGCAGCAGCAGCGCAGCGGTCGTCATTTTACCGGGGATCGCAATGCGCTTACCGCGCAGGCCGTCGGGCGCGATCGCTTCGCGCGCCACTACCAGCGGTCCGCATCCGCGCCCCAGCGCACCACCGGCGTGCAGCAGACAGTAGGACTCGCGCAGATGCGCCAGCGCGTGAAAAGAGATTTTCGTCGCGTCGAGCTGGCCGCCAAACGCCATGCTATTAAGCGTCTCGATATCCTCGAGCACCTCGCGCACGGCCGGTGCCCCCTGTAGGCGTTCGTGCACCAGCGCGTAAAAGATGAAGGTGTCGTTTGGACAGGGTGAATATCCCAAAGAGAGTGGCTGCATATCCGCTTCAGTCTCCGCTTGCGTCCAGTAAGAACAGCACCGCCTCCTGCGCGCGACTGCAGGCCAGCGGCAGTTCCCAGGCGTCGCGATCGCGCCGTGCAGCAATATTGCTAATAGCCCGCACCTCGACAAAGTCTACGCCATAGAGTGCGCATAAGTGGGCGGCGGCCGCACCTTCCATATTTTCGCACAGCGCCCCGAAGCGCTGGCCGCGCTCGCGTCCCACTTCGTCGGTTCCCGTGCACTCCTGCACCGTTACAAATGGACCGGCCTCGGCGCGCCAAATACGGCTCAACTGCACCGCCATGCGCTCGGCACGCACCGCGTCGAGAGCAAAGCGGTTAAAGCAGTCGTACGCACCAGACTCAGCCGCGCGCAGGAGCGGTATCCCAATAGCCTCCACGCCTTGCCAGCCATCGTCTGTGCGCACGCCGACGTCGCCATAGTGCTCTTCGCTGGCCACGGCTAAGTCGCCTGGCACCAACCCGCTCTGCGCATAGGCACCGCCCACGCCAATTTGCCACACCTCGCTCGGCGCGTGCGCCTGCAGCACACAGGTCAGCGCATGGGCGCAGTTAACCGCTCCCATACCCGTCTCGACCAGCAGCACCGAATGCGCGCCCAATTGGCCGGCGCACCAAGAACGCCCGGCGACCTCGGTGTGCACCGGCGCTTTCAGCGCGGCGCGCAGCGCATCCTGCTCAAAGGCCGTCGCCGTCAGAATGGCTCGATCCGCATTCATTGCGCGTATAAAAAACGGCCGGAGCGCACGTCTCCGGCC
Organism: Gemmatimonadota bacterium; assembly: GCA_038128265.1. Taxonomy (GTDB): domain Bacteria; phylum Latescibacterota; class UBA2968; order UBA8231; family UBA8231. The sequence goes on from JAYPJE010000023.1 coordinate 9,144, forward strand.
GCCGAGCACATTCGATGGGATGCCATGCCTAAAATTCCAGTACGACCTTCAGCGCCTCTTCGGCGACCGGCTTGTCGACGGCCAGTTCAAAGCCGCGCTGAATTTCGGCAAAGGGCAGCACGTGCGAGACCAGCGGGCTCACGTCGAGGCGCTCCTGCACGATCCAGTCGAGCGCCAGCGCATAGTCGGCATAGGGATGGTCGCCGTAGTTGACAGAGAGAACGAGTTTGAGCTCGCGTCGCTGCATCTCCATCATCGGCAGTTTGATAACGCCCTCGTGGTTTTCCTTGTCGGGCACGCCAAAGCACACGATCGTAGAGAAGCGGTGGGTCAGGTCGAGGCACTGACCGTACGTATCTTCGCCGCCGACGACTTCAATTACCACGTCGGCCATAGCGCCGTCGGTTATATCGCGCACTGCTTCTACGACGTCGACGCTATCCGGATCTACCGTATGCGTGGCACCCATCTGGCGCGATACGGCCAGGCGGTATTCGAGTGGGTCGACGGCAATGATTTGTTTAGCACCGAGGTTGCGCAGCACGCCGGTAAAGAGCTGACCGGCCGGACCCTGCCCGAGCACGACGACCTTTTGGTCGAGCAAGTTGCCCAGCTTGCGAAAGCAGCGCAGCACCGTGCCGAGTAGCTGACTCATCAGCACCCTTTCGCGCGGCTGGTCCATTGGCAATAGCAGTAACCCGCTGTCGCGCGTCGGCACGTATTCCTGAAACAGACCGCGTTCGCGATCAAAGCCCCATAGCAGCACGCGCGCTCCTTCGGCGTAAGTCCCGCTCTCGCACTCTTCGACAATGCCGATGCCCTCGTGCCCCGATCCACCCGGCAGCAGGGGATATTCCGGGCACACGCCGCAATAGTCTGGAAAGTCGCTGCCGCAAATGGCCACCTGCTCCATGCGCACCAGCATTTGCCCTGCGCCGGCCCGCGGCTTGTCTAGCTCCAGCACTTCCCATTGGAGAGGTGCTTTTACGCGCGCTCCCTTCATCGTCTCATCCGCTCCGTTCGCTCGCCGCGCTCTCCTACGTCGGCCATGATTTCTTCGATATCCACACTCAGTTTTTCCGGGTCCAACACGTGTGTAATTTCGCGCCCGTCCGCCTGCGAACGCAGCGCCAAATTAACAATAAACGGTGCGGCACGCGCCTTTTTACTCGGCTGCGTCAGCAGCGCCACTACCGGCTTGCGCGAATCGCTTGGATTGGGCTCGTAGACCACGCCCTGCTCGCCGGTATTGAGTTCGACGTACGAGCCCACCGGATACAGCCCTAGCGTTTTGACAAATAGATCGACGGCGTGCGCGTCGAACTCCGTGCCCTTGTTGTTGTGAATGCGCAGCAGCGCCTGATACATGGGCATGGCCGGCTTATACACCCGCTTGGCCGTCAGCGCATCGTAGACGTCTGCTACGGCCGTCAGGCGCGCGTAGTATTGAATCTGGTCACCGGCCAACCCCTTGGGATACCCGCTGCCGTCCATCATCTCGTGGTGCTGTTCGGCTATGGCGATCTGCTCATCGCTAAACGAGCCGTCCTCGCGCATGATGTCGCCGCTGTGCAGAGCGTGCTTGCGCATCTCTTGCAGCTCGTGCGGCTCAAAGCGACCAGGCTTGTTGAGGACCTCCAGAGGAACGCGCGTTTTGCCCACGTCGTGCAGCAATACCGCCGTAGTGATCATCGGCAGCAGGCCGGGGTCGGTGCCATCGTGCATGGCCATAGCCGTAACCAGCGTACAGACATTCATGCAGTGCATGGCCGTGTAGGGGTCGTGCTTTTTGATGCGCGTCAGGCTGACCATCGCATCGACGTTGCGCAGGATGCTCTCGGAAATAACGGTGCCCGCTTCCTGCACCTTGCCGACATCCATGTCCTTGCCATCGGCAATGCCGCTCAGCGCACTCTTCAGCGTATCTGCCGTCTCGTCGCGCACCTCCTTGGCCTTTTCGATCTCTTCGTCGAAGTGGACCAAGCGCCCCTCGGGCGGCGGCTTGCGGTTGGGGTCGGTCAGCGGCTTGACGTCGGACGGTAGATCGCTGCCCTTGTCCGTATCGATGGACACGGTCGACAACCCCATCGACCGCAGGCGCTCGACCATGCTGTCACTGGCGATCTGCAGGCCGCCTTCCGCCGTTATTTTCTCGTGCATCTGCCCCGTCAGGCGCGCGCGCTTATTTGACTTGCCACCCACCGAGTTGAGCGCGCACAAATATCGGACTTCCTCTCCGTCGACCACTTCGGTAGTCGCCTTGGCCTCGAGGAACATACCCACTTGCAAATGCTCTATTGCTATCAGCTTTTTCATGTGACCACTAGCGGCGGATGCGCGTTAAACGTATACTAATTAGCGCCGAACCCAGCGCGCCTGTCAAGGGCGACAAAGGGCGATAAATAATGCCCAGCGACTCGGTTGACATCCCGACGGACGGCGCGTACACTGTCGGCGAAAAGGGCGGCCTATGTGCCTGTGCATTCTAGCACATCAGCTACACGCAACATATCCCACTATCATCGCAGCCAATCGCGAGGAACGCTATGACCGACCGACCGATCCACCGGGCTGGAAGGGCGGTATTTTTGCCGGCCGCGATCGCAGCGCGGGCGGAACCTGGCAGGGCGTTAATCGCGCAGGCATGCACGTGGCCCTGACGAATCGGCGCGGCACGCTGGGCGATCCCGAGCGCCGCTCGCGCGGTCTGCTCTGCACCGATGCCCTGCGCTATACGTCGGCACGTGCCGCCTGCGACTGGCTACTAGACCACCTGCTACACGAGCACTATAACCCTTGCAACGTGCTCCTATCCGACGGCGTTGAGGCATTCTGCGTGCACTACGACGGCCGCAGTGCCCACCCCAAAACGCTGGCACCCGGCCTGCACCTTCTCGGCGATACGGAGGTAGACGACCCGCAGCATCTGCGCATACGGCGAGCGCGCCAAGCGCTATATGGGCCGCTCGCACCGTGGTCATCTCTGCAGCAGGCGCTAGCCGACCTGATGGCAGAGCACAGCGATGCCGACGACGGGCTGTGCCTGCATGGCACGCGCGGCGGCACGCGCTCCTCGGCGCTGATTGCCCTCGGCGCACGCACGCTTAACGACGCGCGCTTTCACTACGCCGACGGTCCGCCCTGCACAACGCCGTATGCAGACCTTTCACCCCACCTACAGAAGCCAGTTTGAGGCGATTATGAACGAACGCGAGAAATACCTCTTTGACCTACAGGGCTATATCGTACTGGAGGACGTGCTGTCAGCAGCGCAGCTAGCGGCCTGCAACGATGCCATCGATGCGCACCTGCCCGACATTCGTCGACGCAGCGGCGACCACCTGCTGTCGGGCGGTGCCGATGCCCTCAAAGGCGAACAGGGACGCGGCGACATCGGTGGCATGCTGAGCTGGCCACAGCCGCACGGTGAAATATGGCGCGATCTACTGGTGCATCCGCGCGTTGTCGAGGTACTGCGCGAGATGCTCGACGACGGCTTTCGCCTCGACCACCTCTACGGCATCCTGATGACGGCCGGCACCGAGGGACACGTGCTGCACGGCGGCGGACACACGGCCAATCCGACCCACTACTATCGCTTTCGCAACGGCCAGATGCGCTGCGGGTTAACGGTCGTATCCTACGTGCTAACGGACCAAGGACCCGGCGACGGGGGCTTTGCCTGCGTGCCCGGCAGCCATAAGTCCAACTACGCGGCGCCGAACGCGCTGCGCCGCCTCGAAGACGCGATGGGCTGCGTAGTCCAGCCCGTCGCACGCGCCGGCTCGGCCATTGTCTTTACCGAGGCGCTCACCCACGGCACGCTGCCGTGGCATGGCGCCCACGAGCGGCGCGCCATGCTCTATAAATATTCTCCGGGAGCCATTAGCTACTCCAGCCGCTATCTGCCCGGCGGCGTCGAGGACATACTCGACGAGTTCACGCCAGCGCAGCGCGCCGTGCTGGAACCTCCCTACCATCCGGGCCGGCCGAGCGTCAAATGATGCATATACGCGATGTGCGCATTCGCGCCGTCAACGTGCCGCGCGTTTACGACACGCGCGTTGCAGAAGCCGGTGGCCATGCACAGGCCAAAACGGCCTCGCACTACTATGTGCTAGAGCTCGTCACTGACGGCAACGTCGTTGGCCTGGGGGAAATTTCCGACATAGAGCAGAGCTGGCAGACGCCCGCGCCGGAGGCACTACGCCACATGCTGAGTTCGCTAGAGGGAGCCGACCCACTGCATCGCCAAGCCACTTGGGAACGAGCGCTAGGCAGCCTGCCGAGCGATTTGCACCCCGAACTACACTCGCTGCTAAGCGCAGCCATCGACACCGCACTACTCGATTTGGCCGGCCAGTACTACGGCGTGCCGCTCTACGTCCTGTTCGGCGGTCGCAACCGAGCGCGTGCGCACGTGTCGTGGGTCGCCTTTATCCGCACCTTGGACGAAATCGAACGCGAGATCGCCACCAAGGTCGCCGAGGGGTTTACCGCCTTCAAACTCAAGGTCGGCGACGAACCCGAACTCGACGCACAGCGGGTGCAGCTGTGTCGTCGTTTAGCCGGCTCCGATGCGTATATCAAAATTGATGCATCGGGCCAGTGGCACGAAGAGGAAGCCGTCGAGCGCATCTGCGCACTGGCAGCTGTTGGTGCCGATGCCGTTGAGACGCCGCTGCGCGCCGCTGCGCGCGCCGTGGCCAAGGACAACCCGCAGCAGGTATCCGACCACGCCGACGACGTCGCCGCTGCGCTCGCGCGCGTGCGGCAGCGCGTGCCCATCGACCTGATAGAACACGTAGCAGACTTTGACGAACGCTTCGCCCTGGCGCTTATACGCCACCGCGCCGTCGACGTCTTTAACGTCGTTCCGGTACAGGCCGGCAGTCTGCACCGCGCCGAGCGCCTGCTGCACATAGCGGCATCCGGCGGCCTACCAGCCCTGCTCGGTAGCACGGTCGAACTCGGCATTGGCACGGCAGCCGCTACCCATCTTGCCGTAGCTAGTCCGACCGTGCGCATCGCTTCTGACCTCGTCGGACCGGGCCTGCTGGCCGGCGCGGTGACTCGTCCAACGCTGGCTTACGAAGCGGGCTATATCCGCCCGCCGTCCGGCGCAGGCCTCGGCGTGCAGCTGGACGAAGAGCGCATGGAGGCATTTGCCGCATGAGCCAGCGACTGGGCTGTATCCAACCGACAAAGCGACTGGTCGACTTTCACCTCGCCGATCCAGCTACCGTTCTGGCGTGCGTTGACAACCACCTCGATGCGCTTGAGGCACTAGTAGACGGCGCCGGCCGACGCGGCTGCGATGCGGTCGTATTGCCAGAGGACACCCTTGGCTTAGAGCATTGGTCGGGGGTCAACAGGGACCTGTGGAACGCCGTGCTGCCGGACGCCGTTGAGCGCATGCTGACGCGCCTAGGTGCAGCCTGCGCACGCCATGCGATGTATTTGGTCTGCTGCAGCGATTCGCTGGAAGGCACGGCGCGTTACAACACGGCGTTTTTCCTAGGGCGCGACGGGATTGAGATCGGTCGCTATAGGAAGATCAATATGCCCTACAGCGAATTGGGCAGCCGCGCGCGCGGCGATGCATATCCGGTATTTGAGACGCCCGACTTAGGCGGTGTTGGGCTGCTCATTTGCTACGACATGGTCTTTCCCGAGGCCGTGCGCTGCTTGGCGCTCAACGGCGCCGACGTCGTCTTTGTGCCCACGCTGGGCGGGGCCTGTATGGCGAGCGGGGCCGATATGGACCGCGCGGCATTTCGCACGCGCGCCGTCGACAACTTCGTCTATTTGGCCGTGGCGCACCGCAGCGGGGGCAGCCTCATCATAGCCCCCGACGGCCACGTGCTCAGCGAAGGGGGTGGGGCAGACGACATTCTCGTCGCCGACGTAGATCCCTTCGGCGGACGCGAAGGCGGCAACGCCTTTGACTGGCAGGCAGATATGCGCGCACGCCTCTTTCGCGAACGCGTGCCGGAGAGCTACGGTGCGCTTACGCAGACGCATCCTCTCGCCCTCGACAAATGGCGCAGCGATGACCGCCCCGAAGAGATAACGCGGCGCTGCAGTCGGGTACTAACCGTTGGCGAAGAGGCGTTTCGCGCGGCCGATGTCCTCCTAAAAGCAGGCCAGATCGAGGAGGCAAAGCGCGCATTCGCAGCGCTCTGTCACGAGTATAGGGGTAGTTGGATCGAACGCGTCGGCCGCGCGCGCATCGCCGACCTGCCTTGAGCGCGCGGCCGACGCGCACCGCACATATTGCCGATCACAAGGTCGCGGAATATGTTAGTGGGAGACCGATTCGCATTCTCTTATAGAAAGGAACGCCGTGGCAGAGTTCACCTATGCCAGCGCCGGTGTCGACATCGACAACGCCGACGCGACCAAACGCGAAATGGCACGCAGCCTCGAAACCAGCGACGCACGCGTGCTCAATACGATAGGCGCCTTTGCCACGCTCTTTGACGGCCACTTCCCCCAGTATCAGCACCCCGTCCTCGTACTCAAGAGCGAGGAGCCTGGTTCCAAGCAGAAGCTCGCTTTTGCCCATGGGCGCTACGAATCGGTATGCTACGACCTGGTCAATCACCTCATCAACGACATCATCGTAATGGGCGCCCACCCGCTGTCTATGCAGGACGTGATTGTCTGCGGCAAGCTGGAAAAGGAAGTTATCACGCGAGTCGTTGACGGCATGGCAACGGCCTGCCGCCAGCAGGAGTGCACGCTGACCGGCGGCGAAACATCCGAGCAACCAGGCGTCGTGCCGGAAGGGACCTACATCCTCACTGCCAGCGTCGTCGGCGTCGCAGAAAAGAGCCAGATTATCGACGGGACGCGCATCGCCGCAGGTGACAAGATCCTCGCCGTGGCGTCCAACGGACTGCACACCAACGGCTACACGCTGGTGCGTGCGCTGCTCGATGCGCAGCCCGAACTGGCACACGTCGACGTCGGGGGAGAATCTTTTCTCGATGCCATTCTGCGTCCCCATCTCTGCTACTATCGCGCCGTGCGCGATCTCTATACCGGCAGTGCACTACGCGGTATGGCGCATATTACCGGCGGCGGCGTGCGCGATAACCTCAGCCGCGTTTTGCCAGCCAATTTCGACGCCCAAGTCGACCTAAGCACCTTTGAAATTCTACCGGTGTTTCGCACGCTCTACGAGCGCGGCCAGCTCGATCCGGCCGATATGGTGCGCACCTTTAATATGGGTGTCGGACTCGCACTCGTCGTAGCAGACGGGCATCAGGACGAGGTGATTGCCCATTTGGAACAGCACGCGTGTCGCGCCTATCCCATCGGCGAAGTCACCAGCGGTAGCAAGCAAGTGCAGTTTAGCGGACAGCTCGCCCTTTGAAAGGGCAGGTCGACGCGGGGCTCTGCACCCACTGCCTGCACGCGCGACACGTCGAGTCGGCGCGCGGATCGATCTTTTTTCTGTGCCGTTTGCACGCCGTAGACGAGCGCTTCAGCAAGTACCCTCACATGCCGGTACGCGCGTGCATCGGCTACAAAAAAACGGAAGAATCTGCCACATAGCCGCCCTGTTGTGGCAAGAGGTTTCCATGGCCAAACGTCGACGACGAAAAGAGCGCCGCACCCTCAAACTGCCCGCATATAGCAGAGTCCTCGCCGTTGTTGGATTGCTCTTTATCACTCTGTTTATCGTCCTGTCATACACCAGCGAAGACCGCTCTTGGCAGGAATATATCGACGCGGGAGACCGCGCCTACGAGCGCGGCAATTACGCCTGGGCGGAAAAGATGTACCGCGAGGCACTGCAGTACGCTGAGCAGAGCGATAAAGACGGTCCGCTGGTAGCCAAAACGTGGCGTCACCTACGCCGCCTCGAACAGGCGCGCAGTCGTCAATCGCCCTAGGCGCCATTCTGGTGGCGCGGCATATCGACTAGATCCAACCCCGAGCGCATCCACGCGCGCAGCACCGTGTCGTCGTCGACGGCCCTGCGTGCGATGTGGCCCGTTGCTTCTCCTATGTCCACATCGGCCACTACGAGCCGCTCTTCAAAATGTCCCGCTTCCACTAGCACGTTGCCATCCGGATGCACGATCTTGCTATTCCCATGCGACTGCGACGGCGAATGCATATCCGCGGCATCGGCGGGTGCATTGGCCATCACCAAAAAAATGCCGTTTTCCGTTGCGCGAGCAATGGGCATGGCGCGATAGGCCGAAAGCTTGTGTTCGGACAGCAGCCCGCTTTCGTTGCTGCAGTAAAAACAGACTTTGGCACCGCGCGCCGCCGGCAAGCGCACCAATTCGGGATAGCGTACATCGTGGCAGATGATAAAGCACGACGGCACCGCGCCCACATCGTATATCGGCAGATGCTGGCCGGCGCTGGGCCAGCGCTCGGCAAGGTGCGTCTTGGCATAGCGCCCGCACACCTGGCCGCTGGCGTCGATAACAAGCACACTGTTGTAGAGGATCTCTTCGCTCCAGTGCACCGTGCCCAGCACAACGCCGATGCCCAACCGCCCGGCGGCCTCGACTACGGCAGCCTCTGCCTCGGCAAATGCCCGCCGATCCGCGCTCAGCCAATAGGCATCATCGCAGCAATAACCACAAAGACACGCTTCGGGGAACGCGACGATATCGACTTGCGCAGCGGCGGCTTCGCCCATCCAATGCAGCACCTTTTCCGCGCTGCGCAGCGGATCGTCGTAGGTTAGAATTTGACAGGCGGCCAAGCGCTTGTGCATATGTGATACTCCTCTTGCGACATCTCAATCTCATGTGTGGTCTTTCTGTCGCATTTAACGGGTCGATGCGAATACATCATTGGACATATCAAGTCTTTGTAAATGAGTTACTTATGGGAAAGTGCGGTCTTACTCGAACGCTGGCACACCCCTTGCGTAATACAATGCAACGCAGCAAGAGACCACGCAAACCCCTTTTCACAGGAGGCCGTCGTGAAACACAAAGCGCCCTTTCATCTCAAAGAAGTCCTACCGCCAGCGCTCTTTGCCCTCGCTTGGGGTATTTTTGCTCTGATGTATAAGAGCCTGTAGGCGGGTGTTCGGGCTTTATTTGCAGGGGTAACCGAGTCTGCCGCGCCGCGTGCTGGCGATAGGCGGGCATGCCGTTGGGGGCGCGGCTCGGTTACCCCTGCCTTCTATTGCCGGATTTGCTGCGCTAGTGCCTCGATCAATCGGGCGCACTCGGCGCGCGCCTCAGCAAGCCCATCTACTGTTGCACCGCCCGCTCTGAGATAGTTCAGCACCACGTCTTCGGCGGCGACGTATTCGCGGCACACGTCGGCCAGTTGGCCAGCGACTTCGCCCGGGATGATCGTGACGCCATTGGCATCGGCGTGCAGCAGGTCCCCCGCGTGCACAACCACTCCCCCCACGCGCACAGGGACCGACAAATCGACGATATGGCCGTAGCCGTGTGAGCAGATCGCCCCGCTGCTAAAAGCGGGAAAACCCAGTGCGCGCACCTGCTCGAGGTCGCGCGCGGCACCGCTGGTGATGAGACCCGCGGCGCCAAAAGTCTTATAGGCAGTGCACATCACCTCGCCAAACGATGCGGCCACGGGCGGGTCATCCAAATCCTGAAACACGACGATGGGCGGCCCGGGCACGGCTGCAAAAGCGTCGACCTGCGCATCGATGGTCGCGTAGACATCGCCGCCGCGCGCCGGTGCCGCTGCGCGATAGGTCGCCGTCGCCGCATAGCCGGCGATGGGTGCCATCTCGGGAAAGCAGGCGCGAATGCGCTCATTCATATAGCCGGCACTGCGCGGACGGACATTAAAGACTTCTATGGCATTGCAAATCGTCGGCGTATCATACTGACACAGAAGTGCAATCTCTTCGCTACTCAACGCTTTTGCACACATACTTTTCTCCACATTCGCATAGTAATCCTTCATCCTAACGCGCGTTTTGGGCCAAAGTATCGCAATCGAAGCGCGCTGTCAAAAGACTTGCACCGGGCCGCGATGCGATCTACTATACGGCTATGATCGAACGCCTCGACCATCTATTAGAGCTGGTTAGCAACGCACGCGTAGCTGCTCTTTGTGGCGTGTGCATTGGCCTCTACCTGCTGCGCGATATCGCCCGAGCCACGCGCTACATCTTTATCTCCTCGCGTCGGGCTTGGAGCACGCACCGCGAGGAAGACGAATAGAATGCAGTCATTTCCCCTGGTATGCGTGCGCGGCAGTGCGCGGCAAATGGGCATTCAGCACGGCGAGCAAGCGGCACCGCTCATAGAGGGCTATTTGCGCTGGATCGAAAAGTCGACCGGCAAGGAACGCGACGAACTGGGCCAGCGCGCGCGCGCGTTCCTGCCCTACATAGACCGATTGAATCCACTTATTATCGAAGAAGTAGGTGGACTGGCCGAAGGCGCGGCCATTCCATTTGAACACGCGCTGCTGTGCCAGGTGCGAGGCGAAGCTACCAGCGCCCCTCTAACAGAAGGCTGCACGGCGTTTGCTCTGACCCGCTCGGCAACGCGCGATGGCTCTGCGCTGGCTGGCCAGAATCAAGACCTGCCGCCCGAGTTTGCCGATATAGGCATCGTGCTGCACATCCAGCCCACCGACGGCCGTCCCCGCGCGCTCACGTTCACGTTCGCCGGGCAGCTCGGTTATATGGGCACCAATGCGCACGGCGTGTCCCACTTTGCCAACGGTCTATCCGACTACCAGTGGCGGCTCGGCCTGCCGCACTACCCACTCAAACGCACCCTCTTTGAACAGCCCGATATAGCCGCCTGTCTGCACATTCTACAAACGCACCGCACCTGTTCAGCCGCCAATATGGTGTTTTGCGACGGCAACGGCGATATTGCCGATGTCGAAATTCGCCCCGAAGGCATCGCCCTATTTGACGACGACCACCCCGACGGGCGCCTGCATACAAACCACTATGTGTCGGGTGCATTCGCCCCATTTGAAACGCACCGCACCGAGGACTCTGTGCCGCGCCTAGAGCGCGTGCGCCAGCTCGTGCAGGAGCGCTGGGGTGAGATTGATGCAGACAGTATGAAGGAAATTCTCGCAGACCATCGGGGCGACCCCGGCGCGATATGCCGCCACGGCGCAGGAGGCACGCATTCGATCTGCGGCTACATTGCCGAGCCGGCGCGCGGCGTGCTCCACGTGCGGCGCGGGCACGGCTGCCTGGGCTCTTGGACGACCTATGCGGTCTAGTCGCTAGCAGAGCCGGTCGGCACGGCCTTCACAGGCAGAGCGATACTAGGCTCTTCACTTCTTCGTTGATATCTTCGGATAGCGCATTGCGCAACTGGGCAATATCGGCAGTACCCAGCTCCAGATGCTGCAGCACGCGCGCGTCGTAGTGGGCCTTGTCGCTGGGCAAGTAGCCGAGCCCCAACTCATTGCACAAATTATTAGCCATGTGAATCAGACACGCCAGCGAAGAGGGCTGCTCCCCCGGGAAATGGTGAGAGCCGACGGCATTAGCCAACTCTTCACCCATATTGGCGTTTATAATTAGCATTTGCCCTACGCGCTCGTGGCTGGCGACATCTCCCATTTTGGCTTCGATGGCGCGAAAGGACTCCTGGCTTTTTTCGCACTGCTCAATAATCCGCGCAAACCAGTCCCAGAAAAAGAATCCGAGCACCAATTTGCCTACATCGTGCAGCAGCGAACCAATCCAATAGTCGTTAAACTCAACTTTTTCACCCAGTTTAATCATGCCTTTGGAGTAGAGCCGATCGGCAATCAGCGCACACCCGATGGAGTGCTCCCAAAAGCGGCGCAGGTCAAACTCGCTCTCGCTGGGCTTAACTAGGTTGTTGATCAATTTGATTTGCTGGGCAATACCGCCCACTTTTTTGTAGCCCAGGCGCACGATGACGTCCGTCAGCGACCACTGGTCGGCCGAGCGGCTAATCCCGGCAAAGATCGGCGAACGCACGACCTTTAGCAGCTTCATAACAATGGCCGGATCGCTGCCCAACAGGCGCTCTAGCTCATCCGTTGTCGTCTTGGGGTCGTTGACGAGACGCATAATGCGCATGATGATCTCGGGCAGCGTCGGCAGCGTGTTCAGGTTGCGCAGCCGATTCTCCAAACGCTCCTGCAGTTCGGAATAGGGCGCGTTGTCGAGATCTCTGAAGATGTTGCAAACGCCGCGCGCTTCTAACGCGTCTCGCGCAACTTGCTGCAACGAGTGGTCGGCATCTAAAAAAGCCCCTTCCCAAGAGCACAAATAGATGTTTTTCAGTTCGCCAACCAGCGTTTGCTGCACGTCTAAGCGCTTCTGTGGCAAGACCAGGAACACCGGTATCGCGCCGTTCTGGCTCAGCGCCAGCAGCGCATCAACACGGGTGATTTCTACGTTCTGCACGACAAAGGCGCAGCGCACGCTCTGCCCCTCTTTTTGCACAATGCCGGCACCGCGCTCAAAATCGTCGGCCACGCGCAGGGAAAGGCCACACTGATAGTTGAGCATCAAGTTGAGAAAGCGGACCAAGACCTGCTGCGGATTACCCGACTGCTGCACGATCAGGCCGCAGTCCTGAGGGCTGTTGAACTTGATTCGCATCATTGCTGGAAAGTCATCCGATCGAATGGAAGCGCGGGCTTAGGCGTAGCGCTCGGCGTCGTCTTCGGGTGCGTAGCCGAGCTCGCTACGCGCATTGTGCGTGTCCCAATAAGCGCGCGTATTGCCGGATATTCCATAGTACACGCCAAAGTTGACGCCTTCGACCTGCAGACAGCGCCAGACGAGCTGTACGGCGTCGCGATAGCTAAGCCAAGTAGATAAAATTCGGTCGCTGCTCCGATTCTTTACCGACTCGTCGGGCTGAAACGAACCGATGCGCAGACAATAGGCCTTCATGCCGTATTCGTCGACGTAAAAACGCGCCAAGTCTTCGCCGAAAGACTTGCTCACCCCGTATAGGCTGTCGGGGCGCACGGGCATCTCGGGTTTCGTATAAACCCCTTCCTGCTCGTAATAACCCGTGGCGTGGTTGCTGCTGGCAAAGACCAGCCGCTGAGCGCCGCCGCGCCGCGCGCCCTCGTAGGCACCGTACGTGCCCTTGATGTTGACTTCTAAAATGGAATCCCACGGCGCCCTCGTACTCGGGTCGCCGGCCAGATGCACTACCGCATCGACGCCCTGACACACCTGTGCCATCCATTCGACATCGGCCACATCGCCCACGTGCACGTCATCAACTTCGGCCCCTTCGATGGGCACGCGATCCATCAGACGCAGCTGGCAGCGATCCTTGAGGCCCGCGCGCAGCGTGCGTCCAATGCGCCCTGCCGCTCCTGTAATGAGCACTTTTTGCACGCTCGACCTACTCGTCTCTCAGCGCCTGTGCGACGCCCCAAATCAGTCCGGCGACGACAAAGGCACCAACGGTGATGCCGGCGATAAACAGCAGGCGCCGCATAAGGCGCGCGCGGCGACGGCGACGACTGTATAGCTGCGGCAGGTGGTATGCCGATCGGGCGCTGCTAATCGGCGCCCGTAGTAATGCCAACGCCATTCTGCCTCCTAACGCGCTGCCCAGACAAGCCCGCGGCGCTGAATTTCGCGGGCCTCGGGCACGTCAAAGTCGCGGGCCACGTGCCCCAGCGAAGAGTAGAATACCCTGCCATCGCCCCACATGCGTTTCCACACCGCGGGAATCGTTGTGCCGTTAATCCACGGGGCGCTGGTGCGGTTGCGAAACGTCGTCGTTGCCAGCACTTCATTGCCCGGATCGACGTGCAGGTAGTACTGCTCGGAGTGCATTTTGAAAGAGTCTATGCCCTCGACGATGGGATCGTCGGACGTGATGTTGACTTCGTAGTCGATAATGCCGTCGGGATGGGCAACCCACTGACCCCCAACCATAAACTGGTACTCCGTATTGCCGCGGAACGAATCGGCCATACCGCCGTGCCATCCGGCGATGCCAACGCCGCTCTTGACCGCATTGAGCAAACCCTGCTCCTGCTCGCGCTCAATCTGTCCCATCGTCCACACCGGAACCACTAGGCTCAGTTCGCCCATCATATCGGCGTCTTTATAGCTATCCAACGTGTCGGATACCGTCACGTCAAACCCGGCCTCCTGCAGCAGCGGTGCAAAAATATCGACGCACTGCTTGGGCTCGTGTCCTTCCCAGCCGCCCCATACCATCAGCGCCTTCTTGGCCATGCTTTTCCTTTCTCCGTTCGCCGTTCTAGTCGGCCGTATTGGCCCCGCGTCCCAGCCCCTCTGACACCAGGTACTGGTAGCTCTTTTCCACGGCCTCCATCATATCGGTTGCGCAGCGATCCAACTCGACAATCAGCCAATCGCAGGTGCCGTGACTGGACTCGATAATCGGGGCGAATTCCATGTTGCCCTCTCCAACGGCAACCATATCGGCATCGGCCGTGCACGGACCGTCTTTGATATGCAACAGCGGAGCGCGCTCACCCAACGATTCGACGACTTTAGTGGCGTCTCCCCCGCCCGTATTTACCCAGTAGGTGTCAATCTGGAAGAATATATTTTCACTCAATTCCTCCAGCATAATCTCGAATGCGGGACGCCCATCGACGTCCGCAAACTCCCACCAGTGGTTGTGCATACCCAGTTCTAAATCGAATTCCTCGGCCACTGCAGCGGCTTCGTTCCAGCGCTCGCATAGCTCCTTAATCTTGTCCACGCTCTCAAAGCTATCGCGCGGCGTGCTGGAAACCACGCGCGTCACTTCTAGCGCATCGGCCAACTCGATCACCTGATTTTTTTGTTTGCCATAGGGCAACTGCGTATGCGCACTGCACACCTGCAAGCCGAGGTCGGCAAATAGGTCAGAGGCCTCCAGTACGGTAATACCGGGGAAACCAGCCGTTTCCACTCCGACGTAGCCCATCTCGGCGATCTGCGTTACAACGGCCTTAAAATTTTTGGCCAATAGATCGCGCACAGTATACAACTGGATAGCGATTGGGGCAGGCATTTCTCCCTTCCTTTTTATGGGTTGTACAAATCGGTCAGCTGCTTTTCTCTGCGCTGCACCGCCGAGCCCGTCGGCCCGGTCGCACCTGCGCATAAGAGGCTGCACCCAGAGTGCGTCCATCCCGCGACCATCTATACGGACACCGACTAAAATGGCCTATATAAATGCACAAAAATCTGCGTTTCAGCAAGGCAGCAGTTCCAGCATGCGCCGACCCGTGTGCGCTGCGCCACCGCGGATCGGACGTTCCTCGCTATTCGTAGGCGATATTGCGCGCCTGCATTAGCCCAATCATATAGCCAAAAGCAAATATCTTGCCCATCATTCCGTAGCCGCGCGTCTCCTCGGCGCTCTCATTGCCCATCGTCGGCGCGTGGTCCGGGCGAATCGGCCCTTCAAAGCCGGCCCGCGACAGCACCTCGAGCATCTCCGCCATATCGGTCGGACCGTTGTCGTGGAACGTCTCGGTAAAAACGGTATCGGCCGTGCCCTCTACGTCGCGATAGTGAACGAAGAATATCTTGCCCTGTTCGGCGAACTCGCGCGCCACCGAATATATGTCTTCGCCCATCGCCTTGAAATTACCCTGGCAGAACGTCACGCCGTTGTAGGGAGAGGGGGCAATCTTGAGCAGGCGGCGATAGGCATCGGCGCTCACCATGATCTGCGCCGTGCCGCGGTAGGGCGAGATCGGCGGATCGTTGGGATGGTAGCCCATGCGCACGTTGGCCTTCTCCGCTACGGGAACTACGCGCTCTAGCAGCCAGGTCAAATTATCCCAAAGCTCTTCTTCTGTCTGCGGCTCGCCAAAGGGCTCTTCACTGCGGTTGGAAGCGGCGTAGTCAAACTGCGACGAGATCGCGTCGCCGCGAATGGGCACCCAACCCGTGCGCGACCCGCCCTGTCCCAAATTATAGCAGAGGACGGGAATGCCCACTTCGCCCATCGCTTCGATGGCGGCGATGTAATTCTTCAACTCCTCTTCGCGCCCTTGCGTGCCGCGGCGAATGTGCTCGGCGCGCACGGGCGTCATCGTCTCGTAGACCGGAATACCAAACCCGGCCGCAGCCCACTCCTCTTTCTGCTGGCGCATCGCCGCAGCGTATTGGTCGCGCCCCACTTCGTGCAGCGGCGGTGAGGTAACGCAGTTGACCACGCCCATCTGGCGACAAATGTTGACCCGCTCTGGATGGTCGTTGGGACTCCTACCCAGCGTCATTGCCAGCTTGAATTTACCCTGTCGCATACAACGCTCCTTTCGCAAGATCGGCCGCCTCGGGCAATCTGCCGCGCAGGGCGACTCAAGATCGCCCTCACAGACCCAATATGCGCTCTATATTGCCCGCAAAAATTTGCTGTTTTACGGCGTCTTCCACTTCCAGTTCCAACACGCGACCAGCATTGACGTAGTAGTCGGCCCCCGGCAGATCGGTGCCAAATAGCACGCGCTCTGGGCCAAGGATATCCAGCGCCAGTTCGTAAGCCCCTTTTTCGTTGATGCTACCAGCGTAGTCAACGGCGACGTTGGCGCAGTCTTCGATCGCGCGCAAGCCGTGCTCAAACTGAGCACCAAAGTGCGCCATAATAAACTGGCCTTCCGGAAAACGCCGAGCCAGGGCAGCAATTTCCAGCGGTGGTGCTTCGTGCGGAGGGGCATCTCCGTGCGTGCGGTAGTAGGCGTGGTAGAGCACGGGCCAACCGTGCTCTAACGCCGCTTCGGTCACCTGCCACGTGCGCTGATCGATAGCGCGCTGGGACACCCAGAACTTGAGCGCGCAAAAACCCGCACCGGCCCAGCGTTCGACTTCTCCTAGAGCATGCTCGAGGTGGGCGGCGTTGACGTAGCAAAACGGAAGAATGCGCTCGCCGACGGCATCGCGCAGACGCGCCGTATCCTCATTGCTCTGAGATACCTCCTGGGGCGTCGGGTCGAATCCACCGGTCAGATTGCTCAAAACGGCAATGCCCTGTAAGTCAAAACGGTCCAAACAAGCGCGCAGATATTCGCTGTCGGCGAAGTGGCTCCAATTGTGCGCATGTCCGTCGATAACGCGAAAGTGACCCAGTTCGTCTATCAGTCCCATGCGAAGAAACTCCGCGCGTTGCCGGCCAATACGGCGCGCTGCTGGTCGGCACTCAGCTGTGATCCCTCCAGACCCAGACGGCTCCCCGCCCAGTAATAGAAAGGCGCTCCCGTGCCAAAGAGCGCGCGCTCAACGGGGAAAAACGACGCCAAAACGTCGAGCGAGGCCACGTTGGGCTTGCTGCAGCCAAAATCAACGAAGACATGGGGCAGGTCGTGCCAGTTACTAACGAGCCCTTTGAGTTCGCTAAAGTAAAACATCGATAGGGCGACCTTGACCTGGCGATGCCGATGCAAGAAGGCCGCTACAGACTCCAGCGGGGGAACGAGTTGCTGCACGTAGCGCGGTGCAATGCGATCGTCGAAGATCCGAGCCATCAGATTGACCGGCACGTTTTCTGCGGCAGCGGCCGCCATTAGCGCATCGACTTCCGGTGAATCAAGAGCGTAGTGGTGCACGGCCGGCAGCAGACGCACGCCGACAATACGCTCGTCCGCACAGACGCGGCGCACGCCGTTTTCCGCCTGTGGAAAGCGCGGATCGATTGTCGCGTAGAAGTAGAGCCATTCGCGCAGCGCAGCATACTGCGCCATGTCCTCATCCAACCCCGATAGCGGATCGTAGTAGAGCAACGAGCGAAATCCGCTGGCCACGGCACGCCATAGCCCGGCGCGCTGGCGCAGAGCCTGCAGCTCTTCGACGCCGGAGGGCACGCGGCGGAAGGGGCACGGACCGACGATCAAACCACTGTCGATGGCTTCTGGTTCCATCATCTGCTCACGGTAGGTGCCCGTCAGGAACGCCGCGCTGGTGCGACCCCCTGACGGAGCGCTGTGCGGCGCATAGTATACGTTTTTTGCACAGCCCCATCAAAGCGGTGTGACAACTCCCCCTGCCGCAGTGCCAAGGGCTCAAGACGGCGTGGGAAGCGGTCGCTCGGCCCGGTTCGGATGGAAGTTTAGACCGCCATAGGTCGGGCTTTAGCCGCATAGAACACCGCCCCTACTGCACGGCGGCCGATACGGCGTTGGATACGCGGCGCAGCAGCGAATCGTCCATTTTATTGGTTAGCACGACGCAGATGAGCTCGCGCACTGGATCGGCCCATGCCACTGTCCCCGTCGCACCCGTATGACCAAAGGTTGCCGACGAGGCCAGCTCGCCGCAGCGGTTCCACACAATCGAGTCGGCTAGCGCCCAGCCCAACCCCCACGGCGCGTTCAGGTGGGTATTTTGATCGCGCACCATCGCCTCGGAAGCCGCAACACTCAGCACGCGCTGGCCGCCGTAGACGCCGCCGTTGAGCGCCGTCTGCATTAGAATGGCGAGGTCCCGTCCGTTGCTGTGCATACCACCCCAAGGAGCGCCCAGGTCGCGCCAATAGGGCGTATTCCAGCCCCAGCTACGCGCGTCCTCGTCCTCGGCGCGCTCGGCTTCTAAACCACACCAAACCAGATCGCCAATAGAGCGCTCGCCTAGACCCAGCGAAGAGTTGACCATGCCCAGCGGCGCAAAGATGCGCTCCCGTTCGAATTGACGCAGCGCCTGACCACTGACGCGCTCGACAATTTCGGCAGCCAGCAGCGTGCCCTTGCTCTGGTAGCGAAAATCGCTGTTGGGCGCAAAGAGCAGCGGGGTCTGCAGCGCACAGCGCACAAATTCACTCAACGGAGCATGGGCACGGCGCAGTTCGGTATTGTTGGGCAGCATATCGGGCATACCCGACGTATGCGAAAGCAGGTGGCGCACTTTGATTTGGTCGCGCGCACCGCCGCGAAACTCGGGCAGATAGCGCTGTGCCGGATCATCGAGCGAAACCTCGCCCGCATCGACCAACATCATCAGCGCCCAGGCCGTTACCGGTTTGGTAATCGACGCCAGCAAAAAGACGGCATCGGCCGACGTCTCCGGCGCGCCATCCTCAGGCCGCATGCGGCCATAGCCTTGGCCGTATATCAGCTTGCCCCGCCGCGCAACCGTGAGCGTAGCGGCTCCGATGTGCCCACCATCGACGGCGCGCTGCAGCTGGGCTCCAGCGGCAGCAAGGCCGTCAGCGGACACGGCAACGTCTTCGGAAACCCCTTCGCTCAGCTGGCCAATTTGCTCTTTCATACGTACCCTTTCACTGGTTGCGTGCCGATCGGAAGGCACGATATCTATGCAACGCTTAGACTGCGAAACACCAATATGGGATGGATGATCCGCCTAGGCCTTATGATGCTCTTTCTTCTGGCCGTATTGGGCGCCACGCTGTGGATTTACTTTAACACGGGCCTGCCCGAGCGCAAAGCACCCGAGCCGTCCGAGCACGGCTCCATACAGCACTCGACGATGCCCCATCAGGCCATCGCGCTGCTCAACGGTTCAGCGACCTAAGCTACCTCCAATTCTCAATCGCACACACGCCAGCGCATAGCACCGCGCATTGCGCGCGAATAAACGGTCCGCAGCACGTAGGCCCCATTACCGTTGAGGGCATAAGATGCCTGCTCGACTGCGCCGTATCAAGCGCTCAGTTGAATGGGCTAGCGCTTTTCTTTATGCTACCAAAATAGCGCGCTCACCGCATGCCAGTCACACAGGTCTGCCATTCTATGGGTGCACGCGCCTCCTTACTACAACCGAGAGCACCTATATATGACCAACTTCATCGTCTTTTTGACCGACGACCAAGGCTACGGTGATCTTTCCTGCATGGGCTGTGAAGATTTCCGCACGCCGCACTTAGACCGCATGGCGCACGATGGTGCCCGCTTTACTTCGTGGTATTCGAACAGTCCGGTGTGCAGCCCTTCGCGCGCCGCCCTGCTGACCGGCCGCTATCCCGGCAATGCGGGCGTGCGTTCCATTCTAGCCGGCCACCGCACCGCCAGCGGCCTGCCGACCAGCACGCCCACGCTGGCTGCCGCGTTAAAGGAGTTGGGCTACCAGACCTATATGTCGGGCAAGTGGCACCTCGGCCTGCAGCCCGACTCGCGCCCTTCGGCGCACGGCTTTGATCACTGGTACGGCTTTATGGCCGGCTGCATCGATTACTATTCGCACATCTTTTACTGGGGATCTAATCGAGGTGGCCCCGGTCAGAACCCGACGCACGACCTGTGGGAAGACGACCGGGAAATATGGGACAACGGTCAGTATTTCACCGAAATGATTACCCGCAAAGCCGTCGACTATATCCGCCGCGCCAAGGCTGCCGGTCGCCCGTTTTTTCTCTACGTGCCCTACAACGCGCCGCACTACCCCATGCACGCACCGCAGGAATACATGGACCGCTTCGCCGGCCTCGACTGGGACCGCCAGGTGATGGCCGCTATGCTGGCCGCCGTCGACGACAGCGTCGGCGCTATTCTCGACGAAGTGGAGCGCCTCGGCTTGGCCGAGAACACCTGTTCGTTCTTCACCTCGGACAACGGCCCCTCGCGCGAGACGCGCAACTGGCTCGACGGCAACCTCGACCCCTACTACGGCGGCAGCGCTGGAAAGCTCAAGGGCCATAAATTCAGCCTCTACGAAGGTGGCATTCGCCTGCCAGGCATTATGCACTGGCCGGGACGTATACCCGCCGGCCAGGTGCTAGACGCACCCTGCGCCTCGATGGATATATTCCCGACGTTTTTGCAGATAGCCGGCGGCGATGTGGCGGGCTACGAAATCGACGGTACCGACATCCTGCCCTACGTCGCCGACAGCGCAACGCCGGACGAACGGACCATTTATTGGGAGATGGGCCAGCAAACCGCCGTGCGCCAAGGCAAGTGGAAACTCGTTCTCGACGGTCAGCTCGTCGAGGGATCACCTGCGCAAGATGCAGTACACCTGGCCGATGTAGAAGCCGATATGGGCGAGCAGACCAATCTAAAAGATGCACACCCCGAACTGGCGACTCAGCTACAGGCCGAAGCCGAAGCGTGGCGCGCCGGTATCGAAGCGCGCTGGGAGCGCGAATACGCACCGGAAAAGCAGGGGACCGTTACGCACGGCTAATGCGCGCATGCACGCACTGAGCGGAAGGGAAGTCTCCGAGTTTTACAAGCGCGGCTTTCACATAGCGCGCAGCGTATTTGACGATGCAGAAATCGACCGTCTGCGCGCCGGCTACGATTATATTCTTGAGCTGGCCGCGCGCGCCGACCTACCCGAAGATATGTTGCAGGGCGTCAACGGCGATGTGCACATTCACCTACAGCCGCCGCGCAAACTGCCGCGCGCGCAGGCCGTTCGCTATCTCCGCAAGGTGCAGTGGCCGGCGCGCCTGCACCCGGCCTTTGAGGAAATCCGCACCAGCCCCAAATTCCCCGCCCTGCTCGAACCGCTAATCGGCACCTCACTCAAGCAGTATATCAACCAGATCAATTTCAAGCTGCCGGGCAGCGGCATCGACTTTCCCTGGCATCAGGACGTACGCCCCACGCCGGCGTTCCACGACCAGGTCAACACCTACGTGCAAACCGTCATTGCCGTCGATGAGGCAACGGAAGAGAGCGGCTGTGTCTATATCGTGCCGGGCAGTCACGCGCTGGGCGATCTGAAAACCAAGCGCTATGCGGAAGGACAGATAGAGCAACAGGTCGACGTGGGCAGCGCCGTCCCCCTTCTGGCACAGCCGGGCGACGTGCTGCTGTTTACGCCCTATACCGTGCACGGCTCCAAGCCCAATACAGGCCAGAAGCCGCGGCGCTCCTACATAAACGGCTTTGTGCGCGCTGAAGCCTGTACAATTGGCAAGTGGGCTTTTCTACACGGCGTGCCCGTCCCTATCACCGGCGATCGCGACTACAGCGCACTGTGGCCGCCCGAGGCGCGCAGGACGTAGCCTTGTCTATGCGGAAGGAGGCTGGCGCAGCGGGATGGGATCGACGATCTGCCGCCGATCCGGCGTCAATCGTTCCAGCAGTTCGGACGATGGAGCATAGTTAAAGCGCGAGCGAATCCAGCGCGGCGAGTAGCGATAGAGCAGCATGCGCCGGTAGCCGTCGTTGCTGCGCGCCGCCGATCCATGCGTGATCGTATCCGTAAAGAGCAGTACATCTCCCGCCTCCAGATAGAGTTCCCGCATGCCCAAGGCAGTGCCAGCGGCCTCGTCGCTGCGATAGGTGCGGCTGCCGCCCTCGCCCGTGAGTTTAGGGTGCGGAATCGTCGCCTTATGGCTGCCGGGAATCAGCGTGGTCGGCCCATCGCCCGGACCGATGGCTTCCAATGCGGTAATGCAGTTGATCTGCCCGACCATCCACTCACCGGTATTGGCCTGGCGAAAGGTCATATAGCTGCAGGGGATGTGCCCACCGCAGTGGATGCCAATATAGCCGTCGCGCCCGCGAATATTGAGCAAGGTCTCGTGCAGGGACAGCCCGTTATGGGGATTGACCCAGCGCCGCACGTGCTCAATCCACGCCGGGTGGTCAATGTGGCGCTCAAAGACCGCACCGGCCTCGATGATATTCTGAAAGTTGATGCCATCGGCATCGCTATAGGTATGCGTTTCTACGCGGCCAATCCACGCACCGTCGCTTAGCCCTGCGCGCCCGCCGCGCTGCGCTCCGTCCATGTAGTGCCAATGCGCTTCAGCCCACGCGTTCATCTCGGCGAGATCGCCGTTCCCTACGGCCCCTTTGATAATGAGGTAACCGTTTAGTTCAAAGAGGTAGTCGATTAAGTAGACGTCGCTGCACCCCGCCTCGACTACGGGCGCGTCGGCAGGTAGGGCGCCAACCGTTGGCTGACTCATATCGTTCTCCGTTCGATGACTCGCACGTTGGCCCTATTTACCAGGGAACATCCATGCCCAGTTCTTTGGCAACGCCTTCCAAGCGCTCGCGATGCCAATCACCCACCGGCACGCCCTCGCGCGCATAGGCCTCTTCACGCACGGCTTCCATACCGCCAGGAACGTGCGATTCGCTAAAGCCCTCCAGCGGTTCCAGCTGCCGGATGCGGTCGACGTACTCGTCGATATCGCGCTTGAAGACCTCGGCGTCGTGAAATAGATCGATCCGCAGGGCAATTAGCAGAGATCCCTGATTGGCGCCCGACCACGTCCAGCGCGGATGCTCCGCGTCAATGCCCAACCCCGATAGCATACCGCCCCAGGCCTGACAGATTTCGCCCATGCCAATGCAGCGCAGCACCAAGCCGGGCGCGCGCTCTGCCAGTGTGCTGCGGAGATCCTCTTTGTAGAGGTCGTGCACCGCACCGAAGTCAAGCACAAAGGGCGGGTGCTTTTCCGTCGGCACGCCAAAGGCCATCGGCGATCCACCCGCGGCGCGGAAAAGCGACTTGCCCGGCTGCAGATCCAATTGGTGGCCCGAAGTGACGTAGACCACGAGATCGTGCTCCAGCGCCATGCGCGCGTAGATGCCAGCGGCGCCAAAATGTCCGTGGTTCCGGCTCATAACTGCCGCCATACCCACGGCCTTCGCCTTTTCTATGGCGCGCAGGGTCGCATCATAGGCAGGGAAATAGCCCAGTCCTCCGTCGCCGTCAACCAGCGCACTAACGGGCGTTTCGCGAACGAGTGCCACATTGGGCTCGTTGTTGAGCTTGCCGTCGCGCATCAAAATCGCATAGGTAGCAATTTGCTGCGTGCCGTGACTAAACACTCCGCGCAGATCATTTTTTGTCAACAGGTCGGCCAATAGCTCAGACTTGTCCTGCGGTAGACCAACGCTCTGTGCGGCCGCAGCGACAAACGCACACAAATCCTCTGCCGCAACGCGTATGTGCTCTTCGGGTGGACGGTTCATAGGTCCTCTCCTCGTAGTGAATGCTCAAGCGCGCGGATGCGTGAACCCAGCGCGCTGAAAATGTCTCCTATCGGTTCAGGCAATGCAAGCGCATGCCCTTTCCCATTCGACAGCTATAGACGATGCGCCCGGCAATCAATCGACAGAGCCAGACAAACAGCCTCTTGACGCTAGCTCGCCGCTGCCCTACCTAGAAGACGCCTATCTCCTCCACAGGAGCTAATTGAGAGAACAGCCCATGACATACAGCCACTTTGAATTGCCCTCAGATCCAACACGGGACGATCTGCGGCACATCGCCAACGATTACCGCACGATCGTCGTCGAAGTCATGCGCGCCATTGTAGAGCGCTATCAGCGCACGCCAAACTACCCTTTTATCGACACCAAACTGAGCCTAATCACCGGCCGCGACTTTGATGACGACGACCCCATTCGCGGCCGCGGTGCCGTATATGGCTGGATCCAGGGCCGCGGTTTAGAGGCGCTGGTTGGCCATGCGCGCTTTCTGGGCAACGAGCCCCAGCACCGCGAACTCGTCAACGCGATGCGCGATATGATCGACCAAATCGCCGCCCAACTCTGGCATATGCGCGCGCGCAACGAGGGCCACCTCTCGTTCCTCATGGCGCCTGACGGACGGCCTTTCCGCCTCGATGCCGAGGGGCGACCAGCCTATTTCAACCTACGCGCCGACGCACCCTGCGGATTCAGCGATCTCTTCGCCGCCAAGGGGCTCTTTGCCGCAGCCAACTACGCGGGCAACGACCGCGCTACTGCCGACGCCCTCGAGTACATAGAAACGGTCGAAGAGTCGATCTGGTCTGGACGCTTTCGCTCCGACCAGATTCCCCTCGACCCCAAACTGCGGCCCGAACCGCGCGACGGCTTTCACCCCCACGGACCCTATATGATCCAGATTGGCACGCTGGCTATGCTGGCCGAAGCCCGTATAGGCGGGGCCGTCGATCGCGGACTGCACCTCATTGAGCACGAGCTGCGCACCTACGCCAATATCGACGGGCGCATAGACGATCTGCAGGAAGGCGATTTCTGGGAGGGTGTCGACGCGCAGGGAGCACCCTACCGCGAAGCCGACGGCGTGCTCTACTCCGATCCGGGCCACGCGCTGGAGTTTGTCGGCTTAGCGCTGAAGTTTATCGCGGCGGCCCACCCGCTCGCTACCGACGACCAACAACCGCGACTACAAGCAGCGCAGCAGCCCATGTGCGCGCTGCTCGAGCGCAACTTTGCCAATGGTTATATCGCCGTTCCCGGCGGCATATCAAAGGCTTTTGACCTGGTTGCGCGCACCCACCTTAACACGGATATGCCCTGGTGGAACCTACCCGAGACCATCCGCTCGGCAGCCTTTGCTCTGCAAGCGACCAACAGCGCGACCGAACGCATGCTTTGCCTGCGCGTGTTGCGCGATGCGCACAACGCGTTCGGTCACTTTGTGCGACCAGATCTGCACTTGATGGCCTACCAGACGCGGTCGATTTCCGGCGATCCAGTCGATGCCATTCCCGCTACCGCCGATGCCGATCCAGGCTATCACACCGGGCTGAGTCTAATAGATGCCATTGAGATTATCGAACGGATCTAGGAGATTGCGGGCACGAATAGGCTCCCCTCGGTCGTGCCTTGGGGAGCTACCGCGCGTAACGCAGTAGCCAACGCAGTTGGGGGCATTTCTCCGCTGAGCGCCTGTCGGAACAGGCGACTTATGGCGACGACCTGCTCGGCACTTTCGTGGGCAAACTCCACGCGCCAGTGGGCAATCCCCGCCGACAGCCAGCGCTGCATGTGGACCGATGCTTCTTGCGCTTCGGCGCCGAAAACCGTGTTTCGACAGCCGACGTCGGCCAGCACGGGGTGCGCGCGCCCCTGGCCGTCGCGCAGGGCGACGCGATGCTGCGTGCAGGGCTTTCCGCAGTCGGCTTTGGACGTTCCCTCCGAGAGAAAGCGACAGAAAACACAGTGCTCGGTGTGGAATACAGGTAGATGCTGGTAGGCGACCACTTCGATGTGCTGCGCGCCGACGCGCGCGGCCAACTGGGCCACCTGGGCCCCGTTGAGGTCGTGCGTCGGCACCAGCCGTTCCAGTCCCAAATCCAGCAGCTGAACGGCGCTGAGTTCGTTGGCCGCATTAAGGCTAAAATCACCGATCAGCGGCGGGTGCTCTTGACGCACCAGCGCCTCTAACAGGCCGCCGGAGCGCACGAGGAGGGAGACCTGCAAACTGCAGAGAAAGCGCGCGATGGCCTCTTCTCCCTGCTTGACGATGCGCGGACTGGCCACGCATACCGGTATATGCTGCGCGCGCACCTGCTCTACGGCCGGACGCAGGTTGTACAAGTCGAGATAGTCGAGGACGATGCTCGCCGGTCGCACAGAAAGCGCCGCGCGCAGCTGCTCCGGCGTGCGCACCAGCAGGTGCAGCTGCACTTCGTCAGACGACGGTGTATCAGCCAGTGAACGACGTAGAGATTGTAGGGCCGCGCGGGGATCGCCCGCCGACACGCCCCTGGGCTGCCGCTGTAGGGTGCGTAGAACAGCCACAGCCTCCTGGCGCAGCGCGCTCAGCAGCGAAGCCGGTGCAAACGGCGCACCGTCGATGTCCAGCGCCAAATCCACCAACTCGTAGGCAGTATTGCCCAACCGGTTCCACTGCTGGCGCAGATAGTCCGCGTCCAGCGCGCGACGGTGTGCCGCTGCTAGCGGCTGCGGCGAGCGCACTTGGACTGCAACCGATGGATCTTCGACCAGCTCCCAGCAAGCGCTTAGCGGCTGACCAACGCGCGCCGTGGCCCGCACTCGGAGCTGCTGTTTGCGCAGGGGCACGCGCGCCTGCACATAGGGACGAGTCTCCTTTTCAATCTGCGCATCCCGCGTGCGCCACAGCCAGTCGCCGGCGCGGATCCGCTCAAAGTCAATGGCTCCGTTGGCAAATTCAACTTCGACCGAGTTCTCCCCGTCAGGATGGACGTGATAAATATGCCCCCCTTCTTCGCGCTCAGCCGGGTCGCGCCAGTCGGCCGCATCGAATACCACGCCATCGCCCGCTTTTAGCGGCGCAGCGGCGGCGGCGGGGTCGAGCGCGATGCGTACGCGGTCCGTTCGCACCTCGACCACGTGGCCCACGCGCACGCCCCGGTGGCGCGGAGCGCGACCGCGCACGACGAGCTGGTGATTGGTGCCGCGCAAAAAGTGGGGTCCCAAGCCGCGCGAATAGACTTGTTCCAACTGCAGTTCATCGCGCGCTTCGATCTGCAGCGGGCCGCCTTCCCACGCGGCATCAACGGCCCTGCGATAGGCCTGCGTCGTCAGCGCCACGTAATCGGTGTCTTTGTAGCGCCCCTCAATTTTAAAGGCCGAGATCCCCACTTTCGTCAGTTCGGGCACTTGGTGTAGGGCATAGAGATCGCCGGGCGACAGCAGGTAACGCGCATCGCCAAGTGGACGCACGGTCTCGTCGACCAGCAGTTCGTAGGGCAAGCGACAGGCCTGCGCACACTGGCCGCGATTGGCGCTGCGTCCACCCCAGGCTTCTGACGAGAAGCACTGTCCCGAATAGGAAACGCACAGGGCCCCGTGTACGAAGACTTCGAGCTCGCAATCGCTGTCGGCGCGCAGAGCGCGGATTTCATGCAGAGAGAGCTCGCGCGCGAGCACCACGCGGCGCACGCCAAATCGCTGCGCGAGCCGCACGCCTTCCCCGTTGGCAATGCTCATCTGCGTGCTGCCGTGAATTTCGAGATCGGGGGCCACCTGGCGCGCTAGGCCCGCAATACCCAGATCCTGCACGATCAGCGCATCGGGCCCAACTTCAGCCAGGTCGGCCAGCAGCTGCGCTGCGCGCTCGAGCTCCTCGTCAAAAACAAGCGTATTAAAAGTGACGTAGCCCTTAACGCCCCGTTCGTGCAGCATAGCCAATACGTCGGGCAGCTCTTCCATGGTAAAGCCGACTTTGGCGCGCGCAGAAAACTGGTCTAGGCCGAAGTAGACCGCATCGGCACCGGCCTCTATGGCGGCACGCAGCTGTGGCCAGTGGCCAACAGGGCTCATAATCTCGGGTTTTTGCTCTGATATGCTCATAATAACAGGTTAAAAAAGGGGCCAATTCGGTCGAGGTGAATTTGGATGTCCCATCTACCCCAGTCAATCCCACAGCCACAATGCACACTCTTTACGCAGCCCTGCCGGCTCGCTATACTTGCGGCATGACGCCATCCGACGAAGACATCTGGTATTTCCAGCACAGCGGCTATTACGTCGTGCCGCAGTGCCTGCCCGACGATTTAATCGACCGCCTCAACGCGGCAACCGACCGGGAGCTAGCGGCCCTGCGCGAGCCCATCGTGTGGGAGGAAGGCGCTGGCCGCCAGCCGCACAACGTGCGCCGACTGTCTAAGGTTCTCCAGCGAGACCCGGCCTTTATGGAAGCGGCGACCCTGCCGTTTTTGCTCGACGCGGTCGAGATTGGGCTAGGCCCCCATATTGAGCTGCTGACCAACAAGCACAACCACCTGATGGTGCGCCCGCCGCAGTCGGGCATCGTCCCCTGGCACAGCGGCGAAGAGTCCTACGAATCGACGCTGGTCACTGCGCTGATCTATCTGGAGGAGTCGACGATAGAAAACGGCTGCGTGCGCATCGTACCGGGATCGCATCGCCGGCCCTTTCGCCAGCAGCGCCGCTATCCGGGCGGCGATTTTTACGCGCATCCTCTCTACCACCGCGCCCTGCCCGTGCCGATGCCGCGCGGTGGCATCTTGCTCTTTAACGACAGCTGTTTTCACGGCGCCGACGTCAACCGCTCGGCCCATTCGCGGCGCAGCATGACGCTGGGCTACCGCGCCCACGACGCCCACGACGTGGCCAAGAACGATCCAGAAAAAGTGCTCGTGCGCGGCGAGCGCGTATACACCGGACATCCGCACCCCTTTCCCAACCTACCCGACGGACCGCTAACCAACAGCTAAAGCGCGCAATGTTTAGGAGTTTGATATGAACGAAGAAGAGAAGTACCTATTCGATATCAACGGCTATATCGTCGTGCGCGACGTGCTAACGGCGGAGGAAATTGCCGCGGCCAACGCCGCCATCGACCACTACGCCGACGGCATCAAAGAACGCGTCGGCGAACTCTCGCTGTCGGGCGGATCGCCCGCACTGAAGGGCGAGACCGGACGTGGCGACTTGGGTGGTGCGCTCAGCTGGGAAAAGCCCTACTGCGATCCGTTCCGCGCGATGTTAGCCCATCCGCGTTTGACCCCCTATATGCACGAGATTCTCGGCAAGGGCTTTCGCCTCGACCACAACCTCGGCATCATCACCATGCGCAAAGGGGCCGAAGGGCACGTATTGCACGGCTCCTCTGGCCCCGGCTTTGATCCACACCAGTACTACGTGTTTCAGAATGGCCGCATGCACAACGGGCTGACGGTCGTCGCCTGGCAGCTGGCCGATATCAACCCCGGCGACGGCGGCCTCTGCGTCATCCCGGGCAGTCACAAGGGCAACTTTCCCTGTCCACCTTCTCTGCGCCGCGGCGAAGCGCACGGCGAATTTATCAAGCAAATCACCTGTAAGGCGGGCGACGTCATCATCTTTACCGAAGCGGTGACGCACGGAACGCTGCCGTGGACGGCCGACCACCAGCGCCGCACGGCACTGCTGCGCTTTTCACCGGGAAACATGGCCTATGCGAGCAACTACGATTGGCCCGAAACCATGTTAGACGGACTTACCCCCGAGCAGCGCGCCGTCCTTGAACCGCCCTACCACTTGCGCTTAGAACGTCCCGTGCTGGAGTAGCTTTTCTCGCTCAGTAGACCACGGCAATGGTGCGCACTACGACACCGCGGCCGGTGGCTGCACCCACATCCAAGTGCAGCATGTAGAGACCGGGCGGCACGACGGCCCCTGCGGCATCACGCCCGTCCCAGCGATACGCCGCGCGCTCACCGCGCGCGACCGGCTGTAGCTGCGCTCTGCGCCTGCCCGCCAAATCGACTATATGCACCAGTGGCTGGAGCCCATCGGCCTTGTAGACTACAAAGTCCACTTCGAGCGCATCGCCTATGCCGTCGCCGTTGGGCGTGACCACGCGCGCAGAAAGGCGCAGGTCGTCTATGAGCCGCTCGCTGTCGACCAATGCGGGCAAGTAAACCGTATCGCCGCGGCGCTCGGCCGGCTCGACCGACTGCCACAGCCCCGGCTCGTCGCGGCGTCCTAACTCGGCGCTAAACACGGCAGCGTTGCGGAGCACGCGCGATGAGAAAGCGATCTCCAGCGAATCGCCGCGCACCGCAGACGGCAAGTCAATGCGCAGGGAGTCGCTTTCCACGCGAACCTCTGCGTCAACCTCCGCTCCAGCGATGCGCACATCAACGTGCTGCGCATCGACCAAACCACCTGGGGCGATCAGCCGCACAATATCGAACCCCCGGTCTTCGGCAACGACGCTGTTCCACAGCGTATAGGTAAAGCGCGTCTCCGCGTTGGGAGTTGCCTGGCGCGGTGCGATGCGACCGCGCACGTCCTGCACGAGCGCATCGCCGTATTCGATGACCAGCTCGTCGAGTATCGGCGCAACGCGCGGATCTTCCGTCGAGAGAATGGCCTCCAGCTGCACAAAGCGCCGAGGGCTTTCCGATTGAAACGATTCACCGCTGGCCTGATACACATTGCTCCAATCGCTCCAATCAGCGCCGATGACCACGGTAGTATCGACTGCTCCCTTGAGCACGGCAGGCAGGCTGCTGTAGCGCGCTTCGGTTATTTCGCTGCCAATTTTATCGTAGAACGTATACTCTTCCTGCAGCGAAGAGCCGGAGCGCGAGCGCAGCTGTAGGCGCGTTGCCGGCGGCAGCTCCGCCTCCCAGTGCAGCGCTTTGATGGCCTTGGGACGTCCGTCGCCGACGATGGCGCCCATATCGATAAAGTCGGAGCGCAGCACTACTTGCGCCGGATAACCCGACGAAAAGAGCATCAGCTCCGGCATACGCGCGTGCCACTCAGCGCCCGTTAGAAATCCGTGCCAGAATAAAAAGCGCATCTTGCGCGGCTTAAATAGGTAGCGGAAATGTCGATCGCTCAGCATAAACGGCGCGCGCTCTTCACCCTCGGAAACCAGCGCGGTATAGTCGACCTCTCCCGATGTCGTGCGGCGACCGTCTGAGTAGAGGTAGGCAAAGCCCGTGCCGCCGTTGCGCACCGACGATCCTGAAGCCCCTTCGCCCGGATCGATAAAGTAGGCAAAAAGGCCCTCGACCCAGAACTGTGCCCCCAAGTCCATTTCCCACCAAAGTCCCTCATTTTTCCAACCCGAAGTGGCCTGCCAGGTAGTAAATTTATTGGCGTACGTATTCATGCTGCCATCGACCATGCTGGGCGCATCGCGCACCACCAAACCCGTCTGAATACGGCCACCGCGCTCGACCGTGCCCAGCGCAATATTGTCGCCCACCGCGTCGACCTCCACTTCAGCCAGCGCCGCCCCGGCACTCTGCTCGTCGACGCCAATGCGGATGTACTGCACGGTGCGAAAACCCGATTCGCGCACCCTATCGACTTCAAGATCGGCGTCGAGCACGCGCATTACGTCTTTGCGGCCGCTGAGATCAATAATCAATTCGGTGTCGGCGTTGGGCAGCGTCGTCTGATAGACGCTCTCAAAGCGAAAGATATCGTCGCGTGCGCTAATGGTACTGCCAGTGGCCGTGTAGACCGTAAACTGACGCAGCGGTTTGACGTCCTCGCCATCGGGAAAGTAGAGGCGAATCTGGCGTATCAACACGGCGCGTCCCAGGTCTATTTCCACCTCCCACTTGGCCAGTGGATCGTCCGGATCAGGCTGCCAGTAGGTGGCTCTATTGCCGTCCATTACGTGCGATGCACTAGCCGCCCCTGAGCCAGCGCGCCAGATACCGCCCGTTACCTCGCCGTGCGCCAACGTACCGTGCGTAAACGAACTGGCATTGCGCACGGGATTGATGTCTTTGCGAAAACGAAACAGTTGGATGCGTCCATCCTCACCAACTTCGACCAGTCCCTGAGGCATGTTCCACCGCGCCCACTTTTCCGGCGCGTCAAAGCGGTAGTATTCGCCGTGCGCCCAGTGTGCCTGTAAACATATAAGCGCAATGCAAGCAGCTATACGCATGCCAAGCACCTCCTCAATACGCCACGCTGACGGGATGCATGTAACGCACCGTGCGCAGTTCGGAATGTAGCTCTATTCCGGCTACGTATATCCCTGGAGGCAGAAGTTGACCGCGTTCGCTGCGTCCGTCCCAGCGCACGACTTGCGGTCCAGCTTCCTGCACGCCCAGCGGCAGGCGCGCACGCACCGTGCCCTGTAAATCGCACACGACCCATTCAACGGGGATGGGAGCGGGCAGCATAAATAGCTCATAGGCCATCTCTACTACGTCGTTGACACCGTCGCCGTTGGGCGTGAATGCGCTGGAAGATAAGCGCACCTGGCGGGCAAACTGCGCTGGATCTAGCGCACTGCCCAACACGCGTAAATCGTTGGTCGATACCTCCTCGCCCGCATCGCCCGGCTCGATCGGCTGGGGTAGGTTACCCGAAGCAGAATCGAATACCTCCCCCTCAAAGGTGGTCGCCTGCAAAAACACCGGTGCGGCAAATACCAAGCGCACTCTTTCTTCGTTGGCGCGATCTATTCGCCGCGGCAGCAGCACACTCAAACCGCTCTCCTCCTCGATGACGGATACCGCCTCGACCGGCTGCGGCGGATGGCCCATCTCCAGGCGCATAAAGCGCGGACGGCTCCCCGTGCGCACGCGCACTCCATCAAAACCGCCCGATGAAAGAGCGAATTCCGCAGCGATATCGTATGCGAACTCCTCTTCGCGGCCCAGCTCGACCTGAGTGAAGCCGCGCGCTGGGCGCATATCGTCTAGGCGCGCAACCTCTCCCACTACGCGATCGGCCAGCGGCGGCGACACTTCTATCCACAGCGAATCCACTTCTATCCAATCGGAAAACTTCCTGCTCTGCAGCGCAATCTGCAGCTGCACATAGGCGCCGTTGCGCAAGTCGATACGACTGCCCGACTTCGAGATCGGACTCGACCAAAAACTCCAGTTGTCGCTGTCGTACTGCACAGATGCGCGAATGCCGGGCTGGCGATCGATCTGCAGAATCCCCTCCGTCTCGGACAGGCGCAGTTCGTTTTCATAGCGCTCGCGCGTAACGACGAACTCCTTGCCCGAGTCGGTGTATTCGTGGTAGACATTGGGGTCGTCGTCGCGCCCCGTGCGCACCTCTACTTCCACCCACGCATCCGCGCTGTCGACCTCGACTGGCACGCCATCGACCATGCGCATGGTGCGACCGGCCCAAAACAGGCGACCAAAGTTCACCTCGCGACTTAGAGACAAAATATTGCTGCGGTAGAGCGAGCGCTTGGCCACCCCCTCGCCGCGCAGCACAAATTCGGCAATCGTACCGCGCAGCGTATTGCTGTCAGTCGTGTTCTGCTGATCGAGCACGGACTGATTGCGGTTGTAGCGCACAAAGCGCACATATTGGTGCGGAAAATCGATTTCCACTTCCGACTCGAAGTTCTGCGGCACGTTGGCAATCAGCGTCTCGAGTCTCCGGTAGCCCGATTCCAACAGCACCGGATCCGATTCTTCTGACACACTCACTTCATAGGCTGGGACGGGGTCTTGGTTGAGCGGCACGCCGTCCGAACGCGTGCCCTGCGTCGGGGTGTAGAAACCAAACTGCGAGGCGGGCACGGGCACGCCAATGTCGATGGTCCAATGGGCGCCGCGCGCCGTATTATACGTGGAGCGATCGCCGTCGACATAGAGCGGACTATCGAAGTAGGAAGTTCGGTTAACATTGGTGCCATCCGTATACCACAGGCGCGGCTGATGACCATCGATATAACCCAATTCGCGCGGACTTCTCAGCTCAGACCAACCGGCAACAGCCAAATACATGTTTTCGCCCGGCTGAAAAAAGTGCGGCCTCAGCGAATTGGTAGCCGCGTCGACTTCGACTAGAACGCGCGATGTATCGCTGCGCGACCAAGGAAGACCACTGCCGCCGCCGAGTTGCCACGAGGTAATTTGGGCGATAGCCGGATCGCGCGCGGCGACTAGCAGCAGCGCGCACAAGACCATGTAAGGCATCACATTTTTTGTCATAGAGGCTCTCCTCGCGCCCAATATACGCCAACGTTCACCTCCAAATCAACCAATACAAGGGGCATTTCCCATAGACCACTTTTTGCTTAGTCTTTGTGCCTATAAACACCCATTGCAAAGGAGCACTATTAATGGGAAAACTGGGCTATGACGATACACCCCTCATTCGAGATTCTGCCTACTGCGTGCACGATCCCAAGCGACCGGCGCCGCGCGTAATTACCCCGGCCGAAGCCGTGGGACAGCCTCCAGCCGACGCCGTCGTCTTATTTGACGGCAGCGATTTGTCCGGCTGGAGCAGCGTAAAAGGAGGGGATGCGGGCTGGAAAGTTGAAGACGGCTATATGGAAGTGGTCCCAGGCACGGGCGATATACAGACCAACGCGCACTTTGGCGACGTGCAGTACCACCTCGAATTCGCCTGTCCTGCCGAGATCAAAGGCGAAAGCCAAGGCCGCGGAAACAGCGGCGTTTTTCTGATGGGACGCTACGAAATTCAGGTGCTCGACGGCTATGATAACCCGACCTATGCCGACGGCATCACCGCGGCCGTCTATGGCGAGTATCCACCGCTGGTCAACGCCTGTCGCCCGCCGGGCCAGTGGCAGAGCTACGATATTCTGTGGACGGCCCCGCGCTTTAACGGCGTCGACCTGGTCAGCCCGGCCTATGCCACGGTTATCCACAACGGCGTCGTCGTGCACAACCACGTCGAGCTGCATGGACCAACCGGCCATCGCGACGTATATCGCTACGTTGCCCACTCACCGCAGGGCCCGCTGCGCCTACAGGATCACGGCGACCTCGTGCGCTTCCGCACTATTTGGGCGCGCCCCATCGGCGATTACGACGCAGGCTAATCGACCACAACGCGGCAGTGCGTAGAAACGGGGACCGATCCGCTAGGGCATCGGTCCCCGTTTTTTTATCGCGTAAGCGCTCAGCGATTCGGTGCGCAAAGCACGCGCACATCGCCCTGTCGCTGCGTGAATCCCGCGCCGTCGAAATGGATCAGCAGGGCCACTGCGCATTTGCGATTGCAATCCATGGCGTCGCGGTATTGAGATACGGTGATGTGCTCGTGTTCGTGCAGATAGCGCTCCAGCACCGCGCGCGCCTCGCCGATGATATCGGCGTGTAACAG
This sequence comes from Gemmatimonadota bacterium, assembly GCA_038128265.1. GTDB lineage: Bacteria > Latescibacterota > UBA2968 > UBA8231 > UBA8231. The sequence continues at coordinate 44,289 of JAYPJE010000023.1, forward strand.
CAGGCCCCCTTCCAAGACGACGACCACCCCTAAACTCTGCAGCGCTCCCAGCACCGGATCCAGCGCGCGCGGGCTTATAGACAGCGTGCGCGCCAGACCCGCCGCATCCTGCAGAGCGGGCCAATCGCGCGTGCGCACAGCCTCCTCTACGCGCTGACGCAGTGCATTTTGCTCGTCGTCGAATTCAATTTCGTGACCGCATAGGCGCACGCTCGAGGCGCTGATCTCAACGCGCTTATCCTGTGCCATCTGATCGAGCACCCAATCGAACAGCTCGACCTGCACATAGCGCGCGCTGCGCTGATAGAGTTCGGCCCTGCGCAGCCCTGCGCGCAACGGGTGTTCCTGGTGAAATACCGTCAACGCATCCGTAATACGCTCGACCCACAGGCTGCACACCACCGCGTGCAGCACCACAAGCTCCCCCCCCGCTTCGCGCAGCAAGACGCGCTGCGTCTCTTGCATATCCATCAGGATCGCATCTATCTCGCGCATAGAGCGGGCCAGGTTTGCCGCCAGCTGCCGCTGCGTCCACAGGCGATCTTCGGCTGTGCTGAGCAGCGCCTCGACTGCTTCCCGCACATCGTCTCTTTCCAACGCGCGCAGCCGAGCGCACACCGCATCGTCAGCGCGGCGATGTTTGCGCGGGTGTGGATCGAGCACGCTGCCGCCGCCGATGCTCAGCGGCGGCGAGTAGCGGCGCAGCACAAAGCGATCACCCCAGGCCGCGCAGAGCGGTTTCTCCAAGCGCAGCTGGGCTAGCCCCTGCTCGCCCGGCAGCAGTTCGTCGCAGTCGAGGAGCACTACGCGCGCCAGCACCTCTGCCGTACCCACGTGCAGTCGCACGCGCGTGCGCTGCTCCAGCGCGGCCGGACTCGAATCGAGCAGGCGCAGGCGCACATCGATCATATGGGTGGGTGCAAAGAGGCCCGCTTCGACGAGCACGTCCCCGCGCTGCACCTCTTCCAGTTCGATGCCGGCCAGGTTGATGGCAGCGCGATCGCCGGCGGTCACAGCCGACACGGCGCGCCCGTGCGTCTGCGCACTGCGCACGCGCGCTGCGTGCCCAGCAGGCAGCACGTCAACGGCCGCCCCTTCCGCTATCGCACCGGCCACGACCGTGCCCGTACACACCAGGCCAAAACCCTTGACGGAAAAAGCGCGATCGACCGGCAGTCGAAACGGCGCATCGCTGCGCCGCGCGTGCGTAGCGGCCGTCATGTCTAGCAGCTGTGCGCGCAGCATATCCACGCCCGCACCGCTCTGCGCCGAAACGCGAACGATCGGCGCATCTTGCAGAAAAGTGCCCCGCGCGAACGCGCGCAGCTCGTCTTCCATTAACGCTAGCCACTCGTCTTCTACTAGATCGATTTTATTTAGCGCAATAAGGCCGCGCTCAACGCCCAGCAGATCGAGGATATCGAGGTGCTCGCGCGACTGCGGCATAATGCCGTCGTCTGCCGCCACGACCAACAGCGCTACATCGACGGCGCTGACGCCGGCCACCATCGTCTTGACGAAGCGCTCGTGACCAGGCACGTCGACAAGAGCGATGTCGTCGCCGAGGAAGGCAAAGCCCAACTCAATCGTTATACCGCGCGCTTTTTCTTCCGGCGCACGGTCCGTATCCGTGCCCGTCAGCGCCTTGACCAATAGCGTCTTGCCGTGATCTATATGCCCGGCCATTCCTACGACGGTGTGTGCCATGTGCATCCTGGATTTAGTGGTGATTCTTGCGTTATATTACTCCCCGACCTCCACCAATGCAAAACGCGGGAGCTTCCCATGCAGCTCAAACACATGCGCCCCTACCAGCTGCGCGACTACGTTGAAGCAGGCCATCCGCTGCTCGTACCGGCTGGCTGCATCGAGACGCACGGCCCACATATGGCCATCGGCCACGATACTATTATTGTCGAAGAGATCTGTCAGCGCACCGCCGAGCGAACGCCCTGTGCCATCGCCCCTTCTTTCGACTACGGCCCTACCGGCTACGCCCTCGGAGGTCCCGAAGACGGTACCATTGATCCAGACTACGATGCCTTTGGCCGCTATGTGAAGAGCATATTGAAGAATTTTCGCGAAATGGGTTTCCGCAGAATATACGTCAGCATTATGCACCAAGGCATGGAAGCACCGCTAGCGCTGGCCTTCAAAAAAGCGGCGGCCGAGCTGACCTTTGAAGCTGTGTTAGAAAGAGGCCACGCGCGCGGCTGGTGGGGACGCGAAGAGGAAATGCGGGCGGTAGGGGGGGACGTATGGGGACGCATTCAGGTGCTACCGATGATTCTGCCGGCTGCCAGCCCGCCGGCCGGAGGAGACCACGCCGGCTATAACGAGACCTCGTTCCTCATGGCGGCACGCCCGGAGCTAGTCGAGCAAGATCGGCTCGACGACAGCGCGCCCTGGTACTGTCGGCAATCCGAAGAAAGGAACAGCTGGACCGCCAACGTCGAACACGGCCAAGCGATGATTGATGCCGTCGTCGACGCCTGGGTCGAGAAGATAGACGGCGAGCGCTAAGCCCATGGCAGCCGTAATCTCTATCAATCCACAGCATCTCGATGCGCAGCACATCGAGCACGCGGCCAGCGTTTTGCGCGAAGGCGGCGTCATAATATACCCGACCGATACGATTTATGGATTGGGCTGCGATATTACTAATCCAGCGGCGATCGAACGCGTGCAGCGCATCAAAGGACGCGATGCCAACAAGCCCATGTCGTTTGTATGCGCAACGTTAAACGACGTAGACCGCTACGCGCGCGTTTCCGCCTACGCTCGTCCCCTGCTCGAGCAGTGCCTGCCTGGGGCCTATACATTTGTCCTGCCGGCAGCAGATGGGGCACCGCTCGCGCTAACGACAGGTCAGCAAACTGTCGGCCTGCGCATTCCCGACCATCCGGTGCCGCTCGCCCTCGTATCCGCGCTCGGCGCACCCATTCTGAGTACCAGCGCCAATTTCTCAACGCAGGAAGTCATAACCGAACCGCGCGACTTGGAAGAGCAGATGGGCAGTCTCGTCGATTTAATACTCGCAAGCGGCTCACTGCCCGTGCAGCCATCCAGCGTCGTATCGCTGGTCGGCGATCGAGCCGAGGTGCTGCGAGCGGGCAAAGGAGACCTGCGCCTCTTTCAACCCTAGCGACTGAACGAGATGCCTATTCCGCCTTTTCCTCTTCGCCTTCTTCTTCCTCTTCCTCAAAATAGTCGCCGTACAGCGCACTGAGAGCCTCGTTTTCACGCACGTACGTGCGCCACGCTTCCATTACGGCATCGGAATCTACACACTTATTGCACGGCACCAGCATATTGTCCTGATTTGTGCCGAGAAAGCCGCGGTCGTAGCAGATCTTGCAGTTTTTCTTTGTGCGGTTTTGGGCAATTATATCGCGCGCCGCCGCTAGGTGCTCGTCGGGTAGACGAGGTATGCTCTCCGACATAGTCTCTCTCCGTATAACCTGCGTTGAAAATGCTGGACGCAATTGACTCAGGCGCCGCAATTGCATTTAGTACCTGGCCCAATAATAAAAGTATGTGGAGCAAAATGAGCTACCCTAGTGCGCTGCGATGGGCCGTCTTTGTCTCACACCTATGTGCTATTATGGCCGCGCAACCAACCGCTGCACAACGTGCCTTTCCCTCCGATGAAGCGCGCAGGGCATTCCTTCTCGATGCGCCTGGCGCCTCGCGCGATGCGCTCTATGGCTATGGCAACCCAGCACTGCTAAACTACGTAGAAGCATTAGAAAACACCGTCGCATTCTCCTCCGCGCGTATCGGCGCCCCCCAGCTACAGTGGGGCCTGTTCAGCGGCGCACGCCAGATGGGCTTTGCTGCCGTGCGCAGCACCTGGAACAAACGGCACGTAACCGACTACCGAATTTCCCTAAGCGGCGGCGATCGTCGCCTGGGATTGGGCTTTTCCTACGGATTTAGCACGGGCGACGCGCGCGCTTTTGCACGCAAAAATCACTATGTGCTCGGCGCCTTCTACCGCCCGTCTCCGCGCTTTTCTGCCGGAGCTACCGTTACTGCGACAGCCAGCGGCAGGGACCGCGAACTGGCGCTCGACATCGGACTACGCCCGCTCAACAGCGCGCGCCTCACGCTCTTTGCCGAAGGCACCCGCGGTCGCCACATGCCTTCCTCATGGCAGCTAGGTGCCCGCGTTACTCCCGCTGCGGGACTTCACCTGGTCGCGCGCTACGGCGACAGCGGCGCCTTTGCCTTAGGTCTTGAATTGAGCATGGGCTCGGCGAGTAGCGCCGTCCAATGGCATACCGACGCCGCACGCCAACACGCTTTTAATACCTATGTCTTCCGTCTGGGCGGCTACGAAGAAAGCGTGGGACGCACCTTCGCCGCAGACAGCGAGCGCTTTGTGCAAATCGAGCTCGATGGGCCCGTGCGCCATCGGCGCTTCGCCCTTTTTGACGAGGGCCACGCGCTGCTGGACCTGCTATCGCTCATTGAGCGCGTGCGGCGCGACCCGCATATCGCCGGCCTGGCCATCAACGCTTCTGGACTGCAAATCGATCGCACCATGGCCTGGGAACTGCGCGAAAAGCTGCGCCAGCTGCAAGCAGCCGGCAAGCGCGTCGTCATCTACATTGATAGCGCAACGCTGCCCCTGTACTACCTGGTTTCTGTAGCAGACTACTTGATCATCGACCCGGTTGGCATGCTCGTATTGGAAGGCTATGTGCAGGGCAACACCTACTTGAAGGGCGCGCTCGATAAATTGGGCATCGGCGTCGATGAGTGGCGCCTGTTTGAATTTAAATCGGCCTATGAGCCCTTTACGCGCGGCGATATGTCTCCCGGCGAACGCGCACAGGCGCAGGCACTGGTCGATGACTTCTATGCACTCGCGCGCAGTGCAATCGGTCAGAGTCGCCAGATAGACGGCGATACTTTTGACGGCCTCGTCAACGGAGAGACGCTCTTCCTACCCCAAGAGGCGCTGGCCAACGGCCTGGTAGATCGCGTGGCGCGCTGGAGCGAGATCGACCGCATTGCCAAAGCACTCGGCACGCCGCGATCCCCCTTAAAGGCCGACCGTTACCTACAGCCATCAACCCCTGTCTGGGGTCAACCGCCGCGCGTAGCCGTGGTCTATGCGCTGGGTCCCTGCGCAATGGACAGCGGCATTCGCGCGCGCCAGTTAGCCAACGATCTACGTGCCGTCTGCGAAGACGCGCAGATCGATGCCGTCGTGCTGCGCGTCGATTCGCCCGGCGGCGAGGTATTAGCCGCAGACCTGGTAGCCGATGAGGTGCGCTCCTGCCGGGCCACCAAGCCCATTATCGCCTCGCAGAGTTACGTCGCTGCATCGGGCGGCTACTGGCTGTCGATGAACGCCGACGCCATCGTAGCAGCACCCAATACGGTTGCGGGGTCCATCGGCGTTATTGGCGGCTGGATCTATGACGCGGGCATCAAGGAAACACTCGGGCTAAGCACCGATCGCGTGCAGGTCGGCCGACACGCAGATCTGCCTTTTGGCATGACCCTTCCCTTTGTCGGCGCGCTACCCGACCGCACGCTAAACGAGCGCGAGCGCCAGCGCGCAGAGGCCGTCATCCGCGCGCTCTACGCCGATTTTGTCGCGCGCGCAGCCGCCAACCGCGACATGAGACCCTTTGAGCTAGAGCAGCTGGCCCGCGGACGCGTTTGGAGCGGTCAGCGCGCCCTTGAACACGGTCTAATCGACGCATTAGGCGGTCTCGACGCAGCCATCGAATTGGCTCTGCAACGCGCCGGACTGTCGGCTGAGCACGGCATTGAAGTGACCGAGGTGCCGCGCCTGCCGCCGCTCAACTACGCGCTCCTGCGACCGCGACTCATTGCCGCGCAACCGGGTCAGCTCGGGGCCTATTTACAGATGCGCCTGCGCAACAACGGCCGCCCGCTGCTTTTAACACCGGTCGAACTCTGGCCAAACACCCCTATGGAGAGCTACCCCCATGTCTACTGATGCACTGCAACTCTACGCCCAACTCGGCGTGCGACCGGCCATCAACGCCCTAGGCGCACGCACGCTGCTGGGCGGCTCCGAACCCCATCCCGACATCGTCGAAGTCATGCGCCAGGCCGGCCGCTACTACGTCGATATGGAAGAGCTGTTTATCCGCTCGGGCGAAGCCATCGCCGATATGATCACCTGTCCCGCCGCTCTCGTCACGCCGGGCTGCGCCGCGGCACTCGTCCTAGGCACAGCCGCCTGTCTGACCGGGGACGACCCAGATAAAATGGCGCAACTACCCAACTTACACGGCCTCAAAGACCAGGTCATAATCCAACAACCGCAGCGCTATAAATACGATCGCGTCGTGCGCATGACCGGCGTCGAGATTGTACCCGTAGGCAGCGCAACACACGTCGAGGTCGCCGATTTGGAATCGGCTATCAGCGAGCGCACCGCAGCTATACTCTACCCCGAAATCGACGCGCCCGGTGCCTACCTCAGCGCGGAAGAAGTCATCCACATTGCCCACCGCCACGGCGTGCCGGTTATCGTCGACTCGGCCTACAAGGTCTATCCGCTCGACGGCCTGCACCGCTACGCTGAGATGGGTGCCGACCTATTCGGATACGGCGCCAAGTACTTTGGCGCTCCCAACTCGACCGGTCTGCTCTGCGGCCGCAAAGACCTGGTTGACGCGGCGCGTCTGCACAGCTTCGCCGGCTTTGAAAAACGCGACCTGCTGGGCTTTGGCCGCCCGTTCAAAGTCGATCGACAGGAAGTCTTTGGCGTCGTCGCCGCGCTGCGCCGCTGGCTCTCGCTGGACCATGACGAACGCCTGGCCGCTGCACAGCAGCGGGCGGAAAAGCTAGTTGCAGCCCTCGGTCCGCTACCTGGAGTGCAAGTCGACCAGCGCGGTTCGGGTGTTTGTCTGCACATTGGAGAAACGGCGGGCGAGCAAAGCGCTGGCGATATAGCTCAGGCCCTGCGCGATGGCTCTCCCGCCATCTGGCTCGACGCCGCAGAAGGGCAGCTGCGCCTCGATATGATTCAGGTACACGACGGCGATGAGTCGGCTATTGCAACGCGCTTAAAGGAGGTCCTTAACGCATGAGCTTCCACGTATTTGACTACCGCGAAGACATTAAAAACCTGCTGGTAACTCCACATATCCGCGCGCGCTTTCTGCGCATTGAGCCGGGCGAAGTGCACGGCATGCACAGTCATGACCTCGGGCACGAAATATTCTTTGTGCTACAAGGCCGATTGACGTTTTATATCGACGGCGACGAGCAAACGCTCGGCCCCGGCCAGCTCTGTTTTGCGCTAGCCGATGAAATTCATCAAGTGCGCAACGACGGAGATGAACCGGTGTACATGTATCTATCCGTCACCCCGCACGTGCAGCCCACACACACGGGACGCGACGCCGACGGCACGCGCCATCCCACGCGCTTTATCGCCTCTAGCAGCTACGACGTCGAGACGGACGAGCATACGCCCATCGATGTGCTCATCGACGACGTGGCCAGCAGAGCCGAAGCGCTAGCCGCCAGCGCGCGCGCCTGTGCCGATGGGCAAAAGACCCTTGGAGACGAACTAAAAGAGGCGATACAAGGCGATGATGCCGAGCGTGCAGACGCGCTGCGCGAAGCCATGTGGGAAAAGCTGCGCCAGGCACACTGGGATCTCTACGCACTGGCCGATCGCTGGAACGACCTAGCGCCGCGCGCCGGCAAGCTGGGCTAGGCGGCGCGAAAATGCGCGCACCATTTCCAATCGACTAAAACGGAGGATAGTATGCAACGAGTGCGCCTGGGCATTGTTGGCTGCGGTGCCGTAGCGCAGGTACAGCACCTGCCTAACTTGGCCGAACTGCAGGAGGAGTTTTCCGTCGAGATCGCATGCGATCTTTCGCCTTCGCTGTCTGCTGCCGTAGCCGAGCAGTTTCACATCGCGCGCCATACGAGCGATCTCGACGAGCTATTAAACAGCGATATCGACGCCGTGCTGCTGTGCCACACGGACCCCAAAACGGCAGCCGCTGTCGCTGCTTTTGACGCCGGCAAACACGTGCTAATCGAAAAGCCCATATGCTTTTCACTGGAGGAAATGGCGCAAATAACGGCGGCCCAGCAGCGTGCCGGCACCGTGGGTATGGCCGCCTATATGAAGGTCTACGATCCCGCTTTTGAACTGGCTCAGCAGCGTGCCAACGCCATGCAGACTATTCGCTACGCGCAGATCAACCACCTGCATACCGACAACTCACATCACCTGGCCCACTTTCGCCTGCATAGGGCGAACGACCTGCCGTCTGCACGCATAGAAGAAGCGCAGGCCGCGCGCAACGCCGCCGCCCGGCAGGCCATCGGCGACGTCACCGAATCGGTGCGCGGCGCATTCTTTCGCCTAGCCGGCAGCATGATTCACGATATTTACGGCGCGCGTGCCGTGCTCGGCGTGCCCGAGCGCGTGCTGTCGACCGAGATATGGAACGACGGCTGGGGCATTCACACGGTGCTGGCCTACGCGAGCGGAGCGCGCTGTGCGGCCACCTGGGTCGAACTGCGCGACGTGCGCGACTTCAAGGAAACGCTGGAAATCAGCGGCGACGACAGCCGCCTGCTGCTGTCTTACCCGACGGGATTTGCGCGCGGCATTCTTTCCACCTTAGAAGTGCAGCGTCTGGACGGGCAGGGCACCCCCGTGTGCGAGCATCCGAGCATCGCTTGGGAAAGCCCTTTCGTGCGCGAACTAAAGCACTTTCACGCCTGTATTACCGCTGGCACGCCGCCGCGCACGCCGCTCGCCGATGCACGCCATGACATCGAGCTGATTATCGACATTATAGGTGCTTATTCCGGATAGGGTATCGATACAGCAGGTCTGGACTAGACTGTCTCCTTAGCCGCTTCCCAGTCTGCGCGCGCCCGCTTTTGCGCCGCGCGCCAGCGCGCCGTCACGTCACCCCCTTGCGGGTGGCTAACGATATCGTGAATCGTCGCGCGCGGCTGGTAGGGCAAGTAGAGCCCCGTATGCCAGGCCAGATTGCGATAGAGCAGAAAATCGCCGGCATTCAGATGCACTTGCACCGCACCGGGCATATCCAGACAGTGCTGTAGGTAGAAGCGCTCGGCTTCCGCATCAGATAGCCCTGCGGGCGGCCGCTGCATCGCCTCCACGCCCGTGCTTTGCTCTTCGCCCGGAACGTCGAATGAGCGAAGATGCGACCCCGGTACAAACCACGTGCACGAGTCGGCGTAAATTGCGCAATTGACCTGGTTAAATACGCGCAAATCGTGCCAAAATGCGTTCATCTCGACCATGAGTTCCGGCGTGCGTGCCTCGGGGGGCACTTCGACGACACCGTCTCGGTGCCAGCCGCAGTGCCATGGGTGTTCGGCCGGCTCGACGAGCAGCCCCATAATATTGAGATGCGCGTGGGTATAACCCGGCCCCAGCAAGTCGGCGATGGCATCGCGCAGAGGCGGCAGCTCGACGTAGTCTCGAAAAGGCTGCAGGTCAATCCGGTCGCCGTACTGGTCCAACGGCTGAATGCGCTGCGTCTGCGGTCCATTCAATTCGTGTGCCAGCGCACGGGCGCGGTCGGCCTGACTACGCAAATCGCGCAGCAGAGAGGGCGGCACAATCCCACGAAAAATCCAGTAGCCGCGCGCGAGATATTGATCGATATCTCCCAAGCTCACGCCCAAGCACCCTTGGCCATCAGTCCGCCGTCGACATTGATATACGAACCCGTCATAAAAGACGCCTTGTCGCTGGCTAAAAACAGCATGGCATTGGCAATATCCACCGGCTGGCCAAACCGCCCGACAGGGTGAATTTCAGCGTAGCCTTTTTCAAACTCTTGGCGATCCATGCCCTGTGCCTCGACAAGTTCGTCGACGAGCGGCGTATCGATACCGCCCGGATTGACGGCGAGCACGCGTATATTGTGGCGCGCATACTCTAGCGCTAGCTGGCGGGTTAACGAAAGTATGCCTCCTTTGCTGGCGGCATAAGCAGAGACGCCGAGCGCCGATTGCAAACCCTGCACGCTGGCCGTATTGAGGATCACGCCGCTGCTGCGCGCCATCATGTTCGGCACACTGTACTTGGCCATGAGAAAGTAGCTTTTCAAATTGACGTCAATAATGCGATCCCACGTATCCTCGGGCAGCTCGTGTGCCGGCACGTAGCTATGCGTAGGCTGGATGCCGACGTTATTGCACAAAATGTCAATACCGCCCCAGTCCGCTATGACGGTTTCGCAGACCTCTTTACACACGCCGGCATCAGAGGCATCGGACTCGAAAAAACGGATTTCACCTTCCATAGCGGCACTGTCGGCGGCCATCGCGGCACCCGCAGACGCATCGACGTCCATACAGGCAACACGCGCACCGGCCTCTGCAAAGGCACGCGTAATGCCCGAGCCAATACCCTTCGCCCCTCCAGTGACAATTACCGATTTATTCGCAAATTCTCCCATGAAATTCTCCTTGTTGTAAAGCGTTTATACAGACGACGAGACCTGTCTATATAGCCCGCAGCGCAAAGGCGAAGGCGCGCTGCCCCAGCACCGTCAGCGACAGCATGCGCTCGCAGTAAAAGATATCCGCGCGCTGTAGCGTCCGCTCCAGCAGCGCGCGCTCGCTTGTCAGCAGCACAGCGGCGGCCCCAGATCCCAAGACGCGGCGCAGTTCCGGCACGCAGCGAGCGTAGAGGTCAGCTAATTCACCGCGCGAACCCACCTTTTTGCCAAAGGGCAGGTTACAGGCAGCCGCACCGACGCTGCCGGTATCCAGCGGCAGGTTGCAGGCATCCCAAATCCGCAGCTCAATGGGTTTGTAGCGCGGACCTATATTGCTGCGCGCCGCTTCCAGCGCATCGGGCCGCACGTCACCGCCTAGCAGTTGGCGGTAGCGAGCACACTCGCCGCGCTCGATGAGCAAAGTACCCGCACCGCACATTGGATCGAGAAATACGTCCTCTGGGCGCGGCTGCGTCATCACCACCATCGCACGCGCCACGACCGGACGCAGCGAGGCGGCAATCGTGCTCTTTTTGTAGGTGCGATGGCGCATCGTGCGATCGGACAGGCGCAGGCCGCACAGCACTTCGCCTTCCTCTTCGAGCACCCACACTTCCAGCAGGCCTTCTTCCGCTACGGCTTTCCATGCGGGAAAGCGACGGGACACCGCCTGCCGCACGCGCTCTTCTACGACCTTGCGCACGTAGCGCTGCCCTCCCGAACGCCGCTGCACGACCACGCGAAAGCGCATGCGTTGACCCCGGCGCGGACGGACCGCATGCAGCGCACCCAGCGCAGTATCCCACGCGGATGCGCCCTCGACCAGCGCTTCGATTTCGCGCAGGCCCTCTTTTTGCAAAGACACCTTCTGGCGCGCGACCAGCGCAAAGACGTCCTCGGCCATCCCCAACTGCAGTGCGGGCTGCACATCGCCGGGCCAGTCAAAGAATACTACACCGCGGCGCCGCTCGTCGCTGCGTCCTCCCTTATCGGCAATCTCCCGCGCCAGCAGGCCTTCAAGACCCGGCACGGTGAAGGCGTAATACGCCATTACGCCTCATACAGATCGTCGAGGTCGGCAGCGGCCAGCTCCACGAGAAAAGAGGCTATGTCGGCAGCGACGCGCTCTAGGCAGTGCCGACCCTTTTCCGGCGTCGATAAACTCGGATCGCCAATACCCGTATCGTCGGTAGCCCGCAGCCAGTCGCGCTGTGTCCATACCCATCCCTCGCGCAGACCGCGAATAGTAAAGGCGTGCTCGCGGCCGTCGCCGGCCTGGTCGAGCGGCAGCACCCAATCGGGGCGCAAGTACTGCATCAAGCTGGTCTCCATCTCGTTGGCGTGGTCACCGCCGCGCTCAAACATATCGTCGCTCACCCTGCTATACCAATTCATGCAGCAGATAAACACATCGTACTTGGGCAGCAGTTCGCGCACCATCTGGCGAAAGTCGTTACCCCCGTGACCGTTCATAATGAGCAGGCGATCGAAGCCCTGGTGCTGCAGGGACGAAACGATGTCCGACAGCACGGCCAGCTGCGTTGAAGGATTCATATTGATATCGAGCTTGACATCGAGCTGGCCCGTATTGACGCCGAAGGGCACCGTCGGCAGCACAATCGGACGCGCCCCCTGCTCCCAAGCGAGCCGAGCCGCTTCGGCAGCGATCTCATCGCACTGCACGACATCGGTCGAGTAGGGCAAGTGGTAATTATGTGCTTCGGTTGCCCCCCAGGGCAACACGGCCGTGTCGTAGCGCGTAGACTGCACCGCCTGCCAGTTGGTCTCTGCGAGAACATAGGGTCTACCAGGCATTCTCTACTCCTCCAATTGAGCGACCGCAGGCATTGTCCGCCGCGGCAATTTTTGTTTTTATACAGGAAAAAGGACCACATATGATCTGGGCTTCCGCCCTATCTACCAAAGCCAGCGCCAGCGCGGCACTCGCCGATATCAAGCGCACCGTCGACGCACAGCTCGATGGACAGCGCCCCGATCTCGTGTGCGCCTTTGTGTCTTCGCATCACGCCAGTCACTACCAGTACATTGCCCAGCAGTGCAACGCACTCTTTGAGCCACGCGTCAGCATTGGCTGCAGCGGAGCAGGCCAACTGGGCGGAGGCTGCGAAGCGGAGCAGGGGCCGGCTCTGGCCCTGTGTGCAGCCCACCTGCCGGACGTATCGATCCATCCATTCTACTGTCGCCAAGAACAGTGTCCCAACGCCGATGCCGGACCCGACGCTTGGGTTCGTTTGGTCGGAGCCGACCGCGCACACCCCGCACACTTTGTGCTGATGGCCAATCTGGCCGGCCCGCCATCTTTCGACCCGCGCCCGCTGCTGGCCGGACTCGACTTTGCCTATCCAGGCTGCACGCAAATAGGCGGGCTGGCCTCCGCTCTCGACGACAACATCCTCTTCTTGGACGGCTCTCTGCACGGCAATGGTCTAGTCGGCATCGCGCTACAGGGCAATATACAGGTGGATGCGCTCGTAGCGCGCGGCTGTCGTCCCATCGGCAACCCCATGACGGCCAATACGTGCGAGGAAAACCTGCTGTTCCAACTGGACGAAAAGCCCGCGTCGCAGATGCTGGCCGAACTCTACCACAGCCTCAGCCCCCAGGACCAAGCGCGCATGCGCGACGGACTGCTGCTAGGTATTGCCAGCACCGAATTAAAAGATCCGCTCGAACCGGGCGACTTTCTCATGCGCAATATCGTGCACATGGATCACGAAAAAGGCTACCTGGCCATAGGCGACGTGCTGCGCCCCGGCCAAACGGTGCAGTTTCACCTGCGCGACGCCGAAGCAGCTAGCGAAGAGCTCGACATTTTGCTGCAGGACTACTGCGCCCGCGGCGCGCGTCCCAGGGGCTCTCTGCTCTTTACCTGCACCGGGCGCGGACAGCAGTTATTCTCCCACCCCGAACACGAATCCAAAGCCTTTTTCGAACGCGTTGGCCACGTGCCGCTAACCGGCTTTTTTTGCAGCGGTGAAATTGGTCCCGTCGGGCCGTCTACCCATCTACACGGCTACACCAGCTCGTTCGGGCTGTTTCGCCCAGCCGACTAGCGGAGACTCCGTTACAAACCAAACGGCGCGCGGCTCAGCGTTTCATAGGCGGGTCCCCGGCGCCCGAGACGGCTTTCTACCAGCTCTATTGCACGCGCATCAAACGCTAGGCTTGGCCCTTCGCTCATCCAATTGACGCTCGGCACGGAACTGCGCGAACGCACCCGTCCCAACGTGATGTGAGGACGGAAAGAGCGCTCTTCGGCCGACCAACCCGCACCCCGAACGACCTGTTCTACCCGCTGCTGCAGCACACCGAGCTCGTCGGTCGCACCACCGAGGCCAGCCCACAAAACGCTCGGTCGACGCGCATTGGGAAAACAGCCGACCCCTTCGATGCGCAGCGCAAAAGCGGCGGTCTGTGCAGCCACCTGCGCAAGGGTTTCTCGCAGCGACTGCACGGTCTCTGCCTTGCTCTCGCCCAGAAAGCGCAGCGTCAAGTGCCTATGTTCCCCAGGCACCCAGCGCACGGCCCCCACATCCCAGCGCACGCGCAGCGTATCACACCAATTGTCCAATGCCAACAGCACGTCGGCAGGTGGACGCAGGGCAATAAAGGCGCGCACAGCTGGGAATACGCGCTAGCGCGCGCCGCACGCCTTCAAACAGGCATTGAGGTAACCGCGACTTTCAGCGGCGATCGTCGCAACGCGGCCCAACTCGTACTCCTTGGCGCCAATAACCTCGAAACTAGCCGACAAATCACCACCCGCCTCATGCAATACGCGCACGTAGCCGGCCAGGTCGATTTGCCCGCGTCCGCAGGCCTGCAGTTCCGGCGCGCCCGGCCCGCCTTCGGGCACCGCACAGTCGCGTATGTGCACGTGCTTGACGCGCGATACCACGGCGCCCAATGCCTCGACCGGATTTTCGCCGGCGCGATGGATGTGGCTTGGGTCCATATTTACGGCAAAGCCAGGTGATTCAATTGCTTCCATAGCGCGCAGCATTGTCGGCGTATTGTAAATGCAGTTGCCCACATGCGCTTTGACGCCCATGGTAACCCCGTGCGCATGGGCGCGATCGGCCATCTTGGCAATAAATTCTATGTGATATTGGATATCTTCTTCGACGTCGGCTTTGCCGCCCGGTCCTACATTGATAACCGGAATACCGATTTCAGCACCCGCTGCAAAGGCTTTCTCCAAGCGCTCTTCGTCGAGGGCGGCTTCTTCCATTGCCAGCAATTGCAGTCCATATTGCTCGCTCAATTCCTGAATCTGGTTTTTCTGCGCCTGCCAGTTGTCGAGCTCGAGGTGTTCGCAGTTTCCCTTAATGGCCGACAGTTCAATGCCGTCGTAGCCTGCCCAGGCGATGTATTTGAAGGCGGTTTCAATATCAAAACCGCCAAAGAGAACCGAATTAGCACCCAGTTTTATCATGGTAAAAATTCCTCAAATAGGAGAAGGTGAATATTGATAGACCACACCAATTTATCGCGCAATTTGTCAGTATAGTGCGGTGTCTAAAGGGCGTCAAGCAAGGGGTTAACGCTCCTTGCGCCGGGCAGTGATGCGCCTCCTGCGAACGGGGGTTGACCCGATGCGCACTCCGACTATCATCCAATATGCGGACCCGCCCTTTCCATTTTCACCTTTTCCAACCAGATTAATTGGTCGGTCCGGTATTACACGAAGGCAGCGCACAGTCGACGATGTGCCCTTCGGGCTTTGCCCAACTGCAAGGATAGGCATGGAAACCCACCAAATCATCGTGCGCGGCGCCCGCGTGCACAATCTGAAAAACGTCCATTTAGAGCTGCCCAAAAACCAGCTTATCTGCTTTACAGGCGTGTCGGGCTCGGGCAAGTCGTCCATGGCCTTTGATACGCTGTACGCCGAAGGCCAGCGCCGCTATGTGACCTCGCTATCGGCCTATGCGCGCCAGTTTCTCGGCCAGATGGAAAAGCCGGACGTCGACCAAATTTCTGGACTGGCACCAACGATTTCTATCGCCCAGAAAACCGCTGGCCAAAATCCGCGATCGACGGTGGGCACCATTACAGAGATATACGACTACCTGCGCATTCTCTTCGCGCGCGTTGGCGTGCCGCACTGCGTCGAGTGCGGACAGCCCATTGGCGCGCAAAGCCGCGAGCAGATGGTGTCGCGCATTCACGCCCTGCCCGAGGGAACGCGTCTACACGTGCTGGCCCCGATAGTGCAGGAGCGCAAAGGCGAGTACCACGAACTCTTCGAAGACCTGCAGAAAGCCGGCTACATCCGCGTGCGCGTCGATGGACAAATATTCCATCTCGACGATGCACCCGAATTGGATCGCTACAGCCGCCACACTATTGAAGTGGTGATAGACCGCCTCGTGCTGCGCGAAGAGCAGCGCGGTCGGCTCACCGAAGCAGTGGACACGGCCCTGCGAATGGGCGAGGGCACGTTCATTGTTGCGCGCGACGGCGAACAGGACCAGCTCTACAGCGCCCGCTTTGACTGCCCCGACTGCGGCGTATCATACCAAGAGCCGACCCCGCAAATGTTCTCATTTAACAACCCACAGGGCATGTGCCGCGCGTGCAACGGACTTGGCACGCAGGTGCTGATGAGCGAGCACTTGCTGATACCCGATCCGCAGAAATCCATTATGCAGGGCGCAATCGAGCCACTCGGCGACGTGACGAGCAACCGCTGGCGCCTGCACCTTTACGAGGGCGCTGCCGACTACCTCGGCTTTGACCTCAACACGCCGTGGCAGGACCTCGACGCGGAGCAGAAGCGCGGCTTTCTCCATGGCCTCGGCGACGAAAAGATCACTTTCACCTATACCAACAAGCGCAAGTACACCTGGTCGCACGACGACCCCTATGAGGGCGTCGTCGCCATGCTCGAAGAGCGCTTCCGCGGCGGCAACGAGCGCATTCGACGCGAGTTGGAGCAGTTTATGGGCACGCAGACTTGCGCAGCCTGTACAGGAGGACGCCTGCGCACCGAATCGCTATCGGTGCTCATAGAGGAGCGCAATATGCCCTCGCTGACCGGCATCGCCATTGAAGAGGCGCGCGATTTCTTTGCCGATTTGGCGTTCGACCCCGTGCGCGCCCTGATTGCCGAAGAAGCGCTAAAAGAAATTCGTGGGCGCCTGCAGCTCATGTGCGACATGGGTCTGGGCTATCTCACTCTGGACCGCGGTGCCCACACGCTATCCGGCGGCGAGGCACAGCGCATCCGCCTAGCGTCGCAAATCGGCTCCGGCCTAGTCGGTGTGATGTACATTCTCGACGAACCGTCCATTGGCCTGCACTACCGCGACAACCGACGACTGCTCGACACGCTCAAGCGGCTCCGCGATATCGGCAATACCGTCATCGTCGTCGAGCACGACGAAGAGACCATGCGCGAAGCCGACCTCATCGTCGACTTCGGTATCGGAGCCGGCGAGCGCGGCGGTACACTCGTGGCATGCGGCACACCAACAGACGTAGAAAAACACCCCGACTCAATTACAGGACACTATCTGGCCGGCCGACTGCAGATCCCCACGCCAAGCCAGCGGCGAGCCGGCAGCGGCCAGTGGCTGGAAATCATCGGCGCCCGCCACCACAATCTGCAAAACGTCGATGCGCGCATTCCCCTAGGCTGTTTTACCAGCGTCTGCGGGGTGTCGGGTTCGGGCAAATCATCGCTGGTAAACGACATCCTCTTTAAAGCGCTCGACCGGCAGCTACACCGCGCCCAGATCGAAGCCGGCGCACATTCATCTATCCGCGGCGTCGAACATCTCGACAAGGTCATTCGCATCGACCAGAAGCCCATCGGCCGCACGCCGCGCTCAAATCCGGCGACCTACACCGACGTATTCACACCTATCCGCCAGCTCTTTGCCAAGCTGCCCGAAGCGCGCCTGCGCGGCTATCAGCAAGGCCGCTTCTCTTTCAACGTAAAGGGGGGGCGCTGCGAGGCCTGTGAGGGCAACGGCGCCACGCTCGTCGAAATGGAATTCTTGGCCGACGTCTGGGTAGAGTGCGAAGTCTGTCAGGGCAGCCGCTTTAACCGCGAAACGCTAACGGTAAAATTCCGCGAAAAGTCCATCGCCGACATCTTGCAGATGGAAGTGGAAGAAGCGCTGACCTTTTTCGAAAACGTGCCACAAATACACCGCGTGATAAAAACCCTCGACGACGTGGGACTCGGCTATATAAGGCTGGGGCAGCCTGCTCCAACCCTGTCCGGCGGCGAGGCCCAGCGCGTAAAGCTGGCCAAGGAGCTTTGCCGGCGCAGCACCGGACGCACGCTCTACATCCTCGACGAACCGACCACGGGCCTGCACTTTGCCGACGTCGACAAGCTGCTCAACATACTTCACACCTTTGCCGATCAGGGCAATACGGTCGTCGTGATTGAGCACAATATGGAAGTGATCAAAACGGCCGACTACATTTTAGATCTCGGTCCGGAAGGAGGCGCTGACGGTGGCCAAATTGTCGCTATGGGCACGCCGGAACAAGTTGCAGCCGTTGCGCAGTCCTACACTGGCCGCTTTCTCAAAGACTTGCTCGATCCCCCGAAAAAGCGAACGCGCAAACGCGTAAACAAGAAGCGTAAGAGAGAAGCCGACAGCGGCTGGATCCGCGAAATTGAGGTCAGCGGCGCGCGCCAGAACAACCTGCGCGGTATCGACGTTAAAATCCCCCGCGATCAGATGACGGTTATATCCGGCGTCTCGGGTTCGGGTAAATCAACGCTTGCGTTTGACACCATCTACGCCGAGGGACAGCGGCGCTACGTGGAGTCGCTTTCGGCCTACGCGCGCCAATTCCTCGAACAGATGCAAAAACCCAAGGTCGAGCGCGTCGCCGGCCTGTCTCCCGCCATCGCCATCGAGCAAAAGCCGCCGAGCAAAAATCCGCGCTCTACGGTGGGCACGGTAACCGAAGTATACGATTACGTGCGCGCGCTCTATGCGACTATCGGCACCCAGCACTGTCCGCGCTGCCGCGTGCCCGTCGGCTCTCAAACGGCACAGCAGATCGTCGATCGCCTTCTCGACAGTGCGGCTGAAAAACGCGTAGTGCTGCTGGCTCCGGTGGAACCGCGTCACAACGAGGGCTATGAGACGCTGCTCCAGCGAGCGCGCACGGATGGCTTTGTGCGCGTGCGCATCGACGGGCAAATCCACGAATTGAGCGAGGATATCGCCATTGAGCGCCGGCTGCGCCACCGCGTCGAACTCATTGTCGACCGCCTAGCCGTGCGCCAGCGCGAGCTGAGCCGCCTCAACGAATCCGTCGAACGCGCCTTGGAGCTATCGGGCGGTGAGCTCATTGCATACTATCCAGACGAAGAAGAGGAAACGCGCTACAGCCGGCGCTACTCTTGCCCGCAGTGTGGCGATGCTTTCTCTACGCTGCACCCGCAGAGCTTTTCATTTAATCACCAACAGGGCATGTGTTCCATATGCGAAGGGCTCGGCGAGGGAGAAGGCGTTGACCGCGAGTTGGTTATCGCCGACCACAGCCTCAGCGTGCGCGCCGGTGCGATTGCCCTATGGGGCGCTATTGAGGACGCTGACTTTGCGCGCCTATTGGAGCTGGCCGGGAGCAAACTAGGCTTTGACATCGACACCCCCTTCGCCGAACTCTCTCATGCTGCGCGACGCGCCCTGCTCTACGGTGCGCCCGGCGAGCGCATGGCTTTAAACGAGCGTGGCCACGCTTTCTGCTACCGCGGCGTGCTACCCATCATCGACGAGACCGCGCGGCGTTCGACGCGCCACAAGCGCACGCTAAAACAGGTTCCGTGCTCGGCCTGCGAGGGGTCGCGCCTGAAGACAGAGAGCCGCTTTGTCTATCTGCGCGAACGCAGCATTGCCGATATTGCCCGTCTCCCCATTGCCGAAAGCCAGCCATTTTTTGCCGATATGGCGTTGGATGTGCGCGAAGGAGAAATCGCCGGCGAACTGCTGCAAGAAATTCGCATGCGACTTGGTTTTTTGGAGCGCGTCGGCCTTGGCTACATCTCCTTGGACCGCCGCGCCTCAACGCTTTCAGGGGGCGAGGCACAGCGCATCCGCCTCGCATCGCAGATCGGTTCCGGCCTGACCGGCGTGCTGTATCTACTCGACGAGCCAACCATTGGCCTGCACCCACGCGACAACCGTCGCCTGCTCGATGCGCTGGCGGCGCTGCGCGATTTGGGTAATACACTCGTCGTCGTCGAACACGACCGCGAGACGCTGCAGCAGGCCGACTACATCGTCGACATTGGACCCGGAGCAGGTCGCGAGGGCGGCGAAGTCGTGGCGAGTGGCCCGCCCGCTATGGTGCGCGAGACCCCTGCTTCGCAGACCGGCGCCTATCTGCGCGACGAGCTACACATCGACGTGCCCGCCCAGCGACGCAAAGGAAGCGGTCAGGCGCTAACCGTGCTCGGCGCACGCCAGAACAACCTGCGCAACATCGACGTGCGCCTGCCGCTGGGCAAACTTATCGGCATCACCGGCGTCTCTGGTTCGGGCAAATCTTCGCTGGTAGAGGAGGTGCTCTACAACGCTTTGGCCAACCAGCTGCACAAAGCCAGCCGGCCCGTCGGCGAGTTTGACGGATTCGATGGACTCGAGCACATCGACAAAGTAATCAATATCGACCAGACGCCCATTGGCCACTCGCCGCGATCGACTCCTGCTACTGTCATGGGCGTTTTTGACCTGATTCGTCAGCTCTATACCGAACTGCCCGAAGCGAAGCTGCGCGGTTTTAACGCCGGACGCTTCTCCTTTAACAAACCCGGCGGGCGCTGCGAAACGTGTGAAGGCCTGGGCTGGCGCTGCATAGAAATGCACTTTCTACCCGACGTATGGGTCGAGTGCGACTCCTGCAAGGGCAAGCGCTATACCGGCGAAGTGCTAGGGGTTCGCTTTAAAGGTCGCTCGATTGCCGACGTGCTAGAGATGCGCGTGCGCGATGCGCTGCTGCTGTTTGAGGGCATTCCGCGCATCCGTCAGCGGCTGCAGATCATGGACGACGTCGGCCTAGGCTATATGAGTCTGGGTCAGTCATCGACGACCCTTTCCGGCGGTGAAGCACAGCGGCTAAAGCTGTCGGCCGAGCTGGCACGGCCCGATACGGGCCGCACGCTCTACCTGCTCGACGAGCCGACGACAGGCTTGCATATGGCCGATGTGGCGCGCTTGCTCATCGTGCTGCATCGACTGGTCGACGCTGGCAATACCATGATTGTCGTCGAGCACAATACGGACGTCATCAAGACCGTCGACCACATTATTGACCTGGGGCCCGAAGGGGGAGACGGCGGCGGCGCGGTCGTCGCCGAAGGCACGCCAGAGCAGGTTGCGAACGTCAAGACCTCGCATACCGGCGCCGTATTAAAGGAGCTCCTAGCAACAACCAAGAAGCGCTCGACAAAGCGCAAGGCAGCCAGCTAAATGACCAATCTCAACCTGCCCCAACGGGCTTTTTTTGACTTCAGCTACGCCTGTCCCTACGCCGGTGAACCACCCAAAATTGATGGCAATCTGCGCGAGTGGAACGAGGGCGCTTTGCTCCCCGACCTGATGGGTATCGAAGGGCAGCAACCCTTTGCTGACGTCTACATGAGCTGGGACGACAGCGGCCTCTACTTTGGCGTCGAGGTAAAAAACAAAACCCAGTACAAGCTCGATCCACGCAAGCCCACGGAAGGCGATTGTCTGGAGCTCTTTATCGACACGCGCGATGTAAAAGAGCATCGCGCCAACCGCTATTGCCACCGTTTTTACTTTTTGCCCGGCGGCATCGGCAAAACCGTGAAAAAGCCCATCGGCCGCCAGACCGCCGTAGAGGAGGCGCGCGAACAGGCCCCTCCCTGCCCCGAAGACGCCATCGAGGCGCGCCTGCGCGTGTTGAAAAAAAGCTACCAGATGGAAATCAAAATACCCGCCAGCGGCCTCAACGGCTTTAGCCCGCGCGAATTCAACCGACTTGGATTTACCTATCTGCTGCACGACGCGCAGCGCGGAACTCAATCGTGGTCTTCGCGCAGCGATATGGGGGTCGATCGCGATCCCTCAACCTGGGGCACAGCTGAGCTAATTGCCGGCAGCTAACAGCGGTTAGCGGCCTGAACATCCACTTTCCCAACCCTATATAATCCTTTAGATTAGACTGTTTCGACAACTTCACCCGCCTACTCGACGAGCAGGTTATGTCCAATTCCGACGCGCTAAACCGCTGGGTTGGCGCCGGCGTCTTTTTGCTTACGCTGGGCGTCTACATCAAGACCATGGCGCCGGCCGTATCCTTCTGGGACTGCG
>JAYPJE010000024.1:0-66067 GCA_038128265.1 Gemmatimonadota bacterium
GCACCGTCTACGGCGACCACGAGCGCTTTGAGAACACCTACTTCCAGCAGTATAAGGGCTATTACTTTACCGGCGACGGCTGTCGCCGCGACGCCGACGGCTACTATTGGATTACGGGACGCGTCGACGATGTCATCAACGTATCCGGCCACCGCATGGGCACCGCCGAAGTGGAGAGCGCGCTCGTGCTGCACGGCAAAGTTGCCGAGGCGGCCGTGGTCGGCTTTCCGCATGAGATCAAGGGCGAAGGCATTTACGCCTATGTCACGCTCAACGCCGGCGAGGAGTACACCGACGAGCTGAAAGACGAGCTAAAGAAGCACGTGCGTCAGGTCATCGGCCCCATCGCTACCCCAGACGTCATTCACTGGGCACCCGGTCTGCCCAAGACGCGTTCGGGCAAAATCATGCGCCGCATTCTGCGCAAGATATCTACCAACGAAATCGATCAACTAGGCGATACGTCGACGCTGGCCGACCCAAGCGTCGTTGATCAGTTGATCGCCAATCGATAGGCGCTCATATAGCTCGGCCGCCGGCTTCCTAGCGGAAGCCGGCGGCTTTTTTATTCATTCTCTGCGTTTGCTGCACGGCCCACTATGTCACTACCCATATCGTTTAGAGAGGATGTAACGCGCGATATTGCGCGCGCCGCCAGCCGAGAGTGGCTAGAGACCAACGGCCTCGGCGGCTGGTCGTCTTCCACTATCTGCATGGCGCATACGCGCCGCTACCACGGCCTGCTCGTCGTCGCACAGCACCCGCCCGTTGGCCGCATCGTCCTCCTGTCCCATCTCGATGAGACGCTGTCCGTAGAGGGCAACGACCTCGCATTGGGCTGCCACTTCTTCCCCGGAGCCACGCATCCACAGGGGCATCTCTCTCTGTCTTCTTTTGATCTGACGCCCAGTCCGACTTTTGTCTATACGAGCGAGGGCCTATCGCTGCGCAAGCAGATCGCCATGCTGTACGGAGAGCACAGCCTCGTCGTTCGCTACGAGCTGCTGAGCGCGCCGGCCCCCATGCGCATGAAGCTGCAGCCGTTTTTTGCCGGGCGCGATTACCACCATCTAATGAGCGCCAACAGCGGCGTTCAGAACGAGGGCCGATTTGCCGACGATCTCCTGGCCTACGCGCCCTATGCCGATTTGCCGACGACTTATATCCACCTGCCTCAGGCGCGCTACGCAGCGGAACCCGATTGGTATTACAACTACATGTACCCGCGCGAGGAGGAGCGCGGCCTCGACGCCAGCGAAGACCTCTTTACGCCCGGCACGCTCGCAGCCACCCTACGGGTTGGCCAACCGCTCTACGTGCTCATCAGCACGGACGATCCGCGCGGCCGCGATGCCGAAGTGCTCTTTGCCGACGAAATGGTGCGCCGCACGCGCGTCGTCCTACCTGCTCCCATCGCAAAAAAACCACATCTGGCGCAGCTAGCCCGCGCCGCCGATCAATTTCTCGTGCGGCGCGGCAGCGGGCTGCACACCATCTTGGCCGGCTATCCCTGGTTCACGGATTGGGGACGCGATACCATGATCGCCCTACCGGGCATCTGCTTAGTAAGCGGCAAGTGGGCCGAAGCACGCGGTATTTTCCGCGCCTTTGTAGAGCACGTCGACGAGGGTCTGATTCCCAACCGCTTTCCCGACCACGGCGAAGTCCCTGATTACAATACCGTCGATGCCACGCTGTGGCTGTTTACCGCCTTGTATAAATACGAGGAACACAGCGGCGACGAGGCGCTAGCCGATGAGCTATGGCCCGTTCTGCTCGATATCATCGCCTGGCACGAGCGCGGCACGCGCTATCATATCGGCGTGGACGAGGATGGACTGCTGCGCGCCGGCGAACACGGCACGCAGCTAACGTGGATGGATGCCAAAGTCGGCGACTGGGTTGTCACGCCGCGCCAAGGCAAGGCCGTGGAGATCAATGCGCTCTGGTATAACGCCCTGCGCATCGCCGCCCACATCGCCCAGCGGCGCGGCGAAAAAGCGTGTGCGGCCGAGCTATCGACCAAGGCGGCGGCGCTGCAGCATGCTTTTTCCGAGCTGTTCTGGAACGCCGAACGGGGCTGCCTGTACGACGTAATAGACGGCGAACACAAAGACGCATCCATTCGGCCCAACCAGCTGCTGGCACTCTCCCTGCCCTTTCCACTGCTCGAGGGCGAGCGTGCCCACAGCCTCTTTGCCGTCGTCGATGAGCACCTCTACACGCCGCGTGGGCTGCGCTCGCTGTCGCCGCGCGATGCGTCCTACCGCAGTAGCTATTTAGGTGGCCCATGGGAGCGCGACGGCGCCTATCACCAGGGCATTGTGTGGGGCTGGCTGATCGGGCCCTTTCTGACGGCGCTGGCACGCCTGCACGGCGAAGAGGGCAAGGCGCGCGGGCGCGCCATTGTCGAAGGGTTCACCGAGCACCTGTGCGAAGCGGGCCTCGGTTCCGTGTCAGAAATATTTGACGCCGAACCGCCCTTTGCGCCGCGCGGCTGCTTTGCACAGGCGTGGAGCGTAGCCGAACTCCTGCGCGCATCCGTCGAAGACCTGGCGTAACGATCCGACCGAGTGCGTCAGGCCTGGACCTGCGGATGGCGCGCCTTGGGCAGGCCGTGCTCGTCACACCACTCGGCAATGGGGTTGCGCCCGCCGTTGACCTGAAACGTCTCTACCTCTTCAAAAGCCTCGCCGACCAAAAAGCGCTGCAGCGGTGACAGGGTCTGCACAAATTCCGGCGCTTGCTTCACGTAGTCCATTGGCATCACCCAACGATAGCCGTAGCCGACCATAATCGCCTTGCGCGTATCATTGCCCCGGTGCAGCGCACCGGCGTGAAACGTGCGGTTTTCAAAGATCAGGCAATCGCCCGGCTGCAGCTGCGGCTCCACGGCATTTTCCGGATCGACGCGCCCCTCGGGAATGGAGAGCCCATCCGACAGCAGATGGCTGCCCGGAGAAACCATTGTTGCGCCGCGTCCCTTTTCGCTTAGATCCGTCAAATAGTAGGCGCATTTGACCAACAGGCGCGGAATCGCAGCGTGGCCCATATCGTGCATGGCCATCGCGTAATCGCGGTGCCAGCCCGGCAGTCGATGCGTGTCCGGCTTGTCAACCGGGTCGGGCTGTTTGTAAATCAGGTGCGACGTCATCACGTGCAAACTCGCGCCCAGAAGCTGTACGACAATGGGCAGGATTTTCTCGTGATCAATCAGCGCGGCAAACGCCGGATCGAGCGCGATTGAGTTGCGAAAACCGTCGTAAATGCCGCCGCTGTTGGTCTGGCGATTGGTCTGCATTTCGCTGTCGAGCAGACGGTCGCCGGCGGCAAGCAACCGTTCGAGCGTCGACGCGTCGAGTGCGTTGCGCACAATCAGGTAGCCCTGCTGATCAAAATGATCGATGTCTGCTTGAGAAATGGGTTCGTATTTCAGCATAGAGGTCCTCTCACGAAGCAGCGTCGGCAGCCGCTTCTTCTTCTTTTTTGCGCTGTGTGCTGAGTTCGGCCAAACTACCCAAATTGCGCAGCGAGGGGAATAGGCCACTCCACGCCAGCACGACAACGAGCGTGCCGACACCGCCGCTGACGACGGAAACAACCGGGTTATAAAGCTGTGCGACAAGGCCCGACTCAAAGCCGCCAATCTCGTTGGACGAGCCGATGAAAATCGAATTGACGGCCGAGACGCGACCGCGCATATGATTGGGCGTGCTCATCTGCGATACGACGTGGCGCACGACCATGCTAACGTTGTCGAACGCGCCGGTAAACGCCAGCATCAGCATAGAAAGCCAAAAGTTCTGCGACAGACCAAAGACGATGGTCGCCGCGCCAAACCCGGCTACGCAAAGCAGCAACGTGCGCCCTGCTCGCTGCATCGGCGGCAGATGCGCCATCAGCAGGGCCATGACACAGGCCCCGGCCGCCGGCGCGGCGCGCAGCCAGCCCAACGCTTCTTCGGGCTCAAGGCCCACGGGCGCCAAGTCGACGATCTCGCGCGCGAAGATGGGCAGCAAATAGACAGCGCCGCCCAGCAGCACGGCAAATAGGTCGAGCGAACTAGCACCGAGTAAGATTTTCTTGTTCCAGACAAAGCGCAGCCCCTCGGCCACCTGCTCAACCATGCGACCGCGCGCGCTGCGCGTAGAGGCCGGAAGCTGCATGCCAAAGAGAAAGACGATAAAGGCCAGCGAGGAAACGGCGCTCAGCACGTAGGCCGCCTGAATATTGTAGGCGATGATAAAACCGCCGATGGCCGGCCCGCCGATCCCCGTTATCTGCTGCAGGCTCGTACGCCACTTAACGGCGTTTTCAAATTCCTCTTCTGGAACGAGCAGCGGCATAATGGCCGTGCGCGCCGGCGCGCCCATGCGCAACATGGTAGCATCGAGAAAGAGCAGCGCATACATCCAGTGCACGGATAGCTCGTAGTAGCTAAAGGCGGCAAGGCCCAGCGATGTGAGTGTGGCGCCGGCCAAACTCAGCATCATCAGCTTGCGGCGGTCGTAGACATCGGCCAAATAGCCCGCTGGCAGCGTAAAGAGCAGCATGGGAATAGCCTGCACCAGCCCAACATACCCAAGTGAAATGGCTTCGCCCGTTCGGTCGTACACTTCCCAACCAATGGCCAAGCCCTGCGCCGCTGTCCCCATGCTGACTAGCGAAGACGTGACGAGGTAGTTGCGAAACAGCGCAATGCGCAGCGCACTATACGGATCGTGTTTCTCGCTCAATGCACCTCCACCCACCAACGTGCGATGCCGCACGCGGTATCTCCTATACTTTGTGTACGACCGGCCAATAAGCAGCGGCAAAATATAATCGCACCACTCGCTCTCTACAATTCCAACGGCTTGGCCGATGGCGCAATTTATGCGATACTATGCGGCAGCTAAACCGGCGATTGATTGCAGGGAGTATACCATGTCTATTCGCTTTGTCCTGCTGACAGACAGCCACTATCATCCTCAGGCCGAAAAAGACTACGGAGCACCGAAGATGCTGACGCGCAGTCGCGAGGTGCTCGATGCCATTCCCGACGCGGTCAACGCGCTCGAGCCAGACTTTGTCGTGCACGCAGGCGACCTGCTGTGCGGGGGTTCCTCTTTTGACTTACCTACTGCGCTATACGAGCGCTCTGTCGACGAGGTGGCCGATGTGTTCGCATCTATTAAAGCCCCTTTTTACTGCGTGCCCGGCAACCACGACTGCGATGCGCAGAGCGGTTCCATGGACGGCTTCGCGCGCCGTTTTCACCTGCCCAATCCGCTCACGATAGTAGATGCCGGACCGCGCCTGCGCCTGGCGCTGGCCAACGTATATCACGCTTGCAACGGCGTCGAAGAGGGGTGTGGCATTTGGACCGATGCATTAGACGCGCATCTGCGCTCCGCTGCGCTACAGGCCGAGCGCGACTGCTGCGCGCTCCTGCTCGTCTTGCATACCTGGGTGCTGTCCGACCACACGCCGGGTAGGGGCGTGGTCAACAACGTTGACACGCTTATAGATACGCTGTCTACACACCCGGCCATCGCCGCCGTTTTTACCGGCCATCGCCACCTCAACCGCATTCGTATGTACCGCGACGTGCTCGTTGTCGATACGTCCTGTCTGGTTGGTTTTCCACTGGGATTTCGCCTGATAGAGCTCAATGACGACGGGCTGTTAAAAACGGCATTCCACGCGCTGCCCCTTCCCGAACTGAACGCGGCTTCCTACGCGCGCTCGGCCGAGTGGGAAAACGAGCGCTGGCAGGGCGAAATCCACGACCGCAACACCGAGGTGCTGCTACCGCGCCTGCGCCAGCTTTGGTGTCGAAGTTAAACGAGGTCTACCTTGCAGCTGCGCGAACAAAAAATGCCAGGTGGCTGGTCCGTTGACCTATTTCGCGACGGGCGTTCCATTGCGCGCCTGTGGATTGCCGATCGCCAGATGCGGATTGGCTCGTGTATCGTCAAGATAGGGGGCATTGCCGGGGTAGGCACCGATGCCCAATACCGCAAAAAAGGGCTGGCCAGCCGCGTGCTCAACGCCGCCATTGAGCTCATGCGGCGCGAGGGCTACGACGCTTCCTTTCTCTATGGAATCGCCGATTTTTACCACCGCTTTGGCTTTGTAACGTGCATGCCGCAGCACAGCCTCGAGTTAGATACACGACGGGCCGAGCACGCCGAAAAACGCCTAAAAATGCGCACGGCCCAACAGGCCGACTACGCGGCCATCGCCCGCATCTACAACCGCGACAGCGCCGAGCGCACGGCCAGCTGTCTGCGCGACGTGCGCCGCTGGCGCGGCTTTCCCATGGGATCGGGTTTTGGCGTGCACTGCACGACCCGCGTCGTCGTCAATCCGAAGGGCCGAGTAATCGGCTATGTGGCCTACGACGACGTGGATACGCACTGTCGCATAGCCGAAGTAGGCGGTCAGGGCCAAGCGGTATTCCACACGCTGCTGTTCGATATGGCGCGCCGCGCCGTCGCCCTGCGCCGCGGCAGCTTTTCGCTGAGCCTGCCGCCCGACCATCCCTTTGCCCTATTCTGCCGCAGCTACGGCTGCACGGCGCACACGGCCTACGAACGCAACGCCGGGCCCATGGCGCGCCTGATCAACCTGGATAGCTGCATAGAGAAAGTGCGGCCAGAGCTGGCGCGCCGTTGGAGTGAATCCGACCGCCGACACGCGCTGAGCGTGCGCACGGACATAGGGAATTTTTCGCTGCACTGGCGCGCGAACCAGCTATGCGTCAACCATACACGCGCCCGGGGCGCTGCCCGTCTCGATCAAGCCGCGCTCACTCAGCTGCTGCTCGGCTATACTACGCCTAGCCAACTCCGGACCCAAGGCGACCTGACCTGCAGCGGAACGCAGCTAACCCTCTTAGAGCGCCTCTTTCCGCTGCAACAGGCCCATATGTCCTGGCCCGATCGCTTTTAAAAGGGAGACCAACTATGCGCATTCTGTTAGCGGCTTTCAAGCAAGAGACGGCCACCTTTAATCCGGCGCGTTCGACGTGCGAACACTTCAAGTTTGCACGCGGCGAGGAGATCCTAGCGCTAAAAAATACGCGCAGTGAAATCGGCGGTGCCCTGACCGTCTTTGCCGAGGCGGGTGTCGACATCGTGCCGACCTACGCGGCGTGGGCGGTCTCTGGCGGACCGGTAGACGACGGCGAGTTAAACGGCATGATCGACGAGATGCTCGCCTCGATCAGTGCACACAGCGACGTCGACGGTGCGCTGATTATCTTTCACGGCGCTATGGCCGGTCAGACGGAAATGGACCCCGAAGGCCGCGTCTTAGCAGCGGCACGCGCACTGCTCGGTGACATGCCCGTCGTCACCACCTTCGACCTACACGGCGTTATCACCGACCGTCTTATCGAGCACTCTGATGCAATCGTACCGTTTCACACCTACCCACACGTCGACCAGTTTGAAACCGGCCAGCGCGGTGCGCGCTGCCTGCTGACGCTGCTCAACACAGGCGCCAAACCCTCGATTGCGCGCATTAAGCTGCCTATGCTGGTGCGCGGCGACGAGCTCATCACCGCAACCGGGCGCTTTGGCCAGGCCATTGGCATGTGCCAGGAAATCGAAGCATCTGAAAAGGGACTAGCGGCCGGCGTCTTTATCGGCAACCCCTTCACCGACGTGCCTGACCTGCGCTCCAACGTCGTCATTACCGCCGACGGCGACGCCGAGTGGGCGCAGAAAAAGGCGGTGGAGATCGCCCGCTTTATGTGGGATAATAGAGCGCACTTTGTCGCACCGCTGACGCCGCTGGACGAGGCCATACGGATAGCCGAGGAAACCGATGGACTCACGGTGTTTTCCGACGCGGCCGACGCTACGTCTTCGGGTGCATCCGGCGACAGCAACGCCGCGCTGCGCGGTCTGCTCGAACACGGCTATTCGGGAACGGCCCTGCTGCCCCTAGTCGATGCACCAGCGGTCCAAGCCGCCTTTGCCGCCGGCGTGGGCTCGACCATTCGCGTACCGCTGGGCGGCAGCGTCGACCCACAGCGGCACAAACCCGTTGAATGCGAAGCCTACGTCAAAGCGCTCGGCGACGGCCACTTTCTTTACAGCGACGGCCTTCCCGGGCACGCTGGACCCACCGCCGTGCTCTCCGTCGGTCGCTACCAACTAATGGTGACGACGCTCCCCGTCAGCATTATGGATCGCCACGTCTTTATGGCCTGTGGCCTGCTGCCGGAACACTTTGATTTAGTGGTCTGTAAATCGCCCAACGGCTTCCGTCCGCACTACGAGCACATCGCCCGCCGCATCGTCGCCGTAGACCTGCCCGGCTCGACCAGTGCCAACCTGCGCTCGCTGCCCTATGCCCGCTGCCCGCGCCCCATCTTTCCGCTGGACGAGGACGTCGCGGCACCCGAAGAATTGGCTTAGTCGGCCATCTCGCCAATCCAGCGCAGGCACTCAGCGCCCCAGTCAAAGGGCGCTTGCAGGCCAAGTCCATGCCGTCCACGTGCGTAGAGGTGCAGTTCGAAGGGCACGCCGTGCTGGCGCAGCGCCGAGGCAAAAAGCATGCTGTTTTCCAGCGGCACGCCGGCGTCCTCTCCCGTATGCCACAGAAAGCACGGCGGCGTTGCGGCCGTCACGCGACAATCGGTGGACAGTTCGTCGAGCAGTGCGGGCGCGGGCTCTTCGCCAGCCAAGTTGCGCATCGATCCAGCATGTGCAAAGGCCCCCTGCGATGTGATGACTGGATAGCACAGAATGCCAAAGTCAGGTCGCAGCGACACCGCACTCTCGTAAGTATCCCAAGCGACCAGCGCGTGCGATGCCAGATGGCCGCCGGCCGACGAACCCATGATGCCGATGCGCTGCGGGTCGAGGTCAAATTCACCGGCTCGAGCGCGCACCGCACAGATGGCCGACAGCGCGTCTTCGAGCATGGCCGGATGGCGAAAGCCGTCCGTGCCCAAGCGGTAGGTCACGACAAAGCTGGCGATGCCGGCCGACGATAAGTACTCGGCATAGCCCCTTCCTTCGTGCTCGGCCAGCGCCCCATAGCCACCCCCGGGCAGAATGACAACCCCTGCGCCCTGGCTGGCGCCCGTTGGCAGGTAGCACGCAATGCGCGGCGCAGGGGCCGTAGTCCCGCTTCTCAATTCCCCTCTGATCTCATTCATAAAGCTGTTTTCCCATTGGGCAATATGTGTTTCCCTGCAAAACGCTAGACCGCGATGGCTTCGCGCGCACCCTAGCCGTTGGGTCGCACGACCTGTCCGGGCGTCGCCCCCGTATGTGCTCCATCGCGCACTACGCGTATCCCGTTGACCCATACGTCATGCACGCCCACCGAAAGCTGGTGTGGGTCTTCAAACGTCGCCCGATCGCCAATGGTATGCTCGTCAAATAGCACGACGTCTGCCTGCAGGCCGCACACCAACAGACCGCGATCGCTCAGCGACAGGCGTGCGGCCACCGCACCGCTCATTTTGTTCACCGCCTCTTCCAGAGACAGTCTCTTTTCTTCGCGCACGTATTTTCCGAGCACGCGCGGATAGCTTCCATAGCCGCGCGGGTGCACTGGGCCATAGGCTCTCGCCCACGCCGGGTCGTGGCCGCCGGCATCGGTCGACACCTTAATCCACGGCAGGCCGAGCTGCATGGCGACATTCTCTTCGCTCATCGAAAAGTAGATGGTGCTGATGCGCTGGCGCTCGCTCAGCAGCAGATCGCACACCGCGTCAAACCAATCCTGGCCGCGCTCCTGCGCAATCTCCGAAAGGCGCCGCCCCACGTAGGGCTTGTTCTCTTCTTTCTGGAAGCCGATCGGCATCACGCCCTCCTGGCCGTGCTGGTCGACCATGGCCTCCCAGCGCCCGCCCGGCTGCATCGACTCGGCTTTGATCTCGGCGCGCTTGACCGCGTCTTCTAGATTTTCAAAGAGCTTGCCCTCGGCCGCCGCCCACGGCGGCAGCACCGACGAGAGCCCGGTAGCAGAGGCCGCGTAGGGATACATATCGGCCGTCACGTCGAGGCCACTAGCGCGTGCCGCATCAATTTTTTCGATGACCTGCTGCATGGCGCCCCAATTGCGCTTTCCAGCGGCCTTCAAGTGATAGATTTCCACCGGCAAGCCACCTTCGCGACCGATGCGCAGCGCTTCGTCTACGGCTTCAAGAATGGCGTCGCCCTCCGAGCGGATATGCGTTATGTACAATCCGCCATAGCGCGCTGCTTCTTTACATACCTCAATTATTTCTTCCGTCTCAGCATAGGCATCCGGCGGATAGATCAGCGCATACGACGGGCCAAAGGCCCCGTCTTCCATGGCCTCGGCCATAACCCGCCGCATCAGCGTCCGCTCGTCGGGTGTCGGCGCGCGCAGATCCAAGCCCATGGCATACTCGCGCAGCGTGCCCGCGCCCAGAAAGGAGCCCACGTTGGGCGAGACACCCGTCTCGACCATGGCCGCCAGCCAATCGCCAAAGCGATGCCACTGGCTCGCGCGTTCGGCCCACGCGGCCAGGCGCTCACCGTATATACCCGTGCTCAGCGCCCGCTCGATGCGCCCACCAAACGGAGCCGGCGTCCACGCCTCACCCATGATCTCGGTAGTGACGCCCTGCGTGATTTTTGACAGGCAGCGGCCGTCGAGCATCAGCGGCACGATTGAGTGGCTTTGGATATCGATAAAGCCCGGACACACGACTCGCCCCCGCGCGTCTACAACCTCCGACGCGTCGCCATCGGCCAGCGCGCCGGGCGCGGTCACTCTGACGATGTGCTCGCCGCGTAAACCGACGTCGCCGTAGCGCCACGGCCCCCCCGTGCCGTCGACGATCTTGCCGTTGCGAATCAATACGTCTAATGCGGCCATAGTGCGCTCCTCCCGCCCGAGATGATCAGCCCTGAACCGGTCGCAGATTGAGCAACACCAGCAGCCAGCCGCGGTGCCAGTAGGCACTGTTGATATAGGGGTTGTCTTGCGTCGGCCAGTTGGTCCAGTAGGTCTCGTTGTGCGGAATGCGGTGGTACCACTGCACGAGGGGAATCGACGGTAGATCACCTAGCCAGATCTGCATAGCCTCGCGGTAGAGCTGCATCAGGCGAGGATCGCCCGGCGCAACCTCGGCCATCTGATCGACGACGCGATCGAAATCTTCGTTGGGCCAGCGCCAAAAGTACTCCGCCGAGGTGCCCGTCGGCTGCACAAAGCGACTGTGATACAGGCGCAGCGTAAAGTAGGGATCGCGCACCGAACCGCCGTGCCCGGTAATAAAGGCACGCGCCTCGCCCTGTGCCATGCGGGTATACGCGTCGGATGTCATGCGAAAATCAGCGTCAAAGCCGGCGCGTTCCAACTGCGCAACCAGCACCGGGGCTAGGTCGTTAAAGATCGGAAAAATATCGATAATAACGCGGAAGGGACGGCCGTCTTTTTGCCAAAAGCCGTCCTCTCCTCGCTCCCATCCCTTGGCGCGCATAATTTCGGCGCTCTTCTCGACGTCAAATACGCCCACTTCGCTCTCCTGTAGCAAATCTTCTACGGCGCCGAAGTAGGGCCGGAGCGCAGGGTAGTCGGGAAAGGGCAGGAGCGTCGGCTTGCCGGCACCCTGCCAGCCAATTTCCACTAGCTGGTCTCGATCGATAGCGTAGTTTATGGCGCGGCGCATATCGGGATCGTTAAAGGGCGGTTCGAGCGTGTTGAATCCGAGCGAAATCGGCCAAAAATCGACGTATCCTAGCGGCGGCTGGCGCCCCGTCCACGTGCTGACGCGCGCGTTGCGATCGACGATCGTTTGGATGTTGGGGGGACGCAGGTCTAAACTCGTGTCCATTGCGTTGGCAATCAAATTTTGCACGCGCTTGGCCTCTTCCATATAGGGCAGATAGATAACGCGCTCCACCTGCGGCTTTGCAGCCAAACCGACCTTTTCGCCCCACCAGCCGTCGCGCACGTCCCAAATCCGCTGCTGCGGCGAAGACAGGGCCATTGTATAGGGTCCCGATACGACGGGCCAACCCCGCTGTAGGTCAAAGTTTTCAAACGTATTGGGGTCTTTGCCCTCCCATATATGACGCGGCACGATCGGCACGCCAATGCCAAAAATTGCCGTGAAGTAGGAAAACGCAAAGCGCGGGTTGGGCGCCGTTAATTCGATACGCGCCGTTAGCGAATCAACGGCTACCGCCGTTTTTACCCAATTGGCCATATCCGTCGAATAGGTAAGCGAGGGTGCGTTGTCCTTCAGCATATTGACGGTAAAGACCACGTCGTGCGCCGTCCAAGGCGTGCCGTCACTCCACTCAACGCCTTCGCGAATATGGACGACGAGTTCCGTGTAATCGTCGTTGAACGCGTGTCCGGTGGCGATCCAGGGAATGACCTCGTCCTTGAATGCATTGTAGTAGTAGAGCGGCTCGTAGAGAAAATTGAACCCTGTGCGCGAAGTAGTTCCGGGTAGAAAGGGATTAAAGGAGTTGTAGTCTTGGATCTGACCGCCGCAAATATTGCTCTCGGCGCAGTCCATAATGAGCGTGCGGTTGCGCGGCACGTTGGCCAGGCTGGCACCTCCCCCTCCATGGTCGGCAGGCTGTTCCCCACAGCCGACCCACAAAAAGATCATCCATGCGAGCATCGTGCATTGTTTTGCCAAAAAGTGCGCTCCTTTTCTAAGTGCCGACAAGAATACTCGGAATATCTCCGCCCCCGCGAAACCAATAAACGCATGCCGCGTCTCTATGGTCTATATTACTTTGCTAACGCTTCACGAGCCGTGCATTATACTACGCAAAAAACCACTCTTCTGGAAAGGATACCCTATGCGCTGTCAGGAAATAGACTATCAGATATACGGCAACGATCTACAGGTAGTGGAGGTCGAACTCGATCCCGGCGAAACCGTCATTGCCGAAGCCGGTGCGATGAACTGGATGGACGATCGGATTAGTTTTGAGAGCAAAATGGGCGACGGATCCAAAGCCGATGAAGGTTTTATGGGCAAGCTACTCAACGTTGGCAAGCGCGCCCTAACCGGTGAATCGCTCTTTATGACCCATTTCACCAACGATGGACGCGACAAAAAGCGCGTCGCCTTTGCCGCGCCCTATCCCGGCCACATCATTCCCATCGACATGGCGCAAATTGGCGAAGAGCTCATATGTCAGAAGGACTCTTTTCTCTGCGCGGCGCTGGGCACCGAGCTCAGCATCGCTTTTAACCGCCGACTCGGCAGCGGCTTTTTTGGCGGCGAGGGCTTTATCCTACAGCGACTGCGCGGCGACGGCATGGCCTTTGTACACGCCGGCGGCACCGTCGTTAAAAAGGAGCTCAACAACGAATTAGTTCGCGTCGATACGGGCTGCTTGGTCGCCTTTACCCCCGGTATTGACTACGATATCGAAATGACGCGCGGACTCAAGTCGATGTTCTTTGGCGGCGAAGGTCTGTTCTTGGCCACGCTGCAAGGCACGGGCACGGTCTATTTGCAAAGCCTGCCCTTCTCGCGCCTGGCAGACCGCATTCTCGAAAACATGCCTTCAGCCGGAGGCAAGCAGCAGGGCGAAGGCTCGGTGCTGGGCGGCCTCGGCCGCATGATCGACGGCGACTAGCGGCGGCAGCGGCACCGTGCATGCATGCCATCTGCGTGCCAATAGAACCGCTGCTGGTTGACACGGTGCCGCGTTCTGGCGAAAATGTGCCCGCGTTGGGGCTTGAGGCCCCAGCGCGCTATCGCACACTAACCTGCACGAGGCGTCCCTATGTACGATCTCCTCATCAAAAATGGTCTCCTCATTGACGGCAGCGGAGCCCCCGCCTTCCAAGCGGACATTGCCGTACAAGATGGACGCATTGCCGCCATAGGCGCACTTGGCGACGGACCGGCGCGCCAGACGGTCGATGCCAGCGACCGCTGCGTTTGCCCCGGCTTCATCGATATTCATACGCACTCCGACCTGACCATCGCTCTGGACGGCCGCGCCTACAGTTCGCTGGCACAGGGTATCACTACGCAGATTATGGGCAACTGCGGCGTCTCGGCTGCGCCCACGCGCGACGGAGATCCGTACTACGGGCCCCTTGACCCAAGCATGACGCGCGGTCTAGTCTGCGATTGGACGCACTTCGACCAATACTTTGCGCGCCTGGAAGACCAGGGTTTGGGCACCAATACAGCGACCCTTGTTGGCCACGGCAATATTCGCGTCGCCGCCATGGGATACGACGATCGGCCGCCTACGGACAAAGAAATGGCGACCATGCTCGACCTAACGGCGCGCGCTATGGACGACGGCTGCTTCGGCTTGTCCAGCGGCCTGGCCTATGCGCCGGGGCCCTATGCGGCCCCAGAAGAACTGGTGGCCTTGAGCGAAGTCGTCGCGCGCCACGGCGGCATCTATACCTCGCATATCCGCAACCAGACCGAAGGCATTGCCGCCGCTGTAGGAGAAGTAACTAGCGTTGGACAGCGCGCGCGCCTAGCCGCGCACGTTTCGCATATGCAGCCGGGCGCGCCGATGATCGGCTCAACGCGCCAGCTGCTCGACGACATCGACGCACTGCGCGCCAGCGGCGTGGACATTAGCTGCGATGCCATACCCTACACCGTCGGCAGCACTACGCTCAAATCGCTCTTACCGCCCTGGGCGCTGGACGGCGGCGACGAGGCACTGCTGCGCCGCCTAGGCGACCCGGAAATGCGCGAGAAGATCAAGGCCGATACCATGCAGCACGGCGCCGAGAGCGGGGGTAGCCGCAAGCGCAACTTGGTCAAAGGACAGCAGTGGGAAAAAATCTGGCTGGGCAGCGCCGAGCAGAATGCCGCGCTGGCCGGACTCGATTTTGCAGAAATCGGACGACGACGCCAGCAGGATCCGCACGACGCCGTGCTCGACATCCTCATCGAAGAAAAAGCTCGCCCGTGGATGCTGGCCGAAGACGTGTCAGAAGAAGACTTTCTCAACATCGCCCGACACCCGGCCGGCGGCGTCATATCCGACGGGTTCTCGCTGGTGCCCGAAGGCGTGCTGGCCGAGGGTAAGCACCACCCGCGCTCATACGCGGCCTTTCCCTACTTCCTGCGCCGCTTTGTGCGCGAACAGACAGCGCTGAGCTGGGAGGAGGCCATCTTTAAACTCAGCGGGCACGCCGCCGCGCGCTTTGGCCTATCCGATCGCGGCCTGCTGCGCGAAGGACTGTGCGCCGACCTGGTCGTCTTTGACCCGAAGACTATAAGCGAGGGCGCCGACTTTGAGTCGCCGTACCAGTATCCCAGCGGTATCGACTGCGTCGTGGTCAATGGAGCCGTCGCCGTCGAACGCGGCGAGCTCAGCGACGTGCGCGCCGGTCAGGTGCTGCGCAAATGAGTCGCTCGTCAACTAATAGGTGCGAACCCGAGCGAGGTCACGCCCGTTAGGGAAGCCCCATAATCCGCATGTTCTAATGGATAATTTTGTCGAGCAGGCCGTTTGCTTCTAGGGCCCAGTAGAGCTTTTGCGCCAATTCCCACGAACCTTCGCTCGTCAGGTGGATTCCGTCCTCGACAAAATACTTATGCGCCAGGTCTTCTT
This sequence comes from Gemmatimonadota bacterium, assembly GCA_038128265.1. GTDB lineage: Bacteria > Latescibacterota > UBA2968 > UBA8231 > UBA8231. The sequence goes on from JAYPJE010000024.1 coordinate 15,549, forward strand.
GTGGAAACTGGTCAAACGCGACCAGCATATCGACGAGCAGCGCGCCCTCATCGCGCGCAACCTCGCGTACGATTTCGGCATAGCGCCGGTGTAGCGGCACCAATTCGCTCAGATCCTCAAGCCAGCGTTCACCTAGGTAAACCGGCTCGCGTCCCACGCGGTGCGAGGAGGGCGCCGTCAATAGCACCGGCTCGATATCTGCTGCACGCGCCGTGCGCACCATCGCCGTCAGGTTGCCGCGAAAGTCCTCTTCCGAAACGCGGCGCGGACGCCCGCCATCGCCGTATCGACCAATAGCCAGATAGCTAAACAGCTGCACCAGGCGCCAGTCGTCAAAGCGCATTAGCAGTGAGCGATCGGCATTGAACGCCCCGATGTCCTTGTCGGCGATGCCAAAGCTAATCCAGTGATCGTTCCACCCGTAGTATAGGGTGACGATCTGCGGCTGCATGGGCACGATATCGCGCTTGAGCTGTTGCAGTCCTTGGTAGGAGCTCCAACCACCAACGCCCGCATTAACAAAGTTAAAGCTGTTCTGTGGATGGGCCTGATCAATAATGCTGCTAAATAGCCGGCTGTAGTTGCTCCACGCCGTGCAAGAATCGCCCATAAAAACGATATTGGGCCGGCTGCCGCTCAACTTGTTGACATTCTCGCGGTACCCCTTTGGCACCCACAGCATTTCTTCGTCGGCTGTAAACGTGTCTTCCATCAGCACGGGATCGGGCCAGCCAAATTCCACGCGCGCGGGAAAGAGCTTGTATTCAAAACCGAATACGCGCAGCAGCATTTCCCCTAAAAACAGGGAAACTACTATACTCCCAGCGAAGAGTGCTGCGGTTAGATAGGATTTTTCTTTCACGACCGCGTCCCCATTGCAGACCTACCCTCTATCGTTAAAAGCGTCCTGTAGCGCACGTTCCAACAACCTCTGCGCTGCATCTGTGCCGAAGTTAGAAGGCGCAAAGCGCAGTATGGCGCGTAGCGCCTCATCGCGATCGCCCGCCGCGTAGAGCGACATTGCCCACTGCATATACGCATAGCGCATTTGCTCTCCGTCGTGCACGCCGTCTTCCAGTGCATCGACGGCGCGTCCGTACGCGCGCACGGCCGGACCGAAGGCGCGGCTGGTAAAGTAGATATCGCCCAGCGCTATATTGCGTTCAAAGGGGCTAGGGCGCAGGCGGACGCGCGGCTCCAAGCGAGCGCGCGATCGGTCTATATCTTCCGGAGAAACCGCTCGATAGGCTTCCCAATTGAGCCACGGATCCCACGCACCCCGATGGTATTCCCATATGGCACGCCAGCGCGCACCCGAAAAGAGCGGACCGCTCGTTATCAGACGCAGGCCATCGTAGTAGCGGCCCAACCGGCGATCGGCCAATACATTTTCCCCGTAGATCAGCGTCTCGATATAGCCTTCGGGCATGATGCGCTCAAAGTGACCAGGGCTCCAATCGGCATCGGCAAATGCCGGCAAACGCGCCAGCAGCGCTGTACCGATACCAAGCACATCGGCGTGATAGAGTTTGGGGCCCGCATAGTACGGCAGGATTCCAATATTATAGTACGTCGTGACGACCAATTCCTGATGCTCGGCGCCTGCCCTGAGCTGCCGGCCGAAATCGACCCAATGATGGCGCGGAAAATGAACGTCCTCGTCTGCATATAGCGCTTTGAGCAGTCCCGTCGCCGCGTGATAGTTCGCACGCTCGTCCAAGATACCGCGCATCGGCTCTACGCCCTGCTCTTCGTAATCGACGCCGCTGAGCGGCGGCGGCGCGGCCGCACTCAGGCCAACGGCCAAGACGACGCCGATCGCTGTAAGGCCAGCGCGTGCGTCGCGCAGCGGCACGGCGTGCACTAGCACACACACGGCACCCAAAAATGGCAGCGCAATAAAGCGACCCGTCATATAGTCGCCGCCAATGCGGACCACGTAGACCAAGTAGAGCGCGCAGCCCAGCAGAATAACGCCCTCTCGCACCGAGCGTCTATAGGCACACCACGCACTTGTTGCACCCAGTGCTACCAGCGCTAAGGGGTCGACGCGCAGCGAATTGTGCAGATAGCGCACCCCTTGGTGCGCTAGTTCCCAGAACGCCACGCCCGTGTTGAGCTTGGCATAGGCCGTGTTGGGCACAAAAAAGCCGTAGTATACCAACGAGAACAGTTCCCACCCCAAAAAGAGTGGCAATCCGCACAGCAGCAAGTACAGCGCGCGCGCGCTGCGCTCCTGCCACAAGCAGTAGAGAAGGGGGGGACCGTATATGACGAGCGAATCCATGCGCGTCAGCGCAGCCAATGCGGTCAATAAACCGAGCACAACAAGCCGGCGCGGTCCGCGGTCCGCGCGCAGAAAGACGGCGACAAACAGAGCCAGCAATAGATGCGACAGCGGGTTTTCCAGACCAGATGTCGAATAGTCGACAAAGGCTTTACACAAACATAGTAGGGCTGTCCCTAGCGCAACGGTCCATACGCTGGACGCTAGCACGGCCACGACGAGCACCGCCGCACCGAGCGAGCACAGCCAAGAGACAACCATGCTAGTGTAGAATACTTCGCCGCTTAGCCAATGCGCCAACGCCATTAGACCAAACCACAGCGGATGCGTGTACGTCTGTACGCGCTCACCGACGTTCCACACCGCACCGTAGCCGTTGAGCAAATTGTCTACCGTGCGGAAGGTGATAAAGGCATCTTCGTGCAGCCAAGTATTTTGCAAAACGACGAGCATATAAGCGGCCAACGCAGCCGCTTGCAGCGCGCGATTAGGAGGGGTTGTGAGCATCAAACCTTACGCTATTTTTGTTGGCGAGGGGCGAATTGAATGTAGAAGGCTGCCTATTATTGAGCAAACGCACAGTGCGTTGCGATGACTGGTCACCGCCCTGGCCCGTTGAAACTGACCGAGATGCAATTCGAGGTGCTCCATGGCACATCAGCCCAACCTCATCGTCATACTGTCTGATCAGCTGCGCCGGCACGCCCTATCGTGCTACGGCGATCCGGACGCGCGCACTCCGCACACAGCCCAGCTAGCGGCTGACGGCGTGCGCTTTACCAACGCCTGCTCGACATATCCGATTTGCGTACCCTTTCGCTTTACCATGATGACCGGCGAATACGCACACACGCGCTGGGTTCCCGGCATCGAGTACCGCATGTCGCCACGCGAGCGCACGCTAGCCGACGAGTTTAACGAGGCAGGCTATCAGACGGTCTACGTCGGCAAGTGGCACCTAGACGGCGGGCACGGGCGCATGGGATCCGCCGTGCAAACTAACCGCACGCCCGTGCGACGCGCATATCAGGGGCGCTGGCAAACGTGGTTTGGCTTTGAGCTACGAAACGGGCCTTTTGACACCTGTTATTTTGCCAACGACGATCCGACGCCTATACCAATAGCGGGCTACCAAACCGACGGCCTTTTCGAAGTTGGCATGCAACACCTCAAAGAGCGAAACAATCCGCACGAGCCATTTTGCATGGTCATCTCCGTTGAGCCACCGCACGATCCGTTTGAAGCGCCGGCTGCGCTACAGGATGCGTGGGAGACGCGCGATATCGCTCTCCCGCCCAACTTTGCCCCCAAGGACGATGTCCAGCGCATGCGCTTTATAGGCGAGCGCAAACGCTACAACGCCATGGTGGAAAACCTCGATCAAAACGTGGGGAAATTGCGCGCCTTTTTGCGCGAAGAGCGGCTAGCTGATGAGACGATTATCGTCTTTCTATCCGACCACGGAGAGCTTGGCGGAGCCCACGGTTTAGGGCGCAAACAGTGGCCCTACGAAGAGTCGGTCGGCATACCGCTCATCGTCTGCGATCCGCGCCTGCCCTCCCGTGCGGGCAGCGTCGTCTCGACGCCCACCTGCACGGAAGACCTCTTTCCAACATTCCTGGGGTTATGCGGTCTAACGGCGCCCAGTTCGCTACCTGGAACCGACCTCACACCGCTCGTATCGGGCACGGATGCCATGCTGCAACGAGAAGGCGTCATGCTGCAATTTGTCGCCGAACTGCGCCATAACCAGGTCTTTCACGACGCCGTCTGGCGCGCCTTTCGCAGCGAACGGTTGAAATACGTCGTGCGCGGCGATAAAAACGCATCGCAGCCGTGGATGCTCTTTGATTTACACAACGATCCCTACGAAATGCACAACCTCGTTGACGACCCCGCGTGGAATGGGCATAAAAAACGCTTGCATGAACAGCTCCGCCTGCGCATAGACGAGACAGACGACCCCTTCGTGCTTTCACCCGCTTGGAATGCGCCTGGCCTCAACGAATGGCAACCGTGAGAGTCCATTTGTTTCGTAAGTATGGAGGCCGTAGACGCATTCCCTTGCACAGCGTCATCTGCACCTATGCTTCCTCGCTCGGCACCGAAAACATTTCGCGCCGATAGGGCAAGAACGGGCCCTGCTCACAGTATAGTGCGTGATAGCGAGCGACTTTCTCTTCGTCGACGTCCACGCCGAGACCGACTCCCTTTGGAACACCCCAATGCGGCCCATCGGCGATGGGCAAGCGTTCGCGCACGATATCGTCTTCCATCATCGCGGCCACCTGCTGGTTGCCATCGACTACATTCGGCAAGGTCAGGCAGACGTGATGCGACGCAGCGGCCATGAGGCCCAATTCGCCGTGGGTATGGCGACACACCTGCAGGCCCTCGCCGTGCGCTTGCCAGCTCAGGCGATAGAATTGCCCCAGCGTGCCCACCCAATTGCTGCTGAAGCAGAGCACGTCGGCCGCGCGCCGCCCAATGACTTCACGCACATCGCAAACCCGCCACAGCCCCTCGTTGGCACAGAGCGCGACCGGCGTTTGTCGACGCACCTCGACCATATTATCCACTGGGTCCGGCCATACCGGCTGTTCGGCGAAATCAATGCGATGGGCATCAAAGGCGGTCAAGTTGCGAATCGCCTCGTTGACGCTCCAAGCGCCGTTGGCATCAATGCGAATTTTTCGCCGCGGTCCAATCGCCGAACGCAGCGCGCCCACCGCTGCCAATTCGCGTTCGAAATCAATACCCACTTTCAGGTAGAACACATTGTATCCCTGTTCGACGCCCTCTACCGCTTGGGCGGCAACCGCGTCGGGTTCGCCGTAGGACAGGTAATAAAAATAGTCGACGCTGTCGCGCTGCAGACCGCCAAACAAATTGTAGAGCGGTTGCTGAGCGGCCTTGCCGCACAGGTCCCAGAGCGCCATATCGAGCCCGGCAAACGCGAAGTTGCCGCTCATCTCGCGGTGATACCAGTGGGCCGTCATAAAAAAATCGCGCGCGATCGCCTCGCGCTGCCACGGATCGCGACCAACAAAGAGCGGAGCGACCGAATCGAGTGCCGCATGAATGCTCTCGACGTTGGGACCAGGACAGCTCTCACCCCAGCCCACCAGGCCGCAGTCCGTGCTGACTTTGACCAACACGGCCGTCACGCCATCGCGTCGCACGCGCGACGACGTTTCGCGGTGCCTGTAGGGCACGCTGACAATCGTGTTCTCAATGGATGTAATTTTCACGTGCGCACTTTCACGAAAAAATGCTAGAAGACCCGCATTACGCCTGCGCGGGCTGCAGGCCCAGCAGCACGAGCAGCCAGGTGCGATGCCAGTAGGCGCTGTTGATATAGGGATTGTCCTGCGACGGCCAGTTTGTCCAATACGTTTCGTTATGCGGAATGCGGTGATACCACTGCAGTATGGGGACCGAAGGCTGCTCCGCTAGCCAGATATCCATGGCCTGGCGAAAGAGTTCGACCAGCTGCGGGTCGTCGGGTGCGGTCTGTCCCATCAGGTCTACGAGCCGATCAAAATCCCCGTTGGACCAGCGCCAGAAGTGTTCGGCAGGCTGCCCCGTCGGCTTGACAAAGCGGCTGTGGTAGAGGCGCAGCGTAAAATAGGGATCGCGCACCGAACCAGCGTGTCCCTGCATATAGGCGCGCGCTTCACCTTGCGACATCTGATCGTAGACGTCGGACAGCATGCGAAAGGAGGCGTCGAAACCCGCTTTTTGCAGCTGTGCAACCAGCACCTGGCCTATGTCGTTAAAGGCGCCAAAAATATTGATCGCCATGCGCACCGTTTGCCCATCTTTTTCCCACATGCCCCCGTCGTTTCGCACCCAACCATTCTGCTGCATCAGCATCGCGCTCCGGTCTAGGTCAAATGCACCTGCACCGTATTTTTCCAGCAGATCGGCAATTGCATCCGTATAGCGACGCAGCGGTGGAAAATCGGGAAAAGGTAGTTTGGCCGTCGAACCGCTGCCCTGCCATGCGACCTCGACGAGCTGTTCACGGTCAATTGCAAAGCTAATGGCTCGGCGCACAACCGATTCGGAAAAGGGCCATTCCTGCGCGTTAAAACCCAGGGCAATCGGCCACCAATCGAGATAGCCAAAAGGCGGCTGACGCCCGGTCCACGTAGTTAAGTTGGGGTTGCCCTCGACCATGGCGCGCACGTTGGGCGGTCGCGAATCGACGCAGGTATCTAGCGCGTTGGCCAATAGCAGCTGCACGCGCTTGGCCTCTTCTACATAGGGCAGGAAAATCAGGCGCTCGACTTTCGGCAGGGATTGAAAGCCGATTTCGGCCGCCCACCAATCTGTGCGCACATCCCACACGCGCTGTTCGGTGCTAGACAACACCAGCGCATAGGGGCCGCTGACGACGGGCCAGCCTTGGGCCATGTCGAAGTTGGCAAATTCTTCAATGGTGCGACCCTGCCAAATGTGCTTGGGCACGATGGGCACGCCGTTGTCAAAATTGTGCGTGAAATAGGAAAAAATAAAGCGCGGGTTCGCCGCAGTGAGCGTTATATGCGCCGTATGATCATCGACGGCCACGGCCTCTAGCACCCACGTTTCCATATCCGTGGAATAGAGCAGCGTTGGCGCGTTGTCCTTCAGCATATTGATGGTAAAGACCAGATCGTGCGCCGTCCAAGGCTGCCCGTCGCTCCAGCGCACGCCGTCTCGAATGCGCACCGTAACTTCGGTGTAGGCATCGTTGAACTCGTGTCCGGTAGCAATCCAGGGAATGATATTGTCGCCGCCTTCAGCGTAGGCATTGTAAAAGTAGAGCGGCTCGTAGAGAAACTGGTAGCCCGTGCGCGATACGCGACCCGGTATATAGGGGTTGAAGGTGTCGTAGTCCTTCATCTGCCCGGCACAAGTGCCCGGATCGACGCAGTCTATGATTAGCGTGCGATTGCGCGGCACCTGTGCCAAACGGCCGCTCTCTGCGGTGCCATCGGCTCGATCATCCACTCGCACCTGTTCGCTGCCGCCACAGGCAATTAGCGCAGCCGCGCACGCGACCCACATACACTCGTATAGCTTCATTAGAACACTTCCTCCAAAATAGCAGAGTCGCCAATCGTGCACCGCCCTGCGATGCACACGGCACCCTCTGCAATCATAGCGAACACACCCTATCGAGACCTGCGCTCGATTTGTGCTCCTAGCGCGCACAGGCGCTCATCTATTTTTTCGTAACCGCGGTCCAGTTCTTCGACGCCGCGTATAACCGAGCGTCCCGTAGCTAAAATAGCTGCAATCAGGTAGGTAAAACCGGCGCGGAGGTCGGGAATGACTATTTCTGCCCCTGCGAGTTTAGCTGGCCCGCGGATGACCGCGCTGTGGCGATGGCCGCTGGCAGCGAAGCGGCAGGTGTGGCCACCGAGACAGGTATCGTACACTTCGATATCCGCGCCCATCTTCTGCAGCTCGTGCACGTAGACAAAGCGGTCTTCAAATACGGTCTCGTGCACCACGCTCATCCCATCGGCCTGCGTCAACAGGAGCGCAAAGGGCGGCTGCCAATCCGTCATAAAGCCCGGGTGCACCGTCGTCTCCACGGCGATTGAGCGCAGCGGGCCATCGCAAAAAAATCGAATGCCATCGCGCTGTACCTCAAAGCCGCCGCCGACGCGCCGCAGCGCATTCAGAAATGTCAGCATATCGCCCTGGCGCGCGCCGCGCACAAACAGATCGCCGCGCGAGGCCACTGCAGCCGCTCCCAGTGAGGCTGCCACCAAGCGGTCCGGCATAATCTCGTGTGCGGCACCGCCTAGCGAGGAAACGCCTTCCACGACAAAGGTGCGGTCGGTCTGATAGTCGATAATGGCACCCATTTTCTGCAGGAACAGCGCCAGATCAACGACCTCCGGCTCAATGGCCGCGTTGCGAATAAAGGTGCGCCCCTTGGCCAAGGTGGCGGCCATCAGCAGATTTTCTGTCGCCGTTACGCTCGGATACGGCAGCGCAATATCGGCGCCCTGCAGCCCGTCGCTCTCCAAGTAATAGACGTCGTCGAGCGTTTCCACCCGCGCGCCCATACGCCGATAGCCCTCTAAGTGGAAGTCGACCGGACGCGGACCGATGCGATCGCCACCGGCTGCCGGCACCACGGCGCGACCGTGCCGGTGCAAAAGCGGCGCCAGCATCATAACCGAGAGGCGATTTTTCACCGCCAGCGCCTCGGGGACAGCGGCCACGGAAATACGCGGCGTTTGCACGTCGAGCCGCTGGTCTGCATGCGCCTGGCAGCGCGCACCCAACGCCTCGCACATGCGCTTTGTTATTTCTGTATCACCGATCGTCGGCACGTTGGAAAAACTGCACTGCTCGGCCGTCAGCATACTCGCCGTTAGCAGCTTGCTCACCGAGTTCTTAGCCCCTGCCACATCAATTTCACCGCGCAGCGGCGTAGGCCCTTCTACAATCAGTTCGTCCATAGCTCATCCATCCGACAATGGCGTTCGATACCTGTATATGACGCGCCAGCAGGCGTCAATATAGGTTGCCTAACTGTGCCCTACAATCGCATGCAATGATTCGACTGCGCCTATAGAAAGAGCGGAGTACCCATAGGGCACTCCGCTCCACCTCCCAACACCGCTTCGAAACGCTGTCTACTACCCCTGCGTCGGTTCCAATCCCAGCAGGACCAGCAGCCAAGTATTGTGCCAGTAGGCGCTGTTGATGTAGGCGTTATCCGCCGTCGGCCAGTTTTTCCAGTAGGTCTCATTTTGCGGTATGCGATGATACCACTGCACCAACGGAATGGAGGGCAGTTCGCTCAGCCAGATCTCCATGGCTTGGCGAAAGAGCTCCTGTAGCTCGGGATCGTCGGGCGACGTCTGCCCCATCTTATCGACGACGGCATCGTACTCTGGGTTAGACCAGCGCCAAAAGCGCTCGGCATGCGTGCCGGTGGGCTGCACAAAACGGCTGTGATATAGACGCAATGTGAAGTAGGGGTCGCGGACCGAACCACCGTTGCCCATCATATAGGCCCGCGCCGTGCCCTGCGCCATGCGCGAAAAGGTATCGGAAGTCAGGCGAAACGAGGCGTCAATGCCGGCGCGCTTCAGCTGCGCGACTAGGACCGGAGCCAGGTCGTTAAAGATACCGAATATATCGACGACCATCGTCAGGCGTTCACCGTCTTTGCTCCAAAACCCTTCGCCGTCTTTGCTCCATCCCTTGCGCTGCAGGATCTCGGCAGTCTTGGACGGATCGTAGACGCCAATCTCATACTTCTCAATAAGGTCCTGAATCCCATTTGTATACTGGCGAATTGGGGGAAAGTTGGGCAGCGGCAGGTGCGAAGACGTGCCGGCTCCCTGCCAGCCGATTTCAACCAGCTGGTCGCGGTCGATGGCATAGTTAACCGCGCGACGAACCTCCGGATCGCTAAAGGGCGGTTCCAGATTATTGAAACCTAAACACACGGGCCACCAATCGAGATAACCGTGCGGCAGCTCTTTACCCGTCCAAGTCGATACGGCCGGGTTGGCATCGAGAATGGATTTGATATTGGGCGGGCGCAGGTCAAGGCTCGTATCCATCGCATTGGCGATGATATTCTGCACGCGCTTGCTCTCCTCCATGTAGGGCAGATAGATCAGACGCTCCACCTTCGGCAATTCGCGAAAGCCAATTTTGGCCGCCCACCAATCGCTGCGCACATCCCATACGCGCTGCTCAGGCGAAGAGATCGCCATCTTGTAGGGACCGCTGACAATGGGCCAGCCTTGAGCCATATCGAAGTTGCTAAAACTCTCCGGATCTTTGCCCTCCCAGATGTGCTTGGGAACGAGCGGGACGCCGTTGTCAAAATTGTTGGTAAAATAGGAAAACACAAAACGCGGATTGGAAGCAGTCAGTTCGATTTGCGCCGTGTAGTCATCGACGGCGACCGCACTTTTCACCCACGTTTGCATATCGGTGGAGAAGTTTAAGCTCGGTGCATGCTCCCTGAGCATATTGATCGTAAAGACCAAATCGTGCGCCGTCCACGGCTGGCCGTCGCTCCACTCTACGCCCTTGCGAATGTTGACGGTAACCGCCGTGTAGTCGCTGTTGTACTGGTGGCCGGTGGCAATCCAGGGAATAATATTATTACCCCCTTCGGCGTAGGCGTTGTAGAAGTAGAGCGGCTCGTATACAAAGTTCCAGCCCGTCTTGGTCGTACCCGTCAGCAGAAAGGGATTGAACGATGCGTAGTCTTTGAACTGGCCGCTGCAGTCCTGCTGACCCGAACAGTCGGATATGAACGTGCGATTGCGCGGCACGCTGCCGCTCTGACCACCACCGCCGCAGCCGTAGAACGCCATGACGGATGCCAACACAAGCACGGCGCTCGATATTGATTTTTTCATGTTCTTTACCTCGCTTACTTTTCGCTGAAAAGCTGCGTTAAATCGCCGTTCTCCAGCGCCTGCTCTTCGTCAAAGAGAAAACACGACGCTGCGCGCCCCGTGCCGCTGCGGAATAGCGGGGGCTGCGCGCTGCACTTTTCCATCGCGTGTGGACAGCGCGGCGCATAGCGACAGCCGGCGACGGGCTCCTCAACTTCGGCCTCGTCAACCACCTTCTCCTCAATTTCTTCTTCTATCCAGGCACTGCCCGGATCGGGCACGGGAATGGAGTGAATCAGCTCGCGCGTGTAGGGATGCTGTGGATCTTTAATAACCCGTTCCACATTGCCGGCCTCGGCCACCGTGCCGTGATAGAGCACGACGATATTTTCGCTCACCTGATAGGCTGTCGTTAAGTCGTGCGTGATGTAAACAAAGGAAATGTTGAAATCGCGGTAGAGCTTGTGCAGGCTGGCTAGAATGGTCGCGCGAAGCGAAGCGTCGACCATAGACACCGGTTCATCGGCAATGATCAGCTTGGGCTTGAGCAGCAGCGCGCGCGCAATCGTAATGCGCTGGCGCTGGCCACCGGACAGCTGGTGCGGATAGCGTCCCAGCGTCTCTTCCGGGCGCAGCCCCACCGTGCGCAAGGCGACGTCGATCTGCTCGCGCGCCTCGGCCTGCGAAGCGGCCAAACCAAACTTCTCGATGGGGGTCGTCAGAATGTGATCAACCTTGTAAAACGGGTTGTACACTTCAAAGGGGTCTTGAAAAATGGCCTGCACGTCCTGGCGGAACGAGCGCGTGCCACTTTTGTCGAGCGTGCGCAGATCGCGGCCGTTGTAAAGCACTTCGCCGGCGCTCGGATTGATGACGCCGAGCAGCATCCGCGCAATCGTCGTCTTACCGCTGCCCGACTCGCCGGCAATGGTTGTAAACGAAGGCGTGTCGGCGTCGATAGTCAGGGTGAAGTCATCGACGGCCACCGTTTGCTTATCGTCGGCAAACAGTCCGCCGCCGCCCGAAAAAACCTTGCGGATATGGCGCGCCTCAAGAAGCGGTGGCATCGCGCTCCTCCTCGTGCAGCAAACAGGAGGCCCACTGGTCTGGGGACACCTCCTTCAACGTCGGTTCGCGCTGCGCACAGAGCTCGGTAGCCTTGGGACAGCGCGGGTGAAAAAGGCAGCCCGACGGCGGATCGAGCAGCGACAAACCAACGCCGGGAATGCCCTTGAATTCGCCGCGCGTCTCAAACGATGGAATGCTCGATATGAGCAGCTGCGTGTAGGGATGCTGCGGGTTGCGGAAAATGTCGGAAACCGGGCCCACTTCGACGAGCTTGCCGCCGTACATGATGCCGACGCGCTCGGCAAACTGCGCCATCAATCCCATGTCGTGACCAACTAGTAGCACCGTAGCGTCGAGATCGAGCTGCAGCTGGCGCAGCGTCTGCATGATTTGCCGCTGCACGACGACGTCAAGCGCCGACGTTGGCTCGTCGGCCAGAATAAGCTGCGGATTGAGGCAGATGGCCTGCGCGATACAGGCGCGCTGCTTCATGCCACCGCTCAATTCGTGCGGATAGAGCTGGGCCGCTTCCGGCTTGAGGCCCACTTTGTCCAGCAGCACCTCAACGCGCCCCATGAGCTCGTTCTTTTCGCCCACTTCGCCGTGCTCGCGCATCGTCAGCACCATTTGATCGCCGATGCGAATTACCGGATTGAGCGAATTCATCGCGCCCTGCGGCACCATGGCCACGCGCTTGAGGCGCGTTTGGCGCACCTGCTCTCTATCAAGGGCCAATAGGTCCGTTCCATCGTCGAGAACCGCCCTACCTCCGGCGATAAAACCGGGCGTCTTGATCATGCGCAGCAGCGCCAAAATCATCGTTGTCTTGCCGCTGCCCGACTCGCCAACCAGCCCAAAGCGCTCGCCTTTGTAAAGCGTTAAGTCCACCTCGTTTACGGCGCGCGCAATGCCGCGACGCGTCTCGAAGTGCACCTCCAGCCCGCTTATATCGAGCAGCACATCTCTCTTTTCGGCGCGCTCGCTCATACGGCTTTCCGCTGTTTGGGATTGGCCAGCTCATCGAGTCCGACGGCAATCATTAGCAGACCGACGAAAATCAGCCCGATAAAGGCAATGGGGATAGCCCACCACCACCACATACCGCGAATCAGCGCACTAAAGGTAATGGCCCAGTAAATCGTCATACCGACGGTCGGGTCGTTCTGCGGCCCCAGTCCAAGAGCCTCTAGGCCAATGGACGAGAGAATGGCCCAGTTGACCGCGTTGGCGAACTGCGCTGCCAGATAGGGCAGCAGATTGGGAAACAGCTCTTTCCAGATGATCTCGGCGTTGCTCATGCCGTTGAGCTTGGCCATTTGCACGTAGGCGCGCTCGCGCATGCTCAACACCTGCGAACGAATGACGCGCGTCGGCCACATCCAGGCCAGCGAGGCTACGACCAGCGCCATAATATTGACGCTGATCTCCTCGCGGATCGTCGAGGCGATCGACACCAACACGACCAGCCCGGGCACGGTCAGCAGCGTATCGACGACGCCGCGCACAGCCGTGTCGAACTTGCCGCCGAGATAGCCACTGGTAAAGCCGAGAAAGATGCCCAACCCCAAGCCAACCGCGCCGGCCAGCAGGCCAATGCGCATGGTTAGCGGCACGCCGACGACCATGACGGATAGCAGGTCGCGCCCCGAGTCATCCGTGCCAAAGGGATGCTCCCACGAAGGCTCCATGCGCGGCGTCGTCGACAGCGGCTGCGCCAACGAGGTGTCGACAAAGAGCGGGCCGAGCAGGCCAAACAGCACGATGATGGAGACCATGATAAAGCCAACCGCCAACATCGGGCTTTCGCGCAGATAGTAGAGAATCTGGTTGAACCGCTGCATATCAGTTCTGCTTGCCGTGTGAGATCCGCGGATCGAGCAGCGGGTAGAGAAAGTCCATTAGCATCGTAACCAAACCGATGGACATGATGAGAATGAGCACAACGCCGTTAATCACGGTGTAGTCGGATGACTGGATCGCCTGAAAGAGCACCGTGCCAATACCGGGATAGGCGAAGATCACCTCGACAATTACCTGACCGGCTACGACGTTGGCCAGCGATAGGCCCAGCGCCGTGAACTGGGGCAGCATGGCGTTGCGCAAACCGTAGCGGAAAAAGATGGTGCGGTTGCGCAGGCCGTTGGCCTCGGCTAGCGTGACGTAGTCTTCGCCCGACGTGGTGACCATCATGCCGCGCATGCCCAGCGCCCAAAACCCCACCGCCTGCAGCACGATGGCCAGCGCCGGCAGTATGGAGTGATGCAGCACGTCCAAATAGAAGTCGACGCTGGCGATGGCCAACATACCCGGGGAGTAGCCACCCGAAAGGGGAAACCACTGCATCTTGAGGCCCAGTATGTAGAGCACGATCAGTCCCAATAGGTAGGGGGGGATCGCCGAAAGCGTCATAAAGGGAACGGCCAGTCGGCGCACCCAGGGCGGTGCGTTGGGCCAAGCCGAGAGCGCCCCCATCAGCGTGCCGAGGGCAAAGCCGATCAGCACGGAAATAACCATCAGACCAATCGTCCAGGGAATGGCATTGCCAATCATCTGACCGACGCGCGCCGGATAGTTGGCCAGCGAGTAGCCCAAATCGAGGGTAAAGGTGTCGCCGAGAAAGTTTAGATACTGGATGTAGAGCGGCTTGTCGAGACCAAACTTGGCCTGGTAGGCCTTAACCATTGCCTCAATGCCGTCCTGCCGCAGACCGCCACTAGCCGCTAGCTGTCCCAGCTTCTCGCGAATGGGATCGCGCCCCGTGCCCAGGCGAGGCACAAAGAAATTGACGCTGGCGGCAGCCCATACGACAACGAGAAAGAGGGCCACGCGTTTTACGACAAAGTTCCAGTTCATTCGAGTCGGCTGTTATGGTTGGGAATGGCCATGGGCCACGGCAAAAACGGAAGGCGATAAATTACCGTAGAGGCGCTACCCTGTCAAATAAGTTTGACTACTTCTCACCGCTCTCGCGCACGAGCAGCACAGAACCGGCCGCCACCGAGTGCAGCGTATCGCGGGCACCGCTAGGCCACTGCACGCAGACCCATTGCGCGCGCTCGTTCTCCCCTAGGCCGAAGTGCAGGCGCAGCGCGTTGGCGCCGAGATAGCCCGAGCTAGCGTTAACCGTGCGCACCTGTGCGCGGCCGTCGACGCGCACTTCGACGCGTGCTCCCACGCCATAGCGATTGCTCTGCACGCCGACTAGATCGACGGCAATGGCCCCGTTTTGGGTAGCCGTGTCGTTGCGCAGCAGCGTCGGTCCTTCGTCCAGGTTGGTAACCAAGAGATCGACGTCGCCATCGCCGTCGTAATCCCCTCCGGCGGTACCGCGGCTTACGGCACGTATCGCCAAACCGGGACCGCCGTCTTCCACTGAGTAGACGCCGCCGTCGTTGCGAAACAGCTGGTTGCGCTGGGCGTATCCCCCCCCCGTTGAAGCCCTTTCCACCTGCGGATAGACGTGGCTATTGACCGCAAATAAATCGAGATCGCCATCGCTATCGGCGTCAAAAAAGTGTGCTCCCCAGCCCAGGTATTCAACGCTGGGCGCCCCGAGACCGCTGCCGGAAGTTGCATCGACAAAGCGCATTTCGCCGTCGTTGCGGTAGAGCGTATTGGTCTCGCCGTAAAAATTGGTCACAAAGATATCGCCGTCGCCGTCGCCATCGTAGTCACCTACGTCAACGCCCATGCCCGACTCCTCTTCGCCGTCGAGGTTAAAGGCGACGCCCGCCAGCATGGCCACGTCGATAAACGAGCGGCCGTCGTTGCGCCATAGCACGTTGGCGCGTTCGTCGTTGGCCACGAAGAGATCTACATCGCCGTCGGCATCGAAATCCTCGGGCACGACGCCCAAACCGTAGTGATCGTTTGCCGCGGCAATGCCCGTCTCGTCGGTGACGTCGGCGAACTGACCGCTGCCTTCGTTTCTATAGAGGCGGTCCTCGCCGCCGGGCAGGCCGACCGGACCGCAAAAGACGCGCAGGCCCCCCAAATAGACGCACGGATCCCACAGCGTTGGATCTTCCAGCAGCGGTGCAATATCAAACGCCACGTAGTTGCTTACGTAGAGATCGAGGTCGCCGTCGTTGTCGTAGTCGAAAAAAGCCGCACTGGCGCTGAAGTCGTCGCCCTCCGCGCCCGAACTCGCCTCGACAAAAGCACCGTCAACGCCGTTGAGAAACAGTGCATTGGGACCGTAGTTGGTCAGGTAGAGATCGCGCAGGCCATCGCCGTTGACATCGCCGACGGCCACGCCGGCTCCCCAGCGCCGGTCGCCGAGGCCAGCGCGCTGCGTGTCGTCGACAAAACGCCCACCGTCGTTGCGGTAGTATACATTGCCCGGCCCGTGACCGTAGTCGGCGAAAGTTGAACCGTTGACCAGGTAGAGATCTAAATCGCCGTCGTCATCGCCGTCAAAAAAGGCCGCCCCGCTTCCGTGCGCTTCGAGAATGGAGCCCTTGTCTTTGCCTCCACCGGTGTGGACAAAATCGATGCCTGCCTGTGCGGTCTGATCGCTGAACGAAATTTGAGCGGCAGCCGGTGCGGACAGCGCAGCAAGCAGAGCGACGGCGCAGATCATAGGGCGCGTTCGCGCGCTAAATAGCAAGGGGGGCGTTGCTCAATACGCACATCGGAAACCCAGCGTATTGCCCTTCACATAGGAATGAGCATCTTTGGTATTCGAGCGCTTGTCGCACTGAGCCAACGTATTGCCGTTGACCCATGAACCACCGCGCAGAAACTGCAGGTCGCCCTCCGACTGCGTCCACTCCCACACATTGCCGGCCATGTCCATAATGCCAAACGGGCTGGCTCCCTTGGGAAAAGTGCCGACCGGCGCCGTGCGCACATAGCCGTCGTATTTGTGGCCGTATATATTGGCGTAGCCCTGTTCAAAGGCCTCGCCCCACGGATATTTCAACCCCTCTGGACCCTCGCAGGCATAGCGCCATTCTCGCTGGGTCGGCAGGCGTTTACCGGCCCATTCGCAGTAGGCGCGCGCACCGTGCCACGACACCTCCACTACAGGATGGGTAGCAAAACTATCTTTGGCAGCAAAGACCCCTTCTCTCTCCTCGATCAGAGCAAAGCGGCTGCGCAATTCGACCCAATAGGCCCCCTCTTCCTCCTGGTTGCCGCGCTCGTTGAGAAACTCGGCGTACTCGGCATTGGTCACTTCAAACGTATCGAGGTGATAGGCGCTCCCTTCAAGTTCGATGCGAACGGATGGACCGCCCTTGAGCGAATCTGGCGGCGATGCGACATCTTGCGCACCAAGCGCAGTCGACAGCAGCGCACAGCACGCTGCAATACGGTAAGCGTGTTTCTCTATTTTCATATGCCCTCTACGTAACGGGAAACAGTGGCGCTAAACCCCTCTTCTGATAGCGATGGACCCACTTCGATGGCCGTCCCTGTAATGGAACGGCGCACTTCGGGCTTGGCATTGCCCATCAGCACACCCACGCCGGCCGCTTTGAGCATTGGCAAATCGTTGTCGCCATCGCCAATGGCCAGCGTCTCATCCAGTTCGGCACCCACTTCGCGTGCCAGTGCGCGCAGGGCGACCGATTTATCAACGTGCGGCGGCATAATCTCAATGCGATCCGGGATCGACCAGGTCGCATAGATGCGTTGGCCCCAGCGCGCTTTTATAGCGTCCATCACCCCACCGCGCTGCGCTTCGCCGGTGACGATCATAATCTTGGGCGGCACAGAGACCTCGCCGCCCAAACAGCGCTCGTAAAGTGCCTCATCGTGCACAAAGCCCGGCCCTCCAAACACTTCCAACCCATCCACCGAATGCGAATGGCGGTATTCTTCGCGCAGACCGCCCTCTTCCTGCGCACACAGGCAGCAAATAAGGTTGAAGTCGCCCTCTCGACTAAAGGCGACTAGTTCGCGAAAAAGTTCCGCGTCGAGGCACTCTTGGTGCAGCAGACGGCGGTGCCCTTTGCGCTCGGCACTAACGGCAACGCCGCCGTTATAGCCCCCCACGTAGAGCGCAGACGCCACGTGCGGCCAGGGGGCAAGCGGTTCCTGCGAGCGGCGAATGCTGCGGCCGCTGTTGCTCGCCACAGCCACCCCGCGTTCGAGCAGCAATTCAATAGTCCGCAGCGATGCAGCCGATACGTTGCTCTCTTCGTCTAGTATGGTGCCGTCCATATCAAAGGCAACTAGTTTAATCATGGTCTCCCTGCCATTTATTCTCCACGTCGCGTAGGCGCTGCTGCTCGCGTTCATCGTCGCGCGCCAGTTCCATGTAGCGCTGCCACTCTGCGCGCGCGCGCTCCGGGTAGGCGCGCTCATACGTAGCGGCTAAATGGTAGCGCCACAGCGCGCGCTCCGGCTCTAACCGCACCGATGCTTCGCCGGCGTCTAACGCCGCGCCCAGCACACCCAGCTGCCGGTACACATCGCCCAGCGACGCGTGCAGTTCGGCGTTGTCGGGGTACTGTGCGACGCCGTCAGAAAACACCTTTACCGCCGGGCGCAGACGCCCCCGATGCACGTAGAGCCCCCCGAGTTTAAGCGCGGCATCCCCGCCGTCGCCGCCAATAGTCAAGGCCTGCTTAAACGCCCCTTCTGCCCGCTGCCAATCACCGCGCTGGCTGTGCACGATCCCCATGCTAACCCACACGCTCGCATCCTGCGGATTCTGCGCAGCCAGCTCGGCGTATACCGCTAGCGCATCGTCAGCCCGCCCCACGGTGCTATACAGCAGGGCGGCATAGCGCTGGGCCAACGGCAGGTCGGGGGCCAGTTTTCGAGCGCGCTCTATGTGTTCCAAGGCGCGCTGCGCGTCGCCGTCTTCCCATATAAAACGCCCCATTTCCTGATGTAAGAGCGGCGAGTCGGCACGGCGCGCCAAGCCGTCTGCCAGCACGCCGCGACCTACGTGCGGCTGTCCCATCTCGCGGTAGAGCGCCGCTAGCTCTAGGCGCGCCATTACGTCGTCGGCATCGACTTCCAACGCCTGAGCATAGAGCGCCTGCGCTTCATCGCGCCGACCTAAACGCGCCTCTACGCGCGCTAAATGCGCGTGCACATCAGCTATCTGTGCGTCCATCTGCAGCGCCGCGCGATAGGCCGCACGCGCTGACTGCAGGTGTTCGTCCACATGGCCCAGCGCCGCGTAGGCATGTCCCAGACGGGCGTATAGACTCGCCGAGCGCTCGCCGCGGCGCAGCGCATCCTGATAGGCGCGCTGCGCGCCGCTGTAGCGTCCCTGTGCGGCCAGCGAAAAACCCAACCGCGCGTAGGCAATACCCATATCGGAGTGGCGTTCGACAAGTTGACGATAGAGCAGGGTCGCCTCTTCGTACGCGCCTTGTGCCTCGTACAGCGCGGCCAATCCCAGCGCCGCATCAACCATAGTCGAATCGAGCGCGAGCGCCTGCCGCTCGGCATACTGCGCCGTTGCCAGAACCTGTGGATCGAGCGTGCGCAACGCGCGCCCCTCCACAGTTTCCACCGCTTCGGCGTGCCAGGCCTGGGCATCTTTTTCCCCGCATCCATTGCAGAGGGCACAGCTCAACAGTGCGCAGAGCGCAGACGCCAGGTATTTCATTGCACCGCCTCCAAGCGCGCCAGTCCCTCTACGACGCGCCAGCGACGGTCGACCGCCACATCGGCAAATACGTCCGTTATGCCGCTCGGCCAGCGCACGGCCACCTGCTCCGCGCGCGCGCAGTCGCCCAGGCCAAATTCAGCTTCCAGGCTATTGCTGTTGCCAAAGCTGTAACCAGAGGCCACTTCGCGCATCTGCCTGCGCTCCCCGCACTGGACCTCAATCCGCGCACCCAGCCCGTCGCGATTGCTCTGCCGACCTTGCAGCTGTATGACCAGCCAGTGGTTGCCGAAGCCCTCGTTGCGATAGAATACATTGTGCCAGTGGTCGCCGGGCTGTGCGCCGCCCGAAGGCACGTATAGATCGACGTCGCCGTCGCCATCGTAGTCGGCAAAGGTCACGCCGTGCGACTTGCCGACGTGGCCGAGTCCAAGCGCTTCCGTAGCGTCTGCAAACGTGCCGTTGCCAAGATTGCGATAGAGCACGTCGGGATCGCGGCGACTCATCTGTGGCCCCCCGTTGCCCAGATACAAATCGACCCAGCCGTCGTTGTCCACATCGGCCGATACGCCGCTCATCGTTCCTTCCGCGCGGGCAATGCCAGCGGCTTCTGTTACGTCGGCAAAGGCGCCGTTGCCGAGATTGCGATAGAGCACCGGTCGATCGCGCACGCTCGTACTGCGACCGGCCGCGCGATCGGCCAGCACTCGATCAAACAGGCTCCAATTGCCGACAAAGAGGTCGAGCTGACCGTCGTTGTCGTAGTCGAGTGTAAACGTTATAAAGCCGTCAATATGCGCGGCCGCCGTGCCCGAAGATTCCGTAATATCGGCGAAGGATCCGTCGCCCTCGTTGCGATACAGCGCATTGGGCTCGGTGAAATTGCATACGTAGAGATCGGCATCGCCGTCGCCGTCAAAGTCGCCCCACGCCGCGCTCAAGCTCTGACCGCGATGGTCGACGCCGGCCGCACCCGCCACGTCGACAAAGGTGCCGTCGCCGCGGTTGCGATAGAGCACATTGGTCGAATCGCCGGTAGCTCCCGTGCCGTTGGCCACGTAGAGATCGATCCAGCCATCGCCGTCGTAGTCGGCAAAGGCCGCACAAAAGCCCGAGCCCGTATCGCCTGTGCCCGCGCGCTCCGTCACGTCGGCAAAATGCCCATCGCCGTCGTTGGCAAACAGCACATTGGCACCACCGCCAAACCAGCCGTCGCGCGTGATGTAGAGGTCGGGATCGCCGTCGTTGTCGTAATCGGCCACCTGCGCACCGATGCCGCCCGACGGCAGGTGCAGGCCCGCTTCACGCGCGGTCTCGGCAAAGCGCCCGCTATCGTTGCGATAATAGGCCAAGTCGGGGTGGCCCAATGCAACCAAGTCAAGGTCGCCGTCGCCGTCGAAGTCGGCCCAGGCGCTCGAGCGCCCACCGTCGAGCTTGTCGACGCCCAACTCGGCACCAACTTCGCGAAAACGACCCGCCAGCGCTCGGACCGGAGGATCGGCCTGCGGAAAGCGGTAGACCTCGGGGATATCGGCGTCGGCGGCGCCCAGCGCCCGATGCACTTCGCGCAGGCTCCACCTGAGCTCCAGCGCGTCGGGATGCCCGTCAATGGCCCGGCGCAGCAGCGAATCGGCGCGCGCGTACTCTTCCTGCCAAATGGCGGTCACCGAAGCCTGGTAGAGCGGCTCGTAGCCG
The DNA here is from genome assembly GCA_038128265.1 of Gemmatimonadota bacterium. Classification (GTDB taxonomy): domain Bacteria; phylum Latescibacterota; class UBA2968; order UBA8231; family UBA8231. The sequence goes on from JAYPJE010000024.1 coordinate 36,547, forward strand.
GTTGGGTCGACCGCCAACGCACGCGCAAAATACGCCCTAGCCTGGACATAACGCCCCTCTTCGAGGGCCTCGCGACCGCGGCCTAAAAACGTCTCTAAGATCAGCGCGCGCGCCGCCGTTAGCTGTGCGTTGAGCGCTAGGGCGCGCTGCAGCTGTTCCACTCCTTCGTCGATGCGTCCCTGCAGCAGGCGCAGGCGTCCCAGCTGCCAATGCCCTTCGTAAGCGTCTGGCGATAGCGCCACACAGCGGCTGAAAGCGCGTTCGGCCTCCAGTAAACGGTGGCGCTCGAGCAGGTCCAGGCCCGTTCTATAGGCGTCTAAAAAATCCGCGGTGCGCGGGGGCATGCGCGGCTCGTTGGAAGCGCATGAAGCAATGCACAGCGCTGCACAAAAACTGTTTAGCAGACGAGATGTAAAAGGATTTCTTAGCACGTCGAGAAGTGAGTTGAACTGGCGTTTTGCACAATACCGCGCGGCGCGATCGAACCGCAGCAACAACATCAACTTCTCTTTGCCATTTGTCAACGTTTCTAGTAAATTGCAGCCCGTCTCCAACCGCTCACCTGCAAAGGAGTTTCCAATGCGCATCGCCCTCATGGTCGCCGCTATGCTCTGCACCACCGCTCTCTCCGCTTCTGAAAACCGCCCCACACTCAGCATGGAAAGCAACGCTGCCCAGCTCGTCATCGACTTGGGCGGCGGTTCCATCGCCGACTTTCACCTCGGTACGGATGGGCTAAACCCGCTGCAGTGGGACTCGTGGGACTTTAGCGACGACCCCTCTGCCGACCCACCGCTCGCACCCCGTTCTATGGGTCACTTTCTCTGCTTAGACCGCTGGGGACCCGCTACGGAGACCGAAACGGAGCTGGGCATGGGATGGCACGGCGAAGCATCGAGCAGCTGGTGGAACGTGCGCCAGGCGCCGACGCACAGTGGGTCCAGCACCCAAGCGCAAATGGCTGCGGTGCTGCCGCTGGCCGGCCTCGAAGTGCTGCGCACCATTCGCCTGCACGACGATCAGGCCATTTTCACCGTCAGCGAGGCGGTAACCAATACCCGCCACATCGGACGCATCTACAACATCGTCCAGCATCCGACCATCGGCCCACCCTTTCTCGATGAGAGCACCGTGGTGGATGCCAACGGCACGCGTGGCTTTATGCAGGAGACGCCAGGTCCCGACTTTGAAACGCCGGAAGTGCGCTGGCCCAACGCCCTGCAAAAAGACGGCACCGAAGTCAACCTGCGCCATCTGACAGACGATGCCTCGCCCGCCGTGGTATCCTACATAGTCGAAGAAGAATACGGCTGGGTTACGGCGATCAACGCCTCCGAAGAATTGCTCATCGGCTATATCTGGCCCAGCGTCGACTATCCCTGGTTTGATGCCTGGCGGCACGTAGCCGACGGCAAGCCCTTTGCCCGCGGACTCGAATTCGGCACGACGGGCCTGCACCAGCCCGGTCCCGTGCTGGTTGAAAAGGGCAAGATCTTTGACCGCCACCTGTTCCGTTTTATCGATGCCAAGGAAACGCAGACCTTTTCCTATGCCAACTTTCTCATGGAGATTCCGAAAGATTTCAACGGCGTAGAGCGCGTCGCCTACGATGGCAACGAAATCGTCGTCAGCGAACGCGGCGGCAAGGGACGCTCGCTGAAAATGCAGGTGGGAGCGCTCTTCGCAGCAGCCGAATAGGGATACACCTTGTCAGCATTCTCGCACAGCGCTCAGACGTGGGCGCCGCATCCGGACGCGGCGCCTGCGACATCGCACTCGTCTGCGGGCTATGGCATTGCCGCCAACGGCACGCGCACGCTGAGCGGAGGCTGGCAGGTGGCGTGCGAGGATATCCGGGGCGGAGCGACCTACCGCATCACCGTCGACGTCCGCATTGAAGGCGAAATCAACTGGCGCGACGCGCTGCAGTGCAAAGCGATCTGGGGCGCCATCGCCGCCGACAGTGCCCACTGCCAGCAGCCGTGGGATTATTTGGTGCCCGACTATCTCGGAAGAAACACCCTGCGCTTTGCGCGCGAGCTGCGCGCTCCCGACGACGTCAGCGTGCTCACGCTGCGCTATACCCTGCGCTGGACCGCCCAAGGCACAACCCACTGGAGCGCCCCACGCGTCGAGCGAATCGACACAGACAGTCCTCCATCCACGCGCGTTGCCGTCGTCACCGGCACGCGCGCCAGTCGCCGCCAGCACGGCATTGAATCCATCGACGACAACGTCGCATTTTACGCGGAGCGCTGCCGCGCCTGTGCACAGGACGCCGACCTAATTGTCCTGCCCGAAGTTGCGCTGCAGTGGCAGCTGCCTGGCCACCCACTCGACCTAGCGCTGCCCTGCCCCGGTCCGGAAACCGACGTCTTCGCCCAAATAGCCCGCCAGCAGCAAACGCATATTCTCCTCGGGCTGTTCGAGCGCGACGGCGATGCCGTGCGCAACAGCGCCGTGCTCTTCGGGCCCGATGGCACCGTCACCGGGCGCTATTACAAAGTGCACCTAGCGGTAGGCGGCGAGAGCGAGTCCGGCATTCTCCCCGGCGATACATTCCCCATTTTCGACACCCCGATCGGACGCCTTGGCTGCAATATCTGCATGGATATTTCCGCGGCCGAATCGGCGCGGATGGTAGGCCTCAACGGCGCGGATTTCTTGCTCCTGCCTATTATGGGCGACCACCGCGCCGACCGCTGGAGTCCTGGGCCACCGGTATTTAACGAGGGGCGTTGGCAGGCCATCATGCGCACGCGCGCACTAGACGGCCAGTTTACCTTTGTCGTGGCGCGCAACGAAGCACAGGGGTCGTGCATCGTCGACCGGCGCGGCGATTTTCTCGCCTATAACGACGGCACGCAGGACATTATTACCGCTACCGTTCCAGCCGCCGACGGCTACCGCACCTGGAACGGCGGCGATTTTCGCGGCATTAACTGGATGCAGCGCCGCCCGCACATCTACGGAGCCTACACTGATGCGGAAAATCGCGGTTCGCTGTGATGGGAAAGCGGAACTAATACACTCCGTCTTCAAAGCGGAGCCTGCCCTGCGATGCGCGCGTGAAATACTCCTCCACCGTCTGGCGCGTGCGTGGAAACAGTCGACGCAACTCGTCGACGACCGCCTGCACGTTGGCCTCATCCTCTCCCATATCGAGCAGCAGGCGCGCATAGAGAAAGAGTAGCTGCTGGTTGTGGCGATCGGCTTCCAGCGCCTTTTCGAGGTGGACGCGCGCCGCTTTTAGCTGACCTTTTTCGGCCAGCGCCGTGCCCATCAGCAGATTGGGCTGCGCGCCTTCCGGATAGAGCGTCAGGAGAACGCGTGCCGCTTCTTCAAGCGACTCGCCTTTGAGAGTGGGGTGGCCGCGCGCGTGCGTGCGCTCGGCAAGATGATCGTACTCGGCCGCGCGCTGGCGCTCTACATAAGCGAGCACCGCGCCTATGGCCATGATGACGAACAGGAGTCTAAAAGAGCGTAAATAGCGCATCATTCACTGTGCGTACGCGCCAACGGATCACAGCCCTTCCTGCACGTCTTTTTTGCGCACCTTCCAGATAAAGGCATCGTAGTAATAGTGGATCAGAGCGAATGAACTGAGCAGCGAATAGCTGAACAGGTCAAAGTTGGTATTGAATCCGACGATGCCAAAGCCAAAGTCGCGCACGTGTCCTTCGCTTAAGGCGTGGAATACCAGCGCGTACGCAGCGCACATCAGCAAAAAGGCCTTTACGTTGCCCGGCTTGGCCAGATAGTTAATAATCGTCGAATCACCCGCACCGCGCTCGACCTTGTGCCGGTTGTAATAGTAGACCATGACGATATACTGGACGCCATGCATAATGCGGTGGGCCACCGCATAGACAAGCAGGTACTCCGTCGTGAAGCTGGTGAAATACCAGAGAAAATAGCTGACGCCAAGAAAGGCATACTTGAGTGGGTTGAGCGCGTAGCCCTGGCGCAGCGTCCAGGCTATGTGACCCAGCCATACAAGGCCATAGACAATAGTAATGGCCCAGGATATTTGGTGAACCGTCTGCACGCCGGCCGCGCTGACTGGGATGTGCCACTCGTGCAGCATGCGCACCCACAGCGTCGAAAACAGCGGCGACACCACCAGCATGTTGACAAAGAATATCCACGAAAAGCCGAGATCGAATTTCGCAGTGGACGGTGCACCCGTTTTGGCCTTGAAGTCGTAGACCCGCGCAAAGCCGTACTGCTGCATGAGGCTGTGCTGATGGTCCCACAGCGTGACGATGAGCACCAAGCTAAGCGGCGCGTAGTGGAGCAGCACATAGCAGAAGCCGACCAGCAGCACCGGCCCCCAAATAAAGCGTTCCCTAAAACGAGTGAATTCACCCGGTGAACCGTAGACGCGTAGCCAAGTTACAAAGTGGTGCGGCACCGTGACCCACAGCGCAATAGCCGCCAGCGCCGCCCCGGGCAGGTACTGTCCGGACACAAAGGCAAATACCAGCGCCGCCAGCGGTAGTCCGATAAACCACACGTAATCCTGGCGGCGATCGACGATGTATCCAGAGCGAAATAAGTTTACGGGCTGTGACATAGAGTCATATCTCCACAAAGGGCATAGTCACTACTCAAGAGGGCTGCTGCGCCAGGCGCTGCAGTTGCTCCCCGTTTATTGAGATTTCAACGGCGCGGCGCTTGCGCAGCTCCTCGGCGAACTCCTTGAGCACCTTCTGCGATTGGTCTTCCCGCCAATCGGCTTCGACCTGCTCGCGCACCTCTTCTAGCTCCGGGTAGTGGGCCGCGCGGCGCGCCGTAATCCGCACCACGATATAGCCGTTATCGGTGGCAAAGGGTCCGTGCACCGTGCCGGCGTCGGCGCGCAGCGCGCGGCTGACGGGATTGTCGCCCTGCCAGGCGCCGCTGCCGTAGATCAGATGCACAAAGCGATCGTCGGCGATCGACTCGCCGGCGCGCAGGCGCTCGACGATGCGCCGCCCCTCTTCCACGTCATCGGTCAACAGCCGATCTACTTCGACCTTTTCCGGCACCTCGTAGCGCACTTTTTGCTCGTCAAAAAACAGGCGCAGCGCGTTGATATTGGGCTCGGGGGCCTGCGCGAGCAGCTGTTCCTTGAGGCGGCGCACAAGGTATTGGCGGCGCGCCGTCTCGGCTCCGGCGGCAACGTCCGGATCGTCGACAAGCGCCAGCCGCACCACTTCGAGCGAGGCCAACACCTGCCGGGCAAATTCGCGGCGCAGCGCCAGCTCAAATGCCGCGGTATCGGTCGCCGCTGCACCGCGCATCATCTCCAGCGCGCGCCCCACGGATAGCGAACCGCCCTCATAGGAAACGACTTCCACTTCGGCACGGCTCGGCACAGCGCCATTGCTCAACGCGGCCCGCAGTGCCGCCACGCCGTCTTCGCTGTAGCGAACGCCATAGCGCGCATGCAGCGAATCGTAGTATGCCAAGAGTTGGTGACCCACATCCTCGCGCATCACCAGCTTTTCAACCGTTTCGCGCTCCTGCTCAAAGCTGACTGGATGCACGTCGGTGAGCTTAATCACAAAGTAGCCATCGGCCACTTTGAGCGGCCCAGCAAGCTGGCCCACCTGCATATCAAACGCCTTTTCGGTGAGCGCTGCATAGGCCGGCATGGTCTCTCCCCAGCGGTGATAGCCCATATCCGCATTGCGCTCTAAGATGCGCGGATCCTGCGAGTGGCGCTGCGATAGCTCTTCAAAATCGGCCCCCTGACGCAGCTGAGACAGCAGCGGTCCAACGGCCGTCGAATCGCGCACCATCAGCAAGCTAAAGCGCACCTTGCGATTGTAGGGACTGCGGGCAAAGTAGGCGCGCAGCGAGTCTTCAGAGGGCGCGCGCGGACCAATGCCGGCCCGTTCGTAGAGCAGGCGCTGCAGCAGGCCAATGCGCTCGCGCTCGACGGCGGTTTGGACCTGTGGACTGCGGTGCAACCCGCGTGCTTCCGCTTCCTGCACCAGCAGTTCTTCTTCGATTAGCGCATCGACATACCGACTCGGTTCCATTCCACCGCGCATGGCCTCGGGTATGCGCTGCAAATAGCGCTGATAGCGCGCCGTGCCAATTTCGACGGCGCCAACCTTGGCAAGCGCCGCGCTCTTCACCTCGACGCCGAGGTCGATTTCGTCGGCTATTTCCGACCCACCGCAGGCGACCAGCACCGATGCGGTCACCGCCCATAGCGCATTTCTAATGATCGTGCTGCGCGTGATCACCCAACTCCTCCTGCTTTTCCTTGAGTATCTGCAACTGGCGCTTGCTGTCCTCCACGCGCCCTGTCTTCAGGTAGGAAACGGCCAGCTTCTGACGCGCATCCAAAAAATCGCCATCGCCCTCCACGGCGCGCTCCAACACATCGGCTGCTCGCGCAAAATCGCCGTCGCGCGCGTGGAGTAATCCCATGTAATAGTTGGCATAGACGTCGTCGGGCTTGCGCTTGAGCGCCTCGACAAAGTGCGTGCGCGCCTCGGTAAAGCGCTGCGCGCGCAGGTGTGCCTGCCCCATATTGTAATAGGCTTCGGCATATTCGGGATCGATGGCCAGCGCCTTCTCATAGGCCGCAATCGCCTCCGCGTACTGTCCCAAACGCAGCTGCATATTGCCCAAGTTATTCTGGTAGCTCAAGCTGTCGGGCGCCAGGCGCGTGGCGAGCGTATAGGCTTCAGCGGCCTCGGCATAGCGACCTTGGCGCGCGTAGAGCAGCCCGAGCATAGCGCGCGCCTCGTGGTCATCCGGATCGTTGCCCAGCATCCGCAGCTGGTCTTCGATCTTGTCCAACTGCGCATCGAGCGCGCTAAACTGGTCGAGCACCTGGCGGCTCTCCTCGCCGCGACCGAGGCGACGCAGCGCATTGGCCAGCACGAAATACGCCTCTTTTTCCAACGGCGCCAGCGCAATGCTGCGCCGACTGGCCCGTTCGGCGGCCTCGTAGTCGCGCAGCTTGACGTCGACCTGTGCTAGATCGACATAGGTGGCCGCATCGGTGCTGTCCAGCGCAATGGATTGCTCGAGCGCTGCCCGTGCCTCGGCAAATTGCAGCTCTTTGGCATACATGCGACCGAGCAGGCGGTGAAAAGAGGCATTGCCGGGATCGCGCCGCTGTCCTTCGGCCACGAGTTCGCGCACGCGCTCGTACTCTCCGCGCAGAAAGTGGATATAGCCCAAGTCGTAATAGGTAGTTATGTGTCCCGGGTCGAGGCGCAAAACGGTCTCGTGCTCTACAATAGCCTGCGCGTAGTTGAGCTGGCGCACATACATTGCGGCCAGGTTGTGCCGCGCCGACACGTGCGCAGAATCGAGCTCCAACACGCGCATATAAGACTCAATCGCCTCTGGGTAATTGAGCTGACGCGCGTAGGCATTGGCCAGATTGTAATGCACCTTGACGTATTGAGGTGCCCGCTGTCGAGCCTCCATATAGGCATCGATTGCCTCGGTGTCCCGCCCCTGTGCAGCCAGTGCCACGCCGCGATCAAAGTGCAACTCGGCGTCAATGATCGACCCTGGAACAGCTGTCTCGGCGCCGGTTTCAACGGCTGTTTGCGGCGACTGCTGGTCGGCACAGGCCAGCAGCAGGGCACAGAGGGCAAGGGCTCTCACGGCGCGCTCCCTTCGGTCAGCACCAGCGCGCGGTCCACTGCCACATCGACCCATTCGTCGACGCGACCCGAAGGCCAGTAGACGACGACTTTGTCGACGCGCTGGGCAGCCCCCAACCCGACGTGTAAACGCAGGTCGCTCTGCGAAAGAAAGCTCGCACCCGACCGGACCTCGTCCGTTTGCACCACATCACCGGCGTGCACCTCGACGCGCGCGCCCAACGCCGCGCGATTGCTCTGCACGCCGCGCAGCTGCAGCTGCAGCCAGTGGGCACCAGCGCCGGTCTCGTTGCGCATGAGCGTAGGGCCATCGTCGACATTGGCGATCAGCACGTCGATATCTCCATCGCCGTCATAGTCGCCAAAGGCCGCTCCGCGGCTGACTTTGCGCACCGCCAGCGCGTCGTTCTCACCGGCCGGCTCCAATTCCTCAAAGCGCCCGGCACCGACGTTGGCAAAGAGCTGGTTGCGCTGTGCAAAGGTCGTGTTTTCGTAGGACTCCACATCGCTTTCGAGATGGCCATTGGCAATGAATACATCGCGATCGCCGTCGTTATCGTAATCGAAAAAGCGCGTTCCCCAAGACAAGTAGGGGATGCTGCCCTTGCCCAAGCCAGCCAAAAACGTCTCGTCGACAAAGGTGCCATCGCCCAGATTCTTGTAGAGCGTATTGGTCTCCCACTGGAAGTTAGTCACAAAGAGATCGGGATAGCCATCGTTGTCGTAATCACCCATATCGACGCCCATACCCGCCTCGACATCGCCATCCTCGTTGTAGGCCGTGCCGGCGAGCAAGCCCACTTCCTCAAATAGGCCGCGTCCGTCGTTGAGGTAGAGAAAGTTGAGCGTTTTGTCGTTGGCCAAGTAGAGGTCGGAGTCGCCGTCCAGATCGACATCGCCAAATACCACGCCCAACTCCTTGCCATCGTCGCTGTGCAAGCCAGCCTGTTGCGTAACATCGGCGAAAGTGCCGTCGCCCCCGTTCTTATAGAGCACGTCGGATATCCCATCAAAGGCTTCGGGACCGCAGTACAGCTGCAAACCGCTACCTCCCTCTGCACACACGCGATGGTTGTCGTAGGAAAAGTCGTGGTAGTTGGCTACGTATAAATCGACAAAGCCATCGCGGTCGACATCGGAAAAGGCGCAGCTCGTCGCCCAGCGCTCGTCGCCGACTCCTGCAGCTTGCGTCACATCGACAAACAAGCCGTTGCCCTCGTTGCGATAGAGGACGTTGGCGCCAAAATTGCCCAGGTATAGATCGAGGTCACCGTCGTTGTCGTAATCGCCTACGGCCATCCCCATGCCGTACCCCTCGTCGCCCACTCCAGCGGCCTGCGTAACGTCGACAAACGAGCCGTTGCCCCTGTTGCGATAGAGCGCATTGCGCGGGGGCGTATCGTAGTGCACGCCCGGGGTCGCCGCACCGTTGATCAGATAGATATCCAGCGATCCATCGCCGTCATAATCGAAAAAACCGGCACCTGCGCCCACGGTTTCAATGACAAATTTCTTTCCGCCCGCTCCATTCACATGGCGAAAGTCAATGCCCGCCGACGCCGTCATATCACTGAATAGAGGCGACTCTGCACGACTATGCGCGACGAGAAGAATACAGCTAAAAAACAGAAATAGGCTTGGCAAATGGGTTCCTATATAGGCGATATAAACAGCTATTTTGCTCGTGGATACGCGATTTAGAATATACTCATATTCGGCCCGGCGCTCAAAAGAGCGGCACTCAGCGCAGAGCGCTTGGCCATATTTGCTGTGCAACGGGCAAGCGCGGCCGCTTGTCGCCTCCCTCCGCCTGCCAGTAGCGCGACGCGACAAAGGTGAAAGCCGCCAGCCAGATGGAGGCCAGGGCAACGCCCGCCACTAGGGCGCCGCGCCCCAGTTTCGTCGCCGACGACGCGATAGCGCGTTGGGGAGTAACCCGCCCAAAGGCAAAGGCTAAAGCACCGGCCAGTACATAGGTCAGACCACCGGCAACACACACGTGTTCCACGCTCCATTCCATTGCCATGGCCACGGCAGCCGTCGAACCCAGCACAGAAGCAAAGCCGTTGCTCGTCCACATCCAGGGCACGCTAAGCGCTCCGCGCGCCAGGCGCAGCGCAGAGGGAAACAGGGCACCCATACCCACACCGGGCACAAAAACGACCGCAAGCACCAGCGCCCCACGCGCCTCGACAGGCCAAGCGTTGGCCGCGCGCAGCAGCGCGTTGAGCGGCGCGCCATACAGGGCACAGCACGCCCCAACTAGCGCAGTGACAATGCCCAAGCCACGCAGCGATCCAACGAGGGCTATGCGATCGCTCAGCAGAGACCCCACGCCCGCAGCTAGCAGCAGGCCGAATAGGGCGGCCACCAGCGTCAAGGTGGGATAGCCGAGAAAGGGGCCCAAGCGCTGCAGCAAGTACATCTCCACCAGCATAAACGCCGCGCCCAATAGGGTGGCATAACTGGCCAGTACGAGCGATAGCATACCTTCACCAGCGCGGCGGCGCGATGCGTGGGCAAGCGGCACTAACAGCACCAGGACGCAGGCGGCTGCAGCGCCCCACAGCACGGCGAGCAGTTTGTCATCTAAGCCGCGCTGGACGTCGTAGAAAAACGGCCGAGCGTCGGATACCGGCGCGATATCGCTCTCCTCGGCAGCCACAAACTTGTCTAGGCCGCCATTGCGCAGAGGCGCCAGCAGCGGATGCTCGGCGATGCGCGGAGCGAAGTATAGCTGCAGGCCCACCTCATCCAGCACCGCACGCATCCGCCGCAGTTGCTCATCGGTATAGGGCTCTTTTTGCACGAGAACAAGCGGACGCTGGGCGCGCGCCCGACCGCGGTCGGCGCGCGTGCCGTTTACGACCACTAAGTGGTCGAGAATGGAACCGGCATTCGCGCCGCGCTGCTGCCAGGTTTCGGCCAGCGTAGCCACGGCGCGCATCATCAGCGCGTGGTTGTGCACGACCAGCGCCAAGCGCCCCTGCGGCTGCAAGTGGTCGAAATAGGCGCTAAACGCCTCGCGCGTAAAGAGGTAGTTTTCCAGCAGGGCGTAGCCGACCAAATCGGCCGCTTCTGCGTAGACCAGCGGCAGGGCAATCAAGTCGTACATGCGCGTTGATTGCTCCACGTAGTGACGGCCATCGCCCGCGTGTATTTCAACGCCTTCGCGATCAAAGAGGTAGCCGTTGTAGTCGCCGTACTGGCGCACGAGCGAGACAATCTGTGGATTGACCTCGACGCCTTCGACGTGCGTCCAGCCGGTCATCAGCGCATAGAGCACGTCCTGACCGCCCCCCGGCCCAACAATCAGCGCGCGATCTCGCGGCCCAAAGTAGTAGGGGAAAAAGGCCGCTTCGCGGCGCAAAAAGAACAGGCGGCGGAAATCTCCGTCAAAGCGAAACATGTAGGAGCCCGCGCCGCCGTCGACGTAAAAATTGAGGCCCGTCTCACCGCTGCGATCGACCAAGTCCGTGCGCGCATAGGCGCTCCACTGCGCCACCACCGGCTGAGCTCCGTCGCGCAGCGCACGCGCCATGGGCTTGGCCACGCCCTCTCCCCCATCATCTAAGTGTATGCGCAACCACGGATCGCGCGCCTGCAGGACCAGCGCGACTAGCCCCACCACCACCAGCAGCGCGCGCGCCCAGTGCCATTTAGCCCACAGCGCCGCGCCTAGGGCCAGCGCGGCCGACACGAGCAGCGCGCCGGGGCCACCTAACCACTCCAGCGCCGGCACAACCAGCAGCGTGCCCAACGATGCGCCCACTAGGTCAAAGAAGTAGAGCGTGCTGCTCTCTTGCTGATAGAGGGAGAATATCCACGTCAGAAACAAACCAGCCAGCACAATCGGCGTTCCCGCCACCGCGACCAGCGCCCAAGAGGGCAGACTCGGAAAAGCGGCCAGCACACAGGCTGCGACCAGCGCCGCCAACGCCATTAGCTGAGCTACGGCCGCTAGCCAAACCGCGCTACGCCCTTCGGTTGGACGCCAAAAAAAAGCGATAGCGGCCCCTAAACCCAGACCGCAGATGGCGCCCGAGACGACGAGAAACGTGAAGTGGTAGTGCAATAGGAAAGAGAATAGGCGCGTCAGGCCAATCTCGTAAACCACGACGGCCGCTGCGAGCAGGGCGACGGCAACGCGGCGTTGCAGCACGCTGTTCACGGTTGCACCTGAGCCCGGCGCAGGCGCTCGTACGCGGCCTGCTGCACTTGGGCCTCTTTGTCGCGCCCGAGACGAAGCAGGAGTTGGGCTAGCATCTGACGCGGCGGCGCGTAGGCCGCATCGACCTCAACGGCTTTTTCAAATGCGGCAACTGCACGCACCGCATCACCCAGCAGCACGTAGGCATTGCCCAGGTTGTGATGCGCACGCGCGTAGTCGGGTGCCAGCGCGAGCACTTTTTCGTAGGCATCAATCGCCTCTAATAAGCGCCGCTGGCGCAGGTATATATTGCCGAGGTTGTTAAGCGCATCCAAGTGGTCGGGCGCAATTTCTAAGGCCGCCATATAGGCCTGTCGCGCCGCCTGATAGCGCTCGATGCGCGCGTAGATGACGCCGAGGCGATAGAAGGCATCGGCATCGTTGGGATTGAGCACGATGGCCGTCTTAAAATCAAGCAAGTTCTGGTGCTCTCGCTGCAGCAGACTAAAGTAGCGCAGCATATGCTGCCCCTCGGCCGCCTTGCCACCGCGCAGCAGCGCTTGTCCCAGGTTGTAGTAGACCTCGTCGCGATCCGGATCGGCGCGCAGGGCACTCTGCAAATAACCCGCTGCCGCCTCGACGTCGCCTTCTTGCAGCAGCAAGGCCCCCAAGCGCGCCTGTAGCAGGGCGCTCTGCGGGCTGCGCTCTAGGCCCTGGCGCAGGGCTGCCAGCGCCCGTTCGACATCGCGGTTGTTGAGGTGTATCTGCGCCACGAGCTCGCGCGCTTCAGCGCGCTCGGGCTGTAGGCTGAGCACGTTGTCCAAAACGGACAGCGCCTGCTCGTAACGCGCCTGCACAAAGTAGACGCGCCCCATTTGAAAGAGCAGTTCGACCTCATCCGGCAAGCGGGCTATGCCGCGCTGCAACACGTCTAGTGCCAGCCCGTAGTCCGTCTGTCGCGCGTGCAGTCCAGCCAGGTTAAAGTAGGCCTGTAAATAGAGGGGGTTGCGCGCCAGCGCCTGCTCGTAGCGCATCACCGCCTCATCCAAGTGCTGCTGTCGCACCAGTATATTGGCGAGAAAATAGGGAGGCTCGGCCAGCGAATCGTCCAGCTGTCCGGCCAGCGACAGGGCCTCTACGGCGCGCCCGAGGTCACCCGTATCGCCGTAAAAGCGTCCCAACGCCAGATGCACGCGCGCAGCGGCCGGCCCCGCCTCACGGGCCTGCTGCAAAAGTCGGCCTGCCTCGCCGTAGGCGCGCCGGGACAGCAAGGCTACCGATAGATCGACCAGCGCATCTACGTCGTCTGGACGCTCTGCGAGCGCGGCGCGCAGCGGCTCTAGCGGCGCAGGAGGCTCTACGGGTGCACGCACCTTTTCTGGCAGCACCAGCGAAGCTTGCTCCCAAAAGCGCTGCATCGCCTCGTCGGCATCTCCAGCGGGCAACTCTTCTACAACACCCGCTGCCTGCGATACAGCCGGCATTTCTGCCGCCGACTCAACAATCTGCACCACTTGGTCGATAGCCTCTGGTTGCTGCACCTGCCGCGCGCCGCCCGGCCAGTAGACGACGACGCTATCGACGCGCGATTGGGCCCCCAGGCCAAAGTGCAGGCGCGGGTCGCTCTGGGAGAGGTAGCTCGACGCGCTGCGCTTCTCGCGCGCCCAGCGCCGCGCACCGGACCACACTTCGACGCGCGCGCCGTAGGCATCGCGGTTGCTCGCGCTGCCGCGCAGCGCCACGCCCAGCCAGTGGCCGCGCTCGGCGCTATCGTTGCGCATCAAGAGCGCGGCTTCGGCCGTATTGAGCACAAAGATATCTACGTCGCCGTCGTTGTCGTAATCGGCTGTGGCCGATCCACGCCCGACGTGCGCTGCGGCAAACGCCGGCCCCGCCTCGTCGCTAATGTCGCTAAAGCGACCGTCGCCCTCGTTGCGGTAGAGCTGGTCGCGCTGCGCATAGCTAGCCTGTGGATCAAAGCGCTCGATGTCTTCGTCTATGTGTCCATTCGCCACGTACAAGTCGTCGTCGCCGTCGCTGTCGTAGTCGAAAAAGTTGATGCCAAATGCCAGGCGATCAAAGCTGCTAGCACCGATCTGCACATCGACGGATACGTCGCGAAAAAGGCCGTTTCCCAGGTTGCGATAGAGCGTGTTGCTCTCCCACTGGAAGTTGGTCATTACAATATCGGGCCAGCCGTCGAGGTCGTAGTCGGCCACATCGACACCCATCGTGCCCTCGGGCTTACCCGACTCGTTGTAGGCAACGCCGGCGAAGAGTCCGACCTCGACAAAATGCCCTCCGTCGTTGCGATAGAGAAAGTTTGGCGTCGCGTCGTTGCCCTGAAATAGATCGGGATCGCCGTCGAGATCGGCGTCGAAGAATACGGGACCCAATTCGCGGCACTGCTCGCTCAGCAGCCCCGCTTCTTCCGTAACATCGACAAAGCGGCCATCGTCGTTCCGATAGAGAAAGTCGCGTCGCCCCGGATACTCGGTCGGCGCCAGGTGGCGGCGCGGGCGCTTAAGCCCTCCCCCCGCATCGAGGTTGGCCTCTTCGAATGCATAGTCCAGATAGTTGGCGACATAGAGATCGAGATCGCCGTCGAGGTCGTAATCGACAAACGCGCTGCCCGTCGACCAACTGTCGTCGTCGCCGTCGATCAGGTGCGTCGCATCGACAAAACGCCAATCGTTCACAGACCCCTCGTTGCGGTAGAGCACATTGCGACCAAAGTTGCTCACGAAAAGGTCGGAGTCGCCGTCGTTGTCGTAGTCCCCGGCAACTGCACCCATGCCGTATCCGACATCGGCGACCCCCTGCCGATTGGAAACCTCAGAGAACGTGCCGCCCTCGTTGCGATAGAGCGCGTTGTGCGGAGTCTCGTCGGATGTATAGCCGGGCAAATCGCCCCCATTAACGGCGTATAGATCCATCCAGCCATCGCTGTTGAAGTCGAAGAATACGGCACCGGAACCGATCGTCTCGACGCCGTATTTACGACCAGACCGGCCGCTGGTATGGACAAAGTCGATGCCAACTTCGCGTGCCACGTCGACAAAGTGGACCCGTCCAACAATCGGCGCAGCGCCTTCGGGTTCTCGCGCAACCGAGTGCGCCGGATGCTGCTCGGGTGACTCCGTGCCACAGGCAGTCAGCGCTAGCGCCAACGCACTCGCTGCCACTCGGTTTTTCATCGATGTATACACACGGGTTTGTATGAGGGGACCGTAGCGAAAGTGCCATGTATACTAGCCGGTCCAGCGCCCATCGTCAAGGTGCGATTCTTGCCACCCTCTATCCCAAGGCGTATCATTTACCAGCACTCAACACCAGCTCATACCCCCGAGACTGGCATCTATAGGAGCGTACTTTTGCAGCACCTAATTGCATACGCATGCGTCGCCGCGCTCGCCATCGGCTGCGCCCAGCAGGAACAGGACCGCGCACCGGCTGGCGTCGTGGCGCGCGTAGGCGAAACGGAGATTACACGCGAGCGCCTCGACCGCGCCGTGCAGGCGCTATTCAGCGGCGCGCAGGCGCAGACTGCCAACAGAGAGCGCAAGGCGCTGGAGCGCCTAGTGGACATAGAAATTCTCCTGCTCGGCGCACACCAGCGCAACCTACAAAACGACTTTCAGGTTAAGACCGCCCTGGCGCAAAGGGAACAGGAGCTCATGCTAGACGAGCTTTACAAGCGCGGCGTGCTCAAGGGCGACGACCACATCAGCAGCGAAGAAGCGCGCGCCTACTTCGACCGCTACCGGATTGGCGAAGAGCGCCGCGTCAGTCGCGTCCTGGTCAGCAGCCCCATGGAAATCGATCGCGTGTTCCAGCGGACGCATGCTGGCGATTCTTTTGCCTCCATCGCCAGCGATATGTCAGAAGATGGCGAAACGGCGATGCAGGGCGGCGACATCGGCTGGATGAGCCGCCTATCGTTTAAAAGCCACATACTCCGACGTCAGGTATTTGATGCTGAAATCGGTGCGCTTATCGGCCCCATACAAGAACCCGACGGTTTCTCCATTATGAAAATTGTCGACCAGCGCCAGGTCCCTTTTGAGAGCGCAGCGGCCGCCGTTAAGAGCGTTATGATAGAGCAGAAGCGCGCGCTGGCCACCTTTGCTTTTCTCGAAGACCTAGCCGAGCGCGCCCATATACAAGAGCGCGGCGAAACGCTCAATCTACTGCTCTCGCGCCTGAGCGAAGCCGGCGAAGAGCTGCCCGAGTTCAAGCAGGGCGAGCTGCGCATGCCGCTCTTTATCGTCGACGGTGGCGAATGGACGCTCGATAACTTTATGAACGCCATGCTCAGCGAGCGCGACCAAGCGGAAATTCGCACGATTGACGACCTGCGCGACTACGCTCGGCGGCTCTACGCATTCAAGGTCTTACTGCCCGAACACGGCAGACAGCAGGGTATTCACGAAATCGACCACATCGCCAAAGAGCTGCGTCGCATAGAACGCGAAAAGCTGCTCGATCGCATTCGCCAGACGGAAGTCATCGAGCGCATTGATTTCGACGAAGACGACGAACGCGCCTACTACGAGAAAAACGTGGAGCGCTACGTGCGACCCGAGCGCACTTCCATAATCGAAGTGCTGGTCGACGAACGCGACCAGGCCGAAGCGCTGCGCAGCGAGATGGAGCGAGGCGGCGATCTCGACGAATTGGCGCGGCGCTACTCCAAGCGCAGCACGCGCATTCGCCGTGCCGGAGGCCGCATGCAGCTGCTGAACCCGGACAAATACGGCAAACTGGGCTGGGAAGCCAAAGACGCGCAGGTGGGCGAAGTGGTCGGCCCCATTAAGACCAACAACGGATATTCCGTATTCAAGGTGTTGAAAAAAATACCCGCTCAGGAGATGAGCTTCGACCAGGCGAAGGGCCGCGTGCGCTCGCATCTGCGCATGGAGCTCAGCGAATCTATGTTCGACGAATTTGTGACTGAGTTAAAGCGGCAGTACGCCGACCAGATTCGCATTTACGAGGAAAACCTGCCGCCGGCATCGCAGTCTTAGACCATCGGGGACAGTGGATACAGAAAGGGCCCCAGTAGAAACTGGGGCCCTTTCTGTATGTAGCCTTTGCAGCGATCTAGCGCAGCAGCAGCACGCGCTGCGATCCGCGCCACCCTTCCATATGAGCCGTAATTAGGTACATCCCGCTAGCCGCGGTGCGACCGGCCGCATCGCGCCCGTCCCACCGCACGCTGTGCAGGCCAGCCGGCAGATCCGACTGCAGCAGGCGGCGTATGCGCTGCCCCAGCACGTTGTACACGCTCAGCTCTATCCGACCGCTCTGCGGCAGCTCAAACTGCACGATGGTCTCCGCATTAAAGGGATTGGGATAGCTCCGCATGGAGGCCGTGGTCGCGCGCGGCGCCAGCAGCGCCCCGTAATCGGCAGCCAGTTCGTCATCGGACTGAACCAATTCGATACCGGCCGGAGTCAGGCCGCTGGGGACGCGCGGCGGAATCGGCACCCGAATCGTCTCGTCGGTTAGCGAATGCATAAAAGCCAACAAATCGGCCTTCTCCCCATCGGTCAGACCAAGCGGCACCAATTCGGCATCGATGCGCTCGGCGTCAATGCTCTCCTCGTCGCCGCCGCCGCGATCGTAAAACTCGATGACCTCCTCTAGCGTGGCCAGTGCCCCGTCGTGCATATAGGGCGCCGTCTTGCCCACCTGGCGCAAGCTCACGGTGCGAAAGGCGAAGAGTTCATCTCTGTTGCCCGAAGTCACAAAACGACCTCGGTCGGTGCCCGATGGGCGCGGCGTGCCTGTATTAGTAGAGGCCAACCCCTGTCCGGGGCCAATCTGCTCTACGCCCTGCACCCGAAAGCGACCTTCGGAAAACTCGGGACCGTTGTGGCAGTTGGCGCAGCGGCCCTTCTCAAAGAAGACGACCAATCCGCGCTTTTGCGCCTCGGTGAGCGCGTCGTCGTCACCGGCGACAAAGTGGTCGTACGGCGAGTTATCCGTCACGAGCTCGCGCTCGAAGGCGGCGATGGCGCGCCCCAGCGTCGAGCGCGTAATCACCGACTGCAGCGGCGTCGTATCCCAAGCGCAGGCCAGGCGCGGAATCTGCCGCGCCACCGAATCGGCCTCGGCCGGAAATGCCCGGTTGAACAATTCGACGTAGTCGGGCACTTGACGCAGGCGCGCCAGCACGCTGTCGACGGCCATCTCGCGCGGATAGGAATCACCGCGCAGCTCGACGCGCACGATAATGGCGCGCAGCGCCTGCGCTTCCAAGCCGCGATCCTTGCCGTCCCACAGCATAAAGCCCTTGGTCGAGGGCAGGTTGCTCTCGTCCTTGTTGTAGGCCGTATTGAATATGGTCATTGTATGGCGCGGCTCGGCGATGATCGTATCACCGGTAATCGACGATACGCCGAGCACTCGATCGGGTCCCAGGCCCTTGCTGCCCGTTCCGGCACCCAGCTGGCGCCCGTCGGCCATGCCAAAACTCGGCAGATGGCAGGTCCCGCACCCCGTATCCATCTCGCCACCGAGAATGGGGTCGAAAAACAGCAGACGACCCAATTCAACTCGGTCGGGATTGTACTGGTTGTCCACTGGATAGGGTATGGGCGGCAGCGGCGTCAGCCCGTAGCGCTGACGCAGGTCGTCCTGTGCCCAAGCACCGATCGCAGCGCACGCCAACAGCAGCAGCGCTGCAGCGGACGCATTGGTCACGCGAATGAGTAATGCGCTCGCCATCACGGGTGCTCCTCCATTTCCTCGGCTGAAAGCGGCTGCGGTCGACGTTTGACCGAGCCCCAAGACCACGCCTGAACCGCCGTATTCGGGGCCACGCTCATTGCACAGCGAAAGCCGATATCCGGTCCCTTCAAATTGGGATCATCGCGGGCGCGATAGGTCGGACGGATATGGCTGGCATCGGTAGCGTAGGAACCGCCGTGCACCGCTTTGACGTTGCTCAATTCAAAGCCCTGTGGATTGCGATCTGGTCCATGCACATAGTAGCTCGAATGATACCAGTCATTGGTCCATTCCCAGACGTTACCCACCATATCGTAGGCGCCAAATGGGCTGGAGTTATCGCGCGTCTGATATTCGCCGCGCAGGCTCCCGTCATAATAGCCCACCGGCGTCGTATTGAGAATCGTGCCCAGGCCTGCCTCGAAGGGGTCACCGCTTTGAAAGTAGTTGCTGCGGAAGGAGTCGAGTCCTTCGCCCCAAGGGTATTTGCGCCCGTCGTCGCAGCGCGCGGCCCGCTCCCACTCGGCCTCTGTCGGCAAGCGCTTGCCCGCCCATTCGCAAAATGCCGCCGCTTCGTACCAGTTAATGAACGTGATGGGATGATTCTGTCGGCCCTTTGTATTCTGCAAATTCCATTCGCCGATCTGATAGCCCGTAGCATTCTGGTACTCGCCCCACTGGGCCACTGTCACCTCGTATTTATCAATCAAGTAGGGGTCGGTGTAAATCATGCGCACCGGCTGTTCGTCGAACTCTTCCCCTTCGGCTCCGCGCGGAAACGATCCGGCCGGCACGAGCACCATTTCCGTGGTAAAGCCCGTTGGAAGACGCACGCTGCGATCCAACTCGTTGACCTGCGCCCACGCGCTTATACAAGACAACATTAGAATAGCTAAAACGCCCATATCAGATTTGCACCTTCTTAAACATTGCTGATTGTATGCAGCAGCAAAACAGCATCACTCTATTTTTTGCAAGTATACATAGCGACACCACTGTGTCAAGTTGCCCGCCAACGAAGGTCAATCGCTGCCCTTTGCGAGAGTGCAACAGCGCACCCAGTCGCGGGTTTCATCGCCACTCCCGCCTTTCGCATATTGTGAAGTGTGGGTAAAATGAGTAGAATTGTAGCATATTTTGCCAGCGTTTTTCGGAGTAAAACCAGACGGAGCAGCCCACCTCATGCACTGGATTCGTATAGCTTCGCTCGCACTATGCAGCAGCCTGATTGGCACCGCGCTTGACGCACAGCAGGTGCGCTATGATTCGGCCCGCGACTGGCGCCAGTGGGAGCTACCGCTGGGCGCCGTCGATCTGCTACCCGAAGGCACAATTGCTCCCGCTCGCATTCGCAAGAGCTCGGATGCAGTCACCGATTTAGGGCGTTTTGACGGCGGCATTCGCAACGCCGGTTCAAACCTGGCCAGCGCGAGAAATATCATCGATGGCGACCCCTCTACCGGGTGGGCTCCCGATCCAGAGGACGATCCAAGCGAATGGTTTGTCGAGGTAAACCTCGGCCGCGCCGTTTCGGCCAACAGCGTCACGCTCGTCTTCGACGCGGAAGCCGACCCCTTTGAGCTATTCGACCTACTGCTGTCTACGGGCGAGCCTGAAACGGACTTTATCGCCGCACCAATTCCCGGCTCGCTAATCTACCGGGTAAAAGAGCGCTTTAAGGAAAACGATCGCCACCGCGTCGTTTTCGAGATTGAAAGCATCGACGAAACGCCCATACAGTACGTGCGCTTCGAACCGCTCTTGATCACCCCCGGTGCACGCCTCGTCGAAGTGGAAGTCGAGACAATCGGCGACAATATCAGCCTGGGCCTCATCGAGCGCGGCGGCACGATCGACATCAACATCAACTTGGCCAATAACGAATCGCAGCCGTTGGGCAACGCCGTTGGGCTCATTGATGGCGACCTCTACGAGCGCTGGCGCGCCGGCACCGCCTCGCGCGGATTGGACGATATTCTCGCCCATATGATACTCGACTTGGGCGCCGTGTACTGGATAGACCAAGTGCGTATTATCGGCGGCGTGGTCGTGCGCTCGGGCTTTGGCGGCGGTATCACGACCAACCACTACATTTCCCGGCGGCGCTGGGACTTTCGCTTCTACGAATTCATGACCTCCGACGGGTCTATTGCCCCCGACGGCTCCCGCATATACACCAAGCACTTTTCCGGAGCCTCGCCCTCCAGCGAAACCTCCAAGGGCCTGGTCGATCACCACTTCGACCTGCTGCCGACGCGCTACGTGCGCATTTTTTGGAAGTTTTGGGACACGAGTTGCTTCTCGCTCTTTGCCCCCGGCGAAAATACAGCGGCGGGCACCATTCCCGGCTGCGCGGCCGGCGGCACAACCGACGAGATCCAAATCTTCGGCGAGGGCTATCCCCAGCAGGTCGGTTTTACCTCGCCGCTTATCGACCTTGGATCGGGGCGCAACCTGAATTCGGTCGAATGGGGCGGCGAGATCCCCCCGGGCACCCGCGCAGAAATCCGCACGCGCACGGGCAACGAAGTCGACGAGAAGTACACGTTTTACGACAAAAACGGCAAAGAGGTTACCGAATCGCGCTACAACAAGCTGATTCCCTCGTTCCGCGGCGCCATCGATACGAGTATTACCCCGGGCGGCGATTGGAGCCCGTGGAGCAATATCTATGGTGTATCGGGCGATCCGTTCCAGTCGCCATCGCCGCGTCGCTATATGGAAATCGACGTGCGCCTAGTATCTAACTCACCCGACGTGGCGGCCAACCTCGACTATTTGGCAGTCAATTTCACCCAGCCGCTAGCCCGTCGCGCTATCGGCGAGATCACGCCGCAGGAGGCCCAGCCGGGCGAAGAGACGCAGTTCACTTACTATCTGCGCCCCGAAAACACGATCGGCTTTGATCGCATAGCCGTCGAGTCTACGTCTCCTGCGCGCTTTGTCGACATCGCGCTCAACGGCACGCCGGTCGATGCTGAAGCCGATACGACGGCCTCCGGCTTCATCGTCCATCTGCCCAATCTGATCAGCCGCGACCAGCTATTGGAACTGCGCTTTACCTCGTCCGTGTTTCTGCAGTCGACGCGCTTCGACGTATTTCTCCAGGACAGCCGCCAGGACGACAGCGTGCGCCAGCGCGTCGACCCAGGCGACGCCAGCGAACTCGTCGAGAGCAGCACCAACGTCGTCAGCCTGCCCGTCAGCCGCTCCCTTTTGGCCAATGTGGTAAGCAGCGCGCGCACCATTACGCCCAACGGGGATGCCGTAAACGACGAATTGCAGATCGATATCGACCTGGTCAACGTCCTCGAGGAGCGCCCGCTGCGCCTTCGCGTCTACGATTTGGCGGGCCGCACGCGCTACGAAAGCACGCTGGCCGGGCTGGCTGGCCAGCAAACCCTGCGCTGGGACGGCACCGATCAGGACGGTCGGCGCGTGCCTCCCGGACTGTATCTGCTCGAAATCAACGTGAGCGGCGATTCAGGCGATGAGAGCGTCCAACAAATTGTTTCCGTGGTGTTTTGAGCAAGCGCATACAAGACGTATTTTTTATCCTTAAGTGACTAATTTTACGTACTTTACTCCTCAATATCGCAGTGGCCAAAAAAAAACTTGACAGTAGCCAACAAAGAGCTTAAAAATAGATATCTATTTGGGCGTAAGATGTGATTCAGAAAAGGCGTTTTGTGTTCGCAACACCTTTTTTGAACAACTTCTTACGTCGAGACAGTACCTGGCGCTATCGCAGCGACAGGCATCATACGTTCCCTTTTCTCAATGCTTTTGAGGAGGAATTCAAATGCGCAAAGTCCTAGCGTTGTCTCTAGGCGTGCTTCTCGCCGGCAGTGCCATGGCACAAGAGCCGGCTGAAGTGCCTCTTTTCTTTGCCGTCGGTATCCCCGGCGGTAGCCTGCCCACGATAGACGGCGACAACTCCGACTGGGCTTGGGTGGATCGCAGTTTCGAGGTGACCATCGACGACATGAACCCGCTGACGGGTGGTGCCGACGATGCCGATGACCTGTTCATCGACCTCATCATCGGGTGGAGCAACGCCGACAACCGCGTTCGCGCCATGGTTCACGTCCACGACAACGACCTGATCGTCGACAAGAACCCGACCTGTACCTTCCGCGA
This sequence comes from Gemmatimonadota bacterium, assembly GCA_038128265.1. Taxonomy (GTDB): domain Bacteria; phylum Latescibacterota; class UBA2968; order UBA8231; family UBA8231. The sequence continues at coordinate 59,194 of JAYPJE010000024.1, forward strand.
TGACAACTGCGAAGTACACTTCGACCCCGATAACGGCGGTGGCGGTCCTTACTCGGCTCCTGCCGACCAGGATCTGCAGCCGGCTTATCAGATGTGCTTGAGCTTCTCCGAGCAGTTCCCCCGCGTCCAGATGTACAACGGCGCGTTGGGCAACTTCGAGCAGGATGCCTTGGATTTCTGGTGGACCCACTCCGGTGACTTTGTCTCCGCCGGTCACGTCAACCAGGGCCAGGAGTACTACTACGAGTTCAGCGCCGAGCTCTTCGATCCGATCTCGATCAGCGGCGGTCCCGATGCCAGCACCCGTTTCACGCTGGCCGCCGAGCAGACCATCGGTCTGTCGATCTCGGTTGACGATGCCGACCTCGGTCTGAACGCCAACGGCAACGATCCGCTCGCCGAAGACTGCTGCCCCGACGGTTTCTACTGGCAGGCGCAGTTCAGCATGGCCGAGCAGTTCATGAACACCGGTGGTATGCCCGATATCTTCTTGACGCCGATTGCCGATGCCGGCACCGCCGTCGAGGCCACTTCTTGGGCTCAGGTGAAAAAGATCAGCGATCTGTAGGATTCTTTTTCGCATAGGTTAGCGAAAAGGGGAGGGGATTTGCGTCCCCTCCCCTTTTTTGCTTTTCTTGTTCGTGTCTTCGCGAAGCACACTCTTTACACCCCGCAGTAAGAGGCAAGCGTTATGGGCATATGGCGAAATGTAGGACGGCGCCGCGCGCTGGTAGTGGCGTGTTTCTGCGGCGCACTCTTTTTTCCCAACACCTCGCCTGCAATCGACTTATGGCAAGCAGGCAACAACGGTATTGCCTGGCGCGACGTGGGCGAACTGACGGGCCTCACCACGGCCGGTGCCTCACTCCTTCCCGCCGTGGTCGACTCGACGACCAACGCCCTACAAAACCTCCAACTAACGCGCAGAGGGGGCAGCATCTCTTCCCCTCAGGCCTCCAACGTAGACCTGACCGGTCTGCTCACCGATGGCAACCGCGAGACATTCTGGCGCGTCGAGCGCGAACGCCGTCCCGACGGTACTTCGATGATCGTCGACTTAGGCGCTATTCTGCCCATCAATCGCATACGTATTCAGGGCAGCGGCGAGGCGTTTTTGCGCGCCTACGAGCTCTTTGTGCACGACGGCAACCCAGACCAACTGCGCGAAGATCGTCCCGTTGCTTTCATCAACCAGGTCGCCTCCAATCTGGAGCAGGACAACCCGCTCATTGACGTGGAGATCCCCCTGCAGTTCGTGCGCTTTATTCGCCTCATCAGCCGTTCCAGTCAGGAATTCATCATTGAAGAAGCCGAAGTATTTGGCAACGGCTTTGCACCAACGGGCAGCTTTACATCCGACGTCGTCGACTTGGGGGCCGCCGCTAACTTCGGCACTTTGCAACTGCAGGCCACCCTAGACAGCCTGACAGGCGTCGTGCTGCAGACGCGCACGGGCATCGTCCCCGATCCCAAGGTCTACTACCGCAAAACGGAAATATTTCAGGGTGAGGAACGCGCCGAAGAGCCCATCTTACCCATAGGCGAACTCGAAGCAGCAGACGCATACTTTTCGCTGCGCGTGGCCGATCGCGGAACGATCGAAGACAACGTCGTCGAGTGGAGCCCGTGGTCGGCGCCCTACGAGTCGTTTGACGGCGACCTGCTTTCGCCGGGCAACCGTCGCTACCTGCAGTTTCGCCTACTTTTCTCGTCGGACGACGCACGCCAATCGGCCGTCGTAAACAACCTGACGTTTCAATTTTCTACGCCGACGCTGGCCGACCAGCTAACCGCCGAGATCAGTCCCGGCGAAGTGACGCTGGGCGAGGCGCACACCTTTGACTATTACATTCGTTCGACCTTTGCCGCCAGCAACGACGGTTTTGACCGCATCGAAATTGCCACGCCCTTCACCGCTACCGTAAGCGAGGTAGAAATAGACGGGGTTGCCGTCGACTTCACCGTGGACGAGACGCCGCAGGGGCACCTGGGCATTCAGCTCACACAGGATCGCGTCAGCCAGTCTGGACAGCTGCTGCGCATACGCCTCAATGGGCTGGTCACCGTGTACGGCACGACGTTCTTTGCCAAGGTCTTCGACAGCCAGAAAGATGAGCTGGGGCAGGACGTCGTCGCGGGCGATGCGACCCCCGCCGCAGAGAGCAACCGCCTGTCGGTGCAGGGTCGCCTGCGCAGCGAACTCATTTTAGATCTCAGCGTCAGCAACCCGGCGTTTAGTCCCAACGGGGACGGCATCAACGATCAGCTGCAGATATCTTATATCCTGCTGCGCGCGCTGCGCGAAGTGGACACCGATCTGTCACTGCGCGATTTATCCGGTCGCGTAGTGCGTCGTTTGCAAAGCGGTGGGACGGTTAATGGACCACAGGAACTGCGCTGGGATGGGCGCGACGACAGCGGCCGCGCCGTTGCACCGGGCCTCTATTTGCTGCGCCTATCCATTGAAACGGATACCGGAACCGAAGAGCGAACTCGCGTTGTCGGCGTGGCGTATTGAACGCCGCAGCTAATGCGCTTTGCGAAAGTAACTCCATTGCTTTGTATTGATTGCCGCGGGGACCTGTTGGTAGGGAATGTGCTTACACAGAGGGCGCTTTGCCTTCGTAAGGAGCGTTTGCATGGTATACCAGCGCTTTTTTAGCACCTTGGCCGCTCTTGGCCTATTCTTGGCCAACGACGCCGTTGCAGAGCAGATCTCATTTAATACGCGCACGGCTTGGCAGCAGTGGCGCCAGCCCAAGGGGGCTGTAGAAATCAGCCCGCTCGGCACCATCGGCTTGGTGAAGGTGCGCAAAAATGTCGACGCACTGCGCGATGCAGTGGCCTTCGGCGGCGGCATTCGCGCCGTTGGCAGCGGCGCCAACACAGCCGCGCAGCTCATAGACGGTGATCGGTCTACCGGCTGGCAGCCCGAAGCTTCCGACCCCAGCGAATCGTGGTGGATTGAGGTTGATTTGGGACGCATGGTAACGGCCGAAAAAATACGCCTCCACTTTGTAAAAGACGCGCCGGCGATGGAGTTTTTCACCGTCCAGCTGTCCAGCGGCGAGCAGTTTTTCACCAATGCCCTCGTGCCCATTCCCGGCACGCTGGTTTACGGTGCCGGTCAAACCTTTGGCTTCAACGAGGAATACGCAGTCGAGCTCGAGCAATCGCATATACAGCTGAACGTCGTGCGCATTGAAGTTTCGCAGATAACACCCGGCGCGCGCCTGGCCGAAATTGAAGTGGAGACCATCGGCGACAACGTTGCCCTAGGCATCATTGAGCGCGGCGGCAGCATCGACCTCATCACCGATCTGCAGTCCGTCTTAGAGGGCGGCCAGAATATGGCCGACGGGAAGATCGTTACAAACTGGTCGCTCAACACGCTCCACCAAACCGTGACCGGCAAGGACATATTCAATCGCATTATCTTCGATCTGGGCGCTCACTACTGGATTGACCAACTGCGCATTATCGGCGAGCCCATCGGTGCTCCGCCCAGTCGCCGCGCGCAAAACGGCAACTTTTTCTGGTACCAGATCCTCGGCTCCGATGGCTCGCTAGCGCCCGATGGCTCGCTGCGCTGGGAAGAGGTGGCCTTTCTGCCGACGGCGCCCGAAAACCCCGTCGATAAGCGCAACTTTGACCACTCGTTCCCACTGCGCAAAATACGCTACTTGCAGCACTACTACCCCTCCACTGAGGGGGGCACAATCGAACGCGCGGGAACGCACAGCAACTACGCGACCTTTGGCTTTGTCAGCGAGTACCAAATGTACGGTGAGGGGTTTCCCGCCGAGGTCAATATGACGTCGCCCATTGTCGATCTCACCAGCACCAAGGGTCTCACCTCGCTCGAATGGGACGCCGACGTGCCGGCTAATACGCGCATTGAGATTCGCACGCGCACCGGCAACGCCGTCAACCAGACCTACACCTTCTACGACAAAAACGGCAAAGTCGTGACCGAGTCGCGCTACAACAAGCTCATTCCTTCTTTCCGCGGTGCCATCGACACCTCCATTGCCGTCAGCGACGATTGGAGCATTTGGAGCGAGCCCTACACCTATTCGGGCGAGCTCTTCAAGTCGCCCTCGCCGCGGCGCTACGCTCAGTTGGAAGTGCGCCTGCTGTCCGATGATCCAGCCGTGTCTCCTTCGCTCTCTTCTCTGCATATGAACGTGGAGAATCCACTGGCGCTCGAAACCCGGGGCGAGATCATTCCCACGCAGGTGCAGCCGGGCACGGAAGAAGAATTCTCCTACTTTATTCGGCCGATCTTCGGAGGGCAATCACAGGGATTTAACCGCCTTAGCCTAAACGCATCGGTGCCGGTGCACTTTACCGGTCTTTCCATCGACGGCGAACCGGTGGAAGCCCAAACAAGCGAAACGGAAGGCGGCTTTGTCATACAGCTACCCGGCATCCTGCGCAGAGAAAGCCTGGTACAGCTAAATTTTCGCGCTACAGTCTACCAGAATCGCACGCGCTTTGACGCCTTTCTGGGCAATAGCAACCTGGGCGATCGAGTGCGCCAGTTCATAGACGAGGGCGACGCCAACGAAGAGGTTCGCAGTGAGTCGATTTCCATTCAGCTACCCATCAACGACGCTCTGCTGGCCAATATAGCGCTGTCGACTAACGTGCTAACGCCCAACGGCGATGGCATCGGCGATGAGCTGCACATTGCGTTCGATGCTCTCAAGCTAGTCATGCCGCGGCCCATACGAGTGCAGGTGTACGATCTGGCCGGCCGCAAAGTGCGCGACTTGACCGTTGAAGAGGGCCTGGCGCAGCGCTACAATTTTACCTGGGACGGACGCGATGATACGGCACAGCTCGTAGCGCCCGGCACCTACTTACTGCACGTAGAAGTCGAAGGCGATTCGCAGAGCGAAACGGCGCAGCGCATTCTGCCCGTCGCATATTGAGCGGGACGACGACCTAGTACGAGGACTGATCTATGCACAAAACAGCTATGCTATTCGCCGTATTGGTAGCGTTTTCATCCCACGTCGGCCACGCCGCCGAGCGCCTGAAGATAGGTGGGGGCGGACAGACTTGGGATTCCATAGGTCTGTTCTTTAACGCGTTGGAAGTCACGGACGACGAGGGGTTGTCTCCCCTAGAAGCCGACCCCGAGGAAAATATCCTACCGCGCATTCGCGAGTTGGGCGGCGGCGCAACAACTTCTGTAACGACGGCGGCGGCGCGCTCCAACCAAATTATCAACGAGCTTATAGACGGCGACTACAAGACCGGCTGGCGCGTATACACCAATACCAACGGCGCCGAACTCACCGTCGACATGGGTGCGATCTTCGTTCTGCAGCGCATCTTCTTCCGCCGCGGCGTGCTCAATGACGACGAGCGCTCGCTGCGCGGCTACGAGTTCTACGTCAACGACGGCGATCCCCTCAACTTTGTCGGCGATACGCCCGTATACTCGCTCATCGCGCAGAACCGCTCGCACGGCCTGCCCGAGCTAGATCTGAGCTTCCAGCCAACGCAGGTGCGCTACTTCAAGCTGCGCAGCACGGGCGAGCGCGCTTTTCAAATGGGTGACCTCGAAGTCTTTGGTATCGGCGTAACGCCCTTTGCCCACTATATCTCCCGGGTAATCGATCTCGGAGACGCGGCCAATTTCGGGCCCATCAATGTATATGCGCGCCGCGATTCACTCGCTTCCGTTCTATTTAGCACCAAGACCGGCGTCATCCAGGACGATTCGCTCTACTTCCGCCAGACCGGCATTCCCGGCGAATACGAAGAAGTGGCCCGCGACCAGTTTGATCGCACGCTGGACCCGGCCTACGCCGGCCAAGTGCGCACCAACGACCGCGACTGGAGCACCTGGTCTCCGCCCTACGCCGAACTGTCCGAAACGCCAATTAATTCGCCCGACAATCGACGCTATATGCAGTTCGAATTCAAGCTGCTTTCCGGCGGACTGCTCGACAAAGCCGTCATTGATTCGGTCGTCATAAACTACACGACGCCGCCGATTGCCGATTCGGTCGTTGCCGAGATCAGCCCAGCCGAGGCGCGCATCGGCGAAGTCAACGAATTTACCTACCATCTGCGCTCCGTCGTGGGCAGGAACAACCGCGGCTTCGACACCGTGCTGATCAATACGCCCTTTGAATCGACGGCGACGGGCGTCGAGATCGACGGCGTCGCCGTCGACTTTGATCACGATATGTCAGCAGACGGCAAGCTGCGCGTTCACTTTCCCGCCAGTCGCATAACGCGCAGCGGACAGGAAATCGACATTCGCTTTCAAACGCTGCTTACAGTTTCGGGCACCGAGTTTCGCGCCGAAGTCAGCGACAGCCAGTCCGACGCTTTTGCCCAGCGCGTGGCCGCTGGCGATGCCAGCAGCGCAACCGATGAAAATACGCTCGTCGTAAGCGCCAAAATAGAGGACGAGCTCTTTGCCGGGGTAGACTTCTCCTCGGCTATCGTCACGCCCAACGGCGACCGCATCAACGACGAACTGACGCTCAACTACATTTTGCTCAAAGCGACGGACCCGGTCAGCATTCGGGTCATCGTGCACAACCTAGCTGGACAGGAAATCGTGCGCATCTACGACCAACGCGACCTCAGCGGCCCCAACCAAGTAACTTGGGATGGTCGAGATGCAGCCGGACAGGTAGTGCCCCCCGGACTCTACTTGGTGCGTTTGAGCGCCGATACCGATGCCGGGAAAACGACGGAAATGCGCAGCGTAGCCGTCGTCTATTAGACAACAGGTGTCGGATCGCCCTGCGGATCGGCACACACGACACAGATATTTAGAAGCGTTGTTTCATTCCCAAGGGAGGGATATCATGCGCAGAGTTACGTCTTGGGGGATCGCCCTGCT
>JAYPJE010000025.1:0-20399 GCA_038128265.1 Gemmatimonadota bacterium
CGACGCTGCCCTTGGGCGCCTGCACGCGCACCGGCGGCGCGACGGCGCGGCGCGCCTCAATCAGCGCTTCGGTCAGCGCACCGCCGACCCGGTGCGACCCGGGCCAGATTTCGGTGCTGCCGTTGTCTGCATGCACGTCGATGGGCGAAATATTAACGACCAGCGTCGTGGCCGGATGGTCGCCGTCCTCGCCGGGCCACAGCGGCTGTGCGTCGCGGTGCAGGGGCTGCGCTTCGCTGCCGGGCAGATTGGTGTTGCCGCTATAGAACGAATTAAACAGGCCGTCGCCCAGCACGCCGTGCGTTACCTGTATGGCAAAGGGATTGGCAACGACGTCGCGAAAGATATAGGGCGGATGGTGCGGGGGCTTTTGCTGCAGGTGACCGCGCTTCCAGCCCGGAATAGAATCGCCGCGGTCGCGGGCGGCTACCAGCGCGTGCGTGTCGGCCAGCAGGCGCTCGTGCAGCGCGTCGAGGGCTGCCTCGTCAACGGCGTGTTCCAACACGACGACGCCCTGCTCTCGGACGGCCGCTACCGCCTGCTGGGCGTGTTCGTCGCTCAGACAGCCGTCGGCGCGTTCGGCTGCCGATATGGCAATAGATTCAAGCATCAAATAGGGTCTGTTTGCATTCGCACAGCGGCTTATTCCACCGATTTTGGAAGTATAGGCAGTGTGCAACGGAGACGCCAATCGTCGTGCAGTCACACCAACGACCGCATCGTGGCGAGCAGCCCGTGAGCGAAACGCCCCCTTTCACTTATCTTTACCCGCGATACCGGATCCATCGCAAAACGTCTTAACACACCTTTTACCTGCATATGAAAGAGTCGCTCGCAGCATGAGGCAGCGCTTGCACATACTCGCCATGGGCCTCTGCCTGCTGTTCATGTGCACCGAGCCTTCAACGGCGTGGCAGCGGCACACGCCCGGCCACCTCGTCGTAGCCAGGGCGCGGAAAGGCGGTGCGCTAGCGGCTGGCGAGCGCCTGTTAGAACTGGTGTTCCAACCGCTCATGCCTTCGCATGATAGCCCCTTTCGCCTAGAGCGAGCCCACGTGCGGGTGCAGAGCGAATTTGTCGCGCCCAAATCGCCGCCGAGCTGCCTCTGCGGTTGGGACTGCGCCGCTGGTTTGTCTATATTGTCGGAACGGAGGACGCAGCAATGACGGAACTCAGTGCACGAACGATCGGCTGGTACCGCACCCCGGTCGAGCGCGAACTTATGCGCAGCCTAAACAGGCGCAGCGATTGGAAGGGCCTCGCACAAACGCTCGGCCACTGGTGCCTGATCGGTCTGCTGGGCACCCTAGCCTGGCAGGTGCAGGACCGCTGGTATTTGCTCGTACCGGCTCTGCTGGCCTATGGCACGGTGTATGTATTTCTATTCAACTCCACGCACGAGCTCTGCCACAATACGGTATTCAAAACGCGCTGGCTCAATGGGTTTTTTCTGCGTCTGCACAGCTTCCTAGTCTGGCGCAGCCACATTCACTTTTGGACCAGCCACGCCGAGCACCACAAATATACCCTGCATCAGCCCGATGACTTAGAGGTCGTGCTGCCGTATCAGCTGAACCTCAGGGGCTTTCTCAAAACGGGCTTTTTCGATCCCCTGGGATTCTACGCGACCATCGAGACCCACGTCCTGCACGCGCTGGGTATCGTCCGGGGCGAATGGTCGAGTTATCTCTTCCCGATCGAAGATGCCGACAAGCGGCGGCGCCTGATTTGGTGGGCGCGCTTTCTATTGGCAGGCCATGCGACCTGGGTTGCGGTATGGCTCTACAACGGCCTGTGGCTGGTGCCGGTTCTGACGACGGGCGGCGCATTTTACGGCGGCTGGCTGCGCTATTTGTGCAACGGCACGCAGCACGCAGGCCTGCAGGACGACGTGCCGGATTTTCGACTCTGCACGCGCACGGTTATACTCAATCCGCTCGTGCGCTTTCTCTACTGGCACATGAACTACCACATCGAACACCACATGTACGCCGGGGTACCGTGCTACAATCTGGGCAAGCTGCACGCGGCTATTCGCCACGAATCGCCTGCGCCACCGGTGGGGCTGTTTGCGGCGTGGAAGGAAATCATCGCCATTCTCAAGCGGCAGAAGACGGAGCCCAGCTACCAGTACATACCCGAATTGCCGATAGCGCAAGCCACCGGTGGGTAGCATATGTTGGACACGTGATGTAGATCACATATGCCATTTGCCACGGCCTTTATTTTTGGTTGGTCCGATGGGTGTGCCACCGCCCAACCCGAACAGCGGTCCAACCGTGCTCGCCGGGAGCGCAGGCACTTCTACAGCTCGGAAAACTTGTTTACCGTGCAAGCCGTGGACATATTGGTCCGTTAGTGACGGCATATGCACATGCCAGAAAGAGGATCCCGCGTGAAGACCATCCTAGCTCCTATAAGCATCGTGGCTGCGCTCTTCCTCACGCCAGCCGTTGAGGCCCAGCAAGAAGAGGCAAGCGTATTTATCCAGGTTACCGAAGGGGTAGACGGCCTATCGGAGGGGCTAGAGGAATGGAGCGCACAGTGGGACGACGTAGCCGATATCATCGACGAACAGTACGGGGACTTCGCCGAAGAGCGCACGTTTGAAGAAGGCGATGAGATCGACGAAGATGAGATACCGGAAACCGAAGGGACATTTCCCGTAGATGGCGAGACGTTAAATGCCCTCTATATGGCTGCAGTCGAAGTGGATCGGCACTTTGAAGCCGTTGGCGGTGAACTGGCTTTTCTCGACGAATTTATGGAGACCAGTTCGTTCCCCGAGGAGCGCGAAGAGGCCAACGAGAAGATACTGGAAAACGTCGAGAGCCTGCGCGCTCAGCTCGAAGAGGCAAGCGATCACTGGCAAGAAATCCTAGATCATCTAGATCGGACGGTCGAAGGCGACGCACCCGCTCTCGACCAAGGCGGTAATCCCATCGCCTCCATGGGACAGCGACAGCGATCGGCGATACGGGGGCTGCATACGCAACGTGACGATGCGCCCAGCATCAGCATCAGCCGCAGCGAAATGGAGACGGGTGGATGGAACTTGACCCAACTAAGTGCCGGCGTCACCAAGAGCAAAAAAACTTCCAAAAAGAAACACACCCAGGCCAGCGCAACTACTAGCACGGGGCGCGCAGGCAGTCGCGCAGGCACTCAACGCGGTCTGGTCGCAGAAAGCTACGAAGCCCATTATTCCGTCATCGCCTGGGGTGGACTGTTCATTGGACACGAGATCGCGCTGCTAAACGAATCCGTTGCCGAGTTTGCCGATGCGGTGGCTCTGGCCGTAGAAAACGTTCAACAAGTAGAGGACTAAAACCATGCTAGATCGCTCTATAACGCGCGCAGTGGGGTTGGCATCCACTCTGCTGCTAGCTACCCTGTCGGTTACACCCTCCTCGGGGTACACGAACAAGATATCCAAGGCCGGTCGCACGCAATCGATAGCGAACGCAACTCGTTCGCTCAACCTGACGCCCTTTGGCGGTTCTGGAACCAGCGCCAGCCAGCCGCCGTCGACCATCCGCCACCAAACCCTGTCCGGCGGGCAGTCGCTGGTGCTGCCGACGCGGGCCGGTGCGGGCAAAGTTGCCGTAACCGAACAGGACGAATGGGATCTGTGGATCGACGAGACCACCAGCACGCCCATCTTCATGCAGGCCAAAGGCCGGGCCGGCGCAGCCAAGCGAGCTACCGGCGTCTCAAGCGCGGAGCAGGTGCTTAGCTTCGTCGAAGCCAATGCCGGCCTCTTCAACCTGCGCCAGCCCCGACTCGAGCTAGCCGTCCAGCGCGAGCGTACCGACGCCGACGGGCGCGAACACATCACGTTTGCGCAGCGCTACCAGGACGTGCCGGTTTGGGGCGCGGCTCTGGTCGGCCACGTCAGCGGCGACCAGGGGCTGTTTGCCATCAACGGTCGCTATCGACCCACGCCAACGCGCCTTTCCAGCGTGGAGCCCGCCATCACGACGGCACAGGCCATTGCCAGCGCCATGAGCACCTACGGCAAAAAGGTGCAGCCCCTAAGCCAAGGCCTGCGCGAGCTGCTGGACTACGAAGGGCCCAGTGCCGAGCTCTACATATGGAGCAAAGCACCGACTAGCACGCCCCATTTGGTCTGGAAGGTGGAAATGCGCCCGAACGCCTATGAGCGCTGGCGCTACTTTGTCGATGCCCTCAGCGGCGAGGTGCTCGACAAATATCAGTTCTCGCCGACCGACGGTCCCACGGTGGGATCGGGCGTTGGGCTCGACGGCCAAGAGGTGCAGCTCAACACATTTCAGAGCGGCGACGCCTACTACTTGATCGACGCGACTGCGTCTACAGCCAACGAGCTGAAAATCGTCGACAATACCAACCTGCGCTGGACCCTGCAGCCCGATGGCGAGTTCCTGACGGCCTATGCCAACAGTTCCAACAGCTTTGACGACCCGGCGGCCGTCTCGGCCCACGCCAATATGGTCAAAATCTACGACTACTTTTACACCGTCCACGGACGCAATAGCATCAACGGCGTAGGCGGCAATATGATCTCGGTGGTGCACGTGACGGACGAAGACGGCGAGTCGATGGCCAACGCCTATTGGAACGGCGTCTACATGGCCTACGGCGACGGCGGCGGCGTATTCGAGCCGCTGTCCGGCAGCCTCGATGTCGCCGCCCACGAAATGGCGCACGGCGTCATTGAACACACCGCCAATCTCGAATACCGATTCCAATCCGGCGCACTCAACGAGTCGATCGCCGATATTTTTGGCGCCATGATCGATGACGACGACTGGCTGATTGGCGAAGACGTTGTGAAGGCCGCTTACTTTCCATCTGGTGCCCTGCGCAACTTGGAGGATCCTCATAACGGCGACCATGCCAACGGCTGGCAGCCGGCCCACATGGATGAATTCGCCGACCTGCCCGAAGACCAGGACCACGGCGGCGTGCACATAAACAGCGGCATCTCCAACCGCGCGGCGTTTCTCATAGCCGATGCGATCGGACGCGAACGCACGGGGCGCATCTACTACCACCTGCTCACCAACTACCTGACGCCCACCAGCAACTTCGTCGACTGCCGTCTAGCCGCCGAACAAGCGGCCACCGACCTCTACGCAGACGACCCGCAGGTGCTGCAAGCCGTGCGCAATGCCTTCGATGGCGTGGGCATTGTCGTGCCGGGTGGGGAAACGAGCGAGGAAACGGCTGGCGGAGGAACGACCGGAGGCACCACCGAAGAGCCGAGCGAGGAAGGGCCACTGCTGATAGACGGGCGCAACTTCTGGGTGGCCTCCGTAGGGGCGACCGACGACGGCGACAACAGCCTGTTTATTGCCAAACCGGGCCTCGACCCCAACGAGCTACCCTATCGCAAGCTGCTCACCAATACGCAGGTATTCGCCGAGACGGGCAATGCAATAACGGCGCCCCAGCACGGTCGCTTTTTGCTCTTTATCGACAGCGACAACAACCTGCGCTTCATAGGCAGCGACGGCGAGGGCGAAGAGGTCCTCAACGACGACGGCGACTGGGGTTCAATCGCCCTCTCGCCCGACGGCAATCGGTTGATCGCGACCACGGTCTACGAAGATTCAACGCTGTTTTTCTTTGACCTAGACAACGCCGATAACAATAAGGCGATCAAGCTCTACCACACGACAACGGCATCCAATGTGATCTCCTATGCGACGCGCTTTGCCGACGCCGTCCAGTGGGATGCCACCGGGCGCTACGTCGTCTTTGACTCGTATAATAGCCTGCCCGGCGTCGACGGCGAGATGATTGACTTTTGGGATATCAAGGTCGTCAACCCAGCCAATGGCGTGGTCACCTCGTGGTCTCCGCCGCTGCCGCCGGGCCTGCACCTGGCCAACCCATCGTTCTCGGGAGAAATTATCGACGGAAATATAAACGACTGCCGCTTGCTCTACGAGGTCGTCGACGATAATGCGCTGCAAACGACCGTAAACGTACTCGACCGGTGTGCCGGCACATCGGGTGGACTCGTCTCTTTCCCAGACGCGATCTTCACCTTTCCCCGCTTTATCAACAACGATCGCGAAGTGGTATTTGAGTACTGGAGCGAAGAAGACGATGTGTATGCTGCAAACCTGTGGAGATTGTCCCTGAGCGAAGATCGCCTGAGCGCAACCAGCGCGCCCCTGTTCTTTATGAGCGGCACGCAGTCCCCACACGCATTTACGGTGGACGACGAGTCGGGGATCTTGCCGACGGCCGTCGAGGAAGAAGGGGAGCGTCAGCCGACCCATTACGCACTAGGGCAGAATCACCCCAATCCCTTCAACCCGGAAACAGTCATTCCCTACGAGCTGTCCACAACCGGGCAGGTTCGACTGCAGATCTTCGATTTGGCCGGACAGCACGTCATTACGTTGGTCGACGATCAGCATCAGGCGGGCCGATATCAGGCCCGTTGGCGCGGCGTAGATGCCAAGGGCCATCCGGTAGCCACGGGCGTATATTTTTACGAACTGAGCTATATAGACGGTGCAGATCGAAGCAAATTGACGCGCAAGATGCTGTTGCTAAGATAGGCGCGTAAAAGATGGGGCGCCGCGCGCGCCCGGACGCAAACAGGTGCTCCGCTATGGCTTATTCTAGCGGAGCACTTGTTGTGTCTCAACCAATGGCGGTGTCTTTTGCGCCGATGCAAACCCAGTCGGACCAGCGCGACGCTGCGCCGCGCTCTGGCCGGATAGAATGGGCAGCGAACCGAGAGGGTCGGTGCGCATACCCGTATGCCAGCGGGCCTTAGCTACGATGGGGCGCGCATGGGTGCCGTTCATTGGCGACTCAGCCATTCAAGAGTACGGCCCGAAAAACGGTCTCTATCGCCAAGGTGGCTAAGTGCTTGGTGGCACTGAGTCCCTCTTTCGAGCTGGTGCCAAACGCTCGATTTCGCTGAATAAGACGTTCTTGTTAATGGGCTTTGGGACATAACCGTCCATCCCAGCGGCAAAGTATTTTTCGCGGTCGCCGTCCATGGCATTAGCCGTCACGGCAATGATGGGCAACTGCATATTGCTAGCAATATGTCTTCGTATGTATCGCGTTGCTTCGATGCCGTCCATCTCGGGCATCTGTATATCCATCAAGACCATATCAAACAAATTGTCTTGCGCCGCCTGTACCGCTTCCTGCCCATTATTTGCCACCGTTATCTCCGCACCAATGCGCTCTACCATCTTGCGGATCAACAGCAAATTCATCGGATTGTCTTCGGCTATGAGAACGCGTAATGGCTCCTTTTCGCGCTCGGCCATGCGCTGTTCGTAGTCGCTGCCTTCTGTATCAACGTCTTCGGACTGATCAGCTAAACGGACAAGAGGCACTTCGAACCAAATGCGCGTGCCTCTTCGAGGCTGCGATTCGATACCATATGTTCCGTGCATTCCATTGACAATGCGCCTAACAATCGTCAATCCTAGTCCCGCTCCGCCATACTCGCGTTTCGAGCTAGCGTCTACCTGAAAAAACGGGTCAAATAGGCGATCGATATCGGCGTCGGCAATACCGATGCCCGTATCCTTAACAGAAACGTGCAACCGAACGTTATCATATCTGGAAGTAGACTGCACTTGGGCTGTTATCTCGATAGCCCCATCGTGGCAAAATTTGGTGGCATTGCTCACCAGATTCATTATGACCCGGCGCAGACGACCGACGTCGCCAACCAGCTGAATATTTTCCTTGGGTTCGATCTCCCAGCGCAGCACATTATTTCGTTGGCGCGCGCTCTCTTCAAATTGCTGCACCGTTTCTTCAACCAAACGGACTAGATCAAAGGGCTCTTCTGCAAGTTCGATTTGCTCATCTTCCAACCGCGCCACTTCTAGTATCTCTGACACGATGTTGAGCAACGCCTCACCGCTGCCTCTTATATTATCCAAATAGAGGCGTTCCTGATCCGTCAAATCGGCATAGCGGAGCAGTTCGTGCATGCCCAATACGGCATTGAGCGGCGTGCGCAGCTCGTGGCTCATATTAGCCAGAAATCGGTCTTTCGCCCGCATGCTCTCGCGCGCCAGCAGATTGGCCTGTGTGAGTTGCTGCTCGCGTACGACCGCGTCTGTAACATCTCTGCCGGTGCCGCGAAAGCCGATATGCTGACCATCTACATCCTGGGCGGGTTTCCCGTTCAGGTTTATCCAGCGCTCTGCCCCGCTATGATCTGTCCACTTATAGATGACATCGCGAAAGACCTGTCGCTCTTCCACCGATCGCCGCACGCGTTTGGCCTGCCCGCTCTGATCGCTTGCGGCCCGGTCGATGATATCGTGCCAGAGCTTGCCAATAATATCTTCTTCTGGTGCGCGCACCGAGGAGTAAAAACCACTCGATAGGCTATCTATGCATCCGTCCGCATCCGTAGTCCAAAACCAGTCTGAAGATGTTTGAACCAAGTCTTGAAATAGTTGGGACTGTTCCAAAATTTGCTGTTCGGAGCGCAATAGCTCCGTAGACATGTGGTTAAAGCTGCGTGCGGTGTCGGCCAACTCGTCGTTGCCCGATACGGGAAGCGTCGTGCCCAATGCGCCTTCTGCCAAGCGCTGGGCGCCGTCGCGCAAAGACTGTAGCTGTCGAGTAAGGTACGTGCCCAGGAAAAATGAAAACAGCGCAACTAGGCCCATCTCGGCCAAAGCGATAAACACCATTTCCGTGCGGGATTTTTCTATGATATCGGCTAGCGGTGACGTAGAAAAACCCATTTGCACAGAGCCAAAGGCGTACCCATCTACTTCGACGGGTACGCGCATATCGAGAACGCCATCGGTCACGTCGTCAATAGACGTATCCTCGTTAAAGGATGCAGCCAATAGCTGATCATCGCCCGACTGGGCCATGACATCACCCGAACTGCTTAGGATGCGACAGTACGCAACCTCATCGGCACCATATAACGACTCGACAAAGGATTCGAGAGAGGCTAAATCCTCTGACAAGACGGCATCTTGTACTGTGAGAGAAAACTGTTGGGCCGTCGACTGTGCCCGATCAAACAGCGCTTGGGAATTTGTATCGTAGAGAAAATTGAGCGATTCTGTAACCAGCAAAACCAGAAGAATCGCTTCGATGAGGGCGACGCCCAAAATAGTTTTGAGTCGGAAGGACATAGAGTTCTACAGGCCTTTTACCGCGAGCTTCTGCAAGCGTCAAGCGTGCCGAACAGAGCGCTGGGCTATTGCTGTTGGGGCACGCCCAACACCTTTTCGATTTCCAGCGCGCGAATATCGTCCCAGTCGGAATTCTGAGCTGGCTGCACTCCATCAAACTTTATTCCCTGCAATAGCGACTTGCCCAGCGAGTCACTCGCCATAGCGAATAACGCGGTGCCTATGGCAGCCACACGCGTGCTATCAATGCGCGGATGGGCTGCCATCGCATGCGGTGTATACCCCTCTGTCTTGTAGAGCACGCGCAGATTCTTGCGCACATCTGCGTCTACATTGGCTAGCGTCCGCTCAATACCTCCCCCAGCCATATAGCGCCCCAGCGCGACGTTGCGATATACCGAGTCGTGCGACTGAACATACTTGGGTCGGATATACACGTTTTGCGTGCTCATATAGGCCTGTGGAAGAATGGAGGCGGCAAAGGCCGCTGGGCTGGGAAAGCACATCTCCGTGGAGTCGAGTGCGGCCAATTCTCGAATCGGGCTATCCGCCTTTACAACGATAATGCCGCGAATCTTTTTGTTGGCCTGGTTGGCAAAGGCCACATAGCCCTGTTTTGCGTGTGCGACCGTATAGTGGTACGGATTCATATAGGCTATATCGTACTCGCCAGCGAGCAGGCGCTCTTCAAACGTGGGTATATCTTTTGCCGTCCTAAACACGAGTTTGCAATCGGCCCGTTCACCCACATGCTGCAGGATGGGCATCCACAGCTTGGCCAGCACTGCGGCCGACTGCTGCGGAACAATGCCAAACGTCAGGGTTTCTGATTTTTCTTGCGCTTGTAGGGCTGAAGAAACCAGCACCGCTAGTAGCACGCACAGTCTGGATAGTGTCATAAAAACCTCAATAGGCTGATAGCCTGTATGCTCCCTCTCTCAGATGGCGTTACATAGCGGCTTGAAAGAGCAGCAGTATGGCGTCCTTGCCCTTTGCGTCGGAAGCTACGTAGTTGATCTGGATCTTGGCCGACTGCGGCTTTTCAGCGTCGGCAAATAGACTGAGGCCGACGGTTAGGTCCGTGCGGTCCTGCGCGTCGTTCGTCACGTCAAACGCATCCCACTTGAGACCGGCCTGCAGCCTCGGTTTGATCTGATACGTTGCCTGGACATAGGCATTCGAGCCGTCGGCCGCCGGGTTGTTGGGATCGTCACGCAGCATAAGCTCGCCTTTCAGCTTGATAGAAGGCGCAACGCCAAACTGAGTTCCCAAACCCACTAATTGCACCGGGCTCTGCCCGGCAACGCTGGTCATAGCACGCGCCCAATAGGCCTGCGCATGCAGGCGCTTGTTCGGGTCGGCGCTTAACCTACCGACCAGCGTATAGTCGCCCTCGTTAGGATCACCAATGCCGTTGGCCTTATTGGGCCCAGCATTGAAGAGGCCGGCGGCAACACCCACGCCCACGGACCCCAAACCCGTGCCCTGCACCATGAGGCCGGGATTGCGGTCAAACACCAACCCCTGTCCCAAACCGCGCTTGACGAAGTCCAGCTTGGGCGCAGGTGCGGCAAACTCCATGCCGGCGGGGGTTTTAAACTTGCCCACGGACAGACTCCAACGAGCGTAGTCAGGTAATTTGAAGGTGATCACCGCATCTTTGAGAAAGGTCGCCGTTTCGCCGTCTTTGGGGTCGACGAAATCGGTGATATTCGCCGGGCCATCCTTCCATTTATTGAATTGCTTGTTGAAATCGACCATAACCTTATACGAGGCGTAGTCGTTTACCGTTGATCGCACCGATACAAATATGCGGTCAAACCCAAACCGGAAGGCGCTGCTATCTTCTGCCCGTGTGCTGGACACTTGTAGCACGGTGCCAATATTTTGCGCCGCTGCAGTCTGCGACAAGCACGAGCATACCAAGCCCACCAGCAGCCAACGGCGGCAGTGCCCTATTTTTATCATCGCGTTAGGCCTTTCTACGCGCAGGAGGGACGCAGGTCGCCCCCAGTTAATGAATCCACCGTGCGCCACCGCCCCTTCAATATGGGAGCCAATGCCAGCTATAAATACCTACAGGGCATTTATTTATGACGCCTACATGACGATAGGATACTCAACAATCGCTCTTTGGGGAAGGGCTTTACCAAAACGTCGTTCATACCGGCCCCAACGCATTCGCTGTGCTGGTCGTCGAACGCGCCAGCGGTCGCTCCAATAATGGGTAGTTCTACTGCGCTGTATTTCTGGCGAATCTGCTTTGTCGCTTCCACACCGTTGAGGAAAGGCATGTGAACGTCCATAAAGACAATATCGATATCTCCGTCCAGAGCGCGCGCCACGGCTTTGGCCCCATCTTCGACGTGTTCGACCGAATGATTTAACTTCGTCAGCATATTGGTCAGAATAAGCGCGTTAACCGCATTGTCTTCTGCTATGAGCACGCGCAGCGATTCGGTTGTAGGCTCGTCGTTAGCAGTATCTGCAGCGCCCTCTGCGGCATCGCGCAGCAGGGGAATGTACACGCTAAACGCAGTGCCTTTTCCCAGCGTACTCTCTACTTCGATGCGGCCGCCCAGCAGCTCGACCAGCTGTTTGGTGATGGTGAGCCCTAAGCCCGTTCCCGGCACGATGCGCGCAGCTTGACCGTTAATCTGGGAGAACGGCTCAAACACCGTCTCCAGCTGGTCTGCAGGTATGCCTTCTCCCTCATCCTTTACCACGATCCGCACGACCGAATTGCCCGTGGCCAGTCCGCTCTCGGCAGCATCCACCTCGCTCATAATGATCTCGACGGAACCGTATCGCGTGAACTTAATGGCATTGCCGAGCAGGTTGTACACGATCTGGCGCACCTTGGGACTGTCTCCAACGTACGCGGCGGGGGCAGGCAGGTTATTGTGCAAGGCGAGCCGCACGCCGTTTTCCTGCGCCATGTAGGATAGCGATCCCATCGTCGTCTCGATCAGTCGTCCAATTTGGAAGCGAGCGCTGTGCACTTCCATACTACCCGACTCGATCTTACTCATATCCAGCGTGTTGCCGAGCAGCTCCACTAGATGGTGCCCGGACTCGCTGAGCAGGTCGACATGCCCTCTCTGCTTTTCGTCTAATGGCGTCTCTCTCAGCATGTTAGAGAGTCCGATAATGCCGTTGAGCGGCGTGCGCAACTCATGGCTGATCGTGGCGAGAAACGTCGATTTATACTGACTGGCCGTCTCGGCTTCGAGTGTCTTTGCGTTCAGTTGGCCCATGATACTGTCTATGGCAATCCTCTGCTCTTGCATAATAGCAACGAGCATGAGGGCGAATACGATGGAGGCTATATTAGTGACCCAAGCAGCCGCCGATGCATTATACGCGTTCAGATCTACGTCGACAGACCAGATTCCCTGTGTAAAGGCGATACCGCAGGCCAGCTGTATGAGCACGATGGAGGCCAACGTAACCAAACCGGCACGGCGACCTAGCAGTGACACGGCAATTACGACCGCGCACAGCGAATAGAAGTTGCCGCCACTGGCTTTGCCCAACTCCGCGTAGCCACCCAGCGCCACTCCGACGACCGCGGCGACAATGACGTATGATACAAACACATCCGATAGGTGATTGCGCAGCAAGTAGAGGGCGCACAATACGCCGTACGCCACTAGGTGAACACCCATGACGGGCAGCCATCCAAACTCGCTGTATCGGCTCAAGCTCAGGATCAGCGCTGGAGCGCCAAACCACAGGGTAATCTGCATGATGCGACGAATCGTCTTAGCGCGAATGGCCGCATATACGTCCGAGTTATCGGCGTACTGCCCCTCTCTATCCATGGCCGTGTTTTCCTTCATAAAGACCTCCAACGTGCCCGCCCGGGCGCAAGCGTCTAAACACGCGCATTTATCCACTTCAGATGTCTGCTAATACAGGATGCCAGCTGATCTTTGCTACACGGTTTGGTCAGCACTTCGTCCATTCCAGATTGCAGAAACAGCTCATGCCGCTCTTCAAACGCGTCAGCCGTTAGCGCGACGATGGGCAGTGCATCCATGTCGGGAAGCTGGCGTATTTTCTCTGTGGCCTCCATCCCGTCCATGAGCGGCATGTGGATGTCCATGAAGATAAAACTGGGCCAACCCTCTTCCGCTATGGAAACGGCCTCAGCGCCATTTTCCGCCCAGCGCACGCTGTGCCCCAGCTGATGGAGGTAGTTCTCGGCGATCACCGCATTGAGCTTGTTGTCTTCGACGATTAATACGTTGAGCTCTTCGAGCGATTGTTCACTCTCTGGCGTAGAAGGCCTATCCGCATCTTCGACGACGGGCAAGGCAAGGCAGAACGAAAACGAGGAGCCTTTACCCAGCGCGCTTTCAACGGCCAGGCGCCCTCCCATAGATTCCACCAGCGCGTTAGCCACCGAAAGGCCCAGACCCATTCCGTCGTGTGATCGACTCAAACCGCTCTCCACCTGGAAGAATGGTTCAAAGATGCGCTCGTGCCACTGAGATGCTATGCCAATGCCCGTATCCTCTACCAAAAATCGCAGCGGGAGGGCTCCGTCTGCGTTCGAAAGCGACAGCCGCACCGTTCCGTGATCGCTAAACTTAATCGCATTGCTCAACAGACTCGACAATACGTCATACAGACGACGTGCATCACCCACAAAGCGCGTTTGCTCGACGCTGTTAGAAAAAGCGAGCATTAGCCTTTTGCTCTCCGCCGCTTGACTATGTGCCCTGTGGAGATCGTCTAGCAGATTACCCATATCGAACTGAATGGGCGTAATCTCTCTCTTTCCATCCGACAGTTGCGTGTGATACGTGCTGTCATTGACCGTCTTCGTCAGTTCAGCGCCAGCACCCAGTAGGCTTTCAACCTGCCGTCGCTGCGTCGCGTTCAAATCGCTGTTCGCCAGCGCCTGCGCCATGCCCATTAGCCCATTGATCGGGGTGCGCAGTTCGTGGCTAATCTTTGAAAGCAGTTGGCCTTTATCTCCGTTGGTGCGCTGCAAATCGCTAAGCGCTAAGGCGAGCTGGTCGTTTTTCTCGGATAAGTTCACCATGTTATCTTTCAGCGTGCGCACCATGTTCTGCGTCACCATAACGGAGACAAAACAGGCCATGCAGAGCGCAGCAATGGCCACCGTCCAACTGGCCCACTCATACTGATAGGCACGTACATCAAAATGCATGGGAATGATGCCATATACATGGATAAACGCCGTGGCGATAAGAGCGATGACGCTTAGCGCAGAATACACGATGAGGGAGCGTTTTTCGAGGAAAATCGCGGCGAGTGTAAGCCCGACGACCAAGAAAAGTTGGCCCGCGCCCGTTAAACCCATGAACAAGTATGACGCGAATGATATGGAAAAAAACGAGGTGATGAGCGCGGTCGCTATAACAGAAGTGGGAATGCGTTTTCGCTTCCAGAAGATCAAGGTATAGATTATGCACAGAGCTACGTGCAGATACATCTGCGGCTGCCAGCCAATGGAGAAAGCCCTGTAGAAACTCAGAGAAGCTGTGGGAATGGTAAGGGCAAATACTGCTATGGCCGCCTTATCGGCAAAGGCTTTCTTTACCTCGTCAAAACTGTATACTTGCGCCATGTAAAATAACCGCTCTTATCGAAATCGTTTCACTTCGCCGTTTGATAAAACATACAGCTGCAAATAATACATACAACACGACGTTATTTCAAAAGCGTTCCCATGCAGGCACGGCACCGCTATTTGCACGTTTTATAATTGCCTCCTCGCCGGGCAATTAGACCGTTCGGCCCCATGTAGACAGCAGATGTCATTCTCGAAAGGCGCTATATACGATGTGCGATACTTCGCTAAGCAGAGCAATGCAGTTTTTGGAGAAATTAACGACCGACGTACTGGAGGCTTCGCGCGTATATCCTGGTCAGTCCGTAGCCGGTTTTGGCCCCAATACGACCGGCGGCACGCTGATCCGGCCCGGTGGGCGCGCCTGCTATCCCTCCTACTGGATTCGCGACTTTGCCATGTCGCTTGAATGCGGCCTCGTATCGCCTGAAGAGATGGAACACGCACTGCTGCTGACGGCCCGCTGTCAGCAGGCCGCTGACTGGCACACGCCGTCGGGCAGCCTCGTGCCGCGTGGCGCGATCGCCGACCACATCACCTTTGACGGCAAGCCCATCTTTTTCCCAGGCACGATGGACTACGACCAGCAGGGGCAGCCCTGGGGCTATTATCCCAGTCTCGACGACCACTACTTCTTTATCGACATGGCCTGGCGGATGGTCGTCGAATACAACCGCCCCGATTTGTTGGGCACGAACATCGACGGCGTAGACCTGCTCACGCGCCTCGATATGGCCTTTGCCGTGCCGTCGGCAGACGGCGACACCCAGCTGGTCTACTGCGACGAAGAGGAGCGCGGCGTCTCTTTCGGATTTACCGATATCGTCGTTCACACCGGCTACCTGCTCTTTTGTTCGCTGCTGCGCTTTCGCGCTGCCCAGCAGCTGGCACAGCTGCACGAGCTGCAGGGCGTGCAGCAGAGTACCCACGCCTATCGCACCGTTGCTCAAACTGCGTCAGAATACATCAGAGCTACCTTCACCCTAGACAGCGGCCTGTTGAAAGCCAGCACGGGCAAGAGCGCGCAGCCCGACGTATGGGGATCGGCCTTTGCCGTCTATTGCGACCTGGGCACCCGAGAAGAGCAGCGGAGCATTTGCCAGGCGCTGGCCGACGCACTGCGCGAAGGCACCATTGCTTGGAGAGGCAATATCCGCCACATACCAACCGACTGCGACTACAGCAGCGACAGCGCATGGGAGCAGGTCGTCGGACACTGGTCCAAAAACCGCTACCAGAACGGAGCCTACTGGAATACGCCCACCGGATGGGTGTGCTACGCGGTGGCCCAAGTCGACGAAGACGCCGCGCGGCAGCTTGCACTCGACTATGTAGATGAGCTGCGCGAGGGCGACTTTCGCCAGGGCGAGAACTTTGGCGCACCCTACGAGTGCATTCACCCCGAAGATGATCACCGGCAGAATCCGGTATACTTAACCAGCACCACCTGTCCGCTGGCCGCCTTTCAGCGGCTCGGCTGGCTGGCCAACCTATAGCAATCGACGCGGAGATCAATATGAGCGACGCAGCGCCCCTTTCCATCGGCATGGCCACAGTGGATATCACGCCGACTGGACCCATTCGTCTGAGCGGCTACGGTAGCCGGCGCGAAGAGACGGCGCAGGTTGAAACGCGCCTCTACGCCAAAGCATTGGCGCTGGGCGAAGACAGCCCCCTGCTCTTGCTGACGCTGGAAAACTGCGGCATTAACCAGTGGCTAAAGGAGCGCGTGGCCGCCCAACTACACGCGCAGACCGGACTGCTGCCCGAACACCTGCTGATCTGCTATAGCCATACGCATACGGGCCCATGCCTCAGCCAGACTCTGCCCATGCTTTTCAGCGAAGATATTCCCGCCGATCACCAGACGCGCATCGATTGCTATACAGAGCAACTCGTAGCGGCGCTAGTCGACGTGGGCACACAGGCCTTGAATGACCGCTTTGCCGGCTCCTTGTCCTACACCACTGGCCACGTCGGTTTTGCCGCCAACCGGCGTGCACAGGTGGGCCCCGTAGACCACGCTATGCCGCTGCTGCGCATCGACGACAGCGCGGGCAACCTGCGCGGCGTCTGGCTCAGCTATGCCTGTCACTGCACGACGCTGAGCGGAGAGGACAACTACGTCAGCGGCGATTGGGCCGGTCACGCGCAGCGCCTTATCGAAGCCGATTTTCCCGGGGCAACGGCCTTTGTCTCCATCGGCTGTGCCGCCGATGCCAACCCCTTTCCGCGCACTGGTATGGACTGCGTCCGCCAGCACGCAGCCGATATTGCCAGCGAAGTGCGCCATCGGCTTTCCGGCCCATGCGTGCCCATCAACGGCGCGTTGACATCGCACACATCCGTCGTTGACCTGCCCTACGATGCGCTGCCCAGCGCCAACGAATGGCGCGTGCAGCGCGACGAGGGCGGCGCCATCGGCTACCACGCCACCCAATGGCTGGCGCGCCTAGCGCGCGGCGAAACGGTGCCCACATCCTACGCCTATCCCATCCAAGTGTGGACACTAGGCGATGCGCTAGCCATGGTCTTCTTTGCCGGCGAAGTCGTCGCCGATTATGCACTCAGACTGCGGCAATGCTACGCGGCACAGCGCCTGTGGATCGGCGCCTATGCCAACGACTTTCCCGGCTACATTCCCTCGCGCCGCGTTTGGCGCGAAGGGGGCTACGAAGCCGGCGGCGCCACGCCGTACTTTGGCCTGCCCAACCGCTTTGACGAAGGCATTGAGGAGCGCATCATCGACGCCGTGCGCGCACTCATACCCGAGTCGTTCGAGCGCACACCGCAGCATACTGCTTGACCCTCTAACCTATCTGCCCTAGGTTGGGCCGTGCCCAACGGGGCCCAACCATGCGCATTCCATTCTGCCACGTATTCGAGCGGAGCATACACTATGTCCCAACTAGCTATGTGCGGCGGCACGCCCGTGCGCACCGAACCGTTTACCACATGGCCTATTTTCGGTGCGAGCGAAGAGAAGGCCCTGAACGATGTCTTGCACAGCCGGCGCTGGTTTATGGCCGAAAGATTGGAGGCCTTTGAAAAAGCCTTCGCTCAGTATCAGCAAGCTGAATTTGGCATCGCCGTCAGCAGCGGCACCACCGCGCTGCAAATTGCCTTGGAAGCGGCTGGTGTCGGCATCGGCGATGAAGTCATCGTGCCGTCCTATACCTTTGTCGCAACGGCTAGCGCCGTCGCCCTAGTGGGCGGCATACCGGTTTTTGTGGACATCGAGCCGGGCACCTACAACATCGATCCAGCCGCCGTCGAGGCAGCCATCACGGAGCGCACGCGCGCGATCGTCGCCGTGCACATCGCCGGGCGGCCGGCCGATTTAGACCGCCTGACCGCATTGGCTAGCGCGCGCGGCATTCGCCTGATCGAAGACGCAGCGCAGGCACACGCCGCCGCGTGGAAGGGACAGCGCGTCGGCGCCATCGGCGATCTGGGCACGTTTAGCTTCCAGGCCAGCAAAAATCTCAACGCCGGCGAAGGCGGCTTTGTCGTAACCAACGACCGCCAGCTGGCGGAGCGCGCTTGGTCACTGCACAACTGCGGCCGCAGTCCCCAGGGAGCCTGGTACGAACACCCAATGGTCGGCGGCAACTACCGCCTGAGCGAGTTCCAGGCGGGCCTGCTGTTGAGCCAGCTCGAATCGCTCGACGAACAAACGGAGCGGCGCAGCCGCAACGGACAGGCCCTGCGCGACGCACTCGAGTCCATAGAAGGCATCCGCACTACCGATCCCGACGAGCGCATTACGACCCACGCTTACCACCTATTCGTCATGCGCTACGCGCCTGAGGCGTTCGGCGGCGTCGCGCGCGACCGCTTTGTCGAGGCCCTCAACCGCGAGGGCATTCCCTGCAGCACCGGCTATCGGCCGCTCTACCGCGAGCCGGCCTTTGCCGCGCGCTTTGCCGACTACCCAATTGACAGCCCCCATTTTGGCGGCCGGCCCGACTACAGCCAGGTGCACTGCCCCGTCACTGAGCGGGTTTGTGCCGAAGAGGCTATTTGGTTGACCCAGAACTTGCTATTGGGAGAAGACAGCGACATAGCCGATATCGCCACGGCGATTGAGAAGGTACAGGCACACGCCGACGAACTGCGCTAGCCCATACGAGCGCGATCGCTGGAATCGGCACCTTGCTCGCCCCTAGCGGACATTGTACCTTTCCCGCACTCATACGCGCGCATTTTGTGCACACCGCACCGCACCGTCTCTGAATCGAGGATATCTATGACGACGCAGGAATCATACGAAAAGGGTCTGGCCGCCGGTGAGGCTGCCGCTTCGGCTGCCGGCCCATCCGGACAGTCTGCCAACGGCGAAAAGCGCATGTATGTGCGCACGCAGGGCTTTGGCTCGAGCGATGCCGAACTGCGCTTCCTACAGCGCAACGGCGTGCGCCACAAGGCGGCGCGCTTTCCCTTTCACGAGGGCATCGGCTGGAAGCTCGACGAATTGGAACAGGAACGCGAGCGCCACGAGGCCTTTGGCATGACGCTCGATATGTCTTCGCTGCCCATTTACGAACACCTGCCCAACATCATCTACTACGGCAAGAGTCCCGAGCGCGATCGGGAGATCGACTTAGTCTGCGAAATGATTCGCACCGCATCGCGCGCCGGCATCGACTCGCTGCGCTACAACACCTGTATCCTGCCCATTGATCGCACCGAACAGGAAGAGGGTCGCGGCGGCTTTATGCACACGGCGTTCCGACTCGATAAGGTGCCAGCCGAAGAGCAAGCCAAGCTGACCGACGCCGGTCGCGTCACGGCGGAAATGCACTGGGAGCGCATTGAGTACCTGCTCGAGCGCATGATCCCAGTCGCAGAAGAGTGCAAGGTGCGCATGGGCAATTCGCAGGAAGACCCGCCCGTTCCGCCCGGCTATAAGGGCGTCGACAAAGTGCTCAACGACTTTGAGGGTATGAAGCGCTTTATCGAAATCCAGCGCAGTCCCTATCACGGCTGGAATTTCTGCGTCGGTTCGATTGCCGAAATGCTCGAAGATTCGGCCACCGAGGTATTCCCGTTTATCGAGTACTTCGGCAGCCGCGACACGATCTTTCTAGTCCACTATCGCAACCTGCTCGGCAAGCGCTACAGCTTCCGCGAGGCGCTGCCCGACGAGGGCGATATGGATTTCTTCAAAGTGCTTAAAGCGCTGAAAGACGTGGGCTACTGCTACGGCATCGACCCCGATCACGTGCCGCGCAGCGCCGACGATCCGCAGGGCTACTACCAGTCGTACTCCTACTGCTTTGGCTATATCAATGCCATGATTCAGGCCGTATACGCCTAGGAGCTGCGCTAGGTAGACATCCAAGGTGAGAGTAAACGGGGGCGCCCCATGGCCAATCTGCTGAATCGATATCCTTCTATCGAGGACCTGCGCCGGCGGGCCAAGGGGCGCATCCCCCATTTCGCCTGGGAGTACATCGACAGCGGCACCGGAGCCGACGAATGCGTCCAGCGCAACCGCGCCGCACTGCAGGCAATCACCTTGGTCCCGGAGTTTATGAAGGGCGCGTTCGAACCGCAGCTAGCCACGCGCCTCTTTGACATCGACTACGCCGTGCCCTTTGGCGTTTCACCGGTCGGTCTAACTGCACTTATGTGGCCGCGCGCCGAACGCATTT
>JAYPJE010000025.1:20409-46062 GCA_038128265.1 Gemmatimonadota bacterium
CTCCCCCCGCCGGCGGGGGCTTTTTGGGTTTCCGCGGGTTGGTTCTTTCTGACTTTGGGGGGCCGCGCGCCTCCTTTTTTGGGCCCCCCGCGGCCGCAGACCACCGCTTTCCCTACACTCTGAGCACCGCCGCCACCGAAGCCCCCGAAACCATTGGACCGCTGAGCGATGGTATGGGCTGGTTTCAGCTCTACCCGCCGCGACGGCCCGATATCCGCCGCGATTTGATTGGGCGTGCGCGCGATGCGGGCTTTACCACCCTGTTGGTGACAGCCGACGTGCCGGTAGCCAGCCGGCGCGAACGGCAGGTGCGCGCCGGCGTTGTAGTGCCCCCCAAAATTACGCCGCGCATGCTCTACCGCTGCATGGTGCGCCCGGCCTGGAGCTGGGCGACGCTGGTGGCCGGTTCGCCGCGCTTCCGCGGACTGGAAAAGTACATCGACGGCAGCGATATGCGCGATATGCTGACGTTTATCGGCCAAGAGCTCGGCGGCTCGCTCGACTGGGCCTACCTAGAAGCCGTGCGCCAGGAGTGGGACGGCCCGCTGGTGCTAAAGGGCATCCTGACGACGGCAGAAGCCGAGCGCGCCGTGGAAATGGGCTTTGACGGCATTATGGTCTCCAACCACGGCGGTCGCCAATTCGACGGCGCTCCGGCGGCCATCGACGTGCTGCCGGCCATCGCCCAAGCAGTTGGCCAACGGGCAGCGATCCTCTTTGACAGCGGCGTGCGCGGCGGCCTGGACATAGCGCGCGCGCTGGCCCTGGGCGCCCACTTCGTGCTGTTGGGCAGGGCCTTTATGTACGGGGTGGCTGCGCTGGGCCGCAGGGGGGGCGATCACGTGGCCGAGCTGCTCAAGGCCGACCTAGTCAACAATATGGTTCAGCTCGGCTGCACGACGCTGGCCGAGCTGCGCGAACGCCGACGCAGCTAAACACCCTCTCTTGGAGAGCACACTACATGATCCAGCACATCGTCCTGCTCAAGCTCAAACCCGGCACCACCTCTGCGCAGAAAGAGACCCTGCTGGAGGGCCTGATCGCCCTACAGCGCGAGGGCCTGATTCCCGGCATTGAGTCGGTAAGCGGCGGCGACAACTGCTCTCCCGAAGGCAAGGCGCACGGCTTTGACTGGGGCTTTGTAATGACCTTCGCCGACGCAGCGGCACGCGACGCCTATCTGCCCCACCCGGCACACAAGGCGGTGGGCAAAGAGCTGCTGCGCCCCATCGCCGACGACGTGCTCGTCTTAGACTACGCTATCTAAGCTGCATCCCAACACGCCCTGAGGTGTTCCACGGCCCGCGGCAGCGCGTCCTCGGCGGCTGCAGTCAGCCCGCACTCAAAGGCCATATAGCCGGAAAAACCCACTCTTTTCAGCACGCTAAACGACGCGGTGAAGTCGATATCGCCCGAACCGGGTTCCTTGCGCGTATTGTCAGCCAAATGCACGTGCCCCAGCACGTCGGCCACGGCGGCAAAGCTTTGCGGCGAGTTGGGCTGTTCGATATGCATGTGAAAAAAATCGGCCATTACGCGCACGCCGCTGCCGGCTTCGCGACACAGCTCGGCCGCCTCTTCAACGTCGCGCAGCGCATTGGATTCATAGCGATTGAGCGGCTCGAGCAGCAGCTGTGCGCCCACCGACTCAGCGTGAGCCGCCAGTTCGACCAGCACGTGGCGCAACAGTTCGATCTCGGCTTCGTGCTGCGTTTTCCACGGCGACAGGTCGGGCAGGCGATCGTTGCGGTTAAAGATGGGCACGCTAATTGGACCGACGGCACCCAGTTCGGCCGACAGATCTAAATAGCGCTTGAGCACATCCGTACAGGTGCGTCGACGCTGGGGGTCGGGATGCACCATCTCAGCGGCAAAGCCGCCGCAGATCGACGAGGCCTTTATCGGACTGTCTTTCAGCGCGGCGCGACGCTCGGCCAGGCCGGCCGCATCGTTTAGCTGCGCGCCGGCCAGCTCCACACCAACAAAGCCATAAGCCTCTAAGTTGCGCAGTTTTTCCGCAAAGTCCCTGCCTCCCACAAGCCCTTCCTGACACGATAGTTTCATGCGTGAACCTCCCATATGAACGTCCGCAACGACGCGCGCAGCGGCGCGTATCCTTGACGATCGAGCGACGAGCTAATTTTTTATAGTCTCTTGCAACGCATCGCCTAGCGACGAGCGACACTGCCCAAAAGGTAAGGAATAAACATGGCCACCACATCCAAGCTCATCTATACCAAGACAGACGAAGCCCCTATGCTGGCGACCTACTCGCTGCTGCCCATTATTGAGACCTTTACCAAGGCAGCTGGCATTGCCGTCGAGACGCGCGACATCTCGCTGGCCGGACGCATCCTCGCCCATTTTCCAGAGCATCTCAGCGACGCGCAGAAGCAGTCCGACGATCTGGCCGAGCTGGGCGAATTGGCCAAGACGCCCGAAGCCAATATCATCAAGCTACCCAATATCAGCGCTTCCGTTCCACAGCTCAACGCCGCCATTAAAGAGCTTCAGTCGCAGGGCTATGGCATACCCGACTACCCCGAAGAGCCGCAAGACGACGCCCAGCGCGAAGTCAAAGCGCGCTATGCCAAAGTCTTGGGCAGCGCCGTCAATCCCGTTCTGCGCGAGGGTAACTCCGACCGGCGCGTAGCTTCGGCTGTAAAGGAGTACGCGCAGAAGAACCCGCACTCGATGGGTGCGTGGAGCGCCGACTCCAAATCGCACGTGGCGCATATGGAGGACGGCGATTTCTATTCGAGCGAGAAATCGGCCGTCACGACGGCCGCCGGCGACCTGCGCATCGAGTTTGTCGATGCATCTGGCCAAACTACGGTGCTCAAAGAGAAGACGCCGGTGCAAGCGGGCGAAGTCATCGACGCGGCCGTGATGAGTACCCGAACCCTACGCGCCTTTTACGAGGCGCAAATCGACGATGCCAAGGCGCAGGACGTGCTCTTTTCGCTGCACTTAAAAGCGACGATGATGAAGGTTTCGGACCCCATCCTCTTCGGCCATGCCGTAGCCGCCTACTACAAAGACGCTCTGCAAAAGCACGCCGCAGTCCTCGACGAGCTCGGCGTTGATGTCAACAACGGCATCGGCGATGTCTACGCCAAAATTGAGTCACTCCCCGAGGCCCAGCGCGAGCAGATCAAAGGCGATCTCGAAGCGTGCTACGCTACCCGCCCGGCACTGGCCATGGTCAACTCCGACCGCGGCATCACCAACCTGCACGTGCCCAGCGACGTCATTATCGACGCCTCGATGCCGGCGGCCATACGCGAATCGGGCCAAATGTGGGGGCCGGACGGCCAGCAGAAAGACACCAAATTTACCATTCCCGACCGCTGCTATGCGCGCATTTACCAAGAGGCGATCAATTTCCACAAGGAGCACGGCGCCTTTGACGTGACGACGATGGGCAACGTCTCCAATGTCGGTCTTATGGCGCAGAAGGCCGAGGAATACGGCTCACACGACAAGACCTTTGAAATGGCCGACAGCGGCGCGGTGCGCGTCGTTGATGGATCCGGCCAGGTGCTGCTAGAGCACGCGGTCGAGGCGGGCGATATCTGGCGCATGTGCCAGACGCGCGACCTGCCCATTCGCGACTGGGTTAAGCTCGGCGTAACGCGCGCGCGGCAGACGGGCGCCGCCGCCGTATTCTGGCTGGACAAGAACAGGGCGCACGACGCCAATCTGATCGCCAAAGTCGAGACCTACCTCAACGATCACGATACGACGGGCTTAGATATTCAGATCCTCGCACCCGTGGACGCCATGCGCTTGAGCCTGCAGCGGGCGAGGGAGGGCAAGGATACCATCTCGGTGACTGGCAACGTGCTGCGCGACTATCTAACGGATCTATTTCCCATCTTGGAGCTAGGCACGAGCGCCAAGATGCTCTCCATCGTTCCACTGCTGGCCGGCGGCGGTCTCTTTGAGACGGGCGCCGGCGGCTCGGCACCCAAGCACGTGCAGCAGTTCGTCGAAGAGGGCCACCTGCGCTGGGATTCGCTCGGCGAATTTCTCGCCCTAGCCGTGTCGCTGGAAGACCTCGGCTACAAAACGGAGAACGGCCGCGCCGAAGTCTTGGCTGCTGCGCTGGACAAGGCGACCGGCACCTTTCTCATCGAGCGCAAATCGCCCTCGCGCAAGGTCAACGAGTTGGACAACCGCGGCAGCCATTTTTACCTGGCACTCTACTGGGCCCAGGCGCTGGCCGCTCAGGACGCCGATGCCGACCTGCAGGCGCAGTTCGCCAAGCTGGCCGAAGCACTCGCTGCGAGTGAACAGGCGATCCTCGATGAGCTCAATAGCGCACAGGGCGCCGCCGTCGACATTGGCGGCTACTACCATCCCGACGAAGCCAAGACGGCAGCGGCTATGCGCCCGAGCAAGACCTTTAACGAAATCCTGCAGAACAGCTAATCGCTGCGCAACAGAAGTACGCACTTGAAGCCGGTCGATCAACCATTCGACCGGCTTCCTTTTGCCCTGCTCGGAGGTATCCCGCATGGAACGCATCTGCACGCTGACAGCGCCGCCGCGCGCTTTCTTTGAAACAGACGACGGCGGCTTGGTATTGGTCGTTGCCGACGGACTAGCCCGCGTGCGCGATAGACGGCTCCACTATCTTGCGCACGCGGCAATAGATGCGGCTGCGCTCGGCCCGGATGGGCGCGCCTACTGGACGCAGGGCGCACGCATTTACAGCGCAGAAACCAAAGTAGATTCGCCCGCGCACGACCTCACGGCGCTCTTTGCCGGCCGCGCGCAGGGACGCCGGCAAATTACCTGCACACCCGACGGCGACGTATGGGTAGAGGGCTGCACAACGCGCCGCGACCTCACCGGCTGCTATGTTGCCAATCCACGGCACTACGAGCCACACGCACCGGCCCCCTGTGCGCTCGACGTCTACGGCAACTTCTGGAGCATCAACGAAGGCCACGTGCTCGTGCTGCCGGCCAACGCGCCCCACTGCTGGCAGAGCGCTTGGATATCGGCCGATCCGGACGATGTGCTATTTGCCGACAGCATGGGCTATATATGGCTAGTTGGCCCGAAAGCGTGGCGGCGGTTCTGTCCGCGCCAGCAGGATAAGGGCTGGCAGGTCGTGGAGTTGCCCCGCCCGCAGACCGCCGTGACGGCCGTGGGCCGATCGCCCAACGACTTGCTGATGGTGGCCTTGTCCAGCGGCGAGCTGCTCGAGGTCGACACCGCCGAAGACGAGGCCGTCCATCAGCGCCACTTGGCCGACCTGCCCGACGAGACCTGCTGCGTCTACAGCGACGGACACGGCGCCCTTTGGGCAGCAACCGCCGAGGCGCTCTACCGCCAAGAGCCTGCCCATGATGCCTGGCAGGTGCACTGGGCGCAGCGACGCGGCCGCCTGCCGGGCGGCGGCAATCACGATATCTTCTCGACCCCCTGTCGCGGTAGGCTCTACGTGGCCGGCGGCTGGGCCGGCGAATGGGGCCTGCCGCCGCGCGCGCACGTCCTCGACGAGCTATTCTGCTGGGACGGCACCTACTGGCAGGTGGTCGGCCACATGCCCGAACCGCGCCGCTACTGCGGCGTTGCCGAACTGGACGACTGCGTATGGGTGGTCGGCGGCGAGACGCGCCATCCGCACTGGGCCGGCGAGGGGCAGGTGCTCTACACCGCGCTGATCTACGACCCGCTCAGCCGTTCGTGGCGACCCGGGCCATCGCTGCATCACGCGCGCACCGACCCCTTCGTCGTGCACTGCGATGGGCGCATCTACGCCGTCGGCGGCGCGGCCCACAACAGCGGGCCAAAACTCGATTCCGTAGAGAGCATTGGCCCCGGCGAAGATACCTGGCGCCTCGAAACGCCCCTGCCCGAACCCACGCGCCAAGGCCACGGCTGCGCGCTGGACGGCACCGTCTACTGCGCCAGCATCGACGGTTTCTATGCCTTTGACACAGCGGCCGGCACATGGGACACCCATCTGCCTCAGCCAGGGCCTATCGGCCAGGGCCCTCTGCTGGCCGCCTGGCGCGGCGAAGTCTGGCTTATCGGCGGATTCGGCGATAGCAGCATCCGCTGCTACAGCCCGCAGACGCGCAGCTGGCGCAGGGGGCCCGACCTGCCCACCGAACAGGCCTGGGGCGCGGCCAGCGTGCTGGATGACCGACTCGTTATCACGGGCGGTGCCCACGCGATACCTCTGCTTGGCCAGGTTGTGTTCGACGATCGCACCTACGTTCTGCGCGCCGATTCGACATCGGACGCATGAGCGACGAGCGCATTGGGTGCCGCGGCGCATTCTGCCTATATTCCCCGGTCCATCCCGCGCCGGAGGAAAACCGATGTCTCCAGTTTCAGACGCCAACGCAACGCGCTATTTGGAAGAGGGTTATTGCCTGATTCCCAACCTCATACCGCGAGCCTCTATTGAGGCGGCACAGCGACGCGCGTTGGAAATAGGACAGCAGCTAGCGCCATGGCCCAACGGCCACTTCCAGGTATTGGATCCGCAGCGCTATCGCTCGCCAAACGACACGCCGCTGCCGGCTGGCATCCAGCGCCCGGCAGCGCAAGAAGCCGTCTTTGCCGACGTCGCCGATCACGCCAATTTAGCGGAGGCAATGGCCGCCTTGCTGGGCGGTCCGGTCGAGCGCTTCACCGACCAAATCGGCATCAAGCACGACGTGTTAAGCGAAGAGCAGGGCGGCTGCAGCTATTACCATCAGGACTCGTACTACTGGAAAATCGCTCCCGAACTGGGCTGCAACTGCTGGATTCCGCTCACCGAGGTAGGAGCCCACGCCAGCGCGTTGGCCATTATGCCCAGGACGCATATCGGCTGGGAACTGGTCGAACACGAATCCTATTACGACGATCCGCCTTGGGGTCACGTCAGCAACGGCAGCTTTACCCCGTTTAAACGCCACCGCATCCCGCACGAGCAGGTCGACTTTGCGCGCGAAGAGCTCATTGAAATGCAGCCGGGCGACGGGCTCTTCTTTAGCAACTATACCTGGCACCGCTCCGAGCCCAACAGCAGCGGGCAGACGCACGTGTTCTACGCCATCGCCTATCAGCGGCAAAACGGAGGTAGCACAGCGTGAATATAGATCGCATCGAGTGGTGGGAAGTCGATCAGTTTGTCCATCAGGAAATGGTCAACAGCCCCGAATACGCCGAAGTGCACGAACAGTGGGACCTGGTGCCCAAGTTTATTATCCGCCTACACGCGGAAGACGGTCACTACGGCGTCGGCGAAACGCCGCGCGGCACGGCATTGGCTGATTTAGAGGCCGCCTGCCGCAGCCTGTTGGGGGTCGACCCGCTCGCGCTCAACCTGCGCCGCATACCGCTATCCGGCAGCGCCGGCAACGTCTATCGCTGCGTGGAGACAGCCGTCTTTGATCTAGTCGGGCGCATGCGCTCCATGCGCGTCGGCGAACTCCTCGGCGGCTACTGCCGCAACGAAGTGGTCAGTTCGTACTGGGCCGGTTTACAAAACCCCGAATATTCGCCGGCGGCGGCAGTCGGCGCACGCGATGGCGGCTATTCCTGCCTCAAGATCAAAGTCATGCACGGCATGGACGTAGTCGACCGCCTGCAGCGCATGCTCGAAGTAGCACCCGATCTGCGCTTTATTGTCGACGCCATGCAGCGCTACGACAGCTACGACGAGATGGAGCAACTGGCGCGCCGCTGTGCCGATCTAAACGTGCTGTGCATTGAAGACCCACTGCCCAAAGACCGGCTCGACCTGTACAAAAAGCTGCGCGGGGAAACGGGCGTCAGCGTAGCCCTTCATCTGGGTTCAACGCGCGCCGTCATCGAAGCGTTGACAGCCGATGCGGCCGATATCTTCAATTGCTCGCCCGGCTCCATGGTCGAATTTGTGCGCATGGTCGATGCGGCCAGCACCGCCGACAAACCGTGCTGGCACGGGTCGGGCGTCGACCTGGGCATTCTCGACTTGGCGTACATACACGCCACCGCCGTCGCCGACGGGGCTACCGTACCACACGATATTCTATCGACACCGCTGCATGTAGACGACTTTGTCGTGCAGATGCCTGAGCGCAGGGGTGAGCGCATTGCCGTGCCAACGGGACCAGGGCTCGGCGGAGAACTCGATATGAGCGCGGTAGAAAAGTACCAGCGCAATCGGGGGGAATGGCGCGTCTAAGCACGCCTGATGCGGCTTTCCGTAGACTAGGAACTGCTGCGCTTGGTCCCGGCGGCGGCCATACTGCGCACAAAGCGGGCCGTCATGCGCTTGATGCCCGGTGCCATGATCGCGGCCAGCGCGAGCACTTTGTCCAAGCTGCTATTCACGTGCTCAAGTGCAGCTGTTGGAGCAAAGTGCATCATCAATGCCTCGCGGTCGTCTTCGTCCAAGTCGACGACTGGATTCATCGCCCCGGCCAAGCTCTCGACCACCAGCACGTGCGGAAACGGTGCGTCTTGCGGAAAAGGATCCGCCGCTCCTGCAATAAAGTCGGCCAGACTGATCAGCAGTGAGAACTCATCTTCGGGGTCTGGATCGTGGTGGGTCCGGATCGCGTTTTCTACCGGCTGTCCCATCTCCCAATTGTGCGCCATAATCGCCCCAGCCAGTGCGTGGTTAGACCGCGGGGCAATCTCCATCTCGGCGGCGTGTACGGAAATCTTGTACTCCTGAGCGTTAATATAGCTCAGCACCTTGTCAAATTGCTCGGGGTACGTGCTGGCGACGGCGACATGCCCCATGTCGTGCATCAGGCCACCGACAAAGGGCACTTCACCATCGGCGAGCGCAAAGCGGCTCGAGATATTGAACTGCTTTAGCATGGCCACGACCTGTCCCTCGGGACTCCACTCATCAAACAGGCGCTGCTGGTACTCGCCCAACTTCCTACCATCGAAGGGCATCATCAGCATGCGCGCGGCGAATCCGGCACTTACGCTGTGACGCCAGAAGCTCTGAACAGTGGACCGCTCGTCGAATGCAGCTTCCAACGGTTCGTTTAGTGCGGCAGCAGCGGCTATATCGCGAACGGCTTCTTTGCCGAGCAGGTCTACTGCGCGCGCAACGTCCTCCACTTTGTCGCGTGCGCCGCGGACCGACGCCCGCGCCCGATCAATAACCATGGCTTCACAGCACGGGTCCGTTTCGATCGCATCAACCCAGAACGTCGAGTCGCCGGAAAGATCGCGCGCTATTTTTTGAACGCGGTCGTAGAAGACGGGCACACCCGGAAGGTCTTCATTGCGACCCATATCGGCTTCTAGCTGCCGGGTATCATGCCGCGTATCGCCGCTCGCCAAGCCCGGAGATTCCCCGTCCGAAACGGCGTCGTCCAAGCTGGAACCTTCTTCATTCCAGGCATCTTCTTCGACCTCTGCCGCTGCAGTGGATTTGTCGGGCGCCGCCGGATCCCCTGAAGCAAAGGCGTTCTCTCGATACATCTGCTCCAGCGACTTGGGACTAATTTTTCCCCTCTCCAGTAGAACGACGCCCATTTTGCTCATCGAGCTGCGCTCGGTAACCGAAAACTCAAACATCGTATCGACGATCAAACACACCTTGCAATCGGCTTTGTGGTTGAGCAAGACCAGCCGGGCCAGCGTCACACCACCGCCAGCAATATCATTGGGTACGATGAGCAGGCGCAGAGACTCGCGGCGCGCACGCACTAAGCGCATTACTCTCTGCGTATTGTCTTCCAGCACATAGCGCATCTTGCCGTCGGCCAGATCGTCGTTCAACGCCTCAAACGCTGCGACTTTCATCGACAATAGGCGCGCTGCTTCGTTGTTTTCGGTGCGTTTCAGCTCAGTGGGATCGACGCTCTTCTCGACGATGAGAACAAAGGGCACGCGCTCTTGCGCCATCACTTCCACATTGGCCGAATCCCTGAGCATCGTCTCAAACTGCTGCGCTTCCTGCTCCGCTTTTCGGTCGGCCGTCATTTGCACAACCCGGTCTATCTTCGCCTTGAGCTGAGACGGATTAAACGGCTTGGATATATAGTTGTTGGCACCGGCCTTCATCGCAGTAATGACGTCTTCTTTCTCGGTGCGCGACGTAGCCATTATAACGGGCAGTTCCGCCGTTTTCGGTTCGGAACGCACTTTTTCTAACAGTTCCAGCCCCGACATATTAGGCATGTTCCAATCGGATATGAGCAAGTCAAAGCCACCATCGCGCAGATGCTCCCACGCCTCGACGCCGTCCTCTGCTTCGTACACTTCCGCATAACCCAAACCGCGCAGCATCGTATTGAGAACTTTGCGCATGGAAGTAGAGTCTTCGACAATCATGAGCTTCATATCAAGAAACCTCAAAAAACACCGTATTTAGCATCGACCGTTGCATGCTTTAGACCATACGCTACTGGTCAGCATGGGCGTCTGCCGTAAGGCATGTGCGAAACACATCCTCTATAATATCGGGTTTGAAGCGGCGTTTCTCCAACAATTCAACGCCGAGCTTGCGCAACACCGTGCGCTCTTCAACCGGCAGCTTAAATATTCTTTCGATCGTCAAATAGACCTTGTAGTCGCGATTTTGGTCGCGCGCAATCAGGCGCGCCAGCGTCGCGCCTCCCTCCTCGATATCGTCTGAAATCACGATTAGCCGAATGCTCTTTTTCAACGAGCGCACCATGCGCATGACAGTTTGCCCGTCGTCGGCCAGCAGGTAGTGCATCTGACCATTGGCCATATCGCTGCTCACCTTAGTAAGAGCATCCACTTTGCAGAGCAATGACCGAACGGCCTCCTCGTTATCAGGCTCTTTCAGCTGTTCGGGATCAATTGTGCTTTCCACAAAGATGGCAAACGAGGCGACGTCCCCGCTCTCTGCGGCGCTATCGGCACATGTCCTCGTCGCATTAATGGCCGCATTGGTCAAAGCCTCGTCAATCTTTCGCAGTTCCCGCTCTCTGGCATGCCGCAACATGACCGTTTCGATCTTTGCCTGCAGCTGTTCGGCCTTGAATGGCTTCGATATGTAATTGTTGGCGCCCGCTTTAACCGCCGCCATAACATCCTGTTTGTCGTTGCGCGACGTAGACATGATAACAGCAACATCGGCCATATCCGGCTGGGCGCGCACGCTTTCCAACAGCTCCAACCCCGACATATTGGGCATATTCCAATCGGAAATCAACAGGTCAAATGATTCTTCGCGCATGCGCTCCAGCGCTTCCGCACCGTCCTGCGCCTCGCCCACATCGCCATATCCAAGGCCCTGCAACATCAGGCGCAACACTTTGCGCATTGACGGGGAATCTTCAACTATGAGAATCTTCGTATTCGGGTCCAATTTACACGCTAAACGAGAAAGAAATCCAACGTTTGTGTAGCTAAAAATGACCCTTATAAGAAAACACTTCTCACCAGAAATACAACTGCGTATCGGATTACGAAACCGTTCCGTTAGTAAATACGTTTTCCCGAAATAGCTTATCCATCTCTCTGGGCGTGCAGAGACCATTTTCAACCAACCGGATGCCCATCCGGCTCATTGCTTCGCGCTCTTCAACGGAAAACTTGAAGATGCGATCGACAAACAACAATATGTTGCACCGGCCACCGTGATTGCGCATGATCTGGTTTGCCAGCGTCACGCCGCCACCGGGCCTATCGTCGGATATCAAAACCAACCGCATATCGTCGCTTTTGAGATCGACAATGTTCAGCACATCCCGCGTGTTGTCTGCTAGCACATAGCCCACATCGCCGCCCACTTCGCTATTTGCTATTTCCAAAGCCTGAATTTTCGTCCTGAGATGACCAACGGCGCGCTCGTTGGCGGGGCGAGCTAATTCGGCCCGTTCGATGCTTTTTTCCACCAACAGCACAAAGGGAAAATGGCGATCGTAAAGCATATCGCGAGCCGACCCCATGAGCATGGCGTCAATTGAAAACGACCGCTTCTTGATTTTTCTATTGGCCTGCCCGCGCATGACCCGAGCAATTTTGTCCCTCAGCTGGCTCGGTTTAAACGGCTTGGATACGTAGTTAGTCACGCCCGACCTCATCGCTTCGATGACGTCCTGGTGATTGCTGCGCGACGTGGACATAATGATCGGCATATCGGCCAGATCGGGTTCGGCACGCACGTGTTCTACTAGCTCCAAACCCGACATATTGGGCATATTCCAATCGGTGATCAGCAGGTCGAAACGCCCTTCGCACAGCAGCTCCCATGCCTCCACGCCGTCGTAGGCCTCGTAGACATTGGAATAGCCCATACCTTCCAACATCTTCTTTAGTACGCCCATCATAGAGGTTGAATCTTCGGCTATCAGGACGTTCACCGACTTTAAAACAGACTCTATCTTGGCCTTCAATTCCACGTCGTTAAATGGCTTCGATATAAAGTCGTTGGCGCCGGTACTCATCGCTTCTATAACTTCGTCCTGCCCCGAGCGCGACGTCGACACAAGGATGGGAATATCGACCGTATCCGGATTGGTGCGCAGCACATTGATCAGTTCTAAACCCGACATATTGGGCATATCCCAATCGGTGATCAGCAGATCAAACGATTCATCCAGAACTAGCTTCAGCGCTTGGGCACCATCCTCTGCTTCGCGTATATCATCATATCCCAAGCTGTTTAATAGCCTTACTAGGATTTTCCGCATTGTAGAAGAATCTTCGGCAAGCACAATTTTCATATCGCTTAGACCTTTCCGAACTAGACCAGCCATTCAAATCTTTAGATAAGATAAAAACATTTCAGACTGAAAAAAGTGTAAAATTATTGTGTTTAAGTATATTTTTATACTTATTTTGGTATTTTTGCCAATTTTTGCGAACAATCGCGAACAATGCCATGTAATGACTCCGCCCCTTGCACCGCTTGGTGCGAAAGAGCAGGCACCCGATCCACTGTCCAGATCGGTTGTCCTATCGGCGCTGAACAGCGTTCTTAGTGAGAACATGTCCATCGACCCGCGTCAAATTGTGTGGATGCGCTCCCAGTGGAAGCGTTTTCGCCTCATTCTCTGCATTTGCACCGGCATCGCCTGGTTGGTGTGCTGCGCCGGCATCATACTGCTCGGGCGCGAAGACCTGCCCATTCTGCTGTCCATGATCTTCATGCTGCTAGTCGTGACGGGGCTCTTTATCTACCTGCTATGGATGACGCGCCGCGAGCTCAAATCGCTTGATCGCCAGGCAATTGAACTGCGCGCCCAAGCCCTGCGCGCAGAAGGGGCTAAAACGGGGTAGGCCTCGCTGAGATTTCTTGCCGAAAACATTAATAATACGTATCTTACGTCGATTATAGCCGACCGCTAATCGGCCTTCTTCAACGCACACATTACCGTCAGATTCATCCTCATGGACCCCGCCCACACTCTCGATGCGCTGGCGCGCCAAACGGCGCAGACGCCCAGCTTCAACGCCGTTGTTTCGCGCCTGCGCGACGGCGAGCGAGAGGTCCTACTCGGCAGCTTACCCAACGCGCTGGCGGCCTTTCTGCTGATACATCTCCAGCGCACGCTCGGGCGCACCGTGCTGCTAGTTGCTGCCGATGAAGATCGGGCCGAACAGTGGCGCGATGACCTGCAGGCCATAGCCGGTAGCGAGGTGGTTCGCTATCTACCCGCTTGGGATGCCGATTTGTACGATAGGCGTTCACCCGACATCGAGATTACCGGCCTGCGCATCGAAGCGGCCATGCGCCTGCAGAGCCAAGCGGATTCGATC
Source organism: Gemmatimonadota bacterium (assembly GCA_038128265.1). Classification (GTDB taxonomy): domain Bacteria; phylum Latescibacterota; class UBA2968; order UBA8231; family UBA8231. The sequence goes on from JAYPJE010000025.1 coordinate 34,108, forward strand.
ATCGTTGCGCCCGCCGCTGCGCTGCTATCGCCCATCATCCCACCGCACGCCATGGAACTGGCCTCGCTGCACTTAAAAAAGGGCGACGAGCAGCCGCCAGACGACATCGTATCGCATCTGATCGACTGCGGTTTTGAGCGCGTCCCAACGGTAGACGGCCTAGGGCAGTTCAGCATGCGCGGCGGTATACTCGACGTGTATCCCTTTGCTAACGAGCACCCCTTCCGCATCGAATTTTTCGGCGACGAAATCGAATCCATTCGCCTTTTCGACGTCAGCACGCAGCGCTCGCGCGGCCACTGCGAAGAGGCGCACATTCCACCGGCGCGCGAAGTCGTGCTCTGCTCGCCATTCTACGAGGACTACCTGCAGCGCCTGACTGGCGTCGAAGGGCATGAACGCGCCGTCGAGGCGCTGCGCGATCAGTTTGAACTGGGCACTTCGCTGGAGGGCGTAGAGAGCTATATGGCCCTGCTCTATGGACGCGATGGCGGCCTTTTCGAATACCTCGACAATCCGCTCGTATTTTGCGAGGAAGAAGAAGACGTGTACGCCGAATTGGACAAGGCCGCTGCACGACCGCAGAAGGAGTATGAGCGCCACGGCGAGCGCGACGAACTCGTTCCCCCGAGCGAATTGATGCGCGACGCCGGCTGGCTGCGCGATCGTCTATCGCAGTGTGCCTGCCTGCGACCCGCGCCGCTGGGACGCAGCGGCGATGCCGTGCAGTTTAACGCAAGTGATGCGCGTACCTACGAGGGCGAAGTCGCTCTGCTGCGCAAGGAAATCGATCGCTTCACCGATCAGGACTACGCCGTCCACATGCGCTGCGAAACGCAGGGCCAGAGCAGCCGCCTGCAGGAAATGTTTGTCGACTGGCCGGACATCCACTTCGGCCTCGGCACGCTGCATCGAGGGTTCACCTTTCCCGAGGCACACCTCGTCCTGCTCAACGATCACGAGTTATTCAGCCGCCAAAAACGGCGTTTTCGCTACCGCAAGTTTCGCTCTGCCGCACCGCTGCCCAACCACGCTGCATTAAAGCGCGGCGATTTTGTCGTCCACATCGATCACGGCATTGGCCGCTACGGCGGCATTAAACGCCTGTCTATCGGCGGCCGCGAGCACGACTGTCTAACCGTTAGCTACCACGGTGCAGATCGCCTATTCGTGCCGGTTGAACAGCTCGACCGCCTGCGCAAATACTCCAGCGCCGAGGGAGACGTGCCCGCGCTCAGTCGCCTCGGCGGCACGGCCTGGGAAAAGCTCAAAGAGCGCACGCGCGAGGAAATTTTCAAGATGGCCAGCGAGCTGGTGCAGCTCTATGCCGAGCGCAAAGCGCTGCCCGGTTTCCGCTTCAGCGCCGACAGCTCCATGCAGCAGCAGTTGGAAGCGACTTTTCCGTTTCAGGAGACGCCGGACCAGCTGCGCACGATGGAAGAGGTCCGCGCCGATATGGAATCGCCGCACCCCATGGATCGCCTGGTCTGCGGAGACGTTGGCTACGGCAAGACGGAAGTGGCCGTGCGCGCCGCCTTTAAAGCCGTCTGCGACCAGAAACAAGTGGCCGTGCTAGTGCCAACGACCATCTTGGCCGAACAGCACTACCAGACCTTTCGCGAGCGCATGGCGCACGCGCCCGTGCGCGTGGAAGCGCTTTCGCGCTTTCGCTCTGCAAAAGAGCAGAAGCAGGTCGTAGAGGCCGTTAAGAACGGCAGCGTCGACGTGCTGATCGGCACACATCGCATCCTATCCAAAGACGTACGCTTTCGCGATCTGGGCCTGATGATCGTCGACGAGGAACAGCGCTTCGGCGTGCGCCACAAAGAAAAACTCAAACAGCTTAAGCGCCTCGTCGACGTGCTGACGCTGACGGCAACGCCCATCCCGCGGACCCTGCATATGTCGCTGATGGGTTCGCGCGATATGTCCATCATCAACACGCCGCCGCAGGACCGCCTACCCATCCACACCGAGATTATCGCATTTGACGAAGCGCGCATCACCGAGGCGATTCACCGCGAAGTGGAGCGCGGCGGCCAGGTTTACTTTGTGCACAACCGCATCCAGCCGCTCTACCGCCTGTGCGAGTATCTGCAGGAGCTGCTGCCGCACGTGCGCTTTGCCGTAGCACACGGTCAGATGGCCCCGCGTCAGCTCGAAGGGATAATGATGGACTTCATGGAAAAGAAGTACGACTGCCTTGTATCGACCATGATTATCGAATCCGGCATCGACATTCCCTCCGTCAATACCATACTAGTCAACAGAGCCGATACCATTGGCCTCAGTCAGCTGTATCAGATCCGCGGTCGCGTCGGCCGCTCCAACGAGCGAGCCTACGCCTATTTGCTGGTGCCCAAGGGCAAAAAGCTGCCCAAGAAAAGCCGCATGCGCCTGCGCGCCATAGAGGAATTTTCCGATCTAGGGTCGGGCTTTAACATCGCCATGCGCGATATGGAAATTCGCGGCGCGGGCAATCTCGTCGGCGCGCAGCAGCACGGCTTTATCGCCGCCGTGGGCTTCGACCTGTACTGTCGCCTGCTCGACGAGGCCATGCGCGAACTCAAGGGCGAGAGCGCACCCGACCATCCCGAACCCGATGTCAAAATCGCCGTCAGTGCGTACATTCCCGATGAGTACGTGCCCAACGCCGACCAGAAGATGGAGTTCTACCAGCGCCTAGCCGATGCCCAGCGCATCGTCGAATTGCTCGAAATACGCGAGGAGATGGAAGATCGCTTCGGCCGCATGCCCGAACCGACTCGCTCGCTGATGCACATCATGGAAATCAAGGTCATGGCGCGGCAAATAGGCCTGGAAAAAGTTCAGCTGGAAAAGAGCCGCTTTGTGATGGCCTTCCCCCAGGAGCGCCAGATCACACCCGGCGACATTCAGCAGATCGTCGAAAAGTGCTCTGTGCCCCTCGACTTCGACCTGGGCGAACGGCTGCACATTTCGCTACAGGTCGGCGGTCGCGACGAAATCGAGCGGCTAGAAAAAGCGCGCGAGGCCATGGGGGAAATGCTCTGAAATGCCGGCGTATGCTGCCCTCTTCTTGTTGCTGGCTGCCTGCGGCGCATCGGGCCCACAGGAAGACATCGTCGCCCGCGTCGGCGATGCCTACCTCGAGGCTAGCGCGCTAGAGGCATTGCTGCCCTACGACGCCAGTGCTGAGGACCGCCAGCGTGCCCTCGACGATTGGATCGGCCGTGAGCTGCTCTACCGAGAGGCCCTGCAGCGCCAGTTGCACGAGGACATACGCCTGCAGCAACAGTTGGAGCGCACGCGGCGCAACCTGCTGCTGGCCGCGCTCTTAGATGACGAGTTTGGTCGCGGGGAAACAGATGTCTCAGAGGGCGAGATTCGGCAGCACTACGATGAGCACCTCGACCTCTTCCAACGCGAAGAGCCCGAAGTGCGCGTGCGGCATATACTGCTTGCCAGCCAGCGCCAAGCCAACGCGCGCCGCGCCGACCTGCGCCGCGGTGCCGACTTTGCCGATGTAGCGCGCAGCCACTCGGAAGATGTCGACACGCGCAGCCGCGGCGGCGAACTCGATGCGTTTTCGCAGAGCGACGATCCCATGCTGTGGTCTGCTTGTGAAGACCTAGCGCTCAACGAGGTATCGCGGCCCATTCGCACGGAATATGGATACCATCTGATAGAAGTGCTCGAGCGCTACGACGAGGGCAGCGCGCAACCGTTGGAACAAGTGCGGGCGCAAATCGTCGAAACTATCGTCTGGCAAAAACACCGCCAGCGCATGAACCAACTAGTGGAAACGCTAAAAAAACGCGAGGATTGGGCCGTTGTCAGCCAATAGACCTATGCAGAAAACCTTTCGCACGCTTATCCTGCTCCCCGCCCTGTTTTTTTTGACACCTGGGCCGAGCACGGCCGCAGAGCTCATCGACCGCATTGTCGCTTCGGTAGACAACCATATCATTCTCTGGTCCGAGCTCAACTACCGCCTGCGCTTCGAGATGGACGAGCGCGACCTAACCGTCTATTCGCCGCCCGATTCCATCGAAGCGCTGCGCATGCAGGTGCTCGACGACATGGTGGACGAGCAGGTCCTCATTCTCAAAGCGCAAAGGGACAGCTTGCAGATCGACCCAGCGGAAGTCGAGGAAATGCTCGTACAGCAGTTCCGCATGGCGCGTAGCAATATGAGCGACAGCGAGTTTGAGGAAATGTTGGAACGCGTTGGCCTCACCGAGCGGCAGCTGAAACAGCGCTATCGCAAAGAAATTCGACACCGCCTGCTGTATCGCCAGATGCGCAACGTCGTCTCCTTTCGCCAGCACATTACGCACCGCGAAGTAGAAGCCTTCCGCCAGGTGTTGGGCGATACGCTGCCACTGCAAATCTCGCTGAGCCATATCCGCGTCAAAATCCGCCCTAGCGATGATATCCTCGCAGAAAAGCGCACGCGCGCCTCGGAGGTAGAGCAGCGCCTGCGCGATGGGGCCGACTTCGCCGCCCTGGCGCGCGAGGTGTCGGAAGACCCGGGCTCGGCTTCCAACGGCGGCGACCTCGGCTGCTTTGGCGCTGGCACGCTGGTACCGGAATTTGAAGAGGTCGCCTTTCAGCTCAAGCAAGGAGAAATCAGCGCTCCCGTGCTATCGCCCTACGGCTACCACGTTATTCGCCTCAACGAAAAGCGCGAGGATGCCATCTGTGCCAGCCACATCTTGGTGCTGGCCAAAACGGTCGACGGCGATAAGGAGCGCGCCGCAGAGCGCCTGCGCGAACTGCGCCGCCGCACGGATGACGGAGAGGACTTTGCCGCGCTGGCACGCGCGCACTCAGACGATCCCAACTCGGCCATGCAGGGTGGTCTGTGGGGCACTTTTCCGCGCGACCAGATTCCCGTCTTTCTCAAGCCCTACATCGACGGCCTGAAGCTGGGCCAAGTGAGCGAGCCTTTTTTCCTACAGGGCGAGGGATTTCTCTTTAAGATCAACGACGACCAAGCAACGCTTGAAAGTCTGATACGCGAAACGCGCACCGAGCGCGCTATGCGCGAGCTGATACGCGACTATCGCCAGCAAATTCACATCGAGACTCGACTGGACGGAGACTATCTCCGCGAGCCAGACCATGACGCGACTGGATATATTCCTCAAGAATACGGGATTAATTAAACAGCGCAGCGAAGCCAAGCGCGCCTGTGACGACGGGCGCGTTGTGCTCATTGGCTCAGAAGGAGAAAAAACCGCCAAGGCGAGCCAGGCGGTTCACGTGGGCGAGCGCGTGCGCATTGAGACGACGACGCGCCGCATAGAAGTCGAAGTGCTCGACCTTCCCGAGCGCACGCCGGCCAAACGCGATCGCCAGCGCTTCTATCGCATACTCAGCGAAGAGCGCATCGATCCCTTCGCAGATCTCAGCTTTTGAACGGAAACGAGGCTATGGATAGCGACGCGGTACGCCAGTTTCCCTACCAAGGGCTGGCGCCCATTTACGACTACGTCATGCGCCACGTCGACTACGACGAGTGGGCCGCTTTTATAAACGACGTATTCCAGCGCCACGCACCGCGCACTCAGCGCTTGATCGACTTGGCCTGCGGCACGGGCAACGTCAGTGCCGAGCTGTCTCTGCTAGGCTTTACCGTAACGGGTGCCGACGCATCAGAGTCTATGGTCCGCGTCGCCCGAGAAAAGGCCGCGCTGCACGGCGGCGGCGAATTCGTTCAACGCGACCTGCGCGATTTGTCTGGTTTGGGCTCTTTTGAAGGCGCCGTGTGCATGTATGACAGCTTCAACTACCTCCTGGAGCAAGACGATATCGACGAAGCGCTGCGTCAGGTCTGCTCCATACTTGAGCCCGGTGGGCTCTTTGTGTTTGACGTGTGCACCGAACGCAATTCACTGCACTACTTTCGCGATATGCGCGACCGCGAGAGCGGACCGGGCTTTTCCTACGAGCGCCACAGCTATTACGAAACGGACGCGCGCTTGCAGCACAACGACTTTTCCATTCGCTTTGACGGAGACGAAACAACCTACGCCGAAGCACACGTGCAGCGCATCTACCCCCTTGCCGATATAGAACAGCGCATCGCGGCCAGTCGCTTTGAGCTCGTCGATGTGCTTGCTGAATTTACCTTTAACCCGGGCTCGGAAGATTCGGATCGCGTGCACTACGTGTTGCGCGCACCGGGCACAGGCGCTTAGTCGGAGACCCACTGTGGAGCTCGATTTCAAGCCAGCTATCGAATTTGTCCAGCGCGGCCAGCGCTTCCTGTTGACCACGCATGTCAACAGCGATGCCGATGGCATTGGCGCGTGCATGGCGATGCAGCAGTTTCTGCGCCAGCTCGGCAAGGAAGCGCATATCGGCCTACCCGACCCTCCTGCCGATCAGTGTGCGTTTATCGATGGCTGGAACGAAGTGCGCCACATCGACGAAGTGTTGGATTTCGAATACACCCACGCCATTATTTTGGACTGTCCCACCCTAGAGCGCATTGGTCCCGTCGCAGCGCATATCGCCGGTTTGCCCATCCTCACTATAGACCACCACAAGGGCGGGCCCCTAGCCGGTCAAACCAACCTCATCACAACCGAGGTCAGTTCGACCTGCGAATTGGTCTATCATATGGCGCAGGCGGCCGACTGGTCAGTGGACACATCCATCGCATCGGCGCTCTACACCGGCATCATCTTCGACACCGGCAGCTTTCGCTTCTCGCTGACGACGCCCACGACCTTTGAGGTGGCCGCCCAGCTCGTCCGTTTTGGCATTCGCCTCGATCGACTGTCCGATCAGCTCTTTGGCAACAGGAGTTACGGTTCGGTAAAGCAGCTAGGCGCGGCCATAGATTCGCTGGTGCTGCACGGCGATGGACGCATTGCCGTGCTGCTACTCGACGCCGAAGCCATGGACGCTGGCGATCCCGATGGAGCAGTCAACTACGGCCTGATGGTCAAGGGCGTAGAGGTCGCCGTGCTGCTCAAAGAATACGAAGCGGGCAAGTACCGGGTCAGCCTGCGCTCGCAGGAGGACGTCGATGTAAACGCCATTGCCAACGCATTTTCCGGCGGCGGACACGCGCGGGCAGCCGGCTGTCGCATGCAGGGAAGCGCCGCGGAAGTAACCGACTTATTATTGGCCGAAATCAAGCGCCATTTACGCTAGGAGCGCACGCTTTTGCATTTAGTAACGCTAAAGGACTGGTCGCCAGAAGACGTCCTGCACACCGTCGAACGCAGCATTGATATCAAGCGCAATCCACGCCATTACAGCGCTGCGCTGAGCGGCAAAACGCTGGCTCTGCTCTTCCAAAAAACCTCTACGCGCACGCGCTGTGCCGGCGAAATCGGCATGACGCAGCTGGGCGGTCACGCCCTCTACCTAGACTGGCGCAACACCAACTTCGGCCTAGCCGACTTGGGCGACGAAGTGCGCGTGCTCAGCAGCTACGCCGATTTTATCGTCGCGCGCCTGATGCAGCACGACGACGTTCTGCGCGCGGCTGACGCGTCTACGGTTCCCATTATGAACGGGTGCTGCAACCGCTATCACCCACTGCAGGGGCTAACCGACCTAATGACGGTGTACGAGGGAATGGGACGGCTCGAAGGCGCGCGGCTGACCTACGTCGGCGTGCTCAACAACGTGGCCAACTCCCTTATCGCAGCTGGGCTAAAAACAGGCATGCACGTCACCTGTATCTGTCCAGAAATCAACCCTGCGGCCCGCGATGAAGCGCTCTATCAAGAGGCTCGTGCCGCAGGGCTCTACGAGTACGGCGAAGACGCAGAGCAGCTGCGCGGTGTCCTAGAACAATCCGATGTCGTATACACAGATACCTGGATCGATATGGAATTTTTCACCGATCCGGCATTTGCCGAGGAAAAGGAGCGACGCATTGCCCTCTTTCAGCCGTTTCAGATCAACGCCGAGCTGGTGCGGGGATTAGACCTGAAAATACTGCACTGCCTGCCGGCGCATCACGGCTACGAGATCACCGGTGAGATGCTGCACGATCCGCGCTCGCTGATCTTCACGCAGGCCGAAAACCGCCTGCATAGCCAAAAGGCCGTGCTCTTACAGCTGGCCGACGCCCTCCGCTAGGCATGGCGCACCTCAACGCTCTGCTGCTGCTGCTAGCCCTGAGCGCGCTCTGGCCAGACCCATCGCACGCGCAACAGGACACTACGGCCAGCGCGAAAGGCGACACGAGCAGCGCGAAAGGCGAGGAAAAGGTATTCCGCTTCGAGCCCTCCCCCTACCGCATTCAACGCGTGCACCTAGCGCCCGGCGAACGCGGGCCCCAGGCCGGCGTGAGTCGCGGTCGCTACATAGTCAATTTCGGCACGCGGGATGGCGTGCAGCCGGGCAGCATTTTTCGCGTGCTCTACCGCGGCCAGCTCATGGGCCTCTTGAAAACAACGCGTGCTTGGCGCGATACGACCGAGCTGACCCTCGTGCGCCTCGTGCGCAAAAGCGACGTCCAGTCGCCGTACCCGCTCAACCCAGGCTACTATTTAGAACCGCAGCTGGTGCTGTTGGAAACCATCTATTTCGAAGCGGGAGAACCCGTCATTGATCCCGATATGTACGAACGCCTGCGCTACGCGGCGCGCTTTGTGCGTTCGTTTCCGAAGTTTCCCCTCGTAATCGAAGGCCACACCGATTCCAGAGGTAAGGCCGGCGAAAATATGGCGCTGTCGCAGCGGCGCGCCGAAGGCGTGCGCGTCTTTCTCCACGAGGTATTTCGCTTACCCTTAGAACAGCTGCACGCCGTCGGCTACGGCGAGGACCGCCCCGTCGCCAGCAACGTGACACCCGAAGGCCGCTACGCGAATCGTCGCGTCGATATTGTACTGGTGGATAAACTACCCGCGCTGCCCGGCGCAGAAGAGAAAAAAGAGAGCGCCCAATAAATCGCTGGGAGGCCGTGCCCGGTTCTTCACTCCCCCCGCTGGTAGACGCCGCTCCTTCCGCCGCGCTTTTCCATCAGGCGCAGTTCGGAAATCACCATGCCGCGGTCGACGCCCTTACACATGTCGTAAATCGTCAGCAGCGCTAGGCTGGCCGCTGTCAGCGCCTCCATCTCAACGCCGGTGCGGTCATCGATACGCGCTGCGGCCTCTACTTCCACTCGGTCCTGACCAACGGTGAATTCAATATCGATAGCCGTGATGTTGAGGGGATGGCATAGGGGAATCAGCTCCCCCGTGCGCTTGGCTGCCATTATGCCAGCCAGCCGCGCCGCCTCCAGCACATTGCCCTTGGCCACTCGATTCTGCTCTATAAGCGCGACCGTCTCCGGCCGCATGCGAATTTCTCCACGCACGCGCGCTAGCCGCGCCGTCTTCTCTTTGTCGCCCACATCGACCATTTTTAAGCGCCCCTCCCCATCGAGGTGCGTCAGCTTTTCTCCGTCCATTTGTTTCCCCATTGGTTCGTTGTGACTCACCGTTCCGTGCGCCGCATTCAGCACCCTACAAATCGGCAAGCTCTTCCACGACGATATCGGTCTCCCACACCGTCTGCACAGCTTCGATAATTGCCCCTTCTACGCGGGCGCGCTCTACGCTGTGGCCCAGCACCTTTTCCAAGGTCGTCACTTGGTCTCCGTCGAGCCCACAGGGACGCATGGCGCGAAAAAAGTCCAATTCGGGTGCGATATTCAGCGCAAAGCCGTGCGACGTGATCCAGCGGCTAACGTGAATGCCCATGGCCGCTATTTTTTTATCACCAACCCAGACGCCGGTCAGCCCTTCGCGCCGCGTGGCCTCAACCTCCATAGACGCCAAGGCCACGATGAGAATTTCCTCCACGTCGCGCAAATAGCGATGCACGTCGCGACCCCGCGCGCGCAAGTCTACAATCGGATACCCCACCAGCTGACCCGGGCCGTGATACGTTATGCTGCCGCCGCGTTCAATGTCGACGACTTCAACGCCGCGCGCGCGCAACCACGCCTGCTGCGGCAAGTGCTCGAGCTGCGTCGCCCGACCACAGGTATAGGTTGACGGGTGCTCCAGCAGCAGCAGGGCATCATCTACCGCACCCGCATGGCGCTGATCGCGGCGCGCGCGCTGCCAGTCGAGTGCTCGACCATAAGAAACGCGCGGCACCACATAGACGTGCAATGGGTTCATACCGACAAAATAGGGACTGTAGTCTTGCGTGGAAATAGTGACTTCGCTATATTTTACGATTCAGCGAGACTTTTTGGCACTCTATCCTTCTCGAGTGCTAAAATTGTCCGCGACACATTGCACTTAATGCGTTTTAAATTCACCTAAAACAATATTTTAGGAGGTTTGTTGCATGCCTGCAAAACAGCTCGAATTCGACATGGCCGCGCGCGATGCGCTGCTTCAGGGCGTCGATAAGCTGGCCAACGCCGTCAAAGTGACGCTGGGGCCCCAGGGTCGCAATGTCGTGCTTGACAAGAAGTTTGGCTCGCCGACGGTCACCAAGGACGGCGTCACTGTCGCCAAGGAAATCGAACTGAAGGACGCCTATGAGAACATGGGCGCTCAGATGGTCAAGGAAGTTGCTTCCAAGACCTCCGACGTGGCCGGCGACGGCACCACTACGGCCACCGTGCTGGCGCAGATTATCTTCCGCGAGGGACTCAAGAACGTCACCGCCGGCGCCAATCCGATGGACCTCAAGCGCGGCATCGATCAGGCCGTGGCCAAGGTCGTCGACGAGATTCGCAAGATGAGCAAAGAGGTCAAGTCGCGCGAGGAGATCGCTCAGGTCGGCACGATTTCGGCCAATAACGACAACGCCATCGGCGACCTCATTGCCGACGCCATGGAAAAGGTCGGCAAAGACGGCGTTATCACCGTTGAAGAGGCCAAGGGCACCGACACCACGCTCGACGTGGTCGAAGGTATGCAGTTTGATCGCGGCTACCTCTCGCCCTACTTCGTGACGGATCAGGAATCGATGACGGCCGAGCTCGAAGATTCCTACATCCTCATTTACGACAAGAAAATTTCTTCCATGCGCGACCTGGTTCCCGTGCTGGAGAAAACGGCACAGCTGAGCAAGCCGCTGCTGATTATCGCCGAGGACATTGAGGGCGAGGCGCTGGCGACGCTGGTCGTCAACAAAATTCGCGGCACTATCAAGGTTGCAGCCGCCAAAGCCCCGGGCTTCGGCGATCGCCGCAAGGCCATGCTCGAAGACATCGCCATCCTCACCGGCGGTCGCGTTATCTCCGAGGAAACCGGCCTGAAACTCGAAGGCGTCACGCTGGACGATTTGGGTCAAGCCAAGCGCATCTCGCTCGACAAGGACAACACCACCATCGTCGAGGGCGCTGGCAAGAACGCCGACATTCAAGGTCGCGTCGGACAGATTCGCCGTCAGATCGAGGAGACGACCTCCGACTACGACCGGGAGAAGCTGCAAGAGCGCCTGGCCAAGTTGGCCGGTGGCGTCGCCGTCATCAACGTGGGTGCTCCGACCGAAGCCGAGATGAAGGAAAAGAAGGCCCGCGTCGAAGACGCTCTGCACGCCACGCGCGCCGCCGTTGAAGAAGGTGTCGTGCCCGGTGGTGGCGTCGTATTCCTGCGCGGCCAGAAGGCGCTCGACCAGCTCAAGCTGGAAGGCGACGAGGCCGTCGGCGCACAGATCATCCACCGCGCGCTCGAAGAGCCGCTGCGCCAGATCGCGGCCAATGCCGGTATCGAAGGTGCCATTGTGGTGCGCAAGGTCTCCGAATCCAAGGGCGCTCAGGGTTTCAACGCGCGCACGGAAGTCTACGAAGACCTGGTCAAAGCCGGCGTTGTCGATCCGGCTAAAGTTTCGCGCACGGCACTCGAAAACGGTGCCAGCATCGCCTCGCTGCTGCTGACGACCGAAGCGCTGATCGCCGAGATTCCCGAAAAGCCGGCTCCGGCGGCCGGAGGCCCTCCCGGCGGCGATATGTACGGCGGCGGCATGGGCGGCATGGGCGGCATGATGTAAACC
>JAYPJE010000025.1:46072-59824 GCA_038128265.1 Gemmatimonadota bacterium
ATGACCGTTTAAACCCCTTTATGGGCACCTTGAGGGAGGGGGGGGGTTTGGGGGGTGTTGGGGTCATTTTTTAAACCCCCCCCCCCGCTACTAATCAATAAAACCCGGGGCGGGCCCTTGGGCCCCCCCCGCTTTTCTCGTATATGATGCGCACGCGTCTCGCACGTAGCGCGTCACTCAACGTCGGCCTCTTCGAGCACTGCACCTTCTTCTAAGATCAGCTTTGGCGTAATCAGCTTGCCGCTAAAACGCCCACCTGCAGCAATGCGCACGCAGCGCCGAGCGCTGAGACGGCCGCTGAGATGTCCGCAAATAGTCGCCTCGCCTACCTGCACGTCCTTGGCATCGACGCGCCCCTGCTCGCCTACGGTAAGCACGCCCGGCGTTTGCAGACGCGCGCCGCGCAGCGCGCCGTCGACGCGCATATCGCTTGCCAACTCCAGCGTCCCTTCGAGAAGGGCGCCCGCGCCGACTACCGTCTGCCCTCCTTCCGGCTCGTTTGCTCGACCTATAGCCACAGTCTGTAGCTACCCGGATCGCGAAACGCGCGCCCCTCTTTCAAAGCGTAGTATAGCCCCTCGTAGGGCGCCCTGCCGCTGCGACCCGACAGGGCGATATTCTGTCCCTTAATGACGTAGTCCCCTTCGACGACAAAGAGATAGCTGTTGTAGCCATAGTGGGTCTCCATCCCGTTGCCGTGATCGACGACGATAACCTGGCCCAATTCGTCGTCGTATCCAGCGCGCACCACGATGCCGCCGCCGCTCGCGCACACCGGACTGCCCTCCACCGCAGCAATAACCACGGCGGGAAATTCCTCGCTAAATGGACGCGCTAGCGGACCGGCGAGCGGCCACGCCGTGGGCACGGATTCGGCAAATCCCCACTGCAGCCGCTGACGTCCTGTGATAAGAGGCTCTCCGCTGTGCGTCGCGTTGCCCTGCGCGCCGTCTCCTTCTCTCCCGCTGAGAATCGCGCGCAGCTGTTCGTTGCTGCGCTGCAGGCGCATGAGCACTTCCTCTAGCGCATCAATCTGGCCCACTTCGGCCTCGAGCACGGCCTTTTCGCGCTCGAGATAGGCTACTGCGACTTCGAGATCGCGGGACTGAGCGTAGCCGTAGATACCCAACCCTATCAGCAAGGCGGCGATGGGCACGGTAAGTCCCACTAGCCAAGCAAGCACGCGCGGCACCTTAAACTCGTGCGTCTTACCGCCTTCTTCAGGTATGATGAGCAGGGTGAGGCGTTTTTCGAACATGGGACGGTATTCAGATCTCTATATCGAGCAGCGCACCGAGCATATCGTCCTGCGTCTGCACGGCGCGCACGCCGGCCGCAAAGGCCTTGGCCGAGTCGATCTGCACGACGGCTTCGCGCACGGGATCGCTCAGAGCACCCAACTGCGTCTGCGAGGCCACGCCTCCATCGCCGAGCTGGTGACCGCTCGTGCGCAGGCGCGCAGCCTCTGCTTCGCTCGTGGTCGCATTGGCCGTATTGTGGGCAGAAGAGTTGAGGCGCTGCTGCTGGTGCTGTAGGCCCGTTGCGCTAATGTGGAGTGCTCTAATCATGATTCTATTGGTTTGATCGGCAGAAAGTACGCCAAGCTATAACGGCCGGCAAGCAATTAGGGCAGCCCCTGACGGTCGAGCTCGTTGTGAACCAAGGTGATGCACTGGGACGCAAAGAGCATTTTGGGACCCGCGCTCAGCGCGCGCGCGCCGAGGCGCAAGAGAAACTTATCGGCCTTTTTCGGCATGGATAAATGATCGGAAAACACAAAGGTCGACTGCGCGGAAAAGGGCGTCTCGCGCATATCGCCTCCCCGCTTTTGCAGCAGGTATATATCCCCCGACGCACACTGCTGACGCACGAGTGCTTCAAAGCTGCGCTTGGCCACGTAGACGCCGGCGCGCGATTCGACCTCCTCATCCAGGGCTAGGGCGCGCCCGTCGGCTAGCGCCTGGCGCACAACAGAAGCGAGGGCACGCTCGTCGAATCCGCCGAGTGAACCCAGCCCATCGCTCTCGATACGCACGGTTTTAGGCGGCGCCGCCGGGCCGTCAAAAACGATGTGCAGCCGCACGTTTTCGCGCAGCTGCAGCGAGTAGAACAGGGCGTTGGCCACGCAGTGACAGACGATTTCTAGGTGACCCGCTGCGGGCAGATCCTCTAGTGAAAAATCGGGAGTAGATGGTCCCTTGCGGGCACGCAGTATAAACTCTCTCATACATTGACCGTTGGTAAATGCTCCTGTGAACCTACCATACAGCGGCGCTACATGGGGCGCACCGTTCCCACCAGACAAAGACCTTGGATGGCCACAACGGCCAGCGTATATTAGCCCAATGCTCACACACCGCCCGTGGCTTCTTGTCTGCGCGCTGCTCGTGGTCCAACCGCTGGCCGCCGAGCGTCTGACCATACAACCCGACGAAATCTGGACGAATTGGTCCTACCCACCCGGAGCGCTAGCCCTGCGCGGCGGAGCGCTGCAGCCCGTCCTACTGCAAAAAAACGTCAATCCGCTGGTTCAAGCCACCGTGCGCGGTGCCGGTGACGCGCTTTCTCAAGCACCAAACGCCTTTGACGGCAATCGACAAACGGGCTGGAGTCCGCGCAGCGCCGACCCGGCCTCGTGGTGGCTGGAAATCGACCTCGGACAGGTGCTGCCCGCCCAGCAGCTGCGCCTGCTCTTTGATCCAGACGAAGCACCGCTGTCGTTTTTCACCATTTCCTTTTCCAAAGGCGAGCGCTTTATCAACAGCGCCAACGTCGTCGTCGAAGGCACCCTGCTCTACAGCCACAGCCAGCGCTTTGCCTTCAACGAGGCGCACGAGCTAACCGTCGACCTGGCCGACGAACTCGTGCGCGTAGTGCGCATCGAAGCCGATCGCGCTCCTGCCGGTCTGCCGCGCCTGCTCGAAATGGAAATGCGCGCCTACGGCGACAACATTGCCCTCGGCCTAGTCGAGCGCGGCGGCAGCGTCGACGTAGAGGCCGCTATCGTTGCGGTGGCCGGCACGCCCACCGTGATGTTTGACGGCGACCTGTCAACAATGTGGCGCGTCAATCCGCTGGCCAAGGGATCGAGTGGCGGCAGTGAAACCTTTGGCGACTACCGCGTCGACCTCGGTGCGACGTATCGCATTGATTCGCTGTGGTTTCTCGGCGAACCGCTCGGCGTACCGCCGCGCCTGCGCCACTTTTACGCCAACTTCCTGTCCTATAAAGTGCTCTACTCCGACGGCTCGTTAGCACCCGACGGATCCCTGGCCTGGCACGAGCTAGTCGCAGTGCCAACCGACCAGAAAAACCTGCTGCAAAACCGCAACTTTCACCACGAGTTCGCGCCGACAGCCGCGCGTTATGTGCGCCTGTTTTACCCGACCAGCGAAGGGGGCAATATCATCGGCGGCGGACTGAGCGCCAGCAGCGTGCGCCTCGATGGATTGGGTCTGGTCAGCGAGTTCCAGGTATATGGCGAGGGCTATCCCGCCCGCATCGTCCTGCGTTCGCCCGTAATCGACCTAGGAGCCGATTGGAATATAACAGCTCTCGACTGGCAGGCGGACGCGCGAACCGATGCCCGCCTGCTCGTGCGCAGCCGCAGCGGAGACGAAGTGGTCGAGGAAAACCACTACTTCGACAAGAACGGCAAGGAAGTGACAGCATCGCGCTACGAAAAACTCATCGCCTCGTTTCGCGGACCCATCGAAACCATCCTGCAACCGGGCGACGGTTGGAGTCCGTGGAGTGAAGCCTACACCACATCGAGCAGCCTCTTTCGCTCCCCTTCGCCGCGGCGCTATTTTCAGCTCGAGCTGGAACTACTCTCCGACCAGCCGCAGGCGCGCGTGGCCCTGTTCGAGCTCGGCGTCGAATACGCGCGGCCTCTGGCCGGCTCCGCCGTGGGCGAAGTGCAGCCGGCCCAGGTCGAACCCGGCCAACCCACCCTATTTACATACTACCTGCAGCCGCGCATGCAGAATACCAGCCAGGGGTTTGGACGCATCGCCTTGGAATCGTCTATCCCCGTGCGCTTTACCGAACTGCGCCTCAACGGCGCGCCCGTAACAGCCACATTGAAAGAGGAAGCCGACGGCTTTCACCTCGAATTGGACAGGAGCGTGCGCACCGACGCGCTCGTAGAAATCGACTTTGAGGCCACAGTGTATCAAAACAATACGCGCTTTCGCGCCGTCCTCGAACGCGAGAGTGCAGACGGCACTACGCGGCAGCGGGTCGATTCTGGCGATGCCATGCCCGCGCTGGACGGTTCCGGCGACGCGGTGGCTCTACCCGTCGACGACGAGGTGATTGCAGATCTTCTGGTGCCGCGCGTATTCACGCCCAACGGGGACGGCATCAACGACGCGCTGTCGATCGAGTTTAACGTGCTCAAAATCCTCGACCCACGCCCCGTTCGCGCAGCCATCTACGACCTGCAGGGACGCCGAGTGCGCTCCCTGCGCACTGAAGCCGGTTTGGCTGGACGCTACCGGCTAACCTGGAATGGCGACGATAAAAGCGGTCGGCGGGTAACACCAGGGCTCTATCTATTTCGCCTGCGCATTGAGGGTGACTCCGCAACGCACGGCCAGGTCCGCCCGGTATCTGTCAGCTACTAGCGCGGCACTACTGTCCGTCCGAGCTTTCAGCGCGCTCTAATATCTGGTACAAGCGCCGGTTTATGGCCTCCTGAGAGCCGTACACTTCCTCAATTAACGCGTTTCGTGTCTTGCCCTCATCCAATTCGCGCAGGCGAAACGATAAATCGTCGCGCGATGGACTGCGGCCCAGCGCCGCGCGATAGACGGCCCGCACAAAAGCCTCCCCT
This sequence comes from Gemmatimonadota bacterium, assembly GCA_038128265.1. Taxonomy (GTDB): domain Bacteria; phylum Latescibacterota; class UBA2968; order UBA8231; family UBA8231. Next base: position 50,910 of record JAYPJE010000025.1, read on the forward strand.
TCCAGGCGATCGACACGCTCGGCCGGCGTCTCGACAAAGGCGCGCAGCGTCTTGCTAAGACTGGCGGCCAGCCACGCCTTTTCGCCCGTGGGCTTGCCCAGCATCTGACGCAGCGACACCTGCTCTCCGTTTAACACGAGCCCGTCATCGGCCGACGCCCCTTCCGCCCAGCGCGCCAGGGCGCGCGCCCATTCGGCGAAGTGGAGACGGCGTTCCTCGTCGACTTGCCAACTGCGCGTCAACACATCGACGGCCGGATAGCCGGGATAGGTTCCCTCGCCAATTGCGCGCACGAGCAGAGCCATATTTTCCTCCGCTTTATAGTGCGATACTGCGTCAAATCGCGATATCAGCGCGCGCACGTGGCGCACCCACGGCTCGACCTGTTCCACATCGACCATCGCGTCGATCGCGCGCATTTCACCGTCGTAGTGCGCCTGGTCATACAGCACGTTGCGCCACGCCGCGGCCGCCCCTTCCAGCGGTGTGTCGGCTCTACACTCAACCTGCAGCAGCCCCATAGCAGCCGCGCACAATGCGATCGCCTTCGCTCTCATATCGTCACCCCCGTTTGCGTTGGCTCAAATGAGCGATTCACACTTCCGGCACGCCGTCTGTTCGGCGCCGATGGCCTTCTAAATAACGTCCCGACAGCAGGTCGGCTGCCGTCCAGCCCAGCTTGCCGTAGCGAATGGTGCCGTAGCGCACCAGCCCTTCGTCGCAGAAAGGCCGCACGTTGTCGATATCCATCCAAATGCGCAGTAGCAGCCGCTTGCGCTGCTCTTCGTCGACGGGGTCGTGGCCAGCGCGTCCGTGAAACACGGTGTAGTTGTTGCAGAAGGCGATATCGCCGCGGTGCAGCGGAAAGCTAAAGCAGCTTTCAGAGGCAACCTCTTGTATGAAGCGAAAGAGGTCCGCCTCTTCTTCCGTCAGCTCCTGTCCCAACTCCTGCATGCCGGTGCGCGACCAGCCGGCGTTAAAGCGGCAGCTGAGTACGCCCTCGGCATAGCTATAGCCCGGCACCTTGTAGTTGGAAACCGGCGGCTCGTCTCTGCTGTTCTCCGAGCGGCGCGTCCATACGAACCCTTCGTAGAGACGCGGCAGCCACTCGGGATGCTGGCGGAGAAGTTCGTTGTATATGTGCATAGCCGACGCCACGGTGCTGTGCGGATCGTCCGGCGCCTGGCGCACGCAGCACAGCGCAACGCAGTCGGCCAAGTCGATGTGCAACCCAACTGGACCGGGATTGCCGACTCCGCGCGTGCCCATCTGCGGCCGCAGCTTGCCATCGGTGACGCAATGAATGAGCCCGGCTTCGCTGTTTTGCGTGACACCCGTGCCCAGATGCGCACACAGACCCCAGTACATTTTCTCGACGTCTTCCAGTTCGTACCCGTCAACGGGGAAACCGCGCACGGCGGCAAACCCTCGCCCATCGCGCAGTTCGCTCAGCAGGCTGGCCAGATCCTGGACCAGCGATGGCAGGGGAAAATTCGCGCGCGTAATCTCGGCCAGCTGCAGTCCGCGTCGCTTGCTCTCGCGCAGAGCGCGGTCTAGGTCATCGACCTGTTCGGCACTCAACCTGTAGCACCACGACGTATCGACCTCCAGGTCTGCACCCGTCCAAACGCTGGGTCCCTCGACCGGCTCTCTCAGAATATCCACCTCAGCCACCAACCTCTTGCCAATGGCGCTGTGCTGCCGCCTGCACCTGCTCGACGTCCCAGCGCTCTAACGCCGTATAGTGACCGCTCTTGGCATCTGCGCGAAACGTCGGGTTCGATGCCGCGCTGTAGCAACAAATGAGCGCCCAGCGCGAACGCTCGCTCTCGTTTGGATCGGAACGGTGTAGCAGGTTGCTGTGAAAAAACAGCAGCGTGCCCGGCTCCATCTCGCAGTAGACCCGCTCCAGCTTCTGCTCCACCTCGCGCACGCGCTCCATATCGGCACCGGTCTGATCACCGGTCTTACCGTGCTCTAAGCGCCCGAGCTTATGCGAGCCTTTGAGTACCTGCAAGCAGCCGTTTTCGCGACTGGCTCGATCGACGGCAATCATGCACGAGGCCATATCGGCCGAGAGGAAATTAGCATACCAGTATCCATAGTCCTGATGCCACTCCCAGGCACCGCCCACCTTGGGCTCTTTGAGCATCATTTTATGGTGGTAATGGAAGACCTCGCCGCCTATGAGCTGTTCCATCGGCTCGACGATGGCGCGATGCTGGACATAGGCGCTATACACGCTGGCGGGCAAATCGTAGCGCAGCGATAGCCGGCTTACTTTTCCCGTGCTGTCTAACCGATCGTTTGCATTCTCCTGCAGCGCCTGATCTGCGCGCGCAATATCCAGCATGAGATCCATGTCTTGGCGCGGAAAAAACGCCGGCAGCAGCAGAAAACCATCGTCCCAATACTGCGCGACCTGTGCTGCGCTCAATGCGTAATCTGTCATGTGCCCTCCCCCGTTGGCCGGCGTGCTGTGCAGTGCGTTCGCCGTCTAATCTGACAAGAACTGCAGGGCAATACAACTCCCACCGTGCACCAGACCGAGCCGGGCGCCAGTCTATTTGGCCGCGCACGGCCCGCGACTTATTTTTTGCAGCCGCACACACGCGCACATACAGCCCACGGACGGCCCCATGAACGACGACAACATCATTCGCTATGAAGACGTAGAAATCGACGACCTGCCGCGCGACCTGCACTTTCACCCCAGCGATGCACGCAGTTCCAAAACGCTTACGAGTGCTCAGGTAGAAGCCTATAACCGCGAGGGGTACATTAAGGGGATTCGCATTTTTAGCGATGTGGAAATAGCCGATATACGCGCCTATTTCGACGGAGTATTAGCGCGCGTGCTCGAGTCCGGTGGCACCTCCTACTCGATATCTACAGCGCACATGAGCTACGGCCGCGTCTGGGACTTGCTCAACGACGAGCGCATCGTTGCCCACGTGCGCGACATTCTCGGCCCGGACGTCATCGGCTGGGGCTCGCACTTTTTCTGTAAAATGCCCCGCGACGGCAAGCGCGTGTCCTGGCATCAGGACGCCTCTTACTGGCCGATGTCGCCCTCTAAGACGGTGACGGTGTGGCTGGCTATCGACAATGCCGATACGGAAAACGCCTGCATGCGCTTTATTCCCGGCTCGCATCAGCATGGCCACATGACCTATCACCTCAGCGAGGAAGACGAGAACAACGTGCTCTTTCAGACCGTGCCCAACGCCGAGCACTACGGCGATCCGGTCGACGTCGAACTCCGCGCCGGCGATATATCCATGCACTCCGACATGCTGTTACACGGCTCTGAAGCCAATGAATCCGATCGGCGTCGCTGCGGTCTTACGCTCCGCTACTGTGCCGCCGACGTGCGCGCCATGCAGGGTTGGCATTTAAAGGGCGTGGTTGTCTCCGGCACAGATCGCGACGACCATTGGGGCAATCCCGCACGGCCAGAGGCCGAATAATTCGCATGGCCGATCTCGTCATCCGCCTCACCGACCCCCGGGCTACCGATCCTGCTCTGAGCGGAGCCAAGGGCGCGGCGCTGGCCAAGATGATCCAAGCCGACCTGCCCGTCCCTGGCGCGTTTGTCGTTTCTACGCAGGCGTTCCAGACGGTTCTGCACGAGTTGCCCGCACCCCTGCTAAACGATCTCGATGCCGGACGCGCCGGTTCCGCAGAAGCCGTGTGCCAGGCGCTGCGCCAACCGCGGCTGCCCGATCCGCTGCGCGATGCCGTCCGCAGCGCCTACGACGCGCTGGCCGCACCGGCCGTTTCTACGCGCTCCTCCTCTACGGCCGAAGACTTGGCCGATGCGAGCTTTGCCGGCCAGTACGATTCGGTGCTCAACGTCACAGCGTGGGACGATCTAGTCGATGCCATCGGACGCGTTTGGGCCTCGTTTTTTTCGCCCCACGCACAGGCCTACCGCCGGCGCCACCAGATAGACGGCGGGCAGAGCGCCATGGCCGTCATCGTGCAGCGCCAGATCGCATCCCATGCGGCGGGCGTGCTCTTTACCCGCGACCCACAAAGCGGCGCCGAGCACTGTGTCGTCACCGCAGCGCTCGGACTAGGCGAAGGCGTCGTCTCTGGCAGCGCACCGACCGACCACTTTGTCGTCGATCGCGCGACGGGCACCGCAATTTCTAGCGATATTGCCGATAAACAGCGGCGCGTCGCAGCACGCCCGAACGGCGGAATCGAGTCCGTGGAGGTCAAATCTACTCAGCGCAAGGAGCCTGCCCTGAGCCAAGAGCAGTTGGCAACGCTAGTCGGGTTGGGCATGCGCATCGAAGGGCTCTTTACTGGGGCGCAGGACATCGAATTTGCCGTAGACGATACCGTACACATCTTGCAGGCGCGCCCAATAACCACTATTGACGAAGTCGCCGCGCCGGACGAGCCGTGGGAAGACGGCGTCGACCCTGCCTACTGCTGGACAAAGAGCCGCGGACCGTTGACGCGCCTCGAACAAGACTACATGACCGAGTATATGGTCCACGCGCGCAACTGCTACGAAGAAGTCGGTTCGCGCATGACGGCCAACCACCTCTACTGCGTGCGCAACGGCTATATGTTTGCGCGCGCCCCCGAGGTGGAGCCCGACGAAATGGCCCGTCGCCATGCCGTGCAGACGGAGCGCGTTGACGCCTGCACCGCGCGCGGCACTACCTACTTCGAAGCCGTGCAGCGCGGCATTATAGAAAGGCACCTCGCCGCACTTGGTGCGCAGCGCCGGCAAGCCAAGTGTCCTGCCGACCGCGTGGACTACCTCGAGTCGTGTCTGCAGATGCTTGCCTATGTCTCCGGTCATCTCCACTGGTCGATGGGGCGGCCCGAACCGCTGCCCGGCTGGCACGAAGAATACGAAGCCCTCACGGGCCGCCCCCAGCACGAAGCCAACACCTTTCTACAGGCCATCGACAACCGCATGACGCGCTTGGTAAGCCGACTGCGCGAACTGGCGCGCATCGTCCAATCCGACCCCGCGCTAAGCGCGCTCTTCGCGGAGGGGCGCTTTGACGACTTGGCCGCGCAGCGCCATAGTGCGGCCGCACGGAACTTCCACAAGCGCTTTGGCGCCATGCTCAACATCTACGGGCTGCGCAGCGGACGCGGCTACGGCTCGAGTAGCGGTTTCCAGACGCCGACTTGGAATATGGATCCGCAAGTACCGCTCGACATCATCGCCACCTATGCCGAGCAGGATCTCGATCGCCTCGACCAGCTGGAGCGCGAGGCGCGAAGCGAGCGGCGCAACGCCACGCGCCGCCTGCGCCGCCTGCTCGCCAATAACTCCGACAAGCGAGTGCGCTTCGAGGATGCTCTGCTGCGCGGCCAGCTGCACGTGCGCTTTTTAGAAGACCACAACTACTATATGGAGCAGTGTAGCGGCGGCACGGCGCGCGAAGCCATAGACGCGGTCGGCCGGGACCTCGTGCGCCGACACGTGGTTGATAATGCAGACGACGTCTTTCACTTCTCGCTGGCAGAGCTGCGTGCACTAGCCGCGGCCGGCAGCCCAACCGACGGGCGCCCCCTCATCGCCGCACGCAAAGAGGAATGGGACCGCCGCAAACGCATGCAGCCGCCGGCCACGCTGGGCGCGGCCCCAGAGAAAAAAGAGGGGCATGAAGGGGAAACCTCCGAGCGCGGACTGCAGGGCGACCGGCTCGTTGGCGTCAGCGCCTCAAGCGGACGGGTCAGCGGACGCGCCGTGCTGATCGCGTCGGGCGAGCGGCCCCGCGTGCATCCAGGCGATATTCTCGTCGCCGGCAACGTTGGTCCGGAGTGGACCCCGGCCTTTGCCGTCCTCGGCGGCCTCGTGTTGGACGAAGGCTCTCTATCACAGCACGCTGCCATTGTTGCGCGCGAGTATCGCATTCCCTCCGTTATGCAAACGCGCGAAGCCACGCGCCACATCGCCAACGGGCAGCACATCGCCGTAGACGGCGACCAGGGCATTGTCGAGCTCCATCCAGCCGGCGTGTGAAGCGGTGTCTGTGCTCCTTGACGGATAGAGGGAGCGGACGCTTTCTATAGAAAAATTTACAGCGCAGCTCTGCCGCGCTATTCAACGGAGAGGCCATGTCATGAGCGATATCACCCCTAAAAACTACGTAGTGTATCGAGCGTCTACGCCCATCGTCGTAGACGGCCACCTCAACGACGGCCCCTGGAAGGCCGCTCCGTGGACCGATCTCTTTGTCGATATCGAGGGCGATGCCAAGCCGCTGCCGCGCTTTGCCACGCGCGTTATGATGCTGTGGGACGATGACTATTTCTATTTTGCCGCCGACATGGAAGAGCCGCACGTGTGGGGGACGCTAACCAAGCGCGATTCGGTCATCTGCAACGACAACGACTTCGAAATCTTCATCGACCCCGACGGCGACGGCGAGCACTACATGGAGTTCGAGATGAACCCGCTCAATGCGGCCTGGGACCTCTACCTACCCAAAGCCTATAGCAAGGGCGGCACGGCCGACCACGACTGGGATTTTGAGGGTATCAAACACGCCGTGCAAATCGACGGCACGCTCAACTGCGCCGACGACGTCGATCGCGGCTGGAGCGTCGAAGTGGCCATCCCCTGGACGGCGATGAGCGAGCACGCCGGCTGCGACTGCCCGCCCAAGCCCGGAGACCAGTGGCGCGTCAATTTCTCGCGCGTGGAGTGGGAGTTCGACTACCACAAAGGCGGCTACCTGCGCCGCGAAGGCGTGCCCTGTGACAACTGGGTGTGGTCGCCGCAGGGCGTTATCAATATGCACGTGCCCGAGATGTGGGGCTACGTGCAGTTCTCATCTATTGCCGCCGGCTACGGCGAGGAAGCGTTCGAGCAGAAATGAGTGCCATTGCCACGACGGCCTCTCCGCAGGCCATGAGCGACGAGCAGAAATTCTTCTTTGATCTAAAGGGCTGGCTGCTGCTGCCAGCCGTGCTGGAAGCCGATCTGTTGGAGGCCCTGCGCGAGCACGTTTACAAGCTGCGCCACGAGCCCGACTCGCTGCCCGAGCACGAGCGCTACTCGCTGGCCGGCCCCGGGCAGCAGTTGGTCGACCACCCGTCCATCGTCGGCATCCTGCGCGATATCATCGCGCCCGATCCGGATGACAATGCCTACGGCTTTCGCTGCGAGAGCTCCTTTGCCATGATTCGCCAGCTCGGCGAGCAGGGCTCTGCGCCCCACTGTGGCCCGCTCGTTGGCCCCATGGCCTATCGGCTGATCAACGGCCAGATCTACTCCGGCCTAACGCGCGTCGTGTGGGAGCTAAGCGAGGTAAAGAAGGGCGGCGGCACACCCATTATGTCCGGCTCGCACAAGGCCGGCTTTCCCGTGCCCGAGCGCTTTCGCCAATTCGATCCATCCGTCTACGAGGAATACGCCTGTCCGCCGGGTTCGGTGCTCATCTTTTCCGAGAGCTGCTGGCACGTCGGCACCGAATGGAAAGATGCCGATCAGGAGCGCCGCGCAATTTTCAACTGCTATTGCTCGTACCTGACCCAGTGGCACAAGCTCAACCTGCCACACGAGGTTGTCGAACAGATGCCAGCCAAGCGCCAAACGGCCTTTCGCGGCGCGTGGGGACACAACTTCAGCATTGGACAGCACAACACCTACTACGACGAGAGCAACCGGGCGCATTAGCGCTCGGCACACCAATGAAAAAGCCTGCTATCGGCACGCGGTCGGTGCGCCGATAGCAGGCTTATCCCAATACATTCTCCCAACAGCCAACCTACTGCGCACTATTCTCCATCTCTTGCAGGTGCTTCTGCACCTGGTCATACAAGTTGGGATCGATCTGTACGGCCCGGTTAAAGTAGTTGCGCGCTTCGTACGCACGCCCTAACTGAGCACTGAGCTGACCGCTAGTCATATAGGCCTCTGCCATATAAGGCGCGCGCCGTATAAGGCGCTCATATACGCTAAGAGCCTCTTCGATTTGGCCAACGCGCTGATGCGCCGTGCCAATGCGCTTTAGTGATTCTGCACTCCATTCGTCCCACCCGATTTCGCGCCCTATTTCTTCGATCACGTCGCGGCGCTTCAACACCAAGGCCACGTAGTAGAGGTCAACAGCCAGCTCGGTATTGCGCCGATCCAAATCCCACGCTTTGTGTATATTGTGCAGTGCGGCATTGCCCTGACGCAGCTGCCAGTACCAGCGCGCGCGCTCTATGTAGAGCGCCTGCCTATTTGGACTCAGTTCGACGGCCTCGTCAAGCGTTTTCAGGGCTTCGACCGCTTGCGCCTCGAACGGCTCGCCCAGCACGTAGAGCACGGCCGATAGCATGAGATGGTGCTTTGTATTGGGAGCGGGGCCATCGACGGCGGCGCGCGCCTGATCGAGGGTAAACGCTGCAAAACGCCCCTTCTCTTCATCGGAATAGTGCGGCGAATTGATCACATCATCCAAACGGGTAGACAATTCCTCGCGGACCACGTCCGCGTTGCTCTTTTGCTCAAGTTGTATAACCCACGCAAAATTGCGACGGACCTCGTCCAGAGGGGGCGTTCCATTGGTCAGAGACTGAAACATTTTTTTATTCACATCAATCAAGGTGTGAGCCTGCAGCAGCGGCACGGCGCTCAGGTAGTATCCCGCCAGTCCTCCCCAAACCAGTAGGCCCAAGACTTGGACCGGAACAACACCTCTGCGCTCCAACGTTGGGTCATGGCTGCTATCCGGCTTCTGCACGGTTGCTCGATCAATCCACGCCAGCAGCGCAAAGAAGGCGCATTCCGTGTTGAACGTGCCAAACTGAAACTGGATATAGGTGAAGTAACCGACTAACAGGGCGGCAATAAACATGGCCTGTGGAATGTTAATCGCACCACCGCGCGCGCCTCTGTAGAGCGAGCGCAGGGCAACCCACCATACCGCCCCATAGGCCAGCAG
>JAYPJE010000025.1:59924-63158 GCA_038128265.1 Gemmatimonadota bacterium
ACCAGTAGAAGGGCAGTGGACCAAACAAGAAATAGGAGATACGAGGCGAGGTAACTGGGGTTCCCCATCGTAGAGTAAACCCTAGCGCCTCCACCTGGATAGGGCAGCCAAGCTACGCCTGCTTTTTCTAACAAACCCAGCAGCGCAACTACGCTCCCAATGGCAATAAAAACCCCAAAAAAAATGGACCAGTCGCGCGCGCGGAACAGGTGCAGCAGCAGCAGGAAGTAGACGTAGTAGTGTAAGAGTCCAGCCAGGCCACCCATGCGCTCAAAATCGCCAAAGAGCGCGCGCAGCGGATTGGGACTCAGTACAGCGGCCACCGATACGACTAGGACGAGGGTCGTTAGGGCAATGACCTGCGGTGTCCAGCGCGGCCGATAGGCGCGATTCACGCAGAGCAGTGCACCCCAGGCCAGCGCCGCGCAATCGACTAGCAGGCGGAAGGCAATATGGCGACCTGTAACAAAGGGGAAGACCAGCGAAGACGGGACGTAGAGCACAAGAAATGGCACGGCCCAGAGACAGATTTTAGCGACGATCAGCGCCGTGCGCTCGACAAACACTCCATTCATTCGACAAGTATACAGGCGATCGCACTAATCGTCAATCGAGGTGGCGACCACCTCGCTACCCACTCAAATACACCAAATCGCCCATCGCCACAGCGCGGCTTGATCCGCTAGCACATTGACGCGCAAATGGCTGCTTTCGAAGCCGCACAGCAGCGAGCGTGTATCTACCTACTGCCCCAAAAACGCCGCTGAAAGTAGAGGGCCACATTGACCAGAGCGATTAGCACCGGCACTTCGACCAGCGGACCGATCACCGCGGCAAAGGCCGCTCCCGAGTCGATGCCAAAGACCGCTACTGCTACGGCAATGGCCAGCTCAAAGTTATTGCTGGCCGCCGTAAAGGACAGGGTCGTCGTGCGCTCGTAGTCGGCTCCACTCTTGTAGCCAAGAAGGAATGAAATCAGGAACATCAGCACAAAGTAGATCAGCAGCGGCACGGCAATGCGCAGCACGTCGAAGGGAATCTGCACGATATTTTCGCCCTGCAGTGAAAACATCACCCAGATGGTGAAGAGCAGTGCGACCAGCGTCAGTGGACTAATCCGGGGGATGAATTCGTTTTCATACCAGTCACTCCCGCGGGCGCGCACCAGCACAAAACGCGTTAGCATACCGGCGAAAAAGGGAATGCCCAAATAGATCGCCACGCTCTCGGCGATTTGCCCCATGGAGATTTCTACGAGCGCCCCCGGCAGGCCAAATAGCGGCGGCAGCAGCGTGATAAAGACGTAGGCGTACACCGAGTAGAACACGATCTGAAAGATGGAGTTAAATGCCACCAATCCCGCCGCGTATTCCGAGTCGCCACAGGCTAGTTCATTCCATACGATGACCATGGCAATACAGCGCGCCAGACCGATCATAATCAAACCGACCATATAGTCGGGGTAGTCGGCCAGGAAGAGAATGGCCAGTGCAAACATCAGCACCGGGCCAATAACCCAGTTTTGCAGCAGCGATAGCCCCAAAATACGCGCGTTGCGAAAAACGCCGCCAAGCTCTTCGTACTTCACCTTGGCCAGCGGTGGGTACATCATCAGCACCAGCCCCACGGCGATGGGAATTGAGGTCGTACCGACCTGAAATCCGGTGATTACATCGACGAGACCGGGGGCAAAGTAGCCCGTGCCAATGCCAATGGCCATCGCCAAAAAGATCCACAGCGTTAAAAAGCGGTCCAGAAAGGACAGGCGACGCGGTGCTTCACTCATGGTCGTTCTCCCGATGTATAGAGGGCCTGCGGCAGCGTCTCCACGTAGGCGCGTATCTCGTCGCGCACGCGGCGGTAGTGGGCAAACGCTTCTTCCTCGCTGGCCGCTTCGCGGGCCAGCTTGGGTGGATCGTCAAAACCGCGGTGTAGCACGCGCGTGGCCTCTGCAAAGTGCGGGCAGTTTTCGTCGGCGTGGCCGCACACCGTCACCACCCAGTCAAAGGCGACCGACTGCAAGTCGTCAACGCGCGTCGACTGCTGGCCGGATATATCGACGCCGACCTCGGCCATCGCGCGCACCGCGTGCGGATTGAGGCCATGTGCTTCAATTCCGGCCGAGTACACCTCGAATACGTCGCCCTTCAGATGGCGCGCAAAGCCCTCGGCCATCTGACTTCGGCACGAGTTGCCCGTGCACAAAAAGAGAATGCGCTGCATGAAGTTCTCCGCATGAAAAGATACGGGTGAGGCCGTCTGCACTCGTTGGCGCCCGCGCCTTCCTGCGCCACGTTACACTCGCCAACTAGCCCTTTACCGCACCGGCCGCAATGCCGCGCACAAAGAGGCGCATCGTAAATAGGAAGATCAGCACCAGCGGCAGGGATGCAATCGAATAGCCGGCCATCATCTCGCCCCACTGTTTCACGTACTCGCCGTCGAGCTTTATCAGACCGGCTGCCAGCGTCAGCAGGGCATCGTCGCGAATAATGATGAAGGGCAATAGAAAGTCGTTCCACACAGAGATAAACTGCAGAATTGCCAGCGTGGAGATCACCGAACCGGACATCGGCAGCACGATGTAGAGCACCTGGCGAAACGGGCTGGCCCCGTCGACGTCGGCCGCGTCAAACATGTCCTGCGGAATCTCTTCGATAAAGTTGCGCAGGATAAAGATCTGCACGACCTGCGCGCCGGAAATGCCCAAAATAATCAGCGCCATCAGGCTGTTAATCAAATTCATATCGCGCAGCAGAATAAAGAGCGGCACGAGATTAGCCACGCCTGGCATGAGCATGAGAATCAGGAAGAAATACCAGAGAAAGGTCGTGCCCGGCATGCGGTAGCGCGCAAAGAAAAAACCGGCGGCCGTCGAGCAGCACAGCGCCAGCACGACCGCGGTGACGGCGACGACGATCGTATTGAATATGTATGTGCCCACCGTATCCCAAGCCACCGTCCAATTTTCCCAGTGCCAGGTATCCTTGGTGCTCAGCCGCACCTGCGGCCAGTCGGGATGTGCCGGGTTTAATCCGGCGGCGAGCGCCTCTTGGGCCAGCACCGCCTCCTTGGGATCGTAGGCTTCGAGCTGAGCGGGCCGGTGTTCAAACGTCTCCAACAAACCCGACAGGGCCAGCGGTCCAAAGGGCTCGTTGTTGAACTGCTTGTTGTTCTTGACGCTGATGGCAAAGGTCACGTAGAGCGGAAAGAACGCAAAGAGCAGCACGCCCA
>JAYPJE010000026.1:0-56894 GCA_038128265.1 Gemmatimonadota bacterium
GCATTATACTGCCATCGTGGCGCATAAGGGTGTTCCGAACACAGCATTTCTATGTGTTCATATTGTGTGAGGGCGCGTTCAAACTTACCGTGTTGTTGCAGGTAGAGTGCAGAATAGCTTAACTGTACGGCTTGGAGGCAATTTACCTGGGTTGCACTTAAAACGACGATTACCCCTGTTATGACGACTAACCAACTTTCTCTTACCCATCGTATCTCGACTTTTTCTCCCAAGGTTTTTCCTATTTTCTCTATACATAGAGAAATGATCCCTGTACTGATAAGAGATGGTAAGTAATAGTAGCGTGAGATTTCTTCCGCATTAATAAAGGGAGTGTAGGGGAGCAGAAACACAACAATCCAGAGGCAAGCGTGTCGCAGGTAAGGTTGTCGTAATCCTATGGCAACAAGTAGAGCGAAAACAGACAATCCCAGCCCGATTTGGTAACTTACATTTGGTATAAGCAACCATGAGTCGTAATAGCTACTAGAAAAGAGTGTAAAGATTTGACGTGGTAACGTTGTAGTAAGGTTCCATCCAATATGGTAATCTGCTTGTCCATCGGATAAAGGCGTCGAATAGTAGTATCGAGATTCGATAAAAAGTAAAAGAAGACCTAATACATACGGAGCGAAGATTGGTAGCCGTTCCGTTCGGTGCCTGTAAGCAATAGAGAAGATGATGGCTAGAAATGAAACCGCGCCTTCATGAGCATGAATGGCTCCAGTAAAAAGAAGAACCGATGCGGCCGCACTCCAACGATTTTTAGTTCGAAAATAATTGACGAGAAAAATTATTGAGAGGAGACCGAGTGTGGCACTTAGCAGGAGAGAGATTCCTGAAATCCAGAAAACCGCACGAAAATGATTAACGTTGATTAGGAATAAGATGCCAGCGATGCTTGCAATAGTAAAGTTTCGTAATAGAAATAGCATAGCAGCGCTTAAAAGAACAGCGTTAACTACATGGATACAGACATTGGCAAGGTGATAATCACCGGGATTTGACTCAAAATAGGGCTGAACCAGCCAGAAGTACATATGTACAATTGGACGTCGTGCCCACGGTTTATCGGCACTAAATACATACGCAAACTGTTCTTGAGCTTTTATAGCGTTGACAATATAGTCTTCGTCGTCAAATGCCCAGTCATGTTTACGTAGATCACCGAACAAGAAGGCTGCTAATAATGCAAGGAAAGTACAGAGAAGTAGCCATCTCATAGGTTGGCTCGTTAGTTCATTTTTAACAGCAATAGTACGATATATTTTGAAGCATACTGCAAAATCCTGACTTTGCTTTTCCTATGTTATCTAACGTGCCCACAATTGCTGAACCCGCGAAGCGGGTTTGGTCGGAGGGAGCGAAGCGACCGTAGCCAGCAATTGTGTGTTATGCATTGTGCCGTTTTTGTAATCACTAAAAGAAGAACGGGGCGAACATAGCCCTCTCTTTCTTTTATTTGTCTTTCGCCTGCTTGCTGTTTTCGGCGTTCGTAGACCCAATGAGTTCTTTGACTTCGGTGGACATGAGAACCCGAAGCTGCCAGACGAATAATGGAGCGCCGATCACTAAGCCTCCCATCATCCTCACAATTTCATCTCCGCTGAGCGGCGCCGTTGGCAGAGTCCAACTGACCTCACCTATATTCGCGATCTCGCCGAGCCCGAGGAGGAACATCACAGTCATGAGAAAGACCAGAAACAGCCAGCTCATAATGACAGCCAACTTTCTGCATAATGAGATTTGCTTCAGCAGCCCGATGCCAAGTGGTACAAGTATGCCGGCCACATTGATTTTGTGAATGTATAGTTGGATGGCCGGTTCGCTCAGGGGCGTGAAGAATCCAACAATCAGTTCGATCAAGCCGTAGGCCCCTACTGCGATATATAGCCAACTGACCACGCATAGACGGCAGGCAGTATTCATTTCATCTTCCTTTTACCCAGCTTCATTTCCGATAGCTCCGTGTACAAATGTCCTATAGTGTGAACTCAGAATTTGGGGGCAGGTGGATTCAAGTGTTGGGGGGGTATCGGGTGGGGTCTGTTTTTGCCCCTTTCTGCTAAAGTCAATAGCCACAAAAACGGCATTTTGCATAACTTGTCGATATCATAACTTGTTTGGATATCACTTCTCACAGTATGGATATCCAAGTTGGTGTGGGTATCCCACCCCATGCGGCGGATAGGCAAACCAGTCACGATATTTTTCCTATGGAGATACACTCACCCCTCATTCATTCATTCGGTTTCTCAGCCTCTTTGAGCATCAATAGATCCGCTGGAATTCGGATGCGGCCCAGATCTTTTTTGCTGACATGGGTGTAGATCTCCGTCGTTTTGGGGCTACTATGTCCCAAGAGCTCTTGAATATACCGCAGGTCCACACCTGCTTCAAGCAAATGCGTAGCAAATGAGTGCCGCAGCGTATGGGATGTCGCGTGCTGGGAAATCCCCGCTTTTTTTCGTGCATTTCGGACGATTTTCTGTACGCTCGTTTCCGTCAGATGCCGACCGATGTGGGCACCGGGGAAGAGCCATTTTGTCGGCTGGTATTCACTAATGTAAGCGCGCACCATGCGAATAGAGAGATCCGACAGCAGCGTGTAGCGGTCTTTTCGTCCCTTGGCTCGGTGGATGTAGACCATCTTGCGATCTAAGTCAATGTCCTCTGGCCGCAGACGCACAATTTCACCGACGCGCAGTCCTCCCGAATACATCAGGATCAACAAGGTGCGGTGCTTCAGATTACCCACTTCATTCACCATGTTCTCTACGGATTCACGGCTCAAAACGATTGGCAACGTACGCTCTTTTTTGGGTCGACGAACCGACTCGATCTCTCTGGGGCGCTTGAGCACCTTGCCATACAATAGCTTGATGGCATTGATGGCCTGGTTGTAATACGATTGGGATACCTGCTTTTCATCGATCAACATCAGCAAATACTGGCGTATTTCCTCAGCGCCGACCTCCTGCACAGCTCGGTTGGCGAAGTGTCGCTTAAACAGCAACAGGTGGTTTCGATACGATGTGCGCGTCTTCGGGCTGTAGCCACACAGCTTCATCTCATCTTCGATGCGGGCGATGTAGGCTTGCTCTTCTCCACTGAGGGTTTGCCATCGCCGGCTAGTGATAGCTCTAGGTCGTTTGTCTGGTTTTGCAAGGGGTTGAACCGGATATTGGCCGAAATAGTTATCCAGCAGGATAAGCGCTGATTCGGTATAGGGTATACTCCAAGCCTTCTTATCGCCGTGCCAACGCCGGCCCGTAATGGCGCGGATGCGTTTTATATTGTCAGGATGGTAAGGAAAGAGTACGAGTAGGCGATCGTCGCCGAAATGACGTATCTCGATGCCGGCAATCTTCGGTAGGGGGGAAGAGACATGATGCGCTCCTTGAATGCGGAGTTATAGATATACTAACCGCAGGGCGCATCAAATTTAGTACCTGTGGGAACACCTTCTTCATTAACCGGAATCTTGGCCAACCTATCCGACTGACTGTCACCTTTTTGATTCACTGTGTGTAAAAAGTAACGCCTGGCAGGAGGCCTGCCCCTCGACGATCCTGCTGCCGCGATTTCAGCAATCCGCCGTCTGTGAGCACCCGTCCGTTTGGGTCATGCTTCGATCGCCTTGGCCTGGTCAGCGGGGACAGTTCGCCGCATTTGTAACGTGAACGTAGAGTGCAAAGAAAAAGCGAGAAATTCAGTGAAAAGCAGGAATAAACCGGCAAGGAACAAGCGGTGCTCTGAACCCGCCCAAGATCCCGCTTTGTAGAGGATGCAAACTACTCCAACATACGGGCAGAGGACGCAATAGGCTAAAACAGAAAGCCCCCGAAGCGCTTGGCTTCAGGGGCTTTCCAATTGGCGGGACCGACGAGACTCGAACTCGCGACCTCCGGCGTGACAGGCCGGCGTTCTAACCAGCTGAACTACGATCCCATTAATCTCAGGTGACAAAAATTAAGCGGCGATATTGCGCTTGTCAATAGCCTATGAATTTTCTTTTTGCCACGCTTCGCCCTCTTTTTTCAGGCGTCTGAGCGCCCCGCGCATGAGCTGGCGCTTGAGCGAACTCAGGTGGTCGACAAAGAGCACGCCGTTGAGGTGGTCTAGCTCGTGCTGCAGGGCGCGCGCGTAGAATCCCGTGCCCTCGGTAGTAAAGGCCTGGCCGTCGAGGTCGAGTGCCTCTACGGCTACGCGCTCGGCGCGTTTGACGTCGCCGTAGAGGTCGGGAAAGCTCAGGCAGCCTTCCTCGCCGACCTGCGTGCCTTCGCTGGAGACGATGCGCGGATTAATGAGCACGATGGGCGGATGCTCGGGCTGCTGCGCAGAGACGTCGATGACGCACGCGCGCCGCGCCACTCCGATTTGCGGAGCGGCTAAGCCAACGCCTTCGGCCGCGCGCATCGAATCGAATAGGTCGTCGACGAGGCTGCGTACCTCGTCGTCAACCTCGTTTATCGGGGTGCACTTTTGGCGCAGCACGTTGGCGCCGAATTTGACGATCTCTCGCTTCATGGGCGCAGCGCCCGCAGGTCGAGGGCGATATAGCGGAAGCCGAGGGCGGCGCAGTCGTCGCTAAGGGCTTGGCGCAGCGCTTCGTCGGCCAGGCGCTGCGGATCGTCCAAGCGCAGGTAGAGCAGCTGGTCGCGCTCTTCGTAGGCAACTCGAGCAATTTCGTAGCGGGCGATAACGGGGTCCATGCGCTCAAAGAGCGGCGCCGGGTCCATGTCGATGGAGAGCAGGACCTCGTTCATGCTGCCGGAGCGGAAGCCGCGCAGGTCGACGGTGATCTGCACATATCCTATTTCGCTGAGGGCGTCGACTATGTGTCGACAGCGCGCATCGTCGGCCAGCAGCGCGCTCAGGTCGTCGCTCGGTAATTCAATGCGCGCGAGGGCGTCGTGATGGCGCGAGCGCACCTGCGCGTAGCCGAGCTGGCCGCGCAGAAAGGCTTCGGCGCGGTCGACCTGCTTGAGCCCCTCGGCGGTCACCGGCGTGCCGTAGGGAAAGCGCGAAGACAGGCAGGCCATGGCCGGGCGATCCCAGACGGAAATGCCCCAGCGGCGCGCCAGCGCGCGCACGTCTTCTTTGTCGAGGCCGGCCTCGGCCAGCGGTGCGCGCACGCCCTTTTCGCGCGCGGCTTTAGCGCCGGGGCGAAAGTCGCCGACGTCGTCGGCATTTTGACCGTACAGTATGTATTCGACGCCCAGCTCGGCGGCCATGCGCTCCATGTGCGTGAACAGCTCCTGCTTGCAGTAGTAGCAGCGATCGGGCGCGTTTTTAGCGTAGTCCGGATTGTCGAGCTCGCGCGTCTTTACGACTTCGTGGCGAATGCCGAACTGCGCAGTTATTTCGCTGGCGCGCTCGAGCTCACCGCTGGCATAGCTCTCCGAATCAGCGGTGACGCAGATTGCACCGTCGCCCAGCACGCGCTGGGCCGCCACGGCTAGTAGGGCGCTGTCGACGCCGCCCGAATAGCCGACCAGCGCGCGCCCCATTGGGCGCATGATGTCCTCGAGCTGGGCTAGCTTTTCGTCGAGATTGATTGCAGTGGGAACCGTAGTCACGAGCGCTCCTTAAAAGGCGTCTTCTTCGCCTGCATTGTCGGCAACAGCGCAGGGAACGATAACGGCGTCGATCATGCCGTGCAGGACCTTTTTGTCCGGCGGGCAGACGACGGCCTGAATGCCGGACAGGCGCGGTTCGTCCCCCATCAGATAGTAGTAGGGTCGCAGCAGCACGCGACCGCGCATAGGCTTTACTGCGTCGTCAAAAAAGTCGTAGTAGCGCACGGACTTGCGCGCCGACTTGTGAAAGGTCTGTAAAATATACGGCGTATGCGCGAAGTCATCGAGCGCCGTCTGCACGTTGGCGCTCCACGTCTCTTCCGGCAGGTCGTGGCCAATGGAAACGCCCTTGCTCTCGTAGGCCAACTCTGAGAAGCCCGATGGTTTGACGACCAGCTCTCGCTGCTTCTTGCTCAGGCCTTTTAGGACCTGCCAGTCGTTGACGGGCTGGTCGTTGAGCATCAGGTTGGGGACGACGGCGTGCGGCGGCATGGGGCGCGCGTCGAGAATCCAGGTCTGCGGTATGAGTTTGGCCAGCAGCGCGCGCGCGTCGCGCGGCAGCTCGCGCTGCCAGAACGCGCTCAATAGCGGATGGTGAAACAGCGCCAGCCACATCTTCTCTTCGAGATAGGCTTTGGGCGGCGGCGTCAGGCGCACGGCGTTTTTCTTGGCAAAGTAGGTGATGAGCTCTGCCTTGGGAATGTTCTTCAGATCAAATAGCTCGAAAAAGCGATAGACGGCATCGAGGCGCTGCGCTTGACCGTCGACGTCGATGAAGAGGCCGTCCTCGTCGAAATGGAGGTCGCGCGGATGGGTGCAAAAGGTGAGCTGCCCGCCGGCGCTTAGCTGGTCGGCCAGCCACTGCATTTCCTCGCGATAGGCGTCCGATTCGTCGGAAACCACCAGGCCCACGGTTGGCGCGGGCTGATTGGTAGATGCGGCAATGGCCTCGTAAAAGCCGTTGACCAGCCCGTGAGCGCCGCCGATGATGTCGTAGCCGAGATCGGCGTAGAGCGACGAAATTTGCGCGGTGAAGCCCATACCACCGGGAATGGAATCCATCTCCATGATGCGAAAGCCGTCTTCGGTCAGCAGCAGATCGGGGCGCATGACCAGCGGCAGGTGTGATTTGACGCGGTTCCACAGGCCCATTTCGAGCACGTCGCCCGGCTTGCCCAGATCGAGGTATTGGTGCACCCAGTCTGGTTGCAGCCCCTTGACGCTCTGGTGGTAGAGCAGGTTAGCTGCCCGATAAAACTGGTGCAGGGCATGGCCCAACTCGTGCAGCTCGCCCAGCTGATCTGGGCTCAGCCAGAACGGCTCGGGCGAAATGCGCCAAGGGAGGTTGCTGTCGGGGTGAAGGTTGTCGCGGTCGCCTTCAAAGAGGCCACCCACCGGCGTGCGCTCGTTGAGAGCAAGGCAAATTTCGCGTGGATCGGATGAGGTGCTCGGCAGCGACATGGAACCCTTCTATGGATGCGACGGCGGCGTTGGGGCGCGTGCGCCAAAAGAGAAAAATGTAGAGCAAACGGGGATACTGGTCAATGTTGCGTCCGCTGTGCTTTGCGCTCGTTAAAAAGGACAAAACCGTTATCTTAGTGCGTGTTTAGAAAGGGGTAGCCGATGGAATTGGCAGGTAAGCGCGCTGTGGTTACGGGCGCGGGGCGCGGCATTGGTGCGGCGATCGCAGAGGCGCTGGCCGCGGCCGGTGCGCGCGTGGCGCTGCTGGCGCGCAGCGACGACGAACTGCGCGCCGTGGCCGACGGCATCGCCGCGCGCAGTGGCGAGGCGCTGGTCGAGCGCGTAGACGTGGCCGATGAGGGCTCGGTCGATGCGGCGTTTGCGTCGATTCGCCGCGCGTGGGGTGGCGTCGATATACTCGTCAACAATGCCGGCGTGCAGGGTGCTATCGGTCCTCTGCACGAGGTCGATGTGGCCTACTGGTGGCGGGCCGTAGAGGTCAACCTAAAGGGATGTTTCCTGTGCTCGCGCCAGGTGCTGCCGGGTATGATCGAGCAGCGGGGAGGCAAGATTATCAACCTGTCCGGCGGCGGTGCCGTGAGTCCCAGACCGTTTTTTAGCGCCTACAGTGCGTCCAAGGCCGCCGTCGTGCGTCTGACCGAAACGCTGGCGGCCGAAGTGCGCGACTACGGAATCGACGTAAATGCCATTGCGCCGGGGGCGGTCAACACGCGGATGCTGGACGAGCGTCTGGATGCTGGTCAGCGCGCCGGCCAGGCCGAAATCGAGGCCGACAAAAAGCTGGTGGCCGATGGAGGAACCGATCCTCAGCGTCCAGCGGCGTTGGTGGTGTATCTGGCTTCGACGCGTTCGGACGGGCTCAGCGGCCGGCTGCTGGCCGCGCTGTGGGACCCGTGGGAAGGACTGGACGTGGAGGCGGTTATGGCCAGCGAGGCCTACACGGTGCGGCGCTTGAAGATGGAAGGGGAATGATGGCATATAGAGTGGGTATCGTCGGTGCGGGTTTTATCGGGTGTAAGCGCGCGGAGGTAGCGCGGGCACACGCCGACTGCAATGTGCACTTGGTATACGATCTGGATGAGCGCGCGGCTGCGGCTCTGGCATCGGCGTGTGGTGCCAAGGTGGCCGCATCGTGGCAGGACGTAGCGGCGGCCGATCTCGATATCGTCGTTGTTGCGACCACGCACGATGCGCTGGCCCCGATCAG
The DNA here is from genome assembly GCA_038128265.1 of Gemmatimonadota bacterium. Lineage (GTDB taxonomy): Bacteria > Latescibacterota > UBA2968 > UBA8231 > UBA8231. Next base: position 8,272 of record JAYPJE010000026.1, read on the forward strand.
TGCGGCCTGTTTGCAGGCAGGCAAGCACGTGCTGTGCGAAAAGCCGATGGGGCGCCATCCGGCAGAGGCTCGGCTGGCCGTAGAGGCGGCGGCGGCGGCTGGCAAAGTGCTCAAAGCGGGCTATAACCACCGCTACCATCCCGCCGTGCAGCAGGTATTTCACGCCTGCTCCTCAGGGCGGCTGGGCTCGCTGATGAATATCCGCGGGCGCTACGGGCACGGCGGTCGACCCGGATATGACCGCGAGTGGCGCGCCATACCCGAAAAGGCCGGCGGCGGCGAGCTGCTCGACCAGGGGGCGCACCTGATTGATCTGGCCAAATGGCTGCTGGGCGATTTTGCCGAGGTGAGCGGCTACGTGGAGACCCATTTCTGGGATATGAAGCCGCTCGAGGACAACGCCTACGGGCTGTTTCGCACCGCCGCTGGGCAGGTGGCCTCGCTGCACGTGAGCTGGACCCAGTGGAAAAACCTGTTCAGCTTTGAGGTCTACGGCCGCGATGGGTACGCCATTGCCGAGGGGCTGGGGCGCTCCTATGGTCCGGAACAGGCGCGCATAGGTCGGCGGCGTCCCGAAGGGGGGGCGCCCGACGAAGAGATCGAAGCGTTTACCGGCGAGGACGCATCGTGGACGCTGGAATGGGCCGATTTTTTGCGCGGCGTGGACGGGAGTGGGGTCCCCTACGCGCTCGGAGGGGAGGCGTTGCAGACCTTAGAGTGGGTGTACCGGCTGTACGAAGCATCTGAGCAGCGGCGCGCGGTCGACAGCGATTTTTATCCAAATGTATGATTTAAAAAGAGTTGCGGCTTTTTTAAAAATGGCATTTTATAAATTTTATGCCGCGCGCATTTTTTTCTTTGAAAAGTACAAGTAAAAATGCGTACATTAGCGGTCATGCAAACGATGTCAGGCACAATTTTATCATTCTTTTGCTATTTCTCTAGGGAGAAAGGGTGTTCTATAGCACAGATCGATACGCTTTGCCACAGCCAACGATCACACTTGGGGAGAGAACTAGGAGGGCAGGTACGTTGATAGGAAGTGCTGCGAGACAAGACCAAGATGCCGCTCAATCAGAACGCGTTGCGATGGCCTATAGGCGTTTGGCCAACGCTATGATTCTCAGTACCTTACGTGAGATTTCCAAAACGGATGGAGTCGATGAAGTCGACGAGGAATTGCCCGAGATTTCCTTTGTTGAAAGTCGACGCATCGATCCCTGGTGCGAGCTGGCCGGTATTGAACCGGAAGTCGTGCGGCGCGCTGCCAGGCGCTTGGTAGACGAGAAGCCGTTTTAACGAGAATAGAGCGAAGAAAAGCCCCCCGGAGATCCGATCTCCGGGGGGCTTTTGCGTTGGTGCCACTCTAGCGGCCCGCGCTCAGTCCCTTGCTGCGCGCGTAGTTCAGCAGGCCGCGCACGACCTTTTCGGCATCGCGGTGGCGCAGCTGCTCGAAGCGCAGTGCCCACACGTGGTCGCGATAGGCCATATTGCGCATTTCGATCAGGACCTTCACATCGGCCGGATTGTTTCGGAGCACGCCCAGTCCCTGCCCGCGCGCGCGCGCGCCGGCGCCGAGTGAACTGAGCAGGCTCTGGGCAAAGCGGCGAGAAGGTTCGTCCCGCCGCGGGCGGGCACGGCCCTCGTAGTAGAGCACGAGGGGTGCTTCGGGCGCGTTGTGGTCGATGTCGGCGTGAAAGGAGAGAAAAACGCGTCGGCCGCGCGGTGCGTTGGCAAAGGCCTTGCGCGCAACGTGCACGCGCGTCGAGAGGTTGCCACCGCGCGGCCAGTCGCGCACGCGGTTGCCGCGGTTGTGGTCTAGCGAATTGTAGACCTCGTTCTTCTCGTTTACAAAGGTGGCCGACGGCGGTTCGTTGTGGCGTATGAGATGGTTGGGGCTGAGCAGCGTCATGGTGACGGTGGCCCCGTGCAGGCGCAGCAAGACGTAGATGCGCAGGGCGATGTCGTATACGTACTCGTCTTCGGCCACGTAGAGTTTATCGCCGTTGCCATCGATGGTTTGCACGACGGCGCCGGGGTCGAGTCCGCCGTGGCCGGGGTCGAGCACGATGTGCCAGTCCTCGAGATCGTTGCTGAGGCGGCCTAAACTTTCGACCTTGCGCTCGAATTGCTGCCAGAGTTTGTCTGCCGTGCGATAGGTTTTAAGCGGCGAATGTGGGTGGTTCTCGTAGTAGTTTTTGCTCTGCTGGCTGTTTGCCTTGGGTCGCTTTCCGTAGTAGGGGCCGTTGGCCAAGTCGAATGTGCGCGGGTGGTCTAGCTTGAGCGCGCTCCAATCGATCTCGGAAATTTCAAGCCAGCGCAGCGGTCGAACAGTGAGCTCGTCGCCCGGGTGGATAACGCTGCTCTCAATCTTGTTGAGCGTGCGCAGTTCGGCCAGGCTCATTTGATGGAGGCGGGCAATTTCGCCTAAGTAGTCGCCGGGGCGCACCGTGTAGGTGGCGTACTGGGGCGCGGTCGCTCCGCTGAGCTCTAGCTCCTGCCCGGGATAGATGCGATCGCTGCGCAGCCCGTTGCGCTCTTTTAACTGCGCTACGCTCATGCCGTAAGCGCGGGCGATTTCCCACAGTGCATCGCCGCGCTGGACGATGTGGACCGCACTGGAAGCCTGGCGCAGATGCAGCTTCTGGCCCGGATAAATGCGGTCGCCGTCCAGGTCGTTGATGCGCTGCAGCGCCGACAGTTCAATGCGGTAGCGCTGGGCGATTTCCGACAGGGTTTCACCGGACTGCACGACGTGCACGGCCTCGTGCAGCTGCGTCGGGCGCAGGCGCAGCGTTTGACCCGGCCGTATGGCATCGCTTGTCAGATCGTTTATGCGACGCAGCAGGTCGAGGGCGATGTCGAAGCGCACGGCAATTTCGGAAAGCGTATCGCCGCGCTGCACGGTGTATGTGGCGGTCTCCCCATCCGCAACGGGAGGAGTTGGCGGCGCTTGAATGCGCAGCGTTTGTCCTGCCTGTATGGCGTCGCTGCGCAGGTTGTTCCATCGCCTGAGGTCGGCCACGCGCACGCCGTGCCGTTGGGCGATGCGCGAGAGGGTGTCGCCGGAGCGAACGAGGTAGGTGTCTTGGGCGCTTGGAGTCTCGGTGGCCGTCGCGCGCAGATACAGCTTTTGGCCGCTGCGAATGCGGTCGTTTTCGAGGGCGTTGAGGGCGCGCAGTTCCTCTTGCGAGCGTGCAAAACGCGCGGCAATCTTCGATAGGGTATCGCCCGAGCGCACGCGGTACCAGTCGCCGCCCAGCCACAGGCGCAGCCGTTGACCGGCATAAATGCGATCGCGATCAAGCTTGTTCCAGGCCGATATCTGGTCGATGCGCAGGTCGTAACGCTGGGCTATCTCCGACAGTGTATCGCCCGAGCGCACTACGTGCACAACGGCCTTGGCCTCGGTCGCCGCTGCGGCTGCGACGGGCAGACAGAGCAGCGCAAACAGGTAAATAGAGCGCACCATACGCGGTATTGCTGCGATTTAAAGGGGGATACAAATAGCTTCAGGGGGGTGTGTAAGTATAGTATTTTATTGGCGATAGCGCAAAGTGTAGACGGGTTTGAGCTTGCTCTGGGATGCCGTCAAATATAGTTTTGGATGCCATGAGTGAACTTCTGCGACAGCTGCCTTCAGTCGATCTGATTTTGGCCGCCGAGGACGTGGTGGTGCTCTTAGAGCGCTACCGACGCGACGTGCTGGTGCGCGAAGTGCGCAGCGCGCTGGCCGACTGGCGCGCGCGGCTGCAGCGCGGAGAGGCGCCCTCCACGCGCGCGTTGCTGTTGAAGGGCATTTGCGCTGATGTAGTCGATCGCTGTTGCGCCTGGGAAACGCCGAGCGTGCGCCGCGTCATTAACGCAACCGGTGTGGTGCTGCACACTGGATTGGGGCGTGCGCCGCTGGCCGCTGCTGCTCGGCAGGCGCTGCAGACGGCCGCCCACTATGCCAACGTGGAGCTCGACCTGCCCAGCGGCCAGCGCGGCGAGCGCACGGCGCACGTCGAGGCGATGCTGTGTGCGCTGTGCAAAGCCGAAGCCGTTGCGGTGGTCAACAACAACGCCGCCGCCGTGCTCGTAGCCCTCAGCGCGCTGGCGCGCAACCGCAACGTGCTGGTTTCGCGCGGACAGCTCGTGGAGATCGGCGGCTCGTTTCGCATACCCGACGTCATCGAGTCGAGCGGCGCGCGTATACGCGAGGTCGGCACGACCAATCGCACCCACTTGCGCGATTACGAGGCAGCCATCGACGAGCAGACCGGAGCGATTCTCGTGGTTCACCCCAGCAACTACCGCGTGCGCGGATTCACCGCTGAAGTCGCGCTGGAAGAGTTGGCGCAGCTGGCACGGGGTCGCGGCGTGCCGCTGATCTACGATCTGGGCGGTGGCGTGCTGGAAGACCTCGGGCAGTGGGGACTGCCGGCTGAGCCGGTGGTCGCTGACGAACTGGCGCGCGGAGCCAATCTGGTGACGTTTAGCGGTGATAAAGTGCTGGGCGGTCCACAGGCTGGTATCATCGCCGGTGATCGCGCGCTGGTCGAATCCATCCGCACGGATGCGCTGATGCGCGCCCTGCGCTGCGACAAGCTCACCTATGCTGCGCTGGAGGCGACGCTGGCGCTTTATCGCTTGAACCCCGACGCCCTGTCCCGTGCGCTGCCGGTGCTCGGCATGCTGAGTCAATCGGGCGAAGCGGTCTTGGACCGCGCGCGTGCGCTGGAATCGGCCTTACAAGCCGATTGGGCATCGGCCCTGCACGTCGAAGTGGTGCCATCGCGTGCGCAGGCCGGCAGTGGGGCCCTGCCGCTAGAGGAGTTGCCCAGCCATGCAGTCGCGCTGTCCCTGTCGAGCGGGGGCGTGGAGGATTTGGCGCGTAGGTTGCGCACGGCCGATGTGGCCGTCGTTGGGCGCATCGAGCGCGAACGGCTGCTGTTGGATATGCGTGCGGTGGCCGAGGATGAGATTGCAGCAATCGTCGATGCGCTGCGCGCGGTGCTGGCATGAAGGCGCTGCTTATCGTTGGGCTGCTGCTGTGCGGCTGTGGAGGTGAGCGGGCCGAACCGGTCGCCGCCGAACCCGTAGACGAAGGGCAAATGGGGGAAGCGGTTGATGGCACAATCTATCTGCGCAACGAAGCGCCGTACGCCATTGAGATAGCCTATGTGCACACCGACGCGCGCGGTAGTTTGCAGGTGGTGCGCACGCAGGTAGACGCGGGTGCGCGCGGTGCCGTGTCGGATGCGGTGCTACAGGCAGGTCTATCGCTCGAATTGGACGTCGTGCTGCAGGTGCCTGCAGAAGTCGGTCCGCGCGTGCGGCGCAAGGCCTCGGTGCTCATCGACGGCGACGTCGAATTGCGCGCCTATTTAGCCGTGGCTGAAGATCTGTTTTCTCTGCAGGTGGAGCCGGTGGCAGAGTAGGGGGGCGCTCGCTACACGAACGTATCGTCGGCGGCGGCGCGCACGATGGTAATTTGTCCCTGCTCTTCGAGCTGGCGTACCTTCTGCACGATGCGCAGCTGGATGCCTTCGACCTCGCTCAAGCGCATGGGCCCGAGGAACTCCATTTCCTCTTCGACAAAGGCGCGCACGCGCTCTGACATATTGTCCAATAGCTTGTTTTTGACTTCTTCGCTGGCCGTCTTGAGGGCGATGACCAGGTCGCGCTGCTCGACCTCGCGCAGGATGACCTGAATTTCGCGATCCGTTAGAATGTGGATGTCGTCAAAGACGAACATCATGTTGCGCACGTGCTCGGCCACTTCTGGGTCCTGTGCGTCGAGTCGCTCGAGGATGTGCTTTTCGACGCTGCCGCCCGTCAGGTTGAGCATGTCGGCGACGACCTTGGGGCCGCCCACGTCCTTGTGTCCGCCGAGAATGTCTTTGAGGTTGGTCTCCAAACTCTCTTCAATTTGCTTGAGCACGGAAGGCGTTATGTTGTCCAGCGTGGCGATGCGATAGGCCACTTCCGACTGCACGCTCTCGGGCAGCTGGCCCAGAATGCCGGCAGCCTGCTCGGGGTCGAGCTGCGATAGGATGAGGGCCACGGTCTGCGGGTGCTCGTTGGAAATAAACGGCGCGAGCTGCTCGGGCGAGACGTTTTTCAGCATGTAGAAGCCCGAGGTGGTATTGGCCGTAATGCGGTTGAGTATTTCTTGGGCGCGGCGCGGACCGACGGCGCGCTCCAGGGCGGCGCGGGCAAAGTCGACGCCCCCTTGGTTGACCCATTCCCCTGCCAACAGGTGCTGTTCGAATTCCTCGAGCACGCGGTCCTGGACGTCGTTGGGAAGGCTCTTGAGCTCGGTGATGATATGCGTCAGATCCTCAATTTCGAAGTCGGCCAGGTATTTCATGATGTCGCCGGCGGCGTCCTCGCCCAGGGCAACCATGAGAATAGCCGCCTTCTCGCGCGCGGTGAGTTCGTCTCCGTCGCCCAGCGTATATTTTTTTTCGTTCGAATAGTTCATGCGGTGTGCGCTCCGAAACTATGTGCCGCCGGCGGGAATGATTTGCCGCTGTTCTGCCGCCGTAATCGGCACGTAAATATTTATAAGTTGCTGATTAATAAATTGTTAAGGCGATATAGGTCGCACTTGTCAGTCTATTATAGCGCATATATCTGCAAAATAGAGGCCATGCTTTTTACGCCTTGCGCTATCGCGGGGAAGGATGTATCTTAAAGCCGTATTTATTATGGAATTACCCCTTTTTCCTCCCGTATAACTCCGCTCCTCCCCGGCACCAACGCGGCGAAAGTCCATGGGTGCTGAACCATTTGCTTTTACTCAGGCCGAGGCGCTGCTATCGCAGTTAGACGCAGCGCAATCGGAAGCGCACAGGTGCGTTCTCGGCGAGTACCTGAAAAATCCGTTCCTCGACGACGACGTGCACGCCCTGGCGCTGCGCACGGGCGTGTCGCGCGAAGTGCTGGCACCGGTATTGGCCGAGATGCGCGACGCCGGTCTGTTGCAAAGTGCCGGTCGGCGCGGCCATATGCTGGATGCGCAGGCCATTGGTTTCACGCCCGCGGGCGCAGGTGATGTCCCGCTGCCAGCTGCTGTGCACGCCGAAGCTGCGGACGATCATCCGGCGCTGGCGCTGGCGCCGCTGCTGGAAGCGCTGCCCTGCGGCGTTGCCCTGATCGACTGTGCCGGAGACACGGTGCTGGCCAACGAGGCGTTCGGCCGCGTGCTGGGGCTGTCGGCCGAGGCGCTTAATTCGACGGATATTGCCGAGCGCTTGGGATGTGATCTGCGCGTCGAGGCCGGCGGCGAGCCGGTCGTTATGGACCTTGAAAAAGGCGTGCGGGTGCAGCTGCGTCCGTATCGCACGGGATCCTTTGACGGCGTCCTAGTAACGATCGGTGCGGCGGATATGGGATGGGAGGTGTCGCGCGCTCAGGTGCAAATCCAAGAGGAGCTCTTTGCCCAATTGCGCAATGAAGTGGCTGGCCCTGCCGCGTTTTTGCAATCCTTTCTCGATAAACCAAAAAAGTCCGATTTGGGCGCGGCGCGTGCGGCGGTTGAACGCATCAATGCCTGCCTAGCGCTGTTTATGCTGGACGATCCACCAGACAGAGACTCTGTCTCTTAGCGAGGTGTTGCCATGGTAATGGACATTCGCCATTTGCGCGACGAACTCGCCGGGCGAGACGGCGGTGAGGAAACCTTTCCCGCGGTAAATGAACAGACACCGGGTTTGATGGACTGGCTGGTAGAGTGTGCCGCCGCCAGCGATCCGGCCAACCAGGCCCGCCTGGTGGCGCAGCTGCGCCTCTGCGTGCCGAGCGACGAAGGCATCGCCCTGCTGCGCGAAGCGGTTGAGGCGGGGGATACCCGATCCCTGCTGGCTGCGCAGGCGTTGGGGCATCATCGACCGTGGTTAGACACGGCGGTGGGCGTGCGCCAGCACGTGGCCTTGGTGCATAGCTGTGCTGATTCAGCGGTCGTGGCCGCGCTGGTCTGGGGGCTGCGCCAGCGCGATGAAGCGGCCGATTTTATCGCTCATAGCGATCCTGCGGTGGCGCGCGAAGCGGCGTTAGCAGCGCCGGTTAGCCGCCGCACACTTTCTCCCATTCTGGCCGGCCTTCGCGCGGGTATTCGGCCGGAGGTGGAGCGCATTTTGCTCCACAAGCTGCACCAGATACACCCCTCTTTAGTGCGCTATCTGGTCGACCTGCTCGTAGAGGGGTCGTGGGGCGAAGAGGCATTGCGCTGTCTCTTTGCTTCGTTGCCACAAATGTCTCTCTTTGAACTCTTCCTGGATACCCGCCAGCCGGCTTCATGGGCGCTGGGTGATGCTGAAGGTGCGCGCCTTTGGCAGCGCCTGGTGCGCTTGGTTTCTAGCGTGTTGGTGGAAAAGCCCGGCTGCGAGCTGCTGCGACATTTGCTCAGTCGCAGCGGCGACGACGAGGCATTTGCGCGTCGTCACAGCGCGCTGTTGCGGGATGCTGTGCGCCGTGCTGATGCCGATTCGGGCGCCAATTTGGTCGGGCACTTGGAACGCCTGACCTTTGGTGCGTCCGAGGATAAAGTCGCGCGCCTGGCCCAGGCGTTGGTCGACCTGAGTGCCCGTCTAGACGGCGCAGCGGTCGACAAGATGCATTCGCTGTTAGAGCAGTGGAAGAGTCGCTCAGCCGATCTCAAGCTCAAAATTTACCATCTCGAGCAAGGAATTAGCTGAGCAGGGGATGCGATCTCCCGCGGCCGTCCGGAGCGCTCCGGACGGCCGTTTTTATTTGTGGGCGCGCCAGATGAGCGCGACGGCCAGCAGGGCAAAGAGCATATTGGCTATCCACGCGCCCAGCCACGGCGCAATCACCTCATTCCAACCGAGAGCCTGACCGGCTTTAAGGCTGCTGTAGTAGGCGAAACAGATGAGCACACCTAGGCCAAAGCTGTTGGCCATGCCGGTGCGCCGCGCGTTGGCGCCGAGGGTGGCACCGAGGGCAATAATGATAAAGCAGGTCAGGGGAAATGAAATCTTGAGGTGGAGGTCAACGCGCTGGCGTGCCACGTCTTCGCCTCGCTCTGTGGCGCGTTCGATAAAGGACGCCAATTCGGCGTAGTTCATTTCTTCGGGGTCCTTGTGCTGGCGTGCAAAGTCGAGCGGCTGCAGGTGCAGGTCGCTCAGAGCGAGCGAGTCAAAGGCCGTTTCCGTCTGTCCGCTTTCGGTGAAATGGTATAACCGACCGTCAAAGGCGATCCATTGATCGCTGCGCCAGAGGATATAGCGGGCGATAATGCGCTCGCTTGGGGTGCCCTCGCGCAAGCGTTCCCAGGATACCTCGTCGGCGCGCTGCTGGCGCGCGTCGTAGCTGCGCGCGAAGATAAGTTGACCCCCTCGATCTTGCAGAAGGACCTGTCGGCGCGAGCCGTCGCTGCGCTGCTGAGAGCGCATTTCGCTTTCGATTTCGTTGTGGCGCAGGGTGGCGCGCGGAACGACAACGTCGGTAAAGAGAAAGGCCAGTGCGCTAATGCATAGCGCGCAGAGAAAGGAGGGTAGGAGAATGCGCGCCAGGCTAATGCCGAGGGCTTTCATCGCAGCGATTTCGTTGTAGCGGGCAAAGCTAGTCAGGGCAAAGAGCGAACCGAGCAGCGCGGCGATGGGCAGAGTGAGAATGGCCCAATAGGGCAGGCGATAGAAGTAGTAGAGGGCAATTTGGCGCGGCTGTGCGTCAAAGTCGATAAAGGTGTCGATATTTTCCGTCAGGTCGATAACAGCCGAGACCAGAATAAGGCTGATGATGGCCAGCGCCAGGCAGAGGATAAGCCGTCGAATGATATACCAGTCGAGCGTGTGCATATCAGCGGATGCCCTTCGGCATTGACTTCCAGCTGCGGTCGTGCGTAACGCTGCGCAGGAGCAGCAGGCCAACGGCTAGAAAGGCGATGTTGGGCGACCACATGGCCAGCGCCGGCGCTATAAACCCGCGATCGGCCAGTTCTTCACCCCCGATGAGAAACATCCAGTATATCCAGAAAAATGCCAGGCTGATGCCAACGGATACGGCGGCACCGCGGCGGCGGATAATGGCGCCCAGTGGTGCGCCCAGCAGTGCGAAGATCAGACAGGCGGCGGGAATGGAAAACTTCTTGTGGATTTCCACTTCAAATTCGTCAATTTGCGCCTGGCGGTTGGCGATTAGGCGCATTTCCTTGCGCACCTTTTCGCGGACCAAGACGAGCTGGTTTAGCGGTTCGACGACCGAAGAGTCGGCGTCGTAGCTGCGCAGACGCAGCGGCAGCGGGCGTGCCTGTTCGCCGTCGGCAGGCATGGCCAATACCGTTAGCATATCCAGCATGGTGCTATCGAGACCGAGCAGGGCTCGCTCCTGCTCGACGCGCTTGTCGCGCACGTGTTGGCGCATGGTCGATATATCCATTTCGCGATCGCTGCGATAGGATGAAGGGCGCCGCTCAAAGGCGCGCCGCGGGTCTTTTATGTGCAGGACCTGGCTGGCAAAACGCCCAAAGAGCGAGCGCTCGCGGTCATCGTATTCAATGCGATGAATGTGGCCGTCCTCCAGCGTAAGACGCGCGTAGGAGCCGCTGTCAAAGAGCTGTAGTTGACCGCGCTGCGCGTGCAGGGCAACGGGTGGTCCCGGGCGCAGCACGTCGTAGAGCGTGATGCCGTTTAATGCGTTATCGCGCTCGTCTACCTGGCGAATGAGGAGGTTGTATCCGCCCAGTGCGCGCACGAAGATACCTTCTTTCTGCTTGAGGACCAGAGCGGCTTTGGTGCGCTGCAAGCTAGATGAGATGGTGCGTGCGCGGTGGTTCCAATCTGGCAGTATGCGGTCGTTGAAGGCGATCATGAGCAGGGACAGCACGCCTGCCGCAACGAGGACGGGGCGCAAAAGGCGAAAAAAGCTAACGCCGCAGGCTTTGGCCGCCAGTATTTCTCCGTCGGCCGCCAGCCGGGCAAAGGCCATCAACACGGCGATTAGCACGGCCATGGGAACGGCTAAGGCAATGATCCACGCTAGGTTGAATAACAGCAACTGCAGGGCGGTTGTCGCGCCGAGGCCCTTGCTGAGCATGCGATCCATAAACTGCAGGGCAACGTCGATCAACAGGACGAAAACAATCAGCGCAAAGCCGAGGACAAAGGGCCACAGGTGCTCTTTGAGGACATAGCGGGAAAAGGCGTTCAACCGTTGGACTCCGCGTTGGCGGGCGTGTAGCTGAGGTGACGCTGTGCCACATAGCGCACACGTGCGCTGCGTGGGGGGGGCGGTCGGTCGGTTTGTGAACGGATTGAATAGGCCATGCGTGCTTCAAATATAACGACTTGCGAGAAATATAAAAAAGCGGTGGAGTCTGTTATGCGGGAATGGATTTTGCGGTGGGCGCTCCTTGAAATTATATGGGCCTCGTGCTATGTTTTCACAGAAGTGCGGTGCCCTTCCCAAGCGAAGCGGTCGCCGTTTTGATCGTCCCGACTTCCGGAGACCGCTTATAGCGCTTTGTTATTGCGTCGTCGCCTTTGCCCTGCAGAGGCATGGTTTGTGTCATCTCCATACTTAGTGCGCGTTCGGACGGTCGGATTGCATCTATATCGCTCCCACGTATTTCCGTTGTACATGGCGCTGTGTTCGCTGCTGGCGCTGGCCCTGCCCGAATGCTCGTTTGGCGAGCCCGCACTGCGCTATAATCCGCTCTACGGGCCACTGGCCGCCTCTTTTGAGCGCGCCTCCTCGTCCTTTGGCGCTGGGCGTCCCCTGCTCCCGCAGCGCGGGCGCCAAGAGCTCATATCGCATCAGGTTGCCGTCGACTCGATGGGCGCACACTACAGCCAGCGCGTCAGTGGCTTTGAGTCGGGCGCTGCCGTCCGTATTGCCTTTGAAGACTATCTCGAGTTGGAATACGAGCGGCGCCAAGTCGATATATGGCAGCAGCAGATTCGCCGCGAATTTCGCCAGGCCTCGCTGCAGCAGCGGCGCCAGAAGACCAGTCGCTTTGAGTGGACGGTGCCCTTTACGGCCCCCAAGCCGCTGCGGCGCTTTATTGGCGATGAGGGCCCGAGTCTGCGCCTAAACGGATCGCGCACTATCATCGTGTCCGGGCGCAGCGAGTGGACCGCTGGCGAGGTGCAGACGTCCATTGGACGTCCGTCCAAATTTCCCTCCCTAAGCATTGATCAAGAGTCTAAGTTTTCCGTCGAAGGCAAGGTCGGCGAGCTGATTAACGTGCGCATCGACCAGGACACGGAGAGCCTGGGGTCGGCGTTTAGCAGCAACTTGAGAGACCAACTGTCCAACGAACTGGCGAACCAGATCAAGCTCGACTACAAGGGCGAGGACGATTCCATCTTCCAAGAGGTGCAGGCTGGCAATACGACGCTGGAGCTGCCCGGCACGCGCTTTGTCGGTTTCCGCCAGCAGAACAAGGGGCTCTTTGGCATTCGCGCCAAGGGGCACCTCGGACCGCTGGCTTTTACGACGGTGGCTAGCCACGAAAAGAGCAAGAGCAATCGCCAGACCTTTAAGGGGGGCGCCGCCGTCGATACGCTGGTTATCCGCGACTACCAATATCTCCGCAATACCTACTTTTATCTGCACGAGTTTTATCGCGCCAACCTGCCCGACTTTCGCGTCCTCAACCAGGGGGCGCAGTTTGGCGCCGAGAGCTTTGTCGACGTCGGCGCTCTCGAAGTATACGTCAACGACTTCAATACGAATAACGATGCCGAGACCTATGCCAAACCGGGTGTGGCCTGGGTCGATCCGTCCGATACGCTGGGCACGGCTGAGATCCAGTGCTTTAATGGCGCCGGTACTCGACTGCAAAACAGCGGCTGCTTTGAGACGGGGACCTGGGAATTGCTCGATCCCGATGAAGACTACACGATTGTCGCCGAGGCGGGATATCTCATACTCGAACGCCCCGTTACTGAGAGCTATGCGCTGGCCGTTCGCTATCGCACGCTCGACCCGAGTTTCGATGGCCCCGTGCAGCGTGAAACCGCGCGCTTTGTGACGGCTTCGGCCGATAGCTTAGAGCTCAAGCTAATCAAGGCGCGCAACGCGCGGCCCGGCTTTCCGACGTGGAATCTGGAGTGGAAAAACGTCTATCGAATCGCTTCGGGTTTTGGCGCCGGGCGCAAATTCGACTCCAAGACGCTGCGCGTAGAGATCGTCAAGGAAGTGTCGGGCCAGGAAGACCAGCCCTCGCAGAGTGGCAGCGCCTATATACGCCTAATGGGGTTGGACGAGCGCGGTCAGGATCCAGGTAGCCCGGCCGATCGCATTATCGACGCCGACTACATCGGACTCGACGATATCCGCGGCCATCTGATTTTTCCCGATCAGCGTCCCTTTGACCCACGCGCGCCGTCCTATAGGGGCCGCCTGCAAGATGTGATTCCCGAAATCTACGATAGCCAGCAGCAGCGCGACCAGACGGAGGCCAGCCGCTATAAAATCCGCGTGCGCGCCTCGTCGAGCGAACAGCGCATCCGTCTGGGCGGTGTATTCGGCGGCGTGCGGCCAGAGACGGTCGAAGTGCGTCTCAACGGGCGCGGTCTGACGCGCGGCACGGAATACAATGTCGACTTTATTGGCAACGTCACTTTTGTCGGCAACGTCGCCCAAGAAGTGGCCGATCCCGGCGCCGAGCTGGAGATATCATTCGAGACGGAAGACGTGCTCGGGCTGGGCAGCCAGCAGAAAACCCTGTTGGGTCTGCGCAGCCAGTACGAGTTTTGGGGCGGCGATGGCAACGTCGGCAGCACGATGATCTACAACAACGAGCGCTCGAGCGAGCGCCGCGTGCGCGTGGGCACGGAGCCAACGCGCTCGATCATTTGGAATCTCGATCTGCGCGCGCGCCGCGAAATGCCCATGTTGACGCGCATGGTCGATATGGTGCCGCTGCTGAAGACGGCTGCGCCTTCGGAAGTCGTCCTCGACGCCGAGATCGCCCAGAGTCGACCCAACCTCAATACTAAAGGGCAGGGATATATTGACGACTTTGAGGGCAGTGAGCGCCCTACAAGCCTGGGCATAGGGCGCACGCGCTGGGTGCCGACGAGCCTACCGGAAACGGTTGGCTTTGACGTAGATTCGCGCGCAGACTTGGACTGGTACAATCCCTACGACGGCGTGCTGCGCACCGATATATGGCCCAATCAGGAGGATCAGCTAGAAGCGCAGAACCGCAATACGGACGTGCTAGCGCTGGCGCTGCGTCCGCGCCCCGAAGTGGCCGAGTCGTGGGGGGGGATTATGGCCGCGCTAACGGCGGTCAACGACTTTTCGCAGTCGAAGTTTATGGAAATCTGGGTGCGTGGCGAAGAGGGCATACTGCACGTGGACTTAGGCGACCAGATAGACGAAGACTACGTTGAAAACGGTCGCTTAGACACAGAAGACGAGCCCTTTCCCGGCCGCTCGACAGGCGACGGCGTGGTGTCTAAGGAAGAAGATATCGGCATTGATGGGCGAGATGACGAAGCCGAGTTAAACTACTATTTGCTGTTGGCCGACGCAGCGTTTGATACGACGCTTTCGCTCGAACAGCGCAAGCAGGCCTTCACTTCACTCTACCCCGATCCCGACCCGCTGCGTCCCGCGCGCTCGCCCGACGATCCCGAAGGCGATAACTGGCGCTACGAGCCGCAGCGCAACAAAAACGACTACAGTCGCATTAACGGCACGCAGGGCAATAAAGTCGATTTGGAAACGGGCGATCGCCCCGATACCGAAGACCTGAACAACAACGGGGTCTTGGACCAGCGCAACAACTACTACCACTACGAGATCGACCTGTCCAATGATCGCTACGAGGTGCCCGGCACGCAGAGCAAGGGATGGCGTCAGCTGCGCCTGCCTCTCTACGACGAGTCCGTCGAGCGCGTAGGGCTGCCCGACTCGACGCGCATTGAGTTTGCCCGCCTGATGTTGAGCAGCGGTCCGCTACTAGACCCAGAAGCGACTATCGTAGCTGAAATTGCTCTGATTGAAGTGGTGGGAAACGAGTGGCAAGAAGACGAAATTGCGCGCTTCAACGATCGCTTTGTAATCGCCGAAGACGAGGCGCTCGACATAACGGTGGTGGGCACCGACAAGAGCCTCAGCTACAAGCCGCCACCCGGCGTTAAGCTGCGCCGCAACGCGCAGTCGCGCACGCGCGAGCGCGAGCAGTCGCTCGTGCTGGCCTACGATGGGTTGGAGCCGGGCCATCAGATGTCGGCGACTAAAATTCTCAGCCGCGCTTCCAACTACACTAGCTACGAGCGCCTGCGCATGTACGTGCACGGCGACACCATTGACACGGACTACGTTCGCGGCGATTCCAGCGAGTTAGAGCTCTTTGTGCGCTTTGGTGCCGACAGCACCAACTACTACGAGGTGATCAGCCCAATTTTTCCCGGCTGGGAAGGCGGCCGGCCCGGCTGGGACGGCAATAAAATCGATGTCGATCTGTTGGCTATCGCCCAGCTCAAGGCCGTGGCCGAGTCGTTTGGTGAAGCGGAAAACGATCCGCGCTATCGCCCGATCTACGCGGTGGTAGATGCGCGCGGCGCGCCGACCGAGGGGCGGCTGTTTCTGCACAAAGCAGAACTCGAGGAGCTGCGCGCGGCCGGTTTCGATCCCCAGGTAAATCCGTATGCGGTGGAACAGGACTTTAGCCGGCCCGGCCTGCGCGACGGGGAAAACGCCGTCTACCGCGTGCGCGGTCGGCCCTCGATGCAGTCGGTCAAGCAACTGAGCATCGGTCTGCGCAATCGCGGTGGGACCCAGGCCTACAGCGGCCGCGTATTCGTCAACGAATTGCGCTTAGATGGTGCGCGCAACGACCCCGGTATGGCCGCCTATGCGCGGCTCAATACCAAACTGGCCGATTTTATGAATTTTGACACGCAGGTCGAGTGGCGGCAGGAGGACTTTCGCACGTTCAATGGCTCGGGCGGCAACAGCACCGACCAGAGTGCGAGTATGCAGGCGACCGCGCAGCTGCACCAATTTCTGCCCGGCAGCTGGGGATTTTCTATACCGCTCAAGTTTAATCTGAGCCACGCTCAGAGCTTGCCCCGCTTCCGTGCGGGGGCCGATGTCGAGCTGACAAAAGCCGAGAAGCGCGACCAGAAAGCGGTGCGCACCAAGCAGTTTTACGATATCTCGCTGAGTCGTAGGCCGGGCAAGAACTGGCTGTTGAGATGGACCATAGATCAGGTCAATCTGCGGCTGTCGCATTCGAGTGAGTCGAGCACGGATCCCGTGCGCGTTATCGATCAGCAGAATGCGCAGACGTTTAACCTCGGCTATCGCATGCCGCTGCCCAAGCCATCGTTTCGCCCGCTGGCCTGGCTGCCCTCCATCGCTCCGGACGGATTGGAGGAAATGCGCCTGCGCGTTTTGCCCTCGAGCTTTAACTACACCATGGCCGGCAATCGGCGCACTTCGGAAAATCTGCAGCGAGGCGACGCCGAGTCTACGACCCAAGAATACTTTTTTATCAATGAGACCTATGCGGCAAAGCTCAATCCGCTGACAGGGCTATCGGCTGACTACAATTTGCGCATCGACCGCGATCTACGAAAAAAATTCGATCCCGCTGCGCTCAGCTTTGGCCGCGAAGTAGGCAGAAAGCAGACGGCTGACGTCACCTTCACGCTGCGTCTGGCTGAGTGGCTGGACCAGAATTACACGTTCAAGGCCAGCTACAACGAACAGAACGATCCTTCGCAGCGGCGCAGCACTACACTGGTCGACACAACTACGGGACGCGTAGTTGCCCCGTTTGACATCGATACGCAAAACGATTTATCGGCGCGTTTTAGCGTGAAAGTGCCGACGCTCTTGCGCAACCTCGGCCGCTCGCAGCAGGGCGCAACCGAGCGCAAAGAACGCCCCGTCGAGATGGACCCCGGCGAGCGCGCCGCGCTGGGCCTAGCCGAGGAAGACCGGCCGGATACGGCAGCACAGGGCGAGAGAGCCCCCAAGCGACGCAGCCCTTTTATCCTGCGCCGCTTAGCGGGTTTTCTGGGTAAATACGTCGAGCCGGTCAACGCCAACTGGCGCCGCAACACGTCCGCGCGCAGCTTTAACCTGACCGAGCGGCCGCCGCTGCTGTATCAGCTGGGCTGGAGCGATTCGCTGCAGGTGCCGCGCGCAGCCGTTGGCTTGACCAATCAAGATGGCCGGTCGAACAGCGTGCAGCGCGAGGCCAATTCGGGGATGCGCATGCCACTGGGTATTAGTCTGAAGGCCAACGTGCGCGAGCAGTACAGCGAGCGCAGCGGCAGCGCGCAGAACCGCTTGCGCGTGACAGAAGAGCGGAGCTATCCGCGCCTCAATGTGACCTGGGGGCGAGCCGATCGCTTGCCCTACATAAAAAAGATTATCAATAGCGCTCAGGTGAACGTTCAGTTCGAGCGCTCGCAAAGCCGCGAGGGAGAAGGCAGCCTGCGCCCCGGTAGTCTACTAACCAGGGGAACGAGCAGTGAATTTCGCCTTTCGTGGAACGGTCGCTGGCGCTGGGGACCGACAACGACGATCGAGCGCGTGGTATCCACGTCGACCAGCGAGGATTTTGAAATCGTTGCGGACGACAGCACGCTGACGGGGCCTCCGCCGCTGCGTGGAACGGGCAGTAACGAGCGCTCCTCGACGAATTTTACCATCAAGTACGATCTCAAGCCGCGCAGTCTACCGCTCTTTGGCAAGCTCAAGAGCAATGTGGCGCTCAGTTTTGAAGTCGGCGTTTCCAACGAGACGCGCGCCAACGGCACGGCCGACGAAGCGCGCACGCCCATAACGGATCAGTCGACCTTTAAGACGCAGCTTTCGCTCACCTATAAATTCAGTGAAAACTTTCGCGGAACGGGTCTTTTGCGCTGGGAAAACAACGATAACGGCCTGACGGACAAGACGCGCAAAACGCGTGAGGTAAAGCTCTCGGGCACGTTCTTCCTGCGCTGACCCGCGCGCCATATTCGATTTGCCCATCGCCCTGCCGAGAGGTATTTTCCATGTTTAATCGCCGCGAGCGCATTGTGCTTTCCTGCCTGTGCGCCTCTTTGTTAGTCGGCATATTGACGCACTGTTTTGCGGCCTGGCATCCTGGGGAACTGCAGAACTTTCGCATTGAGCGGGCTGCGGTCGAAGTGGTTCCGGTTGAGCAAGGCGAGGCGCTGATTGATCTCAACAAGGCTTCGGCTGAAGAGCTGCAGCGGGTGCCGGGCATCGGCGAAAAGACGGCGGCGCGCATCGTCGAATATCGTCGACAGAGCGGAGGTTTTTCTGCTCTGCAGGAACTGCGCCAGGTTCGGGGCATCGGCGCGGCCACGCTGGAGAAGATAGCGCCTTTTGTACGCGTGCCTTAATCCAAGGGAATGACGAGTGCTGGGGTTTCGAGGAAAAACGGCTACGGGAATACACATGGTCGGCCAACGGGCATGGCTGGCTTCTCTGTGCCGGCGTCGCAGTCGGTTGGAAGCGCACGCGCTAGTCGATTTTGACCTCCCATTTCGCGCCGATGCGGCGGCGTTGGCCGATGCGCAGATGCGTGCCCAGCTGGCCGAGGTGCTGATCGAAGTTGGCGAGGAATACGAGGTCGATTACGCCAACGTGAGCTTCGCTCTTGAGCACAGCATTGTCCTGTTAAAAAGGAGTCCGCTGATCGCTGGCAGCGAGCGCGAGATGCGCGAGCACTTACAGTGGGAAGCCGAGCAATTTTTGGCCGGCGAAGAGCGCGATTTTAGCGTAGACTGCCTGCTCGAATCGGATTGGGGCCTGTTTGTAGCCGTGCGCCACAGCGCGTTGGATTGCTATCTCGAACTCGGAGCGGAAACGGGCATGAAGCAGGTCGATGTCGACGTGCCGGCCTTTGCCCTTTACAACGCGGGTGAGTGCGCCGGTTTGCTGCCGAGCGCCGAGCGCGAGCTGTTGGTATACGCCAACGCTGACGAGGCGCATATGCTGCTAGTGGAAGACGGCCAGCCGCTGCAGGTGTCGGTGCGCACCTGGGATGACGAGGACGATGCAGCAGAAATCCTGTCATCCGCTGCGAGGCGGCTGTTAAGAGAAGTTGAAGGCGGCGTGCAATGCACGTGGTGCGCCGGAGCCGACGCCGAGGTCTGGGGTGCTAATTTGGCCGAAAGCCTTGGGTGCTCGATGGCGCTATTGGATCCGCTAGCCCAGATTGAACAAGAAGAGCTTTCGGAAGAGTTTACGCCCGATCAGCGCACACCCTACGCAATTGCCGTGGGGTTGGCACAGCGGGGATTGGCGTCGTGATACGCGTCGAACTCGTATACGAGCATCGCAGCGCCTGGGCGGCGTTGGCCCAGCGCTGGGGGGCGATATTTCTCGGCACTGTTTCGGCCTGTGCGCTGCTGTACCTGCTGCCCGTAAATCGCTGGCTGGAGGACCGTCGCGCCGCGCCGCTGCCGGCCGAGGAGGTGCCCGCTGCCGCTGCGCAAGCTGTCGACGAAATACGGCCCTACGAAGATGCGGTGCCTGCGCCCGTGCCCGAGTCGGCATCGCCCGTGCAAAGGGAACAGCCCGCCATCGACGTCGAGCCTGCAGCAGCGGTCGATAGCGATGCGGATGCGACTTCGATTGTGCTGCCTCCAATCGGGGAGTCTATACCGATTGGCGAAGTGTCATCGGTCGGCGAGGTCGAACCCGTAGCAGCGCCTTCCGTCACGGTCGCCTGTTTCTCTGCCGTAGCCGTCGCTTCCGCTATGCCCGCCGAGGGCAAATTGGGGCTACTCTCCTGTTTTGGCGATGGGCGCTACGAGCTATCTGGGACGGTCGAAAGCAGCCGTGCGCTCAGTGCCGTCGAGGCTTCGTTGGCGGACATACTGGAAGGCGCTGCGTTTTCGTCTGAGAAAACGGGTGACGGAGCGATCCACTTTTTTATTACTGGACAAAGTCCGCGCGATCGCGAAGTGGCGTTGGCCGCGCGCGCGCAGGCGCAGGCGCGCGCGTTTTTTGCCCGCGTCGAATATTGGGCTGACCTGTGCGGGATAGACGATATATCGCTAGGAGAGGTGAGCGCGCTGCCCGTAGATGAGCAGCGACTGCGCTGGCGCCGACGCCTAGTGGGCACGGGCTCCTATGGGCAGATTGATGCGCTGCTTGCGCGCATGGCGACGGCCGGGGAAACGGCCGGATTGGCCGAGTTGATTCTAACGCCGGTCAGCGGCGCTGGTGGGCGCGATCGCGCCGTGCGTCTCTCAGGCGCCATAGACGTAGTCGTCCACCGATGAGGAGAAATGCCGCCGATGAACGCAGCGATCTATCCGGGTAGCTTTGACCCGATAACCAACGGTCACCTCAATATTATCGAGCGCGCGCTCGATATATTCGACCAGGTCACCGTCCTTATTTCGATCAATCCGCAAAAGACGTCGCTTTTTTCCCTGCCTGAGAGCATAGAGATGATCTCTGAGGTGACGAGCCACTGGCCGCAGGTCTCCGTCGACTACAACGATGGTCTCACCGTCGAGTACGCGCGCCGCCACGGAATTGGCACGGCGGTGCGCGGACTGCGCGCCGTAACCGATTTTGAGCACGAGTTTTCCATGGCGCTGACCAACCGTTCGCTGTGGCCCGACTTCGACACAGTGTTTTTGATGACGCGCGTCGACTACATGTATCTCAGCTCGTCGGTGGTGCGGCAAGTGGCGCAGCTGGGCGGTGATGTGAGCCAGTTTGTGCCGCCGCCGATCGAGCGGCGACTCAAAGAGAAATTTGCCCTGCCCGATGGGCGGTGACGTCGCCGAACAGCGCGCCTGCTTGGCGCTGGCGCACGCGCCAGGCATCGGACCGGTCGCTCTGCGTCGTTTAATCGATTGCTTTGGCTCGGCATCGGCGGCTTTGAGCGCTTCGCTCTCGGAGTGGGAAGCAGCGATTGGTCCGTCGGTCAAACCGCCGCAGTCTACGGCGTTTGTGTGGGCTGATGCGCAGCTGGAGCGCGTCAGCGCGCTGTGCGGTGACGCGTTTTGTCTAGGTGGAGAAACCTACCCCTATGCGCTATCGCAAATTCACGACCCGCCTCCGGTGCTGTTCTGTCTGGGCAAGGCCGAGTGGGAGCGGCCGGCGATAGGAATTGTCGGCACGCGTCACCCATCGCCCTACGGCGAACAGGTGGCTCGCGAACTGGCCTTTGGCTTGGCGCGCGCCGGCGTGTGCGTGTTGAGCGGATTGGCGCTGGGCATTGACGCGGCGGCACACCGCGGGGCGCTGGAAGCGGGCGGCGCAACAGTCGCCGTGATGGGCAGCGGTGTCGATACCGTCTATCCCCGTTCGCACGCGGCGCTCTATCGGCATATCGTCGAAAAGGGCGCCGTCGTTTCGGAGCAGCCGATGGGAGCACAGCCGGACAGGGGATCGTTTCCGCGGCGCAACCGCATTATTAGCGGGCTGGCGCGCGGCGTGGTCGTCGTCGAAGCGGCGGCGCGCAGCGGCGCGCTGATCACCGCGCGCTGTGCCGCCGAACAGGGGCGCGAGGTCTTTGCCGTACCCGGCGAGATTTTTCGCGCCAGCAGTGCCGGCTGCCATGCACTGCTCAAAGACGGTGCGAAGTTGGTCGAATGCGTCGACGATATACTCGACGAGCTGAATCCGTGGCGGGTTGAGACGCCGGCTCCATCGCCGGCTCCATCTGGGCTGGCCGGTCAGGTCTACGCGCTGCTCGGCGCGCGGCCCCTGCACATAGACCAACTGGCCAGCGGCGCACTCTCTTCTGCACAGATAGCGGCGGCGCTATTGGAGCTCGAACTCGATGGATGGGTGGCTCAATACGAGGGCCAGCGCTTTGCGCGCCGCGCCTGAGGGGTGTTCAGCTGTCTTCTATTTGGAGCAGGGGTTCCGTCGCGCAGGAAGTCTCGCTGCGGCACGAACGGCCCTTGCGCTGCGCTCGCAGCGGTTTGAGCCAGTGCCCCAGTGCGTAGAGTGCGGCGGCAGTCGCTAGGGCTAGCGCCAGCGGCGTTTGCCAGTCCATGTTAGCCTCCCCAGCCGAGTGCGGTGCCGATCTGGTAGGTCAATAGCGCGCCGATATAGGCCAATCCCGTCATATAGAAAAACGAGAATGCAGCCCATCCCCACGAACCGGTTTCGCGTTGAATGGTTGCCAGGGTCGACAGACACTGTGCGCATAGGGCGAAAAATACCATGATGGACAGCGCCACGGGCAGGTTAAAGACGCGGCGTCCGTCGGGCCAGGTCGCTCCGCGTATGGCCGCGTGCAGTGCGTCTGACTCCTCGTCCTGTTCGCCCCCCAAACTGTAGATGGTGCCGAGCGCGGAGATCACGACTTCGCGCGCGGGGAAGGAGGCGACGACGGCCATGCCGATGCGCCAGTCCCATCCCAAAGGCTGCACGAGGGGCTCGATCAGGCGACCCGCTCGGCCCAGGTAACTGGACTCGAGCAGGGCGGCGGCTTGCCGTGCGTCAAATTGTTCGAGCTGCGCTTCGCTTTCGGCTGCCGTGAGCGTTTGGCGCTCGCGCTCAAAGCGCTCGATTATGTGCTCGTCGCGTGGAAAATAGGCCAGCGCCCACATGACAATGGTCGTCGCCAATATGATGCTGCCGGCGCGGACGACAAAGGCGCGGCCGCTGTGATAGACGCGCAGAAAAACCGTGCGTGGTTCGGGCCATTTGTAGGACGGCAGCTCTAAGAGGAAGGGAGCGGGCTGGCCCTTGAGCAGCGTGCGCTTCAACAGAAAGGCTATGGGTATGGCCGTGGCGATGCCAAGCACGTAAAAGGCCAGCAGCGCCAAGCCCTGTAGGTTGATCAAGCCCATGGCCCAGGTGCGCTCGGGCACGAAGGCGGCAATAAAGAGAATGTAAACGGGCAGGCGCGCCGAACAGCTCATAAGGGGCACGACCATGATGGTGACGAGGCGGTCGCGTCGGTCTTCAATGGTGCGCGTGGCCATAATCCCCGGCACGGCGCAGGCAAAGCTGGACAGGAGAGGTATAAAGGACTTGCCCGATAGGCCGCACCGGCTAAGCGCGCGATCCATGAGCATCGCTGCGCGCGCCATATAGCCGCAGTCCTCCAGAATGGCTATGAAGAAGAAGAGAATGGCAATCTGCGGCAGAAAGATCAGCACGCCGCCGACGCCGGCGATGATGCCGTCGACGACCAGGCTCTGCAGCGGGCCTTCGGGCATGGTTTGGCCAACCCAGTCACCCGTCTGGGCGAACAATGCGTCGATCAGGTCCATCAGCGGTCCGGACCACGAGTAGATCGCCTGAAAAACGATGGCGTTGAGCAGAGCAAAGAGCGCGATGCCAGATACGCGATGGGTCAGCACGCTATCGATGCGGTCGGAAGGCGTGCTGTGCAGTTCCCGCGTCTGTTGCAAGGTGCCATCGAGCAACTCGTCGATCCACTGGTAGCGCGCTTGGCTTTCCACATCCGCCGGATCGGCACCCCCAAAGGCCTGCTGGCGCACAGTGCGCAATTCATTGGTAGCAGCCGGCGATGGGGCGTGCAGGCGCGCTTCCATAGGTGAGTCCGCGTCGACAAGGGCGCGCAGCGCTTCGAGCTCGCTAAGCGGTCGGTCGGCCGTAGAGAAGCGTTCCCGCACGGTGCGCACGCCCTCGCTGACGGCTGTGGGCAGTGAAGGTTTGTTTTGGGTGATGGACGATGAGGGGGTGTCCAGTGCTGCTCGCAGCGCGCTGCGCAGCGCGTCGAGTCCCTGCCGGCGGTGGGCACATATCGATACGACGGGCAGGCCGAGCTGCTGACTGAGCTGTTCGACGTCGATGCGAATGGCACGCGCTGCGGCAATGTCGACCATATTGAGCGCGACGACAATGGGCCGTTCGCTTTCCACCAGCTGTGAAAGCAGATACAGGTTGCGCCGCACGTTGGCAGCATCGACGATGCATAGGATGGCGCTAATTGAATCGACGTGGTTCTGGTGTCCGATGAGCGCGTCAACGACGATCATCTCGTCCGGTGAATGGGCCGATAGGCTATAGGTGCCGGGTAAATCGACTACGTCGACCCTCAGACCATCGTCAAATGCGAGGGAGCCGACCTTGCGCTCGACGGTCACACCTGGATAATTGCCCACGTGTTGGGACAGTCCCGTAAGCGCGTTAAAGAGCGTTGTCTTGCCGGTATTGGGATTGCCGATTAGCGCAATGGTAGGAGGTGCAGCACCTATGGGAGAATCTGGCACGACGCGCGCGCCAATTAGGCCACAGGCGCTGTCGCCGGAGAGGGCGCCTGGGCAGCATCGCTGCACACGCGAATGGCTTCAGCATCGCAGTGGCGTAGGGCCAGGCGCGTTTCGCCTATTTGAACCACGACGGAAGAGCCGGCGCGCAGCAGGCGCACGCGCACTCCTGGGAGCAGGCCAAACTCGCGCAAACGGGCAGAAAACCGCCCTGTTCCCGCGACTTCGGCGACGGTACCTTGACTGCCTACGGGATAGTGACTCAGAGGCGATGCGAGATGGGATGCTTGGGCATCCTGAATGGCTGCATGCATGGGAGCGACACTTTCGTTAGTAAAGACGAACGCAAGGTTAAACCGCAAAATAACTGTTTGGGAGTGCCATTTTATGTTTGGCATACCAAACTCTTTGGTGAAATATAAAAAATAGCAATGCGAAGTCAATGCAATTTTCGCATGTGAAAAAATAATTTGACACTTAGGGCAGTTCAGATTAGCTTCCTAATCAAGTGTTCTGCATATAAAACACTTGCACTATATGCCGATCTTTCGTTTATCTTAACTGCCGTTGTGGCGATGAAAAAAGTGGCGATGAAAAAAAATCTCTTTTTTGTTTTACCCTTCTGCATCTGCGCACTGCTGCCGCACGAGGCTGTGGGGCAAGAGATGGGAGGACATCAGTACGACAAGCCCTATATAAATGACGGCGGTGGCGGCGCATTGCTGGGTGGCTATATCGATCACGAACTGCTGTGGAATCGAGAAAAGAAGACGTTCGATCAGCATCGCTTTATTCCATTCATTCACGCCGAGGTAAACGAGCGCATTCACGTGCTGGCCGAACTCGAATTTGAGCACGGTGGAGTGGTCAAGGGAAGCGGCGAGAGCGACGGTGAAATAAAGATCGAATTTGCAGCGCTCGATATCGCCTTCTCCGAAGCGCTGACCTATCGGGCGGGTATTATACTAGCGCCGCTGGGCGGTTTTAACCTCAACCACGACAGCCCGCTCAACGATCTGACCAACAGGCCACTGGTGGCGCGAGAAATCGTGCCGACCACGCTTAGCGAGTCAGGCATGGGACTTTTCGGTACCCTCTATCCGGGCGAAGTCGCCGTGCTCGATTACGAACTCTACGTGGTCAATGGCTTCAATGGCAATGCGGCGACTAGTCTGCGCGCTGGGCGCGGCAGCCTGAAGTCGGACAACAACGAGCAGAAATCGCTGACCGGTCGCGTCGGCTACAGTCCATTTCTCGGTTTGCAGATGGGCGGATCCTTTCACGTGGGAGCCTATGATGATGCGGGCAGTCGGCGGCTGGGTATATACGCGTTGGACGCCGTATACAGCCGCGGTCCATTTGAAGCGCGCGGCGAGTATGCCACTGCCTCTGTAGACGGCGCCGAGTTCGACGTGCGCTCCGGTTATTATGCCCAGGTCGGCTATCACTTTTTGCCCGGTGCGCTGGAGGCGTTTCCCAACTCCATATGCACGGCCTCGCTGCGCTACGATGCAATTGACCTGGGCTCGCGCGACGAAACGCGCATAACGTTTGGTTTCAACTGGCGTCCGATAGAAGAAACCGTACTAAAAATCGACTATGAAACCTATGAGCAAGATGGGGATAAGAGTGGCCTGCTGCTGTCGGTGGCGTCGTACTTTTAGGCCTATGGCCGCTGCCGCGGTGCTCGCCCTGGGCGCCGCCTCGTTGGCCGGAGCCGATGCCATCGGCTCCGTGCAGGTCTATATGCAGCCGGACGAGGGGCGCGCGCGCCTATTTCCCGGCGCCGTGCACTTTGAGTCGGCTGTGCACCACCTCAGCGCGCCGGCCAAGGCCGAGCTGGTTGAGGCCCTGGGGCGCTCCTTCACCGAAGATAGCCTGCGCGTAGATACGGCCTACGACGAAGATGGTGCGCTGTTGGGGTATGCGATCGTATCGGAGGAGATTGGCAAGTTTCGCCCTATAACATTTATCGTTGGCATTGATCCGCAGTTTGCCGTGCAGGGAGCCGCAGTGCTAGTCTATCGCGAAAGCCGCGGGGGGCAGGTGCGCCAGCCGCGTTTTCTGCGCCAATACGTTGGGAAAGATCGCAGCGACCCCATTCGCATCAACCGCGACATTGTCAATATTAGCGGAGCGACGCTGTCGGTGCGCGCACTCAACTTTGGCGTGCGCAAAGTGCTGGCGCTTACCGAGCACTTTTACGGCGCTGCGCAGAGTGCCATGCACTGATGCGCTACTTCGGCAACCGCTCACAGCTGGCGCGCATGGATTTTCACACGCGCCTGATCATGACCTACTTTCTGGTCTTTATGCTGGTGGCTGCGGGGCTGTCCATCTACATGTCACATGAGAAGACTGGACTGAGCGCGAGCGGCGCGGCCGCCTACTATCTGGGCGATGAGGAGCAGATGCTCTTTGCCAAAGAGCAGGCCGAACTAGTAGAAACGGCGCACTTCCACCTATTTATCATGCCGATGGTTTTCCTTACAACGGGGCATTTATTTCTCCTCAGCGCCTGGTCGGCGCGCTGGAAGACCTTTGTCATCAGTTCGTGCTTTGTCTATATCGCATTGGAAATTGCCGAGCCGTGGCTGGTGCGCTACGTCGGAGCAGGATGGGGTGTGTTGGCGCCGATCAACTCAGCGCTGCTCGGCCTGACGATGCTGCTGTGCATCGTCGTGCCCATCTACGAGATGTGGTTTCTGAAATCTCAGCGTCGCGGCTGAACTGCCCGAAGGCCTAGCGCTAGGCGCGCGATTCGGCAAATGTTTCGTAGGGCGCGGGATAGGGTACTTCCACCACAAAGAGGTCTGCGGGATGGCGTGCTTCGACGCGGGGATGCGTCTCGTCGGTGAGCACGGCAAAGTCGTGGCGCTCCAGCGCCTGGTCGCCGAGTGCGATGGCGCCGTCAATTAGCAATACGGCGGCTTTGTAACCTAAAGTGAGAGGCAGTTCGTGTGCGCCGGGTTGAAACTGCACGCGGCGGATGCGGGTCGGAGTATCCATGCGAAGCGGCGAGCCGTAGCCTACCAGCGTTTGGGTGCGAATGCCGAGTCCTTCTGATACGGCAAAGGACGAAGCGCGAAAATCGTCGTAGCTTGGTTCGACGCTGAGGCTCTGCTTTAAGTTGGGGTCAAACCAGATTTGGAAAATGCGTCCCCCCGCCTTTATTTTCTCCGCGTGACGTATGCCGCTGCCCGCGCGGATAATCTGCACATCCCCCGCTTCCAATGCGATCCATCCCTTTGTCGCGTCGTCGTAGTGCTCGATGGAGCCATCGAGAACAAAGGTGCAAATTTCAAAACCGCGGTGCGGGTGTTCGGCAATGGTGCCGCCGTGTAGGCTCCAGGCGTGCGCCCAGTAAAAGAGCGTTGAGATCGGGCGTAGAACGGGCTGTTCGCTGGGAAAAGCAATGGGTTTGCGCTCCTGAATAAGCCCATTGTCAAAAGATCCCCTGTTCTGGTCGCTGCTCCTTAGTACGCTAATAGACATAGCTGTCCCCAATATGCCGTATAACGGTAAACTATTTACGCGATGGGCGAAAGAGAATGGACGATGTCCGAGGCGGCTAGGTGGCGCATTTGGATTGATACCGGAGGAACGTTTACCGACTGTTTGGCGGTGGCACCAGACGGGCTGACCCGGCGTATCAAGGTGCTCAGTAGCAGCGCGCTGCGCGGCGTGGTGGTCGAGCAGTTGGCGCCTCAACGGCTGCGTATTCGCGCCGACTGGCTGACTGGAGCCCGCGTTGTGAGCGGCTTTTCCTTTGTGCTATTGGGTGTAGGCGAGACCCAATCGCGCCGCGTTGTGGCCTGTGACGCCGCGTCGGCTACGGTGGAATTGGACGGACCGCTCGCGTGTTCTGCCGGCGCGTCGTTTGAGGTGCGCTGTCCACACGAAGCGCCCATTTTAGCCGCTCAACTCGCCACCGGTGCCGCGTCGCCGGCCGAACTGCCTGCGCTGTCTATGCGTCTAGGCACGACGCGTGCTACCAATGCGCTGTTGGAGCGGCGCGGCGTGCCGACTGCGCTCTTTATAACGCGTGGGTTTGCCGATTTACTGCGCATTGGTACCCAGGCGCGTCCCGATCTATTCGCGTTGCATATCCAGCGTCCGGAGCCGCTGTACGAGGCCGTTGTCGAAGTCGACGAGCGGCTAGATGCGGCGGGTCATGTCGTAACTGCGCTGGATGAGGCCGCGCTGCGTGCACGCGCGAGGGAATTGGTAGAGCGCGGCATAGATACGGCGGCGGTGGCGCTGATGCATAGCTACGTCGAACCGATTCACGAACAGCGCGTTGCCAGCTGCCTGCGCGAATGCGGTTTCCGCTACGTAGTGTGCTCTGCACAGCGTGCTCCGTTTATCAACGTGCTATCGCGCGCACAAACGGCTGTAGTCGATGCCTATGTCGGGCCCGTGGTCGACGCCTACCTGGGCGACGTGCAGCGCGCGCTAGGAGATGGAACGCTGCACGTAATGACCAGCGCAGGCGGTTTGCTCACAGCCTCGGAGTTTTGCGCCAAAGACAGCTTGTTGAGCGGCCCTGCCGGCGGCGTAGTTGGCGCTGCGCTCGCGGGGCGAAAGGCCGGCTTTGAGCGCGTAATTAGCTTTGATATGGGCGGGACCAGCACGGACGTGGCGCGCGTTGACGGCGCCTACGAATACGCGTTCGAACACGAAGTAGGCGATGCGCATCTGGTGGCACCGGCGCTGGCCATAGAGACGGTCGCCGCGGGCGGGGGCTCGATTTGCAGCGTGCGCGCCGGGCGACTGCGCGTCGGGCCCGAGAGCGCCGGTGCGCGTCCGGGCCCAGCCTGCTACGGGGCCGGTGGACCGCTGACGCTGACGGATGTCAACCTGCTGTTGGGCCGCTTGGATCCCGAGCGCTTTGGCATTCCCATACACAGAGAACCTGCCGAGCAGCGCCTCGACGAGGTCGTCGAAGCGCTGCGCCGGGACGGTGTGCCGGTGCCCGAACGCGAGGCGTTGCTGTCGGGCTTTGTCGAGATTGCCGACGAGCGCATGGCCGACGCCATTCGTCGGATTTCGCTGCAGCGTGGATACGACCCGGTCGAATACGCGCTAGTGGCCTTTGGCGGTGCGGGTGCCCAGCACGCCTGCGGAGTGGCCGAGCGACTGGGCATTGAGGTCGTGCTGGTACCCGTCGATGCGGGTTTGCTCAGTGCGTCGGGAATCGGCCATGCCGCGATCGAACGCTTTGCCGAGCGCCAAGTCCTCCGGCCGCTGGACGAAGTGGAACCGGTGCTGGCAGATATAATGGGCCAGGTGCAGGACGAAGCGCTCGAGCGCATTGGACGCGAAGAGGGCGGGCGAGCCGAGGTGCAGCGGCGCATTGTCGAACTGCGCTTTGTCGGCCAGGACGAGCCGCTGGCACTCGATTGGTGCGAAAATCTGAAGGAGGCATTTGTCGCTCGCCATCTAGAGCTATACGGGTATGAGCCAGAGGCGCGGCGCATTGAAGTTGTCGCTGTGCGCGCCGTCGCCGCCGTGCTGCACGCAGGTGATGACATAGCCGTGCAAACCTTGCGCGACGATGCGCCAGTGCCGCAGCGCACCGTGCACCTGTGGGCGGGCGAGGCCTGGCAAGAGGCGGCGCTCTACGATCGCAGTGCGCTGCATCCCGGAGCCCAGTTAGAAGGACCGGCTCTGATCTTTGAAGCGCACAGCGCCACCTTTGTTGGTGGCACTTGGCGCGCACAGGTCGACGCGCACGGATCGCTCGTGCTGCGCCACGCGGCCGGTCCGCAGCGCGATGAAAAAGCGCGCCCCGAGGCGGTGCGTTTGGAGCTTTTTATCAACGGGCTGCGCAGCGTCGCGCGCGATATGGGCGCCGTATTACAGCGCACCGCCCTGTCGACCAATATCAAGGAACGCCTCGATTTTTCCTGTGCCCTGCTCGACGCGGAGGGCAAGCTCGTCGTCAATGCTCCCCACATTCCCGTACACTTGGGCGCGCTAGGGCTGTGCGTGCGTGCCGTAGTCCAGCGATTGGATCTGTGTCCCGGAGATACGGTGGTGACCAATCACCCCGGCTTTGGTGGCTCGCACCTGCCCGATATTACGCTGGTAACGCCCGTTTTCTCGCGCGAGGATGTGCTGTTGGGCTACGTTGCCAGCCGGGCGCATCACGCAGAGATTGGCGGCATTCGACCTGGGTCAATGCCGCCGCATGCAACGCAGCTGATCGAAGAGGGAGTCGTACTAGAGCCGATGTACTTAGCTCGCACAGGCCGCGTTGATTGGCCGGCGCTGCGCGCGCTGCTCGGCCAGGGGCCCTACCCATCGCGCGCCGTTGAAGACAACCTAGCCGACTTGGCCGCTGCGCTTGCCGCCAACTATCGCGGCGTAGAGGGTATGCGCGCTCTGTTTGAACGCCACGGCCCGCAGGCTGGGCACTATATGACGCTATTGCAGCGCGAGGCGGCAGAGGGCGTGCGCCGCGCTTTGCGCCGCTTGGGTGACGGCGTCTATGCGGCGCGCGACGCAATGGATGACGGCACGCCAATCGCCGTGCGCATCGAAGTGCACGATGGGCGTGCGCGCGTCGATTGGTCGGGCACGGGGGGCGTGCATCCGGGCAATTTGAACGCGACGCCGGCTATTGCGCACAGCGCGCTGCTCTACGTGCTGCGCCTGCTCGTAGCCGAAGACTTGCCCCTAAACGAAGGCATGTTGGATCCGGTCGATATGCACCTGCCGAACGGCTCTCTGCTAGCGCCCGATTTCTCCCAGTCGCCCGCGCGCGCTCCCGCCGTCGTGGGAGGCAACGTCGAGACGAGTCAGCGCCTCGTCGCCGCACTGCTCAGAGCGCTAGAATGCTGTGCGGGCAGCCAAGCAACGATGAACAACGTGCTGTTCGGCAACGAGCGCTTTGGCTACTACGAGACGGTGTGCGGAGGAACAGGTGCCGGCGCCCATTTTCACGGTGCTGATGCCGTTCACAGCCACATGACCAACACGCGCATTACCGACCCAGAAATCCTCGAACACCGCTACCCGGTGCGGGTAGAGCAGTTTGCAATACGCCGCGGCTCGGGGGGCAAGGGGCAGTTTCGCGGTGGGGACGGGGCCGTGCGGTGCCTGTGCTTTTTGGAAGAAATGGACCTATCGCTCCTGACCCAGCAGCGTCGCACGGGCGCCTATGGGCTGCGAGGAGGAAGCCGCGGAGCCGTTGGACGCCAGCGGGTAGAGCGCGCCGATGGATCGCACGTCGAACTGGCTGCGATAGACGGCTGTCGCGTGTATCCAGGAGATCGCCTCGTGCTCGAGACGCCCGGCGGCGGAGGCTTTGGAGAGGAGATGGCATAGATGATTGCACTGCTGTGGGGAGCGTCCCTGATATGGGGCGTCGGATTCGCTGCCGCGGATTTTTACGACCACTGGGCTGATGGGCGTGCCGAGCTATCCAGCTACGACGTGGTGCAGCCGCGCTACGGGCAAATGCGCACCGGCTACGGCGTACTGATCTTCGTAACTGAGGATATCAACCGCGAAACGCATATTAAGGTCGAGTCGGCACAGCCGCGCGAGGATCGCCTCTACGTGCTCAAGCTCAACAACGTGCTCAAATTCACCACGGGCATATACGACTACTCGGTCATGACCTCAGTGTTCAGCGAGGTTGAGGGCGAAGAGCATCCGTTTGAACTGCGCAAAATATCGCTCAGTGCCCAGGAGTGGTGCGGCCATGTATTCGAAGAAATACGCGTGCGCGAAGGACGCCTCCACGGTTATTTAAACAGCTATTTTGAGCGGGAAGGACGCGCTGATTATTGGCTGGAAAAACCGCGCTCATTTGCCAGCGAAGACGGACTGCTGATCCGCTTGCGCGAGCTAAAGGGCGAGTGGCTTGCCGCTGGTCAGAGCATAGATCTATATCTGTTACCTGCCCTGTGGTCGCTGCGCGCGTCTCACGCCGAGCATGCGTTGGTCAGCGCCCGCTTGCACAAGGGGCCGATAGAGCAAGTGGCGTTGGCCGAAGGGCCATTGGCCGCACGCATCTGGCGTTTGGAAATGGAAGGGGGGTGGAAGCAGTACTGGGTTGAAGAAGCCTACCCCCACCGCATTCTCCAATGGCGACACAGCGACGGCGGCAGCGGGCAGTTGAAAAAGACGATTCGCGTGCCCTACTGGTCGCTGAATGGCAACGCCGATAGCACCTATCGCAGGGAGCTAGGTATACCCTGAGATAGATGCCATCGGCGCTGCGCGAGGTCAGTTGCTGGCTTCGTATTCGGCCATCAGGCCGCGCAGATAGCTAACGGCCTTGGGCACGGCGCTGGCTTCCTCCTCAACGTCCTGCCCCTCATAGACGATGGACAGCCACCCGTTGAAGTTAACGCCTTTGAGAATTTCGAAAATGCGCGGGTAGTTGAGCCACTCCTCAACTCCGTTTTGAATGCGGTAAATTTTGCAGCGCACATGCACGGCCAGCGGCGCCGTCTCTTCGATGCTGCCGTAGAAGTTGAGCGCTGGATCTTCCGTGCCACGCTGGCCTGAAGCGCCGGGCGAGCCGACGTATTGGCCGGTGTCGAGAATGTGCGAGAAGTACGGATTGTCTACCTCAGAAATAATGCGGCGGACGTCTTTACCCGTGCGCGTAACGCAGCCGTGGTTGTGGTTGTGGAGGCCGACGACAACGCCTTTTTCTTGACCGTAAGAAGCAACTTCTTGCAGGCAGGGAATCATGCGTGCCCACACCGCTTCTTCGCTGTCGCCTTCGGGAATCCAGGCTGCAAAAACGCGGACGAGGGGGATGCCCATATAGGCGGCTACATCGATCCAGTGCTTGGCGGTGTCCACTTCGTTTTCCAGTTGCTCTTGGGGTTTGCCAAAGTTGGAACTAATGCCGATGTAGGACAGGGCGAGGCCGCGCTTGAGGGCCTGCATGCGAATGGAGCGCAGATAGTCGGGTTCGGTAGAAGCTAGAGCCCGCGTGTGAATATCAATGCCGTCGAGGCGCATTTGATAGGCGCGTTCGATAAAACCTTCAAGGTCGATTTTGCCCGCGGCAAATTCGTCTTTGTAGCTGAGCGACATACAGCCTAACTTGAGCATCGGATCTATCTCCTTCAAACAGTGCGTGAGCAGTTTTTCACAAAATAATAAATAGCGCCGCTCTCCCCAAGTGCACCGGACTAGGGTGGGACAGAAGCGTCGAAATAAGAGCGCAGGGCGCCGTACACGGCCGAGTGGCCCGCCGCGTTCCAATGGCCGTCCGCGCCGTTGAACAGGAGCTCTGCTCTGCGCTCCTTGCGGCGCGCGAACTCTGCGTGTAAATCGATCCAGCCGATGCCTTGCCGCCGTGCAAAGGTGCGTACATGCCGTTCGATGCCATCTTGGGACACCGCGAAATCAGCGGGCCAGCCGTAGAGCGGGTGCTGCTTGCCGACCACGGCCTCGTCCGCCCAGGCAAAGGGCAGCGGTACTAGCGCGATATGCAGCGCGATGCGGCGCTGCTGCAAATAGGCGTGCATGGCGCCGACGACGTTCAGCGTTGAGTCTGCGTTGGCGCGCAGGTCGGGTGGCCACTGTTCGGGAGACTGTGACAGGTGGATAATTTCTCCGGGGATGCTCGGTTGGCTGCTGTTGCCGGCCGGTCGCCAGGCCGTCGCTGCGCGTCCATAGACCCTGCGCGCTAGCTGCAGTAGAGCCGAATGCGCTAGGGCAACATCGGCAAAAGAGGGTTCCCCGATACGGTAACCGACCGGCAGGCCATCGCGGTAGATTGCCTGTTGGCGATAGGCGGCATCGGTCTGATGAAACGCGTCGATGCGGTAGAAATCGTTGCTGCACAGGAAGAGCACCACGTCGTCAGGTTGCAGCGCAAGGCCGCGGTGATACAGCCAGGAAAATTCCGGCGTAGGCGACCAGCTGACCATACCGTGGCTAATAAATTCGCCGCGCGGTGCAAAGTGTGCGTTCAGCAGCTGGCCAAACGTTTGCTCGAAGGCGACTTCGTCGGCCTGCACAAACGAGTCGCCCAGCAGCAGGATGCGCCGTCCTACCTTGGCGCCGGGAAGAGGGCCGCGTATGCCGAGGGCATTGATTTCGTTGTGGGCGGGTGCAAAGTGATCGCCCGGGCCGGGATGCATCGTGAAGTGCGTGTTGGGTCGGTAGTCGTGGTGCACCTGTGCATCGGCAAAGACGCGTCGGCTGTCGGGTGGCGCGTAGCCGCTCCACAGGTGGCGCACGGCGCTCTCAGCCCCAAGCAGCAGCAGGACGTAAAAGGGTAAGAAAACGAGTAGGGGATGCGTTCTAAATCGGCGGCGCATAACGGATAATATAGGGACAAACGGGCGCGTATGACGTTTGCTCGCACTGGGCCTTTATGCTATTTTCTCGCCTTTGCTAACAGGCTTTCATACGCTATACGAGGATTTGGTCCATGATTGAGATGGCTGGCTATAAGGTCGCCGATCCCGATTCGTTGGAAACGCCGGCGATGGTGGTATACGAGGCGCGCATCGACCACAATATTCGCGCGCAGGCCGAGTGGGTGGGTGGCGCGCACAATCTGATGCCGCACGTTAAAACGCACAAGGCGGAAGCGGTGGCGCAGAAACAGGTCCAAGCCGGTGTGGTCGGCTTTAAATGCGCGACCTTGAGCGAGTTGGAGATGGCGTTGAATGCCGGCGGCAAAGAGGTCGTGCTCGCCTACCCGCTGACGCAGCGCATTAAGGTAGAACGCTTTGCCGATATCGCCGCCAAAAACGGCGATGCGCTCGTAGTAGCCATTGCCAGCCGTCCCGAACACGTGGAGCTGCTCGGTGCCGTAGCGCAGCAGCGCGGCGCGGTGCTGCAGGTCATGGTCGATCTCGACGTGGGCATGCATCGCACCGGCGTGGCGCCGGCCGATGCGGTGGAGCTGTATCGTCAAATTGCGGCCCACGCCCATTTGGCGGCGCGCGGTCTGCACGTCTACGACGGGCACGACCACTACGCGGATCCGGCCCAGCGCGAGCAAGTTGCCGGCGTGCATATAGAGGAGACGCGGGCGCTGGTGCGCCGCCTCACGGACGAAGGCCTGTCCGTCGAGCGACTCGTTGGTGGTGGCTCGTTTTCCTTCGCCTACTACGCGCGCGCTGAAGGGTTTTGCGGTTCGCCGGGCACCAGTATCTACTGGGATACGGGCTATGGCGATGCCATGCCGGATATGCCCTTTGAATGGGCGGCGCTCGTGTTGGGCCAGGTTGTCGACGTGCACGCCGATGCGCAAGGTCAGACCATTACTACCGATCTGGGACACAAGGCCATATGCGGAGATATTCCCCTCGCCAAGCGCGCGCGCCTGCTCAACGATCCGAGCGCTGAGCTGGTAGCGCAGAACGAAGAGCACGGGGTATTTCGTTGGCAAGGTCCGCTGCCGGCTATTGGCGCATACGTCTTGGCGGTGCCCGGCCACGTCTGTCCTACGACGATGCGCTATCCGGGTAGCTACGTCCTCGACGCCGAGGGGCAGGTGGTCGATTACTACCCGCACACGGCGCGTGATCGCCACTAGGTAGGCGTGGGGCCGCTGGCGCCCAACTGGCTTGTAGAGCACATTGCCGCTCGGCACATTGTCGATGCGGCCGAGCGCTGGGCGCGCGGTCGCGTGCTCGACGTGGGCTGTGGGGCAATGCCTTACGCGCACGCGTTCGGCGAGTACGTGGGATTGGAGTACGATCTGGCGCGCTACCCGCATACGCGTCCGCACATTGGGGGCAGTGCCCTCCACCTACCCGTGCGCGATGCCAGTTTTGATACGGTGTTTTCCTCGCAGGTCCTAGAGCACGTTCCCGAACCGTGGCGGATGGTAGAAGAAATGGCGCGCGTGCTTAAGCCCGGCGGCTGCTTGCTGATTAGCGCGCCGCATATTTGGGGCCTACACGAAGTGCCTCACGACTACTTTCGCTTTACCTGCTATGGCCTACAGCACCTCGTTGAACGCGTGGGCCTGCAGGTTGTTGAGGTGCGGCCCATGGCGGGTTATTGGGTGACGGCCGGTGCCCGCTTTTGCTATTATCTGCGCCGTTTCCAGCGCCGATTTGTTGGTCCGTTAATGGGGCCGATCTACGCCGCGGTCCAGTATTTGGCATGGGGTTTGGATCGACTGCATCGGGTCGATAGCGATGCTTGGAACTATTTGATTGTCGCGCGTCGGCCGGGTGGTGCGCGGTGAATCGCCGCCTCGTTGCCGTCCTGCTGCTGGCGCTGGCACTGCGCGTGGTTGCTGCGCTCGCGTTCGACGGGCGCACCGTATCGTCGGACGAGATGCACTGGCAGCGCATGGCCGAAAATCTCTGGCGCGACGGCTTGCTGAGCCCGGAGGCCGGTTTTTTCCGCCCGCCGTTATACCCACTCGCCATATCGCTGGTGTACGAGGCATTTGGCAACGAGCCGCTCGCCGTGCGCCTATTACAGGCCGCTGTATCGGCGGCTACGTGCTGGGTGCCGTATGCGCTAGCGCGTGCGGCGTGCGGCCCTGTTGCGGGCCTGTGTGCGGCACTGCTGGCAGCGTGCTATCCGCTCTTTGTCTTTTTTTCAGGCATTTTAATGGCCGAGACGCTGTTATTGGGCTGCGTGGCGGCTGCGCTGTGGCAGGTCCAACGACTGCTGGCAGAACCCGGTGTCGTGCGCGCAGCTGGACTGGGTGCAACGCTGGGTATAGGTGCCCTATGTAAGCCGGTCTTATTGGCTTGGCTGCCTTTTCTCGCTGCTATATTGTGGATTCAAATGGCCCTGCCGCCGCGCTCTAAGCTCGGCTATCTGGCCATGCTCTCGGCGACGTTGGTGATCAGCGTTGCGCCGTGGACGCTGCGCAACTTCCAGGTTAGTGGACGCCTCGTGCCCATTTCCACCAACCTCGGCATTAACCTGCTGGTCGGGCACGAAGAGAATGCGACGGGGCGCTATCGCGACGGAGCGGACTATTGGCAGATGATGGAAGAAATATCGGGTTTCGAAGCTGATCCCGTGCGCCGCGATGCCGTTGTCGCCGAGCGGATGTTGGCGCGCATCGCCGCCGACCCGCTGCGCGCACTGCACCTAGCCGCTAAGAAGACCGTTTTGCTGTGGATCCCTCTGCTGCCGGACGCGTCGCCGCTGCACTTTTTTACTGCGCTGCTGACGGGCGGTTGCGTTCTAATTTTGGGTATGCTCGGGCTGTGGCAGCTGCGCGGCGACGCGCTGGCCTGGTCGGCGGCTTCGCTGGCTATCGCGCTGACCTGCGTGCACGCACTTTTTTTTGCGCATATGCGCTTCCGCCTGCCAATCGACCTGGCGCTGGTGGCACCGGCTGCCTGCTGGATTGCCATGCGTCTACCGAGTGGGAAATGCGATGAACGCGCTTAATTTTGCCCTCGTCCGCCCCGACAATCGCGCACTGCTGTGGTGCGCCGTTCTAGTACAGCTCGCGCTGATATGTGCGCCGATCTACGTTGCTCCACGTCTATTCTGGGTGGTGCCCGCCGTAGCATGTGGCATGGCCTTTTTTCTGTTCTCCGTCGAGCGCTCGCTGTCGCTGCTGCTGGCGGTAACGGTTGTCCTACCGGCTAGCGCGCTGGCTGAGTTGGTGCTGCCGGGTGGGGTGCGCCTGCAAGAGGGCTTTTTGCTGTTGGTGTGTTTCTTCGCCGTTATAGATTGGGTGTATCGTCGCGGTTTGCGCGTACAGCACACGGCAGTTGACGGCGCGGTCCTCCTGTTCTTATCCGTGGCTATTTTCTCCATCGGCGTTGGCTTTTTGTACGGCAACGCCGCCACCGTTATTTGGCGCGATGTGCGATTTCCCCTCTACTACGTTGCATTTTTTGTCGTCAGCCACTTTGTCAGCGGGCGCAGTGCTCTGCGCTACTATGCGCCGCTGCTCGTCGTGCTCGGGCTCGTTGTATCGTTTGAATACGTGCTAGAGTTTGTCGGCGCTATAGACCTGTCTGTGGGCGATCGCTTTGTGCGCGTGGCGCGCCTGCAGGGCATGATTCTGCCCGTGGCGCTGTTGCTCATCGTCGCCGAGTTAGTATGGGCGCCGCGGCGATGGGGCAAGCCGCTGCTGCTGCTGCTGTTCTTTCCCGTTGGCCTGGCGTTCGTGCTAACGGTGGGTCGCAGTATGTGGGCCGTCTTTATCATTGGTCTTGTATGCATCGCCTATATGCAGGGCCGTCTGCGCGGAGGGCGCAGTCGCTGGCGCGCCGCCGCACTGGTCGTAGCCATTTTGGCCCTGCTGGCCGGCACCGTATTTTTCTTTCAGCGCTTTACCGGTGCCTCCATTGGCGCTCAGGTCTTTGAACGCTCGCGTTCGCTGGTCGAGTACGAAGACAACGTGCACGTCCTAGGCCGGCTATTTTCCTATGCCGTGGCACTAGAAGCCGTCGGCGAGCGTCCGCTGCTGGGATACGGACAGGGCAAGACGCTCATGTTGCTCAACTTTAACGAAAAAATGCTGCGCTTTGAGTGGACGCGCGCATGGACGGTCGACAGTCTGTACTTGACGCTGCTGCTGAAAATGGGCGTGCTGGGAACGGCGGCTTTTTTCTGGTTGTACGGGCGCGTTATGCTGCTGTCTTGGCGCACGTTTTATGGCTGCAATGATCCGCATGTGCGCTCGTTTTGCGCCGCTGTATTTGCCCTGCTAACGGGCATGTTGGCGCTTGGCTTGGGCAATGCATCGATGATCAACGGGCGCTTTGCACTGGTCTACGCGGTGCTCTTTGGCATGGTCGCCGTCGTGGCGCGCGATGTGCAGGAAGGTACTATACGTGCACGCACTGAGTGAAATAGCGGGCAAGGAGTCCCGCATCGTGGTCGGTCTCATCTCGGGAACTTCGGCTGATGGAGTCGATGCGGTAGTCGCCGAGTTGCACGGCTGCGGTCGCGCTCTGCGCCACCGAGTCCTGGCTTTTGAAACGCTGCCGATGCCAACAGACCTGCGCGCTACCGTGCTCGATCTGTGCGAGGACCGCGCCGGAATCGATGCGCTGTGCCAGGTCAATGCGCAGCTAGGTGCGCTCTTTGCCGAGGCCGTACTCGAGGTGATTGATCGGGCCGGTCTGAGGCCAGAGG
Organism: Gemmatimonadota bacterium; assembly: GCA_038128265.1. GTDB lineage: Bacteria > Latescibacterota > UBA2968 > UBA8231 > UBA8231. The sequence goes on from JAYPJE010000026.1 coordinate 47,484, forward strand.
ATATCGATTTGATCGGCTCGCACGGTCAGACGGTGCGTCATCTGCCCAATGGTGACCCGCCCTCGACCCTGCAGATTGGCGATGCGTCGGTTATTGCTCAGCACACGGGGATCGTCACGGTGGCGGATTTTCGCACAGCCGATATGGCCGTCGGCGGTCAGGGGGCGCCGCTCGTGCCGCTGGCCGACTGCCTGCTCTTTGGCGACGAAAAAGAGGGCCGCGTATTGCTCAATATCGGCGGCATCGCCAATGTGACTATTGTGCCGGCTGGAGCGCGTCCGGAAGATGTATGTGCGTTTGATACAGGGCCCGGCAACATGCTAATCGACGCAGCCGTAGAGCGCGCTACGGGCGGGCGCGAGCGCTTTGATCGCGGCGGCCTGCGCGCGGCGCGCGGCGCCGTCGACAGCGCCCTGCTCGAGCGGCTAATGCAGCATCCCTACCTGCGCCGCGAGCCGCCCAAATCGACTGGACGAGAAGAGTTTGGCGCCGCGTTTCTCGCCGAGATAGCCCGGCCCGGTGCGTATGAAGAAGGCGATCTACTTGCCACACTGACGGAGTTTAGTGCGCGCTCCATTGCCGAGGGCATTGACCGCGCCGCCGTTCAGCCTATTTCCGCCGTATGGGTTGCGGGTGGGGGCGTGCACAACGCGCATTTGATGGAGCGCCTCCGCTGTGCACTGGATGGCGCGCGGGTAGAATCGCTGGCCGAGCTGGGCGTCGATCCAGATGCGCGCGAAGCGCTCAGCTTTGCGGTTTTGGCCAACGAGACGGTTATGGGGCGAGTTGGCAATGCGCCCGCGGCAACGGGGGCGCGCCGCGCCGTCGCGTTGGGAAAAATCGCGCTCCCCTAACGGAGGACGAGACCGATGATAGTTGATACGCATGTGCACGTATGGGAAATCGATCCACCGCGCTATCCCGTTGGTCCAACGGCACCGGGCTGGAATAGCTTGCCCGACGAGCCGGGAACGGCCGACGAACTGCTGGCAGAAATGGATGTGCACGGGGTTGATTGGACTGTATTGGTGCAAACGAGCTGGTCTACCTGGGACAACGGCTATATAGCCGACTCAGTGGCGCGCTTTCCAAATCGCTTTATCGGTCACGGGCTGATCGATCCGCAGGATCCAAACAACGCCGAGGTGGCGCGCTATTGGATGGCCGAGCGTGGCCTGGTTGGTTTTCGCCTGCATCCCATGTACTATCCGGACGAACCGATTCTCATCGCCGATGCCAATCGCGCCCTGTGGGACGAGCTAGCGGCTGCCGAGGCGGTCGTCCAGTTTCACATGCGCCCTGGCGATGCAGCCCAGGTCGACGAGATTGCGCGCCGCTATCCCCACATGAAGCTGCTGATAGATCATATGGGATACCCCGATTTGCAGGTGGGGCCCGATGCCTATCAGCCCATTGTCGCCTTGGCGCAGCACGACCACGTATTCGTCAAGATTTCCGACGTTGCGGGTCGCTCACAAGAGGCGTTCCCGTATGCGGATGTGCATCCCTACATTCGCATGCTCTACGACGCCTTTGGCAGCGCACGCGCGCTGTGGGGAACCGGTTATCCCGGGCATCATCGCGTCAAGCACAACTGGCCTACGCTGGCCGATGAACTGCGCCTAATCCGCGAGGGGGTCCCGTTTTTTGCCGCGCGCGATGTGGATCATATCCTAGGTGAAACGGCGGCAGCCGTGTGGTCATTACCCAAATAATTTGAATATTTTAGCGCATTTTTATAGATGTCTGTCAATATGTGTCGATATATCTTATGTGCCGACTGGTAGAGAGGATAGGTATGCCAGAACATCAGTTTGAATTGCTGCGCGACGAACATATAGCCGAACTCAATGCGCAGGCTCGTTTGTACCGACATCGCACAGGGGCCGAACTGCTCTCGATGGCCAATGACGACGAGAACAAGGTATTCGGAATAAATTTCCGCACCCCGCCGAGCGACTCGACGGGCGTGGCGCATATTTTGGAGCATTCCGTGCTGTGTGGCTCGCGCAAGTATCCGGTCAAAGAGCCCTTTGTCGAGCTGATCAAAGGATCGCTCAACACGTTTCTCAATGCCTTTACCTATCCCGACAAAACGTGCTATCCGGTTGCCAGCACCAACTTGAAGGATTTTTACAATCTAATTGACGTCTATTTAGACGCCGTTTTTTACCCGCGTATTACGCCGGAAGTGCTGCAGCAGGAAGGCTGGCATTACGAAGTGGAGGAAGGCGGCGCTGGGCTGAGCTACAAGGGCGTAGTTTTCAATGAAATGAAAGGGGCCTATTCCGATCCCGAGCGCGTGGCGGCTGAGTACGCGCAGCAATCGCTCTTCCCAGACACTACCTACGGGGTGGAGTCGGGAGGGCACCCGCGCGCTATTCCCGATCTGAGCTTTGAGCAGTTTGAACGGTTTCACCGCGACTTTTACCATCCCAGCAACGCGCGCATTTTCTTTTACGGCAACGACGACGTAGAGCGGCGCTTGGTGATTTTGGAAGAGTATCTGGGCGATTTTGAACCTCGATCCATAGACTCTGAAATTGGCCTTCAGCCGCGCTTTTCCGAGCCGCGGCGTCTGGAGCATGTCTACGCCAGCGATGGCGAAGAGAGCAAGTGCTTTGTCACCCTCAACTGGCTGCTGCAAGAGGATATCGACCTGGACGAGCGGCGCGCGCTGCAGATTCTCGATCACGTGCTTTTGGGGACGCCGGCCTCGGCTCTGCGCAAGGCGCTCATTGACTCGGGTTTGGGAGAAGACGTGACGGGAAGCGGTTTGGAAACCGAGATGAAGCAGCTCTTTTTTGGCGCGGGTCTAAAAGGCGTTCGCGAAGAGGACATCGACCGGGTTGCGGCGCTGATCGTCGAAACGCTCGAAAGCATTGAACGCGACGGCGTCGATATGGGCATGGTGTCCGCTGCGCTGAATACGGCTGAGTTTCGTCTGCGCGAGAACAACACCGGTTCCTATCCGCGTGGCTTGGCACTGATGCTGCGTAGCCTAGCGCACTGGCTTTACGATCGCGATCCGCTGGAAGCGCTGCGCTTTGAAGGTTCGCTGAGCCGTTTGCGCGAGCGCATTGAAAGCGACGAGCGCTTTCTGCCCGACCTGCTGCGCCGCCACCTTCTCGACAACAAGCACCGCACGACGGTGGTGCTGCGTCCGGACGACGAAGAGGGTGCACGCCAGGAGCGCGCAGAAAGAGAGCGCCTGGCTGCCGTGCGTGCGGCAATGGACGAAAGCGACATAGCACAGGTTGCTGAAAGTGCGCACGCGCTAAGGGAGGCACAGGAGCGTCCGGACAACCCGGCGGACTTGGCTAAGCTGCCGCGTTTGGCGCTGAGCGACCTGCGCGCGGAGATTGCGACAATTCCCGTCGAAGAGACGGCCGTAGAAGGCGCACGCGCGCTGTATCACGATCTTTTTACCAACGGCATTGCCTATCTCGACCTGGGCTTCGATCTGAGTGCACTGCCGCAGAAATACCTGCCCTACGTGCCGCTATTTGGCCGCGCTCTGCTTGAGATGGGCACGGAGGACGAGAGCTTTGTGCAGCTGCAGCAACGCATTGGTGCGCAGACGGGTGGGCTGTGGGCCCAGCCTGTAATAAGTGGCCATCGCGGCAGCGACGAAACCCACGCTCTGCTCTTTTTGCGGGGTAAGTCGACCGTCGCGCGCACGGCTGAGCTCGTAGACGTAATGCGCGATGTATTGCTCAAGGGTCGCTTGGACGACCGAGCGCGCTTTATGCAGATGGCGCTGGAGGAAAAGGCGGGCGAAGAGGCTGGTCTGGTGCCCGGCGGGCACCGCGTGGTGTCGCTGCGTTTGCGCTCGCGTTTTGATCGCACTTCCTGGATTTCAGAGCAGATGCGCGGCGTTGACTACCTGTTCTTCCTGCGCCAGCTGGTCGAAGAGATTGAACGTGACTGGCCGGCCGTGCAGCGTCGTTTAGAAGAAATGCGCACCCTTGTTTTTAACCGTGCTGGCGCGCTGTGCAATGCCACGCTCAGCGCCGATGATCGCCCAGTCTTTGACGGCGAGCTCGCCCGACTGCTGGCGGCGCTACCCGCTGCCGGCGGTGCTGTGCAGCAGTGGCACAATGGCCAGCGCACCGGCGACGAGGGATTGCTTATTCCCGCACAGGTCAACTACGTCGGCAAGGCGGCTAACCTCTACGAATTGGGCTATTCTCTACATGGATCGGCCACCGTTATCACGCGCTATTTGGGGGCGAGTTGGCTGTGGGATCGCATCCGCGTACAGGGTGGAGCCTACGGGGCATTTTGCTCTTTTGACGCTCTGTCTGGCGTATTATCCTACGCCTCGTATAGAGATCCAAACATAGTAAGCACGTTGGAAAACTACGACGGGAGCGGTTCGTTTCTGCGCGGGCTCGACGTCAACGGCGACGAACTGAGCAAGGCGATTATCGGCACGATTGGCGATCTCGATGCGTACCAGCTGCCGGACGCCAAGGGATATACTTCCATGATGCGCTGGCTGACGGGCATCGACGATGTATATCGTCAGCGCATAAGAGACGAAGTGTTGGCAACCAGCGCTGATGATTTTCGCGCGTTTGCCGATGTGCTCGACCACGTGGCTCAACAAGGTGTGATAGCCGTGCTGGGATCTGAAGAAGCTATTGATGTAGCCAACGCAAAACGCGGCGATTTTCTACAGAAACTCAAAGTGTTATAATCGCTGCGTCGCGACGGAAAGGTTATGAAAAATGAATAAGCAACAGCATCAATTAATGCTGGTTATGCGCAAGATTGGCGTCTTTAAGGGGCTGGAGATAGAGCATATTCAGCGCATACTGCGCGTGGCGGCGTCGCAGCAATACGAAGCCGGTAAGCGCATATACGTCATTGGTGCTCCCAGTGATGAAATGCTCGTACTGTTGCGCGGTCGCTTGCTCGTTACCACGGCCAGCGGCGACCAACTTGGGGAGATTCTTCCCGGATCGCCAACCGGAGAAATGGGCGTGCTGACCGATCAACCGCGCTCGGCTAATATCTCTGCCATAGAGCCGTCGGTTGCCGTGGTCATCAGTAAGAAAAACCTCGATGCTGTGCTTGCCTCAAACGCCGGCATGTATATGCGCATTATGAAAAATATCGTCGAGCTACTCTGTGAGCGTCTTGCTGCAACCAACCAGCGCAACGACGCGCTGCAACGCCGCATTTCCATCCTGGAGGGAGAAGACGATTATAGCGACGCAGATGACGGGGAGGACGATGACGACGAGTATGAAGACGAATACGAAGATGACGAAGAATAGTCTTTTATGCTGTGCTAGAAAAAGCCCCGGCCAATGGCCGGGGCTTTTTTTATACGGTTACATCGATGTAGAGCGCACCTTTTAGCTGCGGACGGGGCGGGGGTTGCTCGCTGTCTTTCGGGGCTGCTGCAGCGTCTGTATGCCGCCGGCGCTGCTCCCCTCTTTGCTGGCTCCCCTCGTGATCGTCCAAGCGGTTTTCGCTGGCATCGGCATTTTCTCCGGGTCGCACGCGGCTGTGATCCAAGATGTGATCTTGGTCTTGCTGGCGAGCGATATTGTGCTGGGCCATTTCGGGGCGCGTTTGTTGCAGGTGCTGCTCGCGCGCCGCCATGGGGGCCTTGGAGAAGTTGTCTTGTAGGTCGATCGGGCGAATCATAGCCAACCCGCTTTCATAAAAGTTCCTATTATTATATACCTTTAAAAATTAACCTATGTCAAGTTTTTTAGTCTGAGCGAGTAGGCCACTATGACTAGCGATTTTGAGCGCACTGTGACGGACGAGATATTCTCCGCATCGGAGGCGTGGGAAAATATGCAGGTGTTGGCCGATGATATTGGCAGTCGGTTGGCCGGGAGTGTAGGTGAGGTAGCGGCGCGCGATTTTCTCGCCGACGCACTGCGCCGATACGGAGTAGATGAGGTCGAGGTAGAGCCCTTTCCCTATGCGGGGTGGGACTGCGCCGAAGAGCGGCTACAGGTTATCGCACCTACGCAGCGCGCAATCGCTTGCCGCTGTGCGGGGCTGTCTCCGGCTGCGCGTGATCTGCGTGCGGAAATCGTATTCCTGCAGCGCTGCGATGCCGAAGAGGTCGCGGCGCGCAAGGGGGAGATTGGCGGACGTATCGTCGTTGCACCCTACCATCCGGTGCCGCGCCAGTTGAAAATGCCCTTAGCGGCCAGCGCGGGTGCGGTGGGCCTGCTCGAATCGCGCAGTATAGCGGGCGGTTTGCAGCCGGCGCGCACCTGTGCATTTAATCGCGTTGGAGCGATTCCCACCGCGTCCATCAGCCGTGAGGACGCGGCGTATTTACAGCGCTTGGCGCTGCGCAAGGGGGCGGTGCGCGTGGCGCTGTCGCTGCACAGCACATCCGAACGGCGGACTTCATGGAACGTAGTCGGCACGCTGTACGGCAGGGGACGCAGCAAAGAGTACATTGCCCTGGGCGGTCACTACGACTCGTGGCACGTTGGCAGCGGTGCCGTCGATAATGCCACCGGAGTAGTAGCTGTATTGGAAGCGGCGCGCGCTTTAGCACGTCATAAGGAGAAGCTAATGCGCGGCGTGCGCTTTATTTTTTTCGGCGTCGAAGAGCTGGGTCTAGTCGGCTCTTGGCACTACGCGCACCAGCACGTCGCCGAAATGGACGATGCGGTACTCATGGTCAATAACGATGTGGGAGGGCGCCCGGCGCGCCTGATTAGCGCGGGGTTTAACGAGGTCGTTCCGCTGCTCGAAGGCGTTGCCCAGCGCGCGCAGGTTGAAGGAGTGGAAGGGCCGCTGGAAGTAGTCGTTGGCAATCCGGGGTGGGCCTCTGACCACTTTCCATTTTGGTCCGGTGGTGTGCCAACAGTCGCCATTGGCTGCGAGTTAGTCGATCCGGACGCCGGTCGCTACGTGCACACGCGTGCCGACACGGTCGACAAAGTCTACGCTGCCGGCCTGACGGAATGTGCCGCCATCAATGCCCAGTTGGTCTGCGCCTTTGCCAGTGCACCGATGCGGCCAGCTGCGCGTAAAAGCAGGGAGGAGATGGAACAGCTGCTCGATGCGTTTTCCTGGCGCAGCACGCTGCAGACGCTGGGCTCGTGGCCACCAGAAGCACTATTGCAGCGCTATTTTGCAGCAGAGCCGGAAGCATAGAGAGATCTGTTGCTCTTCGCCATGCCGCGCCTTCGATGACCTACAAATATATCGGCAATATACCTGTGTGGGGCGATCCCGATGCGGGCGCCGTCGAGCAAATGCAGACCTGTGCGCGTTCGGCCGCGCACGTTGCGTTGATGGCCGATCACCATCTGGGATACGCCGTGCCGATTGGTGGGGTCGTCGCCTACGAAGACGAGATTTCTCCGTCGGGCGTCGGTTTTGATATTGCCTGTGGCAATAAGGCGGTGCTGCTCGACGCCGATGCGGCCGATGTAAAGAGGCGCATTGGACTCATAATGGACGATATCCAGCGACAGATTTCCTTTGGTATGGGGCGCACCAACAAGGAAGCCGTCGAGGCCGATCTATTTGAAGACGATCCGGCCTGGGATATTGAAGCGGCGGCGGCCCTGAAAGAGATGGCGCGTCGGCAGCTGGGCACGGTCGGCTCGGGTAATCACTACGTAGACCTCTTTGTCGACGAGCAGGAGCGCGTGTGGTGCGGCGTGCATTTTGGCTCGCGCGGGTTGGGCCACAAGTTGGCCTCCCACTTTATTCGCGCCGGCGGCGGGCGCGACGGCATGATGGTCGAACCCGTGCGAATGCGCGCCGACTCGGATCTGGGAAGCCAATACCTGGCCTGCATGGAGCTAGCTGGGCGCTATGCCTACGCGGGGCGCGACTGGGTAAGCGCAAAAGTTGCGGAGATTTTGGGTGCTCGCATCGTCGACAGCGTTCACAATCACCATAACTTTGCCTGGCGCGAACGGCACGGCGACCGCGAGCTGTGGGTCGTGCGCAAGGGCGCTACGCCGTGCTTCCCGGGTCAGCGCAGCTTTGTCGGCGGATCGATGGGCGATATATCGGTCATTATTCGCGGACGCCAAGCCGATGAGGCCAGCGCCAGCCTCTATTCGACCGTGCACGGTGCAGGTCGCGTTATGTCGCGCACGGCTGCGGCCGGCAAGCGGCGCTGGAAGAAAGGCAAGCTGGTTCAGCGCACAGAGGGAACAATTTCGCGCGCCATGATGATGGAGTGGATTGACTACTTCAACGGAGTCGAGCTGCGCGGTGCAGGCACCGACGAGAGCCCGCACGTATACAAACGCTTGGATAAAGTCCTCCAGCACCACGCCGATAGCACAGCGATCGAGCACACGCTGATGCCCATTGGCGTGTGCATGGCGGGCGACGACGAGTTCGATCCCTACAAAGATTAGCAGGTCTACTGCGGATTTTCCTGCATGGTCGGCAGCTGTTCAGCGCCAAAGTCGCGCAGCGCGTTGTCCTGCGGGCGATAGCCCAGCACGTCAATGGCCGCGCTGATGTCGAGAAAGCCGGGGTGGTGGGTGCTGTAATTGCCGGATGTGCCGTAGGTGATCAAGTAGCGTTCGGGGCCTTCATAGTCGACGGCCAGCGTAAAAAGCTGCACGCAGTCGCGCGGCGTCAGCAGGGTGCTGCAGGTGCGCAGGCTATCGGCCGTGTCGCGGCCGGTAAAAGAGCCGATGCGGATGGAGATAAAGCGCATCTCACAGTTTTCCACTAGGTGGCGGCCGGCTATTTCGGCCATGCCCTTCATGGCGCCGTACCAGCCATCGGGGATAAACTGATCGCCCGTAGATAGACGCGCTGGCAAGCGGCGTTCATTGACGCCGGTGACGTGATTGGTGCTAGCTAAGACGATCTTGCCAACGCCGGCTTCGCGCGCTGCTTCAAAAAGCAGCATGGAGGCGCCGATATCGGACACTTCGCCCGCCTCTTTGCCCAGGTGGCGCTGCGGCACGTAGGCGAGGTGTACCAGCACGTCTTGGCCCTGGCAGAGGGCCTGCATCTGCTCGTAGCTGCGCACGTCACCCACTTCGGCGCGCGATAGTCGACTTTCCGGTTGGCGCAGATCGCAGAGAGTCAGCTCGTAGCGCTGTTCCGTTTCCCAGGCTTTGTATAGGGTAGCACCGACGCTGCCGGCAGCGCCCGTTACGAGAATGCGTTTCTTTTGACTCATGGATCGCTCCTCCGCAGAGCGTGCGTGCGGATTGGGTTACTGCTCGGATTGGGTATAAGGTAATAAAGAAGATGGCGGTAAGTCGAGTCGTCGACTTTGTGGACATCTGCACGTCGCGCTGATCGCTGGGGCATGTATGCGGCAGTTGGCCTAGGCTGCAAAAAAATAGGGACTCGGCGCTTGTGTGCGCTAAGTCCCTATTTATAATTAGATGGTGGCTCCTCCCAGAATTGAACTGGGGACACAGGGATTTTCAG
>JAYPJE010000027.1:0-55092 GCA_038128265.1 Gemmatimonadota bacterium
GAAAAGGCCGGCGGTCAGGCCGAGGTAATCTGAGGATCTAATGCTGCAGAGTTTTCAAAACTGCTTCAAAATACCCGAGCTGAGACAGCGCATCCTATTTACCATAGGGCTGCTGGTCGTATACCGCATCGGTGGCCAGATTACCGTTCCCGGCGTCGAGGTAAAGGTCGTCCAAGAGTTCTTCAACAACTCGGGCAATACGCTCTTCGGGCTGTACGATATGTTTGTCGGAGGCGCTTTCACGCGCGCGACCATATTTGCCCTTGGCATCATGCCCTATATCAGCGCCTCTATTATTTTGCAGCTGCTGGGCGCTGTTATTCCCTACTTCCAGAAGCTTCAGCGCGAAGGGGAAGAGGGTCGTAAGAAAATAACACAGTACACCCGCTATGGGACCGTTTTCCTCGCAGCCGCTCAGGCCTATGGCGTCAGCTACTTTCTCGAAACGATACGCGGTCCGGCATCCGGTCTGTCCGCCGTAGCCGATCCCGGCATTGGCTTTACCCTGGAAACGATCATCACGATCACCACGGGAACGATTTTTATCATGTGGCTGGGTGAGCAGATTACCGAGCGCGGCATAGGCAACGGTATATCGCTGATCATTTTCATCGGTATTATAGCCGAGTTGCCCAACGCCATCCGCTACGAGTACCAGCACTACTTGAACAACATTGGTTTGGGCAAGAATATCATTCAGGAAATTGTTCTGGTTGGCATGATGTTCCTGGTCGTGGCGTTTGTCATCTTGCTGACGCAGGGGTTGCGCAAGATCCCCGTTCAATACGCCAAGCGCGTTGTTGGGCGCAGGGTGTACGGCGGGCAAACGACGCACATTCCCCTGCGCATTAATACCGCAGGTGTTATCCCGATCATATTTGCCCAGTCTATCATGTTTCTACCGGGGACTATAACGCAGCTCTTTCCCGATAGCGAGTTTCTGCAGAGCATTGGCGGTCTGTTTTCTACTGAGTCGGTGGTTTACTGGACGATATACGGTCTCATGATCGTCTTCTTCACCTACTTCTACACCGCCATCGTCATGGACCCCAATCAGCTGGCCGACAATATGAAGAAGCACGGCGGCTTTATTCCCGGCATTCGACCGGGGCCGCGCACGGCGCAGTACATTGACGGCATCATGACGAGGATAACGCTGCCTGGCTCGATCGCCCTAGCGGCCGTTGCGATCTTCCCCTTCTTTGTCATACAGCAGTTTAAGGTGCACCCTTCGTTTGCTCAGTTTTTTGGCGGCACCGGTTTGCTGATCATAGTTGGCGTGGCCTTGGATACGTTGCAGCAAATTGAGTCCCAGTTAATGACCCGCCACTACGAGGGGTTTATGAAGAGGGGACGCATACAAGGACGTCGGGGATAATCCCGCTTTTTGTTGGAGTAATATTGTGAAAGTCAAAGCATCTGTTAGCAAGCGCTGCCCTGAGTGTAAGATCATTCGCCGACACGGGGTTGTGCGCGTGATTTGCAAGCGCAATCCGCGTCACAAACAGAGACAAGGATGAGGAGACCAGCCATTGGCACGTATTGCAGGCGTTGATTTGCCCCGCGACAAGCGGGTAGGTATCGGACTCACCTATATTTTTGGAATTGGTCAGACCGTAGCCAAGCGCATTATTGAGCAAGCCGGTATTGATCCGCAGGTGCGCATCAATAGTTTGACGGAGGATCAGGTGAACAGCCTGCGCGCGATTATCGAGACCAACTACAAGGTCGAAGGTAGCTTGCGCGGTGAAATTACCATGAACGTCAAGCGCCTGATGGATATCGGAAGCTATAAAGGCCTGCGGCATCGCCGCGGTCTTCCAGCCAACGGCCAGCGCACGAAGACCAATGCGCGCACTCGCAAGGGACCTCGTCGTGCCATTGCGGGCAAGAAAAAAGCGCCGAGATAATAACAGCTAAGAACGAGGATAACGCATTTGCCACCCGAAAGACGCAGAAGACGCAAGAAGTCAAAGCAGGTAGAGGCCGTGGGCGTCGCCCACATTCTCGCTACCTTCAACAATACGATTATCACGCTGACCGATCCTGAGGGCAATGTGATATCATGGGCTACACCCGGCAAGATGAGCATTAAGGGGAGCCGCAAGTCGACCCCGTTTGCCGGTCAGATCGCCGCTGAGAAGGCCGCACAGGAGGCGATGAGCATGGGGTTGCGCCGCGTCGAAGTGTGGGTCAAAGGACCCGGGGTCGGCCGTGAGTCCGCCATTCGAGCGCTGCAGAATGCGGGGCTGGAGATTTCGGCCATCCGCGATGTGACGCCCATTCCCCACAACGGCTGTCGTCCGCCCAAGCGTCGCAGGGTTTAGAGGAGAATATTGGTATGAGCAGATATACGGGACCCAACTGCCGCTACTGTCGGCGCGAAGGTGCGAAGCTCTTTTTGAAGGGCGAGCGGTGCAATTTGGAGAAGTGCTCCTTTGAGCGTCGCAGCTATGCCCCCGGGCAGCACGGCCAGGGCTTGCGTCGCAAACAGTCCGACTACAGCGTCCAGCTGCGTGCAAAGCAAAAGCTGTCTCGCCTGTATGGCGTGCGCGAGGGCCAGTTCCGCGGTTACTACAAGGAGTCCACGCGCGTGCCCGGTGTTAGCGGTGAAAACCTGCTGCGCCTGTTGGAAAGCCGCCTCGACAATGTGGTTTACCGCCTCGGCTTTGCCGCATCGCGCAAAGCGGCCCGGCAGCTGGTGCGCCACAACCATATTTTTGTGAACGGTTCCCGCGTTAACATCCCCTCTTATCTGACGAGGGTTGGCGATGCGATTACGGTGGCTGAGTCAAGTCGCCAGTTGGAGGCGATTCACGAGTCGCTGCGTCGTTCCAGAGAAACCGTGCCCTGGCTGTCTGTCGACAAAGTCAATCTTCAGGGCTCAGTCGTCGAAACCCCCAGTCGCGAAGATATTCCGACGATTGCGGAAGAACAACTAGTCATCGAGTTCTATTCTCGCGTTTAGAACGGCGAGAATCGTAGAAAATCTCTCCTCATTCCAGGGAGCAAGGGGCTATATGAAGTTAGAAGGTCTCCAGATGCCGAGGCTGGTGGAAATCGAAAAGGAAAGCTTGAACGAGAACTACGGCAAGTTTGTCGTACAGCCGCTCGAGCGGGGGTTTGGCGTTACCTTAGGTCATTCTCTGCGGCGTATCCTCCTTTCGTCCATCCAGGGTGCTGCGATAAAACAAGTCAATATTCAGGGTGTTCAGCACGAATTCTCCGTTGTCGAAGGGGTTCGCGAAGACATCCCCGAAGTCATACTGAATCTCAAGGAAGTAGCGCTGCGTTATAACGGCGATGAAGACAGGGTGCTGCGCATCGAGAAGACCGGTGCTGGCGCGCTGCAAGCTAGTGATCTAGCCGTCGATCCCAACGTGCAGATTATGAATCCAGACCTGCACATCGCTACGTTGGACGAAGGGGCTACCCTGACGATGGAATTGACCGTCGGCCAGGGGCGCGGCTATCGCTTTGCGGAAGAGAACAAGGTGCCCGACCAGCCCATTGGCTCGGTGCCCATTGACAGCTCTTTTTCTCCGGTTACTCAGGTTAAGTACGATACTGAAAACGCGCGCGTTGGTCGTCGCACCGACTACGACCGCCTGACGCTGGAAGTGTGGACCGATGGCTCGGTCAATCCAGAGGATGCGCTGGCTCAGGCCGCGAAGATCCTCACGGAGCACTTGAGCCTCTTTATCAACTTTGAAGAAGAAGCCGAAGAGGCTGAAGAAAAAGAGGTTGATGAGGAGACCAAGCGCGTTGCCCGTCTGTTGGCTATGCCCGTCGAGGAGTTGGAACTATCCGTTCGCTCGGCCAACTGCTTGCGCGCTGCCGGCATTACGCATTTGCGTGAACTCGTGGGACGCAGCGAAGCCGAAATGCTCAAGTACCGCAATTTTGGCCGCAAGTCGCTCAACGAGCTGGGAGAAATCTTGGACTCGCTCAGACTGAACTGGGGAATGGATTTGGCGCCCTACGAAAACGTGGAAGTTGACGAAGAGGCCGTCAATCCGCTCGCAGAGGAATTCTAAGCGTAGATTGAAAGAAAAAAGATGAGACACGGAAAGAAAATAGCTAAGCTGGGCCGTCGCGCCTCGCATCGCAAAGCGATGATGGCGAATATGGTAACCTCGCTGCTGGCGGGGGAGCGCATTACGACGACGCACACCCGCGCTAAGGAACTGCGTCGCTCGACTGAGCACATGATTACCTTTGCCAAGCGCGGTGACCTCCACGCACGCCGTCAGGTGTTGCGCTTTGTTGCGGACAAGCAAGTTGTAGCCAAGCTCTTCGACGAGCTGGGGCCTCGCTATAAGGGACGCAATGGTGGCTATACTCGGATCGTTAAGCTGGGCCCGCGCCGCGGCGACGGCACTTTTATGAGCATCATAGAGCTCGTCGATCGTCCGGGAGCGGCCGCAGCCGCCGACAGCGCTTCAGACGGCAGCGCAACAGAGGATGCCGCTGAAGAATAGAGCGCGTCATAGAAGCGAACATGGACAAACGGGGCGAGATTCGATTCTCGTCCCGTTTGTTTTGTTTTACGTATGGGAAATGACGGATGAAGCGCGGTGATATCATAACGGTGGATATAAGTGAGATCGACTCTAAGGGAGACGGGCGCGGCTTCGTCGAAGAGCGCGAAGTGGTTGTCCGTCGCGCGGTGCCGGGTGATCGCGTCGAGGCGCGTATCGCCAAGAAGCGCCGTGGCCGTCTCAATGCCGATATGGTTCGTCTTGTGGACTGTGCCATGGAGCGGACGGAGCCTGTATGTGCCCACTTTGGCCTTTGCGGGGGCTGCCGCTGGCAGGATGTTCACTATGCGGATCAGCTGCGGATCAAGGAGCAAATGGTCCGTAATGCGCTGGTTGGACAGGGTTTTGCCGACGTAGAAATACCGCCTGCGATTGCAGTAGACGCGCCGTATTTCTACCGCAATAAAATGGAATTTTCATTTGGTAGCGATAGAGAGGGACGCGTGCAGTTGGGGCTGCACGTGCGCGGTCGATTTAATCGAATATTTGACGTGGAAGAATGCCATCTCCAATCGCCGCTGTCCAACCGCATCGTAGGCGTTGTGCGCAGCGCGGCGAATGATATGGGACTCAGCGCGTATAATCTGAAAACGCACGAGGGGTTGTTGCGATTTTTGGTTATTCGCGATGCCAAAAACAGCGGTCAGACTCTGGTAAATCTGGTCGTATCATCCTATCCCGACGAAGGCGTTGATCAGCTGGTTGAGCACCTCATACGCGAAGTGCCGGAACTCGACTCTCTAGTGGTTACGCTGCACAGCGGCAAGGCCCAGGTAGCAAAGGGCGAGCGCGAGTTTGTCATATCGGGAGGTGGTGCTATTGAAGAATCCTGCGGAGGAATTCGCTTTGATATTTCGCCACAGTCCTTTTTTCAGACCAATTCGCTGCAGGCCGAACGGCTGTATGCGCTTATTCGTGAATGGGCGGGCAATCAGCTGGGCCGCGTATTGGACCTATACTGTGGAACGGGGTCGATCGGCCTGCACCTGGCGCCGCTGGCCAACGAGGTCGTGGGGATCGAGGTAGTAGAAGAAGCAGTGGCCGATGCCCGTATCAACGCCGAGCGCAATGGCGTGCACAACTGTTCCTTTATTGCCGGTGCGGCCGAAGACGTGTTAAACGATGTGGAAGCGCAGCGGGGAGCATTTGACTTGGTCGTTGTCGATCCTCCGCGCCCGGGATTGCACCGAAAAGTATTGGACGCCCTGGGACGCATGCAGGCTGCACGCCTCCTATATGTATCGTGTAATCCGCAAACGTTAGCAGAGAACGTTCTCGTGCTGCGCGAATACGGCTATGCAATTGAGCGCGTTCAGCCGGTCGATATGTTTCCACAAACGCCGCACTGCGAGGTCGTGTGCGAATTGGTAAAACTTGACTAAACGGTAGACATTCGGTATCGTAGCAAAAATTGGCTTATAAAAATGCCCTGATAGCCTTCTCTATAAACACATGGAAGAAAAAAAGAAAAAGCCGCTGTCGGATGCTCGACGCGCCGAACTGAAGAAAGCAAAGTTAAAAAAGGCGAAGAGTGCCGCTGCAGGAGTGTCTACTGCCCCTGATAGCGAGGCAGAGAAAGCGCCCTTTTCCACGGTTGAAGTATTTATCAAGCCGGGGAAGATGCAGCCGCTCTTTGCGGCATTTCGCAGTGTAGAAGTCCTCTGTGACTTGATTCGCCCACGCATGCTAACGGAGTCTGTCGAACACGGCCGTGGCCGCGGAGCGATATGTAACTTTGCCTTTCGCAAGTTTAAGGACCAGCCCAAAGCCGTATTCTTCGTTACTTCTCCGAAAGGCGTGGCCGGCGGTAGCTTTGAGCCGACCGATCGCTTACTCAAACCCGGAGAGCCGCTGCAGCTGAGCTACACGGTTGAAGTCGAAGGGGCGACTCGCCCGGTCTACTTTGTCGGCAAGGCCTATTTCTTGCGCAAGAGTTTCTATGTCGCAGAAAGTCCAGACAACCCCGAGAAACCGTGGGTTGGACCGCGCGAAGAGGCACAGGAAAAGCTGCCCAAGGATGTCTTTGTCCGCGGTGAAGACATCATCGAGGTTCGCGTCGATAGCGTGACATCTATGCCCAACGGGCCGGGCAGCATACGGCGCGACGTATTGGAGCGCTACCTGAGCAATGCGCAGCTCTACTGCATTCCCGGCGGGGGAGGGTGGGCGCAGCGCAGCACGCAGGGCCCCTTTTTCAAGAGCATTCGCGATCCACTCGACAAGTATATCGAACAGAGAGGCGTCAAGCACATCGAAAACGTAACCCTCGATGAATTGGGCAACCTGGGCGATGTGAACCTGCTGATTAAGGAAGAATTGCTGGCCAATATTGAGCACGACAAAGTGCTTCAGGTTATGGTCTCTAAGCCCAACGAATACCTGCGCGAAATCAATACGATCGTTGGTTTCTTGCTCTATTTCAGGATTACCGAAGAGGTAAAAGAAGGGCTAATGCGCACGTTTAATAAAAAGGTGGGCAAAGAAGACGAGGTGTACCTGCCGCTGATATTGGAGCGCGTCGCCGACTCCAAAGAGCAGTACCGCGTGACATTCCGCGTCTTCCCGCGCGATCTAATAGAGGATCGTTCGCGCAACAATATGGAGCGCGGCCTGCAGTTTATGCCGCCCTATACGTTGCATCCAGGTTCGGAAAACCAAAACACCTATAGCAAATTGCTCATTGCGCTGAGCCAGCGTTTTCGCGAGGACGAAAAACCCGAAGAGGAAAAGCTAAAAAGCGAGAAATTAGTGGCTTCTGTGCAGAGCCGAATCGCCGAGCAGAAGCACAAATTTACCGACGAAAAAATCCGTTCCGCGTTCCAGGATCGGGTGGCTGCAAAGAAGAGGAAGGAAGACGACGAATAAATAACGCCGTTGAGTCCCGTGGGCGTTTGTGCGGCATATAGGAAGAGATCTGCATCGGCTAAGAGGGCCGTTTGCGCATACAATAAAAAGGGAGCGCTCGAATCTACCGTTCGAACGCTCCTATTTTTTTTCCGGCTCTTTTTGGCCTTCCGGTTCTTTGCGCTTGCGACGCCTGCGCTTGCCACCCGCTCCACTCGACATGCTCTGGTTTTCCAAATAGCCGTACAGCTGACTAAGGTGGCTATGAACGGTTTTGAAGTGCTCGTTGTCGCGAATATATCGGCTGTAACGCCAGTCTATTGGATCGTCTTTGGCAAGGGGAATACCCTGTGCCTCGTAGCAGAATTGCAGCCCGTGCTGTAAGACCGTGCGTTCACCCGCTTGAACCAGGTGCGTGCGGACAACCTGTGCGAGAATGCTGACCTTGAACGGCAGTTCGGGTTTAAAGCGCTGAACGGCATCCGGGAAGTGGAGTTTGGGATAAAACGTGAGGTGGATCATGGAATTCTGCAGCTCGTTTAAGGCCTCTGTCCATTGATCGCTGGTAAACTCCGTTTCTTTCTTCACCCCGTCCGGGCATTTGTCTCCGAGGATAAACTTGAGAAAATCTGCGTTGCTCTCTACGAGGGCCCCGCCGACGCTATAGTCGACCAGGTCGAGCTTGAGTCCGAATTCGGGGCGAGGGAACTCAATCGGTCTGACTGTTTCGTTCTGGGTGCGGGCGTCCATCACCTCGACCAGCATCTGGTAGTATTCGCGGTTGTGGACAAAGTTGGTAATGACTTTTTCGCCTGGCTTCATGCTGAAGGGGTTTTCTTTGCCCTTCTTGAGTGCCGCTTTGGCCGACTTCTTCAGGTAGAGCACATCGCGCAGCGACTCCATCTCTAAGCCGAGTAGATTTAGCTGGCCCAGCAGCAACTCTTCGTCCTTGCGTTTGACGAGGCTGGTCGAGTCATCTCGCTCTATTTTGCTTGCATACACCAAGCGCTCGTGCGGCTGCTTTTTGAGCATGATTGCACGAAAGTCGTTGATGGCGTCGCGCGTTTGAAACGGCTGGTTTTCGTCTTCTGGAGAGGAGAAATCGATTGGCGTAATGTCCTTGAGCATTACGGGCGGGGCCCCTTCTTCGGGAAAGGTCTGATCCGTTTTGCGCACGTACAGGTCAAAGCCAATATGCGTCGTAAGCGGTATGCGCGAATCGCCGTAGTTTTTCAGCGTATAGCGAAAGAACTGCCGCTTGTCCTGTTTTTTCAGGGTGCTAGTAGGGACCAGTTTGTAGGCAGATTTGGCGTTGAAATCGAGCGTTTCAACAATCTCTGGCAGCATGCGAAAGCGCCCGATAATCTTGCAATCCAAGCTATAGGGAATGCGCTTATTCATGAACTGCAGCGAGACGTACTGTGCCGTTAAATTCTGGTCTTTGGCTATTTTTAGGTTGTCTGGGGTAGTCAGATACAGATGGCTGCCTTCGGTATAGAGTTTTTTCTCACGGCGCAGAAAAAAGGCTTTGCCCAACTCTTCATGCGTATCTTCGTTCTTGTCGTTAGACATCGAAACGAGCGCAGAAGGAGGGCTAAGCTCCGCAAGCTTGCTAACTTCTTGCTGGGGACTGAAGGTCGAAGCCTGCTTTTTTCGCCCTGTCAGGAAGTCGAACATTTGAGAAAAAACTCCGCTCTAGATAGGCAAACGGGTGTGCCAATCACTCGAGAGTAGCGCCAATAGGTACAATAGTTCTATAATATATAAAAAAACGTACTATTGCAAGTGCGAATGTGGTTGTACTACAATGACATATATCGGCATTAATGGCGATCTCTTTGAGTGGAATTGATGCAAAATGTCATTGGCTCGTTGTCATAATGGCAGGGTAGTGCTGCAAACCGTTGGGCACGGATATTGCCCTATACGCAACGGCCCGTGGAACCGATGTGAAACACGCATATTGATCTACGGGCGCGAGTGATTGCTAAAACTTAATACTAAGTGGTCTAAAAGGAAGGACATAAGGGTGAGTGGGCCAAAGCAGGACGTCAAAAAGGGAGATCGTGCAGAGATACCGCAGGAGCTGCCCGTGTTGCCCTTGCGCAATATGGTGCTGTTTCCCGGTGTCCCGACGCAGCTGCTCGTTGGGCGCGAGAGTTCGCTGCGCCTTGTGAGCGAAGCGCAGGATCGCGACCGGTTGATTTATGCCGTGGCACAGCAAGATGGCCAGGTGGAGATGCCGTCATATGGCGATTTGTGCGAGGTGGGGGTAGTAGCTCATATCCACCGGATGTACAAGCTGCCGGACGGCACAGTGCAGGTTGTGCTGCGCGGCATTCATCGCGTGCGGATGATCGAGTGGGTGCGCGAGGAGCCCTATATCATGGCGCGCGGGAAGCCGGTGGAAGATGTGTTGAGCAACAGCGAGGAGGAACTGGCGCTGGCGCACAACTTATCACAGCAATTTCAAAAGATGGTCGGTATGGTGCCTTCGCTCGGCGAAGAACTGCAGATAACGGCCGTAAATTTGGAAAAGGATCCGGGACAGCTCGCCGACTTTGTCGCATCGGGGCTCGATCTTTCCGTCGCCGACAAGCAGGAACTCTTGGCCGAACCATCTGTCGAGACGCGGCTGCGGCGCCTCAACTGGCAGCTGAATCGGGAACTGTCTGTGTTGGAGATGGGCAACCAAATCCAGGGGCAGATTCAGGAGGAGATGGGACAGGCCCAGCGCGAACACTATTTGCGTGAACAGATGCGCGTGATTCAGAAAGAGCTCGGCGAAGGCGAAGGCGAATTGGAGCGCGTGCGGGAGCGCCTGAAGAGGGCCAAACTACCGGCTGATGTGCGCAAAGAGGCCGAGCGCGAAGTTGAGCGCATGGCGCATATGGCCGAGAGCTCTGCCGAATACGCGGTCGTGCGCACCTATCTCGACTGGCTGCTCGAAATGCCATGGGGAAAAAAGTCAGCTGATCGCTTCGATATCGGCCGTGCGCGGCGCATACTCGACGATGATCACGAAGGGCTGGAAAAGATAAAAGAGCGCGTGCTGGAATTTCTATCCGTGCGCAAGCTAAAAAAGTCTTCCCGCGGTCCCATTTTCTGTTTCGTCGGTCCTCCCGGCGTCGGCAAGACCTCGCTCGGGCGCTCCATTGCGCGCGCCATGGGACGAAAATTCGCTCGTATATCGCTGGGAGGGGTGCGCGACGAATCGGAAATTCGCGGCCATCGCCGCACCTATGTGGGAGCTCTTCCCGGGCGCATAGTGCAGGCCCTGCGAAAAGTCGGCAGCAACAATCCGGTCTTTATGCTCGACGAGCTTGATAAGCTCGGGGCCGATTTTCGCGGAGATCCCGCCGCCGCGCTGCTGGAAGTGCTCGACCCCGAGCAAAACAGCACATTTGTCGATCACTACTTAGATGTGCCCTTTGACCTTTCAGCAGTAACGTTTATCGCTACGGCCAACCAGCTCGATACGATACCGCCCGCTCTGCGCGATCGCCTGGAAATCATTCAGCTATCTGGCTATACGGAAGATGAGAAAGTCGGCATCGTGCAGCGCCATATTCTTCCTCGCCAGCTCCGCGAACACGGCCTGACGCGACGCAAAGTCGTGCTGAAAGAAGACGTAGTGCGCCGGCTTATACGCGGCTATACGCGCGAAGCGGGACTGCGCAACCTGGAGCGCGAAGTGGGCCGCCTGTGCCGAAAAATAGCGCGCGAAGTCGTCGAGGGTCGGCGCGGTGCGTTTCACGTTACAGATGAGGTGCTGGGAGCCTATTTAGGGCCGCAGTCGGTGCGCGAAACAGCGCTCGAAGAAGCGGGCATGCCGGGCGTTGTCGCGGGGCTAGCATGGACACCGGTCGGCGGCGAAGTGATGTTTGTCGAGGCGACGCAGATGCGCGGCGGCAAGGGGTTGACGCTGACCGGGCAGCTTGGCGACGTTATGAAAGAGTCCGCGCAAATAGCCCTGTCTTACGTGCGTTCGCATGCGGTGGAATGCGGGCTCAAAGAGGATTTCTTCGACCGCCACGACATCCACATCCACCTGCCGGCGGGTGCGATTCCCAAAGATGGTCCTTCGGCCGGCATCGCCGTCGCTACGGCGCTGCTCTCGCTGCTGGTCGGTCACAGCGTCGACAAGCGCGTGGCAATGACAGGAGAGATGACGCTGCGCGGGCGCGTGCTGCCGGTAGGAGGGATAAAGGAAAAAGTGTTAGCTGCGCATCGAGTGGGCATAAAAAAGGTGGTTTTGCCGCGTCAAAACGAACGCGACCTGGACGATATTCCGGCCACTATT
This sequence comes from Gemmatimonadota bacterium, assembly GCA_038128265.1. GTDB lineage: Bacteria > Latescibacterota > UBA2968 > UBA8231 > UBA8231. The sequence goes on from JAYPJE010000027.1 coordinate 11,689, forward strand.
CGGCGCCAGATCCAATTTGTCCTAGTCGAGGAAGTAGCCGAGGTGTTTGCTGCCTGCATAGGGGGCGACGCGCTGCGGCGCGCGGCCTGAAGAGGAGCGTTCATTGAGTCAAACAACGGTTCAGCGCGCGCGCATTTTAGTGGTCTTGCCGGAGTCCGCTTCGGCAAAAGAACTCGTCGCCTATCTGGAACGGGCCGAATTCGATGTGATATGGGTGCGCGAAGGACAGAGCGCATACGACATCTTAGACTCCGAAGTCGTCAATGCGCTGATTTATCCCCTGCGCGAGGCGCGCATTGACGGGCTGCGCTTACAGAAGCTCGCACACAGCCGCAATGCGTCGATTTGTGCGATCGCTATTGCCACCCCTGAAGAAATTGAGCTTGGCATAGAAGCCATGCGTCAGGGGGCCTACGACTTTCAGCTGCTGCCGCTCAACTTCGCAAAAATAAACGCAGTGCTGGAGCGCGGCCTGTCGTATCAGCAGTTGGTCGGCGAGGTCTCCAACCTACAGCGCCGCCTCGACGAGCGCTATCGGTTTGGCGGCATTGCGCGTCGTTCCTCTGACTGGCATCGGATTTACCGGCAGGTGGAACAGGTATCGCAGTCAAAAACCAGCGTGCTGATTCGCGGCGAAACGGGCACGGGCAAAGGCGAAGTGGCCAAGGCCATCCACCAACAGAGCCGGCGTCGCGTCGAGCCGTTTGTCGAAGTCAACTGCGGCGCGCTGCCAGAAGGCGTTGTCGAAAGCGAACTCTTTGGGCACGAAAGGGGGGCTTTTACGGGAGCGACCACGGCGCGTAAAGGGCGCTTTGAACTGGCCGACGGCGGCACGCTCTTTCTCGACGAAGTGGGGGATATTCCGCTGCCCACACAGGTCAAGCTGCTGCGCGTCATTCAGGATGGGCGTTTCGAACGGGTTGGTGCAACGCAAACGCGGGGTGTCGATGTCCGACTGATTGCGGCTACGCACCGCGATTTAGATGCGATGGTCGGAGCCGGCGCATATAGAGCCGACCTATTTTACCGGCTCAACGTCGTGACGATTGAGGTGCCGCCGCTGCGCGAGTGCCGAGAGGACATCCCGCTGTTGGCCGATGAATTTGTGCGTCAATTTGCAGAAGACAATGAGAAGAACGTCTCCGGCATAAGCGCTCGTGCGATCGACGTGCTGATAGAATACGAGTGGCCGGGCAATGTGCGCGAGCTGAAAAACTGCATAGAAGGCATGGTCGTGATGTGTTCGCGCGAGGGATCCCTGCAGGTGGACGATATACCGCGCTATATCAACCGGCGCGAGCGGACCTTTCCCGGGGTCGATTTTCGCGTGGGGATGTCGATGAAAGAGATGGAGAAGATGGCTATTCGCGAGACGCTGAAGGCCGTCGGTAACGACCGTCGCCGCGCCGCTGAGATTCTGCAAATCGGCCTTAGCACGCTCTACCGCAAGGAGCTAGAATACGCGCTGCGCTAGGGAATATCAGCTCGAGCCACGGCCGTAGTACGCGCGTATGAGTTCGTTTAGCACGCTCTGCGGATCGCGCACGGCATCCTCGGAGATCGCATACTCGGCGAGTCCGGCGAGCTTGAGCCCGTGGCCGTAGTCGGCAAAGAGCACTTCGCACAGGTCGCTTGGATCTTTGTCCTGTTCGGCCGCTAGGTGCCGCACGAGCGCTTCGGCCTGAGGAGAAAACGATAGTTCGATAGCGTGCTTATTGGCAAAGCTCTGGCGGAAGTGGGCCAGCGAGGAGGTGCTCAACAGCTTGAGCAGGGCGGCCGTGGGCTGGTTGATGACCTCTTCGTCAACGGTAAATGCCTTGACTTTGCTCGACGGCAGCTTTTTCTCAAAGTGCAGCAGGGCGCGTTCGACGGCTCCGACTAGGCTGCGCGCTCCGGTGCGCTCGGCATGGGCGCGCTCGGCGAGCAGTTCAAGCGCCCGATCGCTGAATTCGACATCGATCCCGTAGGCGCGAAAGTCCCGTTTCTTGGAAAGAATGACGCTGCTCTTTGGATTGCGCAGAATGGATAGCAGGTCGTCCTTGTTTAAGTCATGCAGCACAGATACAACGGGCAGGCGGCCAATGAATTCCGATTCAAAGCCGTACTCCATTAGGTCTTCGGCGCGCACGCTGCGGTAGAGGTCCTGTGGCGTCATATCAGAGGCCGACGGCTCGTCGGCTAGGCGAAAGCCGATAGCCCCGCGATTGAGGCGGCGGCTAATAATTTCGTCGAGCCCAGCAAAAGCGCCGCTAACGATAAAAAGGATGTTGCGCGTATTGACCTTTTTGCGCTCGACCTTGCCCGTTTGCTGCATTTGCATGACGGCCTCCATCTGCGAGGCGATATCGTGCGGGGCCTTGAGGTCGACCTCCGTTTCTTCCATGAGCTTTAGCAGGTTGCGCTGCACGCCCGAGCGGGAGACGTCGGGGCCCTGCACGCCGCGCGACGAAGCGATTTTATCAATCTCATCTATGTATATTATACCGTGTTCGGCGCGGCTAATATCGCCGCCGGCTTCGCGCACCAACTCGCGCACGAGATCTTCTACGTCGCCGCCGACATAGCCCGTTTCGCTAAATTTGGTCGCATCGCCTTTGACAAAGGGAACGCCAATTTTGCGGGCGATTAGCTTGATTAGGTACGTCTTGCCGACGCCTGTTGGGCCGATGAGCAGCACGTTGTTTTTGATGTTGCCAATGACGTCTTCGTCATCGTCCGTCGTTAGCTTCAGGCGGTTGAAATGCGTGCAGATCTTTGTGGCGAGAACGGCTTTGGCCTCGCTCTGACGGATGACGTACTGATCGAGATAGGCCTCCAGCTCTTCTGGAATAAGGTCAAACTCAATGGGGGGGCCGGCGCTCTCGTGTGTTGGATCGGCCTCGCCTCCCGCCGACGCGGGCTGGGCGGGCGGGCTGTTTTCCATCTGCTGGGCGAGAAATTGACGGAGCTTTTCGGGGTCGAGCCCCAATTTTTCTGAGCGTATATTCATGGGATGTAGGGCGAAGAATGGTGTGTATTATGGGTAATATAGCCGCCTTTAGCGATGGCGACAACCCCGCTTGACACTCTGCACGGTCCGATCTACATTTCGCCTTATACAACTGTTTATTAAGGATTTTTAATGCGTCACTTCGCCGTCTTTTTTCTCCTTATGACGGTCGGCCTAGCGTCGCTTGACCCCGCTGACCTACAGGCGCAATCCATTCAGGCCGTTTACTCATCCGAGGCGGAAAACGTATTCTCGGATGGATTGACGGCCTATCGCCAGGGCGACTTTGAGGCGGCACGCAGCGCCTTCGTGCGCCTGCTGGAATACGCGGTGAACCAGCACTCGAGCGCCGGACAGCTGCTGCTGGGCAAGAGTTACTTTCGCCTGGGAAGCTACGAGGATGCGCTGGCTGCAGCGCGCGGTCTGCAGCGCAAATACGCCGATAGCCGCTACGTTGCCGAAGCCCGCCTGCTCGCCGGGGACTCCTATTTCAAACTGAAGCGCTACTACGAAGCGGCCATGGAATACGGTCGCCTGCTGGCTACGCCTGCACCGCTGGCAACGCAGGCACAGGCGGCAGAGCGTCTGGCTGCCATCGATGCCAACGGTCATATCAGTGCTAAGGCGATGGAAAGCGTGCGCTTGGCCGTCGGCGCCGAACGCATGCGCGAGTCTTTGCTCTTTGGGCGTGCGCGCTGGTACGGTCGTCTAGGCTGGGAACCAGAGGCCGAGACGGCTGCGCAGGCCTATCGGGATGGCGTCGGCAGCAGCGGTATTTTCTACGAACTAGTAGACGATTCCATCACTGCGGCGGTGGTTGGTGAAGATCCCTACCCCGCTAGCCAAGTTGAGCCCGCGGGCAATTGGGGCGAAGTGGCTGTGCCGACGGCGCGGGTAAAACTGGGTCTGCTGTTGCCGCTCAGCGGCCCGTATCAGCGCATTGCCAACGAGATCTATGCCGGCGTAAGCATGGCCAATGAGGCTGCTGGCGAGCCGTTTGATCTGATTGTTGCCGATACGGGGTTGGATTTTGGCGATCTGCCGATCAATGCCGACGCCATCGGGGCCCTCAGCGAAAATCCAGGCAGCGGTCTGCTGCGCGTTGTTCAGGGGGCCCGTAGCCTGGTTGAGCGCGACGTAGCAGCAATTATTGGCCCGCTGTTTAGCAGTTCGTGCGTCGCCGCTGCGGTCGTTGCAGAAGCGGCTGGCGTGCCTATGATCGCTCCGCTTTCACAGCAGAGCGGTCTCGATTCACTCGGTCAGTTTATCTTTCAAATCAATGCAATACCCGAGACGCAGGGCCACCTATTGGCCGAGCACGCAACGCTGGTGTTGGGCCTGCAGAACGTAGTCATTCTCTCGCCGTTGAGCGATTATGGGTGGAATTTCGAGCGCGCATTTCGCTACACGGCCGAAGTCAACGGCGGTCGCGTAGTCCATTCCGACTGGTACGTGCCCAACCAGACAAAGGACTTTCGCCGCGTATTCGAAGAAATTCGCGCCGTTGGCTTTGAGCTAATGCCGCCGCCAGAAGATACGTTAGCTGTTGCTGACTCGCTTGAGTGGGCCATGACCGACAGCGTTCAGTCCGCGCCGTCCTTTCTGACGGAACTGCTCGAAGGCATAGAAGGCGAAATCGATGGGGAAGCGGAAGAAGAGGAAGAGGCACCGCCGGATTCTTCGGAGATCTTCATAGAAACAGTGGATGGCATCGTCGTCGCCGTCGAGAGCTTTGACGACGCCAAAACTATTGCGCCTCAGATTTCCTTCTATCGCCTCGAAACGCAAATACTCGGCAACGACATTTGGTATGATCCCGAAGGCGTGCGGCAGATGCGCCTGAGCGAGCGCAAATACGTCGACGGGGCGATTGTCGCCTCCGCCAAGCGGCAAGAGCGCGGTGAGGGGCAAGAGTTTGTCGATAGCTATCGACAGCGCTTTGGCAGCGACCCTCAGTACGCGGCTTACGGCTACGACGCCGCGCAGCTGGTGGCCGCCGCTTGGCGCGCGACAGGTGGGCGGGCGGCTCCCATGCGGGATTGGCTGTCGCAGGTTCGCGACTACGCCGGTGTCTCAGGGCATATCTCCTTTGCCGAAAACCGCCGTACCAACGTCGATCTGACGCTGCTCAAGATCGATGGAGATCGCTTCCGCCCGCTTGGAAGGGCCGATCTACCCGACTTGGGCATCGAGTCGGACGAGCCACCCGCGTCCAGCGTCGATCTGCCGACCGGTGAGGCCTTTTTGGACGACTGAGCGCTGCGGGCAGATATTGCGCCCCGGCGCGTCAATACTTTATTTTTAGAGTTTGTTTATAAAAAGGTCACGAGATGCCAACCTACGAATACGAGTGTCAAAAGTGCGGACATCGCTTTGAGGAGTTTCAAAGCATTACCGCCAAACCGCTGAGCACGTGTCGCAAAGCCATATGCCCCAAAGGAGGGGCGCGCGGTCGCCTCAAGCGACTGATTAGCAGCGGCGGTGGCCTGCTGTTTAAGGGTTCGGGTTTCTATGAAACGGACTACCGCAGCGAAAGCTATAAGAGCGCGGCTAAAGCCGATAGCGGAAGCGCTGACTCCGGCAAGAGCGAGGGAAAGTCCGAGTCGAAAAAAACGCAGTCATCTGGAACTGCAACAAAGGAATGAGAGTCTCTTAGTAGATGATGAAGTTGCGAATCTTAGTGTGTGCCGCGGCCCTGCTAACTGTGGCGAGCTGCGGAGGAGAGAGTGCGGACGAACTGTGGACCCGGGCCGAGCGCGCAGCGGCCGATCCGGCTGCGTTGGATCAGGCCGGCGAAGCCTACAGCACCTTTGTCACCCAGTTTGCCCAGGATGGTAGGGCGGCGACTGCGCTGAAGAACTGGGCGGCAATCGAACAGCAACAGGGTGAACTGCAGGGAGCGATCGCCCTCTACGAGCGCCTGATAAAAGAGTACCCGGAGAGCGAGCATGGCGATGAAGCGCAATTTATGATTGCCTTCATATACGAGGAGTATCTTGGTGAGCCCAATCGAGCGCGCAGTGCCTATCAGCTCGTTATCGATCGCTATCCCGATTCCGAATTGGCCGCTAGTGCCAAGCAGCTGTTGCCTCACGTCGGGCGGAATCCCGAAGAGTGGGTGCATTTTCAGGACCGAGCGCAATAAGGCCTGGATGCCGCGTTTCCAGGTCGCGTAGAAGGGCAATACATACGGCCACGTGCCGCTGTGGACTGGTAATCTCCTTTCTTAACCGTCGTTTTGAGCAGTTTATCCGCTGATGCAGCTTGGGGACCCATTCGCGGCGTGGGACCCCGGCGAGCAAAGGCGGTTTTTTGTTCAGTAGGAGCGTATGCAACATTCGATAGATATACATGCAATTAGCGATAAAGTGCAGGAGCAATCCGTTCTCGTAGACAGCGTATTTGCGGAAATGGATCGCGTCATTGTTGGTCAGCGCTACATGGTTGAGCGCCTGCTCATCGGACTAGTATGCGGCGGCCACATCCTATTGGAGGGCGTGCCTGGGCTGGCTAAAACGCTCACCATATCGACGCTAGCGCGCATTATGCAGGCCAGCTTTAAGCGCATTCAGTTTACCCCCGATCTGCTTCCGGCCGATCTGACGGGCACGCTGATTTACAATCCGCAAGACGGCGCCTTTGTGCCCAAGATGGGGCCGGTCTTCGCGAACTTAGTCCTCGCCGATGAGATCAACCGCGCGCCGGCCAAAGTGCAGAGTGCCCTGCTCGAGTGCATGCAGGAGCGCCAGGTAACCATAGGCGATGAGACCTATGCGCTCGAAGATCCCTTTTTGGTGATGGCCACCCAGAACCCGATTGAGCAGGAGGGTACGTATCCGCTGCCCGAAGCGCAGATTGATCGCTTTATGCTCAAGGTGAAAGTGACCTATCCCTCGCGCGAAGACGAGCGAGCCATACTCGATCGCATGGCCAACGGCGGCTCGATTGAGGTCCGGCAGGTGCTGACGCCGGCCGATGTGCTGCGTCTGCGCCAGGTTGTGGAAATGGTTTACGTCGACGACAAGGTCAAGGATTACATCGTCGATTTGGTGCACGCGACGCGCTTTCCGGCCGAGCTGGGAATGGGTGAGATCGCGCCCCTTATCGAGCACGGTGCTTCCCCGCGCGCGACGATCTTTCTCATTCGGGCCGCGCGCGCGCACGCGTTTTTGCGTCAGAGGGCCTACGTGACGCCGGAGGACGTCAAAGCCGTTGGCACGGACGTGCTGCGCCACCGCGTCGTCGCTAGCTACGAGGCCGAGGCCGAGGAAATCGACTCCGAGCACATCGTCCAGCAGCTATTCGATCACGTAGAGGTTCCCTGAGAGGTCGGCTGTGATCCCCAAGGAGATACTCGAAAAGGTGCGCCTGATCGAGATTCGTTCGCGCAATATCGTCAACGAACTCTTTGCCGGGGAGTACCACTCCGCCTTTAAGGGACGGGGCATGGAATTTGCCGAGGTGCGCGAGTATCTGCGCGGCGATGACGTGCGCACGATCGACTGGAACGTCACCGCGCGCATCGGTGCGCCCTACGTTAAGGTATTTGACGAAGAGCGCGAGCAAACTGTTATGCTGCTGGTCGATGCTAGCGCTTCCGGGGCCTTTGGCTCTATGCGGCAGATGAAGGGCGAAGTGGGTGTTGAGATTTCGGCGCTGCTCGCCTTTGCCGCTATCAAGAACAACGACCGCGTTGGCCTGCTGATTTTTACCGACGAAGTCGAAGTCTTTGTTCCGCCTAAGAAGGGACGCAAGCACGTCCTGCGCGTTATCCGCGAACTGCTCTACTTCGAACCGCGCGGTCGCCGAACGTCTATTGCTGGTGCGCTCGACTATTTGGACAAGGTGCTGCACCGGCGCAGCGTGGTATTTCTCATCTCTGACTTTATCGATGAGGGCTACGAACGCTCGCTGCAGCTGATGCGCCGCCGCCACGACCTCGTAGCGATTTCGCTATTTGACCCGCGCGAGCGCGAGCTGCCCGATGTCGGCTTTATCAATCTGCAGGATGCCGAGACGGGGGAACAATTTCTCGTCGACAGCGGACGAGAAGCGGTGCGGTTACATTTTGCCCAGCTGCAGCACCGCCGCGACGAGCGCCGTCGCTCGCTGTTTCGCCGCACGGGCATAGACGAAGCGACTGTCGATATAACGCAGTCCTATGTAGATCCGCTGGTGCACCTATTTCACGCGCGCGTGCGCCGGCGCGGCTGATTTTTTGTAATGCGAATACGTTAGCCAAGGAGGAAGTTCGGTGATAGAAGTCAATGAGCTTTCAAAGAGCTACGGCGAAGTCGTAGCGGTCGAAGGCGTATCCTTTGCCGTGGACAAGGGAACGATCCTCGGCTTTCTCGGTCCGAACGGAGCGGGCAAAACAACGACGATGCGCATGCTAACCTGCTATTTGCCGCCCAGCGGCGGTCAGGCTAAGGTAGCGGGTTTTGACGTAGTCGAAGAGTCGATGGAAGTGCGCAAGCGCATCGGTTACCTGCCCGAGCAGCCGCCGCTCTATCTAGATATGACGGTGCGCTCCTATTTGCGCTTTGTCGCCAAGATAAAAGGCGTGGGCAGTGCCGAGCTCAATGGGCGCATCGACGATACCATGGAAAAAACCGGCATCGCACACCATCAGAACACGGTTATAAGCCACCTATCAAAGGGCTATAAGCAGCGCGTCGGCTTGGCTCAGGCGCTGGTGCACAGCCCCGACGTGCTCATTCTCGACGAGCCCACCGTTGGTTTAGACCCCAAGCAAATCATAGAAATTCGCGAGGTGATCAAGGGGCTAGCCGGACAGCACACGGTGATTCTCAGCACGCATATCCTGCCCGAAGTAAGTATGACCTGCGAAAAGATTGTCATTATCAACAGCGGGCGCATTGCCGGAGAGGGCACGCCGGAAAGCCTGATTGACCAGTTAAAGGAAGGCGAGGTGCTGCGCGCATCCATTGGCGGCCCCGCCGAAGCGGTGGGCGCACTGATTCGCTCGCTTGACGGAGTCATTGACGTATCGGCCGAGGAAAGCGACGGCGTATTTATCGTAACCAGCGCGCCGGGCACGGACGTGCGCGACAGCTTGGCGCGCAAAATAGTCGACAGTGGGTATGCGCTGCGCGAACTGCGCGGGCTCGACATGACGCTCGAAGATATCTTTCTGCGCCTGACGACCGAGGAGGTGAACGCGTAATGGGCAATTTCTTAGCGGTGTATTCAAAGGAGATGCGCTCCTACTTCGTCTCGCCGGTAGCCTACGTTATCGCCGGCGTTTTCCTCTTTCTATCCGGCTACCTGTTTCGCAGCATTCTCATGCAGTTCAACCTGATTTGCCTGCAGCTGGGTCAGCGCGCACAGCAGATGGGCGGAGGCATGCCGGCGCTCAACTTGAACGAGATGGTCATCACGCAGTTCTTTGCGGTGATGGACTTTATCTGGCTGCTCATTGTGCCGATGCTGACGATGCGACTCTATGCCGAGGAAAAGAAAACCGGCACCATCGAACTGCTGATGACTTCGCCGATTAGCTCGGTGCAGGTGCTGTTGGGCAAGTTTTTTGCCTGCTTTTCGCTCTACGCGATCATCGTTAGCCTGACCATGGTCTACTTCCTGATTCTCGAGGCCTACGGCTCGCCTGACTGGGGTCCCATTTTCTCGGGCTATCTCGGCTACCTCTTTCTCGGTGCTACGTTTATTTCCGTCGGTATTCTCGCTTCGGCGCTAACCGAAAACCAGATCGTCGCCGTGCTGCTCTCGTTTGGCATTCTGCTGCTGTTTTGGCTAATCGACTGGTCGGCTAGCTTTGCCGGGCCTACGGCTGCTAAAATTCTTCAATACGTATCCTTTATTGAGCACCTGGAGGATTTTCAGCGCGGGGTAATCGACAGCCGCGACGTGGTGTTTTACCTCAGCTTCACCTTTTTCTGTCTCTTTCTGACGACGCGCGTCATCGAGTCGCGGCGCTGGAGGCGATAAAATGAGGGACTACGCCATTCCCATCAGCCTCGTCGGCGCCGTCCTCGTTGTCGTCGGCGGGCTGGCCTACCTAGTCTCACCGGAAACCGGTTCGACAGGGCTGATCAACGGGGCGCTCGGCGTGCTATTGGTCGTCGGTGCTGGCTTTCTTAACGCCGACCTATTTCGCCAATACGGCCGCTGGCTCAATGCATTTTGGGGCGGCATTATGGTCTTTGGCATCGTGGCGATGATTAACTTTCTCAGCAATCGCTACGCCGAGCGGCTGGACCTTACGGAAGGACAGCTGCACAGCCTGTCTGACCTGACGATAGAAACGCTGCAAAACCTCGATCGCGACGTCGAGGCGTTGGCCTTTATGGACGGGGGAGAACACGCCGAACTGGAGCTGCTGCTGGCCGAGTTTAGCAACCGCGGAAGCCGCTTTAGTTACGAGATGATCGATCCCGATCGGGATCCGGTGCGCACGGAAGAAAATGGGATCCGCCGCTACAACACGCTGCTGCTCAAGAGCGGCGACAAGCAGCAGCAGATTACCGAGTTGGAGGAGCGCGAAATAACCAATGCGCTGCTCAAGGTAACGCGCGAACGCCAGGATAAAGTCTATCTAAGCGTGGGACACGGCGAACACGACCCCGGCAACGGCGCCGGTGGACTGGGCATGCTCAAAGAGCGCCTGCAGGAAATCGATTATGCGGTAGACGACTCGCTCTTTTTGGCGCGCGCCGAGCGCGTGCCGGCCGACTGCGCCGTGCTGGTCATCGCCGGCCCGCGCACGCCGTTCTTACCCACCGAAGTCGCTGCGCTGCGCGCCTATCTCGAAGAGGGGGGGGCCGTCTTGGCGCTGCTCGACCCGCTCTACGAGAGCGGCTTGGAAGGCGTATTGACGGAGTGGGGTATTGCGCTGGGCGACGACTTTGTCATCGATACCAGCGGCATCGGCTCGCTGTTCGGACTCGATTTTACCACGCCGGTATCCGTCTCTTACGGTGACCACCCGATCACGCGCAAGCACCGCGGCGTGATGACCTTTTACCAACTGGGGCGTTCGGTGCGCTTTGATGCGGAAGCGGCAGACGGTCCGGTGGAAGGCAGTGCCCTGGCGCTGACCTCTGAGGCGGGCTGGGCCGAGACCGACCTGAGCGTGCTGAGCGGCGAGGGCGATAGTACCGTTAAACTGGACGAAGGGGTCGATACGCCCGGTCCCGTCTCGCTGGCTGTGGCCGCAGAGCGACGGGGCGGGCGATTGGTCGTATTCGGCGATTCCGACTTTGCGACCAACCAGTACTTCGACTATCAGGGCAACGGCGACCTCGCTCTCAACGCGCTGAGCTGGCTGGCCGAGGACGAGAGCCTCATCTCCATCCGTCCGCGCGAGGCCGGCTACAACCCGATTGCGCTGACCGACAGCCAGGGCGAGTGGATCTTTTGGATTAGCGTTGTGATGTATCCGCTTGCCATCGCACTGATCGGTCTGCTCGTCGTGTCGCGCAAAGGGCGTTGGAGTCTGCCCGAGCTAGTAGGAGCAGGTCTGGGTGTTGCGCTGTCGCTGGGCATTGCCGCCCTGCTCAACTTTTTGGGCGACCGCTACAATATACGCCACGATATGACGGCGGATGCGCTCTACACGCTCTCCGACGATAGCAAGCGCCTGTTGCGCACCGTTGAAGAGCAGGGTCAGTACGTGCAGGTCAAGACCTTTATGAGCGAAATGGATGGTATGCGCTTTCAGGACCTGATGAAGGAGTATCGCCATATCTCGGCCCACTTCGATTACGAATTGGTCGATCCGCAGAAAAACGCGCTGCAGGTCAAGCAAAACAACGTTCGCGAGCTCGGCACCTCAATCATCGAGGTGCGCGGCGACGGCCAGGTGCGCAGCGAGCGCATCGTGCAAATGAGCGAAGAGGCGCTGAGCAACGCCATTCTCAAGGCGCTGCAAGCCCGTGATATGAAGGCCTATTTCACCACCGGCCACGGCGAAGCCGAACTCGACCAGGTCGATGGCAAGGGCTATTCGCTGCTCAAAGGACGCCTGCGCGAACTCAACTTCGAAGTGGTAAGCGGGCTTGCGGTACAAGACGGCATACCGGACGACGCCACGCTCGTGGTCGTGCTGGCGCCGAAAGAGCGCTTTGCCGCGGCCGATGTCGAGATTTTGCAGCGCTATCTCGACGGCGGCGGGCGAGCGCTGTTCCTATTGGATCCGGGCGCGCCGACGGGCCTGGAGGCGCTGCTCGATTCGTACTCGATTGAATTGGGACAGGATTTCGTAGTCGACCTGAGCGGCTTGGGACAGCTCTTTGGTGCCGACGTGTCGGTGCCGGTAGTGATTAACTACGGTGACCATCCAATTTCCGAGCGCCTGTCTTCCGGCACCATGAGCTTTTTTCCGCTCGCGCGCTCAGTGCGACCAGCGGCTCACCGGTTGAAAAACCCGGAGGTGACGGCGCTGGCACTAACGCATCAGAGCAGCTGGGGCGAGAGCGATCTGTCGCCCGTTACCGGCGAAGGGGGGCAGGTCGAATTCGATCCCGAGATGGATTTGCGCGGCCCCGTCTCGCTGGCCGTGGCAGTGCGAGCAGATGCCGATACGAGCCTGGCGCGCGATGGCCAGGTGCGCATCGTGGTTTTTGGCGACGCCGACTTTGCTTCCAACGAGTACTTTTCGCAGCAGGCCAACGGCGATCTCGTCGCCAATAGCGTCGAGTGGCTCACAGAGGGAGACGACCGGCTGGACATTGCCGACCGGCGTCCGGCCCATAATCCGATCAACCTGATTGGCAACCAGGGCTCCGTCGTCTTGTGGGTCTCCGTCTTTGTGCTGCCCTTTGCCGTTGCGCTGTCCGGCCTGGTCATGGTGCTCAGACGCGGTTACCAAAACTACGCGGACGGCTTTGTCGGCTGGCTGCTCTATTCGTTTGCCGCCAACGCGGTGTTCTTGCTGATTTCCGCCGTCGTGGCGCTCAGTGAAGCCAAGGGCTTTGAAGGACAGGTGAATCTCCTATTCGGACTGTTTTGCGCAGCCATTGGTTTTGGTTTATACCGGCGCGCCGCGCAGGTGTGGCTGCCCGCGCTGGTCGGCGCGCTGCTCAGTGCGCTGGGTGGCTTCTGGATCATACCCAACGATACCATTCAACTGCTCTACGCCGCCGCCTTTATAACCAATGCGGCCATATTGGTGTGGATCCGCCGCGTATTTGAAGTCCGGGGAGAAAGCGCATGAAGTTTAAGACCAACCTCGTTATCGGGGCCGTTTTTGCGCTCCTGCTGGCCTTTGTCTATTTCCACGAAATAAAGGGCGGCGAAGAGCGGCGCCAGGAAGCCGAGCGCTCAAAGCAGCTGCTCGACTTTAAGGAGTCGGAGGTGAAACGGCTGGTGCTCGTGCGGCCCGACGGCGAAATAGAGATCGAGCGCGGCGGGACGGGTTGGCGCCTGCTAATCCCGGTAGACGACGGAGCCGACGGCGAGGCCGTGGAGCGCTACTTGCGCAACATCGCCGAGTCGGAGCGCGAAAAAGTCGTCGTCGACAGCGCCGATGCGGAATCGGGCGAGGCTGCCCAGCGCTACGGGCTGGACAATCCGCGCCTCAAGGTGCTGCTGGAGACCGAAAGCGGCCTGCTCGATACGCTGTTTTTGGGTGCCGATGTGCCGACCGACCGCTTCACCTATGTGCAGAAGAGCGGCGCCAACCGAGAGATTTTCGTCGTGCGCGCCTGGCGCTACGACAATCTCGACAAGGGCGTTTTTGACCTGCGCGATCGCCGCGTGCTGGCCCTTTCCAAGGGCGACGTTGAAGCGGCTCAGCGCAGCGGCTATGCGCCTCTGGCGCTGCGCAAAGAAGGTGCACAGTGGGCGCTGCAGGCGCCGGTTTCTGCCCGTGCTGCCAACGACGCAGTCGATGGGCTGCTGGGCAAGGTCGAGTCGAGCGAAGTCGAGTCGTTCGTAGACGAAGCGCCCGACGCCGAGGCGCTCGCCGACTACGGGCTGTCCGATGGGGCTTCCCTGCAGTGGTCGCTGCTGGTGGGCCCAGACCGGGCCGAAAAGCGCCTGTCCATTGGGCGCGCCGACGGAGAGGGGCGCTACTTTGCGCGCGACGCGAGTCGTCCACAGGTATTTCTCGTCGACTCAACGCTGGTGCAAAAACTGCTCATAGAAGTCGATGGACTGCGCGACAAGCGGCCGCTGCAGTTAGACCGCGATGCGATCAATCGCATTGAGCTGCAGCGCAACGGGCAGCCGGTCTTTGCCGCAGAAAGAGATACTTCGGGCACGTGGCGCCTTGGCGAGCCAGCGTCTGAAGAGACCAAGTCGTGGAAGCTCAACGCGCTGCTAACCGACCTGCAAAACGTCGAAGCCGTCGATTTTGCAGTGGCTCAGGGGGGGGGGCCGCACCTGAGCGTGCGCCTGCTGGCCGACGGAACGCCGGTGCACGTCGTGCGCTTTTACCTGCGCGACGGCGAGGTCTTCCTCGAGCAGGACGGCGATGACAATGCCTATCGCATCGACGGCGATGCGTTCGCCGATTTCGACCTCGACCTCGACGACGTGCGCCAGGCGCCGGCGCCGGCCGATACTACCGGCGCCGATAGATAGCCTATGTGGGCGGCTCTATCCCTGAGTCTGCTAGTGCTGGGCAGCGTCGGTGCCTGGGCCGATGCTGAGGTGTATTGGCGCGCCGATACGACGCGCGTAAGTTTGGGGCAGCCGGTGCGCCTGGAGCTTGCAATGGTCTATTCATCCGACCTGAGGCCGGATGAGCCCGATGTATCCGCGCTGTTGGCGCCTGCGTCTTACCGCCCCGAGCCGCGCGTCGGTCCGCAAACCGAAGGCGGTGTGGTGCACCTCTCTCTGCTGGGTCAGGTGCGCTACTTCGAATTGGGCGCTCACACTGTTCCCGCGCTAAGCGTAGCCTTTGTAAAAGCCGGCGGCGATACCGTGCTGGCTAGCGCTCGTTCCCTCGACATAGAAGTGGTTAGCGTGTTAGAGGAAGGCGACGATCAGCTGCGCGATATAAAGCCGCCGGTCGTGCTGGCAGGCGGCATACCGCTGTGGGTGGTGGTGGTGGCGGGGATGGTCGCGCTGGCCCTGGTCGGTGTGCTCATCTGGTATTGGGTGCGGCGCTACCGGCGCACAGGCGAATCGGCCGAGGCAGAGTTAGAACCCATCGACTATGCCGCAGAGTTTGAGCGCATTGCCTCTTTAGGCCTGCTGGAACGCGGAGAATACAAGACCTACTACTCGCTGTTGGCCGACAATCTGCGGCGCTATATGGAAGGTGCGCTGGTAGCCGAAGCAATGGAAAAAACAACGACGGAGATCGAAGCGGCGCTGCGCCAACAGGCACTTGCCAACGACCTCATCCGCCGCGTTGCGGGCTATTTATCAACGGCGGATCTGGTCAAGTTCGCGCGTTTTCATCCCGAACTCGACAGCGCGCGTCGCATGCCGGAAACAGGTATGGCTATTCTGCGCGAATTGGAGGACCTACACAAGCTGCGATCGGCCGAGAGCGAGTCGAGCGAAGAGGAGCATGCACAACCTGCGCTTTGAAAATCCCGAGTGGTTGCTGCTGCTCCTGCTGCTGCCGCTGTTGGCGTACTTCTACATCATTCGGGGACGCCAGCGGCAGGGCAGCGTGCAGTATTCGGACCTGGCCAGCCTGCGCAGCGCGGGGACGAGCATATGGACGCGCCTGCGGCATCTGCTCATCGCGTTTAAACTGCTCGGTTTAGCTCTACTCGTAATGGCCATGGCGCGTCCGCAGGCCGGTCGCGAAAAACGCGAACTGTCTGCCGAAGGCATTGATATCATGCTGACGCTCGACGTATCGTCCAGCATGGAACTGAACGATTTGGATAACGGAGAGCGCAGCCGGCTCGAGGTGGCCAAGGAAGTAGTCGCCGACTTTGTCGCCGGGCGCAACAGCGATCGCATCGGCATGGTCGTCTTTGCCGGTGAGAGCTTTACGCAGTGCCCGCTGACGCTTGATTACGACGTGTTACATTCTTTTATGCGAGGCATTCAGATTGCCGACCAGAGCTGGGATGGGACGGCCATCGGCATGGCTCTGATTAACGCGACCAACCGCCTGCGCGCGTCGGAAGGTCGTAGCCAGGTCATCATACTGCTGACGGACGGCGTCAATAACGCCGGTGAGATCGAGCCGCTCACGGCGGCCGATGTGGCCCAGGCGGTTGGCATTCGCGTCTACACCATCGGCGTAGGTAGCGACGGGTCAATCCGCCGTCCGGTGCAGGGCATTTTCGGCACGCGCTATCAGACCGTACAGGTAGAAATAGACGAGGAGACGCTGCGCGAAGTAGCGCAGCGCACGGGCGGGCAGTACTATCGAGCGACGAGCGAGGAAAAGCTCGAGGAGATCTACCGAGAGATCGGCGAATTGGAAGCTACCGAGATTACGTCCGAAGTGCACGTAGAATACTCGGAGCGCTACGTCTATTTTCTGTGGACTGGCTTGGCCCTGCTCCTCGCTGAAATGGCCCTCGCCAACACGCGTTTTCGACGCTTGCCCTGAGGAGAGACCGATGCGCTTTTCCACGCCCGATGCGTTTTGGTTTTTGCTGTTGGTGCCGGTGCTCTGCGCGTTCTTTGCCTGGGCGACGCTGGCGCGCCGCCGCGCGCTGCTGCGCTTTGTGGGCGGTCCGCTCGCCGAAAAGTTGACGCGGGATCTGAGTCGTCGCCGCCAGCACGGCAAATACGTCCTACTGGCGTTTGGCGTGCTCTTTGCGCTACTGGCGCTGTCCGGGCCCCAATTTGGCGCGAAGCTTGAAATGGCGCAGCGCAAAGGCGTCGACGTCATGCTGGTGCTCGACGTATCGCGCAGTATGCTAGCCGAGGATCTCAAACCCAGTCGGCTCGCGCGGGCGAAACAGCAAATACGCGAACTCATGGACCAACTCCAGGGCGATCGAGTTGGGCTAGTGGTCTTTGCTGGTGAGGCCTTTGTCCAGTGCCCGCTCACGCTGGACTACGGCTCTGTGGATATGTTTCTCGACATTCTCGATGCCGGCATGATTCCCGTGCAAGGGACGGCTATTGGCGATGCCCTGCGCTTGGCGACGCGCTGTTTTGATGAAGAAGACGAGCAGCACAAGGTCGTGGTTCTTTTTACGGACGGAGAAGACCATATCAGCCAACCGCTGTCGGCTGCGGAAACAGCCGCCGAACAGGGCGTGCACGTCTTCGCCGTGGGGCTGGGAACGCCCGACGGCGAACTCATACCCGAAGGCCAAGAGGGCGGAGGCACGAGCTACCACAAGGACGAGCGCGGCAACTACGTAAAGACGCGTCTCGACGAGGAGGCGCTGAGAGAGATAGCCCTGGCGACGGATGGCGATTATTTTCGCTCTACGCTAGGGGGGAAAGAGCTCGTTGCCATTGGCGAGCACATTGCGCAAATGGATCAAAAGGAATTTTCGTCTACGCGCTTCACTCAATACGAAGAGCGCTTTCAAATACCGCTGCTGCTGGCGCTATGCTGTTTTTTCTTAGAGGCTTTCCTCGGAGAAAAGCGCGTGCGCGGCGGGGAATGGAAGGGGCGTTTCGAATGAATTATCCAACGCGCTATATCGGACTGTTCGCGGCGTGGTTGGCCCTGACGGCAGCGACTATCGGCGACCCGGCCGCCAGCAAGAGCGCCCAGGCGCTGGAGCACTACGAACGCGGTGAATTTCCCCAGGCTTTGCAGCTGTACCGCGATGCCCAGTTAGAGCGGCCCGATGCGCCAGAGCTCAACTTTAACGTCGGTAGCGCGCTGTTTAAAAGCGGGGACTACGAGTCTGCCCTGCGCGAGTTTTCCCAGGCGGCCCGAGACGCAAGGGATCCGCTAAAGGCCAATTCTCATTACAATATGGGCAATGTACTCTACCAGCAGCAGCAGTACCAGCAGGCTGTAGAGGCCTATCGCCAGGCGCTGGAAATCGATTCCGATGACGTGGATGCCAAGGCCAATTTGGAGCTGGCGTTAAAGCAGTTAGAGCAGCAGCAGCAGGACCAGCAGCAGGATCAGCAGCAGGACCAGCAGGATCAGCAGCAGGATCAGCAGGATCAACAGGATCAGCAGCATGACCAGCAGGGAATTAGCCAAGCCGAGGCCGAACAGCTGCTCGATGCGCTTAAAGAGCGCGAGATGGATGCGCAGAAACGCCGCTACCGGGCAACCGGACAGAGTCGCGGCAAGGATTGGTAACGATGTCGATGTTTGCCGCGACTCTGCTGCTGCTACTCGTCGTTCCGCTGGGCGCTCAGGAAATTGAGTTTACCGCCAGCGTAGATCGGAATCGAATCGGGCTGTCGGAACCGCTACAGCTAACGCTGCGGATTGTATCCGATGAAAACCTTCAGCACGTGCCGGCCCCAACGCTAGCGCTCAATGGGTTCCACGTCGAAGGACCCAGCGTTAGCTCGCGCATTGAAATGGTCAATTTTAGCACCAGCTTTACGCGCGAGTTGACCTATCGCCTCTTTGCTAAGCGCCAGGGGAAAATGCGCATTGGGGCAGCTAGTCTCACGATAGCGGGCAAGACCTACCAGACGCAGCCCATCAGCATAGAAGTGCTGCGCACCGCGCCGCGCAGCGGACGCAGCGCGGCTGGCAGGTCTGGAGACGAGTTTAACCTAGACGATCATCTCTTCGTACAGGCGCGCAGCGATCGTCAGCGCGCCTATGTCGGCCAGCAGGTCACGCTTGATTTTGATCTGTTCTATCGCTTTCAGCTACACAACGTGGGCTTCAAAGAAATACCGACTTTTGCCGGCTTCTGGATCAAAGAGCTCTTTGTGGCTCAGCAGCTGCAGGCGCATCGCGAAGTGGTCAACGGCGTCACCTTTAACGTCGCTCCGCTGCGTCGCATGGCGCTCTTTCCCACCAGCGCCGGCAAACAGGTTGTCGAGCGCATGGCCGTGTCCTGCGAAATTCCCGCCGGGCGCTCGCAGCGCCGCAGTCTACTCGACGATTTCTTCGCATCCGATCCCTTTTTTGGACGAACGCAGAGCGCGCTTTTGCAGAGCGAGGAGGTGGAGATTGAGGTGCTGCCTCTGCCCGAGGATGGGCGCCCCAGCGAATTTACGGGCGCCGTTGGCCGCTTTGCGCTATCGGCCGATGCCCAGCCGACGCACGTGCAGGCCGGGGATCCCGTCACGCTGCGCGTCGAAATATCGGGCGTTGGCAATATGGCTGCCGTGCAGGTGCCCACTATCCAAATATCCGAAGGCATAAAGCTATACGAGCCCACGGTGGAGGAAGAGGAGCAAATCGCCAACGGCAACTACGGCGGTCGGCGCACGTTTGAGTACATACTTATTCCCGAGACGGGTGGGGTGATGGAAATTCCGTCCGTTCGCTTTGCCTATTTTGACCCGTCGGCCGAGCGCTATATCACCCTGCAGTCGGCCCCGATCTATATTCGCAGCGACGGCGAGGGGGCGCAGGCCGATGGAGAGAGCTACGGACTGAGCCGCAAAGATATCGAAGCAGTGGGTAGCGATATACGCCATATCAAGCCGGATGCCGGCGAGCTAGGCCATGGCAGCACGCTCTATGCCAGCGGGCTCTTCTGGGCACTGCAGGCCGGTCTGCCCCTCGCCTTTCTCGGATTGGTCTTTTTTCAGCGCCACCGGGAGCGCCTGCGCGGCGACGTGGCCTATGCGCGGCGGCGGCGCGCGCGCGGCGAAGCATCAAAGCGCCTGGAGCGGGCCGATGCGCTGCTGGAAGGGGGCGATTCTGGCGCCTTCTACGGAGAGCTTCAGCGCGCTGTGCTGGCTTTTTTAGCCGACCGGCTCAATATAGCCGCTGCCGGTCTGACGGCCGATACCTGCGAAGGGGCGCTGCAGGCGCGTGGAATCGACGAGGATACCATCGATGGGCTGCGCACCTGGCTGGCCCGCTGCGACTATGCCCGCTTTGCCCAGGGCGTAGGCGGTCGCGCCGATATGGATGATGCGCGCGCGGAAGCGGAGCGCCTCATCACTGTGCTGGAAAAGAGCCTATGAGACGCGCGCTGTGCCTCTTGCTCTGTTGGGTCTGTGCAGCCGGCGCTCAGTCGGCTGCCCTCGGCCTGTATAACGAGGGCAATTCCCACTATCGCGACGGCGATTTTGCCGCCGCCCAGCGCGCGTACCAGCGGGCGGCCGACAGCGGAGTGGAAGATGCCCGGCTGTTTTACAACTTGGCCAATGCCCATTTCAAGCTGGGCGAGCTGGGCGAGGCGATAGTGTGGTACGAACGCGCCCATCGCCTCGACCCGCGTGATGAAGATATTGCTGCTAATTTGCGCTTTGCCCACCAGGTAAAAAAAGACCGAGATCCCGATGCGGAGGGAAATGCCGTCAGCCAATTTTTTACAAGCGCCTTTTTTCATCCAACGCTGAGTGAGCTATCGCTAGTCTTTGCCGCGGGGTGGATTGGCCTTTTTGTGCTGGGCAGCTGGCGCGTATGGTTTCGCCGCAGCAGTTCCCTGTGGCTAGCAGGCCTACTGGCGTGCGGTGCCGTGGCCGCGCTGGCAGGCGGATGGCTGGGAGCGCGGGCATACCAACAGGCTGGCGAGGTTTCGGCCATCGTGGTCGCCGACGTAGTGACGGCGCGCAGCGGTCCGGATATGGGGCAAACGGAAGTGTTTATCATGCACGAAGGTACCAAGGTCCGCGTCGTGCGGCGCGAGAGCGATTGGATGCTCGTGCGCCTGCAAAACGGACTGGGTGGATGGGTTCGGGTGGAAGCAATCCGAGCGATATAAGCCCCTTGCAATGAGCGGCCTTTTGCGCGATGTTTTCGGCCGTCTATTGAAAAATCACCTACAGGGAGGAAAGAACATGGGCAAGCTACGAGTCGGAGTGATTGGCGTCGGAGGTATTGCGCGCACGCATATGCCGGGCTGGGCCGCATCCGAGCATGCCGAAGTCGTCGCCGGAAGCGATGTAAACGAAGCCGCCCTGAACAGCTGGGGGCAGGAACACGGCGTGAGCAAACTGCACGCCGATCCAGCCGCGTTGTTCAGCGATGGCGATATTGACGTAATCGATATCTGCACACCCAATATGTACCACGCGCCGCTAAGCATTGCCGCGTTGGAAGCGGGTAAGCACGTGCTGTGTGAAAAACCGCTGGCGCCGACGCCGGACGATATCCGCAGCATGATTTCCGCGCGCGACCGGTCCGGCAAAACGCTAATGACGGCGCAGCACTTTCGCTTTCAGGGCTCATCCAAGGCGATGAAGGCGGAAATCGAAACCGGGGCGCTGGGCGATATCTACCACGCGCGCAGCTGGATGCTTCGGCGCGCCGGTGCGCCGACCGGCGGCGGCTTTATTCTCAAAGAGCACAGCGGCGGGGGGCCGTGTATTGATATCGGCGTGCACATCCTCGACCTAACGCTCTGGTTTATGGGCAATCCGGAGCCCGTAGCGGTCACCGGCGTCGCGCGCGCCGAACTAGCGCATAGGGCGGGAGCCTTTAGCCAGTGGGGCCGCAAAGAAATTCCGCCGCAGTACGATGTGGAGGATTTTGCCGCGGCCTTCGTGCGCTTTGACAATGGAGCCACGTTGGTCATTGAGGTCAGCTGGCTGCTGCACCACGATACGCAGGGTGAAGATATGCAGATGTGGCTCTACGGAACGCAGGGCGGAGCCCATTGGCCCAAGTGCGAGCTTTACGAGAGCAACTACCAGACGCGTCAGCAGTACAATCGCCAGCTCAAGCTAATGTACGATGGCCTGGAGGCGCATGCGCAGGAGTGCGTCGAATTTGCGCAGGCCGTGGCGGAAGGCCAGCCCTCTCCCGTGCCGGCCGAGCAGTCGCTGCAGGTGCTGCAGATTCTCGATGGGATCTATCGCAGCCAGCAGAGCGGCGGGGAGGTTCGGATCGTCTAAGCGAGCCATACCGCAACGCAAAAGGCCTCCATCTTCGACGAGATGGAGGCCTTTTGCGTGTGCAATGCTGTCGCTGCCGTGTTGCCGCGGCGCATGGCGTGGAGGCTACGCGTTGTTTCCGGCGATATCGTCGTCGATTGGCAAGACAATGGAAAAGGTCGTGCCTCGCCCCAGCTTGCTTTCGACGTGGATTGTGCCGCCGTGGTTTTCAATAATGCCTTTGCAAATAGACAGGCCGAGCCCGGTGCCGCTATTTCCCTTAGTTGTAAAAAACGGTTCAAAAATACGTTCGAGCGCGTCCGGGGCAATGCCCGAGCCATTGTCCCGAATTTGCACCTCGATAGACTGGTGGTTAAGCGCTTTGGTAGAAAGGGCGAGCTGCCCGTCCGCTTCGAGTGCATCAATGGCGTTATTAATGAGGTTTAGCAGGACCTGTGAGATTTGCTCGGGGTCGACGTTGACCCATTCGCGCGCTGTCAGGGAGCGCGAGATATCGATACTCTTCTGCTTTACTGGATGGATCAGAAGATCCAGACAGTGTTCGACGAGCTTGTTGATATCTGTAGCTGTCTTAACGGGGTGTTTTTTGCGAGAAAAGTCGCGCATGCTCTCCATGATGCTGGCGGCGCGAAAAATCTGTTCCGTCGCCGTGGACAGCGAAGCGCGCTGGTCGGCGCTGATATTGTCCGATTTTGACACCGTTTCCACCCATCCCACGGCAATTGTAAGCGGGGTCATCACTTCGTGTACGATGCCGGCGGCCAGGCGGCCCAGCGTCGACAGGCGCTCGCTGTGTAACAGCTGCTGAGTGCGCTCGACGACGCGCTGCTCGAGCGTCGCGTTTAGCTCGCGCAGCTCCTGATTGCTCTCGCTCAGCGAGTCGGTGAGCGAAAGGTTGGACTGGATGAGTTCGAAACGCTCAAAGCCCTGCTCTATAGCCTGAGCGAGCTCGACGGAGTTCCATGGCTTGTGCAGGTAGCGGTGGACTTCTCCCTCATTTATAGCCGCGATTGCCGCCTCAATATCGGCGTGCCCGGTAAGCAGCATGCGAAATGTTTGGGGCGAGAATTCGAGGACGCGGTGCAAAAACGTCGCGCCGTTCATGCCGGGCATGCGCATGTCGGACACGACGACTGCCGCATTGTGCTCTTCGAGTAACGCTAGGGCCTCTTCGCCGCTCGTGGCTGTAATCACGTTGTCTGCGACGTGGCGCAACTCGCGCTGCAGGGCGCGCAGAATTTCCGTTTCATCGTCTACGCAGAGGACGACTCGTTGGTAGCTATTCACGGGCAATACCGATCATGTTCGCTCTGTTTTCTGCGAATAGTGGACTTGTTTCGGGTCTCGCAGCTGCGACAGGGCGTCGTCTAGCTGCTCCTTCCAGCCGTGTAGGAGGGCATCCCGTTGAGAAATTAGACCGCGCAGCTGCTCGTTTTCAGCGCGCAGCGCCTCCAGCTGATCGCCTGAGTGGGAACCGGCCGACGCGCGTCCGGCCAGCAGGCTGGCATTCTCCTTTTTCAGCTGTGCAATAACGTGTTTCAAATCGTCTATAATACCCTCGCGCTGGCGGGAGAGGTCGTGAAAAACCAGGGCCTGAAGAATGCAGTGTTTCAGTTCGATATCGTCCCACGGTTTGCTGAGATAGCGAAAAATCTGCCCTTCGTTGATGCTGCGCACGGCATCGTCTATGTCGCTGTAGCCGGTCAACAGGATGCGCACGGCGTGGGGGGCGATATGTATGCTCTGTGCCATGAGCTGTGCGCCGCTCATGCCGGGCATGCGCTGGTCAGAAACAATGACGGAGACGTCGTTCTCTCGGAGTAGCTCAAGGGCTTCGTGCCCGCTCGTGGCTAGCAGCAGGCGGTAGTCCTCGCGGCGAAATACGCGCCGCAGGCCGTTGAGTATACCCACTTCGTCGTCTACAAAGAGTAGCGTATAAGAGTAGTGCGTCTGCATCAGAACTTTCGATCAGGCCTCGTCGGAGGGTGCTTGCTCTCCCGAACTGGCTTGCCCTTCGGCACCGTCTTCGCCCTCTGCAGTGCCGGCAATGGGCTTTGCTTCTATGCCCATAGGCTCCAGCCGAAAGCAGAAGGCGGCGTGATCGGCGCTCAGCGTATCCTCGCTGTCGCCCATTACCAGGCGAACGCCGGCAAACGTCTTGCCCGTAACGACAATTTCCGCATTCTCTAGCGAGGAGTCCAGCATTTTTTTGAGCTCTTCTCTCTCGTTAAATGATTTTTCTCTGATCTCTAACAGGTCGTAGAGCTTTTTGACGATTTCCCGCACGATTTTCTTTTTGCCGGGCGCCGTTTTGCGCAGGGCCGCTTTGATATGCGCTGAGTTGGCTTCGTCCAAACCGAGGGTGCGCAGGAGGCGCATGGAGTTCGAATCGCAAAAATCGATTTGTTCGCTAATCTTGTTTATGCGCGCCGATACCTTTGGGTCGGCGCTGATGCTGAGCAGCGTGCCGGAGGTGGTTGCCGAACCGGCGTACTGACAGGTGATGCAGTTGGCGGCAATCGCCTCGCCACCGACGATGCTGCCGCCGCGGTCGCCGCCGCCGGGATGGACCGTGATATTGCCGTTGGAGCGAACGAGTGAGTTAAAGGCATAGCTGCCAACTTCGATATCGCCTTTGGCCGCCACGGCGGCATTGAGAATAAACTGCGCCTGCACGCAGCCCTCGGAAATGGCGCCCAGAGCCGCAACGCTCGTGCCGCCGCCAATGATGCCGCGCGAAATAATAATGTCTCCATTGGCTCGTAGGGTGGCCCCGCTTTCGACGTTGCCGCCAACGGTAATCGTACCTCCGGCTCTGATCGTGAAACCCGGGCCCACATCGCCGTTGATCTGCACGTCGTGGGGCGTATCTATATTGCCGATTTCGTAGTCGACATTGCCGCTTACGACAAAAACTTGTTTGACGTCAATACTGCCCTTGCTAACGTGCACATTGCCGCTGGTTAGGGCGTAGAATTCAGTAGGTGGGTTGCCTTCGCCCCGCACGTTTTCGCCGGCGCTATAGCTCAGCGAATCGTCGCCGTCGTTGGCCGTAAGCGCGTTGCCACATACGTCGATACCCGCCTGCCCCTTCGTGGCTTCGATAAGCGTGCCGAGCAGTTGCCCTTCCTCAACGGAGATCACCGAGTTGCGTTCGCGCAGGTCAATGCTGCCGTCTGGGTTGATCTTTCCCGCAAGTTTCTCCGGGTTGAACCCCAAGTCCATTCGCGCGTCCTGGCCGTGAACCGGAGGGGTTCCACGGGCGATAAGGCGCGCTTTGGGTTGTTTGTAGGGAAGGGGTTTCCCGCTGACGAGGTCCATGGTTTTAGTAACGAATCCAGACTGGATGCTCATCTCGTTGAGCGTGGCCTGCAGCCTCTCCGAACCGATAGCCGGTTGGCTTTTGGGCAGCGGAAAGTGGACGAAATAAGCGCGCATTCGGTCTTCGGTCATCCAGATGGGTGGAATGACCGATATCTTGTCCTGTATTTGGCAGACGTATCCCATCTGATCGGCGACAAAGCGGTTGTCTGTTTGGGTTACGTGCGGGCCCGCTTCTAACGAGACGTCTTCGCCTGGCTTTTCGATGCTGTTGCCGAGCACGTCGCGACCCGGGGTGCCTGGCGTGGCCGCGACGATCGTTGCCAGTTCATCGCCCGGCATGACCAAAATACACTCGGTGCTTTTGGCAAGCACGGCTTCAATCGTTTCCTGTTCAAAGGCGTCTTTAATCTGCCTGTAGGCGGGCGGGGGACCGCTGTGCTCTTTTAAGAAGGCGTATTCGATGCGCCCGTTGGCACCCGGTTCGGCCAGCGTGCCGAGCGCGACGACAAAGTTGCCCTGCACCGTCGCTTCGGGATCTTCCAGGCACTTTTCGGCCAGTTCGGCCACGGCGTCGCCGTCATGGCCGTGCTTTATGTCGTACTGGTCGGTGAGCGCAGTAGTAATGTCGCGATTGGAAAGGTTGTCGTGTCCGCCGAAGGAAATCTGTTTGACGACGGCCTGCATGCGGTCGTCGGATATATTGACCACCATCCAACTCTCCGGATCCTCGCCGAAGGATTGGCGCTCTGGTGGGAGTTCGACCTCGTCGAGCTCTTCCGTATCGCTTTCGGTAGCCGTTTGCTGATTATTCATTGCCGCTGCGTGCGCTGATTAGAGGTCCCAGTCCTTGAGTACGGCGGCTATCTCACCCTTCCACGAGTTCATATTGCTGTGTATCTGCGCATCGCTTATAGCCATGGCTGCCTGCAGGGCAAAGCTGGCAACGACGCCCAGTTCGTCGGTTGAAATGGCTTCTCGGGTTCGCGGCGATGCCACCTCAATGAGTCCGAGCACGCTGTCGCCGCGGACTATGGGCGCAACGGCAAAGGGGGCGATGCCCGATCCATCGGTGTGCTCCACATTGACCGGCTGTCGGGTTTCGGAAACGCGGGCGAAGGCCTCTATATGAAGCGGCGTTGGCTGAATCTTTAGCACGTCATTTGGTTGGAGAATGCGGCCGGCATAGTCGACGGCAGCGGCCGCTTTGGGTTGGCCTTCGGCCATCAAATAGACGACCGCTGCCTCCATTTCAATAATTTCGGAAACGACCTGCAGCACGAGTTTGAGCGTTTCTTCCAGAGAGTGCACGCTAAGCATGTGCTGCGCGATGCGGTCCTTGCCGGCCAGCTCTTTGACTTTTAGCTGCAGCTCGCGCGTGCGCTGCTGAACGGCCTCTTCTAACCGTGCATTAAAGTGCTCCAACTCCTGGTTTTTTTGGATGAGTTCGGCCGTGAGCTGCCTGTTTTCAAACTCGAGTTCAAACTGCTTTAGCCCGTCGCGAACAGACTGTTTGATATCTTCGTCGTTCCAGGGCTTTGTTATGTAGCGCGATATGCCGCCCCGGTTAATTGATTCGGTGACCGCCTCTACATCGGAGAAGCCCGTCAGCATAATGCGCTTACAGTGGGGGGCTATCTCAATGGAGCGAGCGAGAAATTCAGGGCCTGTCATATTCGGCATGCGGTAGTCGGATATGATGAGCGATACCTCGTTCTGTTCGAGAACGCTCAGGCCTTCGGCACCGCTGGTGGCGGACAGTACCTGATAGCCCTCGCGGAGGAAAATGCGGCGCAGCGCGCTGATAATGCTTTCCTCGTCATCGACCAATAGTAGGGTGTGTTGCATGGCCATGGGGATCTCCTAGTGTGAAGCTGTGTCCAGCGAGCGCACTTGCTGCGCTATGCGTTCTACGTCGCTCGGGGTCAAATCCAATATATCATACACTTTGGGACTGCTGATGGGAAGCGTTTCCGTCGTCTCATCACCCCGCTCAATATGATGAGACAAGGCGTTGGCCAGGTGGATCAGACAGGCCAATTTCTTGTCGACGCTGGCGTTGGTCGGCTGGTGGTGGTAGCGCACCGCTTCGCAGATTCTGGGTGGGAGGTTCCACAGCTCCGAAGCATAGCCGCCAATTTCAGCGTGGTCGGTCCCCAGCACCTCGCGTTCCACCGCGCAAATGTCTTTCCCCTGGCCTAGCTTGCTTTGGACTTCGTCGTAGCGCGCATCGGCAAAGCGCGCCAAGATGAGTTTGCCCAGATCGTGCATCGTTCCAGCGAATAGGGCCGTTTCCTGCATGGAGCGGTCGCCGTTCTGGGCGCGGGCGATATGGCGTGCTACAAAGCCACACGACAGCGAGTGCTGCCAGAGCTGATCGCTGTTAAAATTGGTCGATTTACTATTGGCCAATTGTTGAAAGGCGCCGGTGGCCAGCACGAGGTTTTGCACGAAATCCAGTCCCAGGACAAAAATGGCCCGACTAATCGTTTCTACGCTGCGCCGCTGACCAAAGAACGTCGAATTGGACACCTGCAGCAGACGAGCCGCTAGCGGGGGATTTTGGTTGATGGCATCGGCGACGACCTCTGCAGACTTTTCGCTGGCTTCGTTGAGTGCTTGCTGAACGGCCTGGTAGGTCTGGGGTAGCGGCGGCAGCGCCTCAAAGCTGTTGATCAGATTGTGCAACCCGGGGCTGAACTCCTTGGGTGAACTGCTCTTCTCCAACAGATCGCGCACGGTCTGTTTTAACTCGTCATCGTCCCACGGCTTGGCCACCATTTCCTGAACGTTGATCTCAGAAAAAATACGGGTGACGGCTTCCTTTTCGGCGTACCCGCTGAGCACCATGCACGCGGTGTTGGGGTGGCGTTTGCGCACGCGGCTGAGAAATTCGACTCCGTTCATCTCGGGCATGCGAACGTCGGAAATCACCAGGTCAACTTCGTGCTGGCCTAGCAGATTAAGTCCCTGCTGGGCGCTCTTGGCCAAGAGCACTTTGTAGCCTTCGCGATGAAATAGGCGCCGCAGCGAGCGGAGAATATTTTCCTCGTCATCGACGAAGAGAATCGTCTTTTCATCAGCAGTAGTCATAGGGTGTCCTTAGTATTCTGAGGGATCTTTATTGTAAAGGTGGTTCCTACGCCAACCGTGCTATCGACGAGAATGTGTCCGCCGTGCAGCGATACGATGGTGTGATACGCGAGGCTGAGGCCCATGCCGGTGCCGCTGCCTACGTCCTTTGTCGTAAAGAACGGTTCAAAGATACGCCGTTTTATCTCTGGGGTCATCCCCTTGCCCGTATCGCCAATTTCAACGCAGATAAAATCGTCTTCCTGATAGGTGCGCAGCGTGATGGTGCCGCGCTCTTCAATAGCCTGTGCGGCGTTGAGCAACAGCCCCATAAAGACCTGGTTGAGCTCGCGTGGGTAGCAAACGCATTCGCCGATTTGGCCGTATTCCTTGTGCACGGTGGCCGTTTTGCCAATTTCACCGGCGGCTAAGCTGAGGGTTTTATCGAGGTTGGAATTGATGTCGACAGGCGCTTTCTCATCGCGGTCGACGTGCGAGAAATCGCGCAGGTTGGCAACGATGTCGCGCACGCGCTCCAACCCTTCGCGCGATTCCCGTATCAATTCGTCGATGTCGGAGAGCACGTAGTCGATGCCGGACGTGCTGCGCTGGCTCGTCGCGTAGTCGAGCAGGGCGCGCGCCTCTTTTTCATCGCCCTCTCGCAGGTGTTGTTCCAGCGCTTGGTAGGTTTCGATGAGCGCCGATAGATCACGCGCGTATTCTTCCAGCGTATTAAAGTTGGCAAAAATAAAGCCCAGAGGATTGTTTAGTTCGTGGGCTACGCCGGCAGCTAATTGGCCGATAGATGCCATTTTTTCGGCCTGCAGCATCTGCACCTGGTTTTGCTCTGCCGCGTGGTTGGCGTGTTCGGTTTCTACTGGGCGCTTGGACTGCGCGTCGTCAGCGGCCGGGAAAAAGGTAGTTTCGCAGCCGTAGACGTCGACGCAAAGGGCCTCTGTGCGCGGCACCAGCGTCAACACATAGGTGCGCTTGTCGTCGTCGACCAGAGCGACTTCCGTGCTTTGGCGACTGGCAAATACGGAGGCTGCTCTGAGCTGCCAGGCATCGGGAATGGGCGCGCCGACTTGGGTTTGCCAATTGTCGATGACGGGGGCTGCGGCGGCATTGGCATAGAGCAGTAGGCCATCCTTCGAGAGGCGCAGCAGCGGGTGGGGGCTGTCGCTAGAAAAGCGGGCAAGTAATTCGAGCTCGCCGTCGGCTTTTGTATCCGCCCGTGCTTCCGCTCGAGGCGAGGAAGCTCTGTCGGGATTTTTGGGGGCGGCGAGTGGCCGGGGTGCCCACAGCAGGTAGGCCAGCGCGGCCGAGCAGAGGGCGGCCAGCGCGGCGACGGGCACGGCCCACCGCAGGTAGTCGCCCTGCCCGCTGCGCACGCAGAGAAAGAGCATGCCGCGCGTTCGCTCGTTGGGGTCGATGGGCTCAAAGAGAAAGGTATAGCCACCGCTGTCGTAGTGGCCCTCGGGAATGGCGCGCTCGGGAATGCGCTGGGCGTCGCCCGCCTCGTTGGCACAGGCGGCCAGGCGCGTTCCATCGATTGCGTAAAGCGCTGCCGCTGCAACGTGTGGCTGTTTCGCACACTGGGCCGCGAGGAGTGCGTCAAGCTGGCTCGGTGCTGCGCTGGAGACGCGCAGGTCGGGTGGCTCGAACCGATGCGCGGCGGCGTGTAGCCGCTGGAGGTCGCGTTCGCCGGTTTCGCGCAGGCCGCCGTAGACGAGAGCGGCACTGGCCAGTAGACAGGCTAGGCTGAGGCCCGCTAGCAGGGATCGTTGCTGCTTGGTTAAATCTGCGATTCCGGCCATGGGGTAGGAGCGAGCAGGGCGCGCATCAATCTTTGGGAATCTTAATGGTAAAGGTCGTCCCCTGGTCTGGTTCGCTATTGACCAGCAGCTGGCCGCCGTGTTTCTCAACGATGATTTGATAGGCCATACTGAGTCCCAGGCCCGTCCCTTCGCCGACCTTCTTCGTGGTAAAGAACGGCTCGAAAATACGCTTTTGCACCTCCGGCGGCATGCCGTGCCCGTTGTCGGCAATCTCCACGCATACGTGGCTTTCCTCTTCGTAGGTGCGAATGCGTATTAGGCCCCCTTCTTCGATGGCGTGTCCAGCATTGACCAGCAGATTCATAAAGACCTGGTTGAGTTCCTGCATAAAGCAGGACACCTGGACAATTTGGCCGTACTGCTTGTCGATGGTTGCCTTGTACTTGAGTTCATTCCAAACGATGTTGAGCGTGCTTTCGATGCCTGCGTTTATATCGGCGGGCATTTTTTCTTCGCGCCCCACGTGGGAGAACTCTTTCAGGTTGAGAACAATTTTGCGCACGCGATCGGCGCCCTCGCGCGACTCCTGCACGAGATCGCCTATGTCATCCAATAGATAGGATAGATCGATGCGCTCCTTTTCGCCCGTGACCGCCGTTAGGCGTTCGTTTGCCGTGGTTAGATCGCCCTTTTCGACGGCTTCTTCGAGCGCGCCATAGGCGGTAAACAGGCCGGTAATGTCTTCCATATACTCGGCCAGCGTACCCAGGTTGCTGTATATGAAACCCATTGGGTTATTGATCTCGTGTGCCACACCAGCGGCCAGTTGACCAATGGAGGCCATTTTTTCCGACTGCAGCAGTTGCGATTCGAGAAGCTTATAGGTCGACAGGTCGAGCGCTACGCAAACCACGCCCGTTAGTTGGCCCTCGGCATAGAGGCCGGAGCTCGAAAAGAGCACGGGAATGGAGTCGCCTGCCTTGGTGCGATACTTGGCCTCGTTGCGCGGGGCCGCATTGGTCAAATTGGCGATTGCTCCCAGGTCGATGCTGCTGTCGGGTGCACCTAAACTGCTCAGCGGCTGTCCGAGCAGCTCCGTGCGATCGTAGCCGAGCATGTCGAGCGTAGTCTCGTTCGCCGATTGGATAATGCCCTGGGCATCGGCGACTACGAGGCTCGAGAGCATTGAGTTGATTACGTTCTCGAAGTCGTCGCGCGTTTTTTCTACCTGCTGGTTGGCCGCGGAGAGCAGGTGGCTTTTGTCTTCGACTTCCCGCTGTAAGCGCTGGATTTTTTCTTCGGCCTGTGCCAGGCGTTTGGCGAGTGCGCTCTCTTCCATTTTCATACACTCCAGATGCAAAAATGAGGTACCAGACCCATCGACCCATGCGCGGAGGCAGGGGCCAAATACGCGGAGCGCGAGTGGCCGGTTGGGCGGGCGCGCTTTGCCAAATTAAAGTATCTAAACTGCGGCAAATCGCAAAGTGAAAGGAGCGATTGGTCGGGTGCGCCGGCGGGCATAGTAGGAGCCGCGGGTGCAGCAGTCTATGCGTTGATCACGGATAATATGCTGTGCAGAGTCGAGAGGGGAGCGCGTTCCACCACGATGCGGTGGCATCAACCCGCAGCAGGTGAGTTTGGCCGGGCGCGTCGCCGGCGCCCAAGCCGCGAGCAAAGGCCACGCAGTGCGGATCGTCAGCCAGTAGGGCGGAGAGTGCGCGCTCTAGGGGCGCGTCGGCATACAGGAGGTAGGCCGCGCGGAGGCAGGCGCTTGGGTGGTCGAGTAAATAATCGACGTTCCAATGGAGTGTTTTACTCGGTATGCGCTTGCTCTGAGTCGGCCCACACAGGCCGTGTTCGATAAAGTGTTTCAACAGCAGTGCGCGGAGTGCGTGCGGTGGGCGTCCATTGCAGCGTGCAGCGTGGCGCAGCAGGCGGCTCGCTAGTGAAGATGCGCCCGCGTTGCCCATGGCCGAGCCGATATAGACATAGCTGGCCGCCTGCAGGGCGATGGGACGACCGCCGGCAAAGCGCCCGAACGCGAGGTGTGCGGCGCGCACCAGGTCAATGCGCAGTAGGTAGCTGCCGCGCGGCTGTGCACAACCGAAGCAACGGATGAGAGGGGGCAATGGAGGCGCAGAATGCCCTAGATCGATCGGTGAGCTACGTGCTCTTCTTCCAAGTAGAACGCCGAGCGCTTGATTTCCTTGGAAACCATAAAAATGGCGTCGCCAATGTCAATTTCTACGCCAGAGTGCACCGTGCCGGCGATTTCGATGGTCGCACCTTCGGCAACCTCGGCATTTTTCTCGATCAGCGGTTCCATGTCGGTGTTCACCTTTTCGCGCAGCTCGGCCATCTCATACAGTTTGTCGACCGCTTCTGAAATCATCGCCTTGCGTGCGTTAGGGGCCTGGCGAATCAAATTTTTCAGACGTTCGACATCGATAGAGTCGACGCCTAAAGAGTGCAGCTGGCGATCGATGGAGACGTCCAGTTCGCGCAGCTGCTTGCGCAGCTTGGCGAGTTTGATAGCGGAAACGGGGTCCGCGTTAAGGCCTATAATCGTGCCGGCAGTCGTCGAGGAGCCGATCTGAGTTGCCTGAATTGACTGGGCGGCAAAGACCTCGCCGCCGACGATGCTGCCGCCGCGCTTGCCGCCGCCGGTGTGGACGGCTATTTGCCCGCCGCAGCGCACCTGAGCATTGAAGATGTAGCTGCCAATTTCTATGCCTTCCTTGGCCAATACGGCGGCGTTTTGAATAAACTTACACTGCACGGTGCCCATGGAAATCAGGCCGCGCGCCACCACATTTGTGTGCTCGCCGACGATGCCCTGCGCGACGATGACATCGCCCTGAGCTACGACGGTGGCGCCGGGCTCTATGGAGCCGCCAATTGTAATGGTGCCGCCCGACTCAACGGTGAAGCCCGAGCGCACCGTGCCGGCGATTTGCACGTCGATGGGCGTGTCGATATTGCCCGTCTCGTAGTCGACGTCGCCGCTGATGACGTAGAGCGGTTTGACGTGTAGCGTATCGCCCGCTACGTGCGCGTTGCCTTCGACGGTAGCGTAAAAGGCGGTAGGAGGGTCGCCTTCGGCGCGCACGTTCTCTCCCGCCTTGTAGACGTACTCCGTGCCGTCGGTCGCGGGCAGCTCTTCGCCAAAAATCGTATAGCCCTTCAGGCCTTCAGTCGCCGGGTGCACGGTGGCTAACTGCTGGTCCTCGGCCACGCCAATAACCAGGTTGCGCTCGCGAAAGTCGATGCTGCCATCGGGTAGGATCGTGCCGGCGCGCTTCTCCGGATCAAACGTGTATTCGATGCGCGTGTCCTCGCCGTTCATGGCTTTGCTCCCACGGGCAAGCGTCAAATAGCGCTTGCGCCTGGGCGAGAGCCGTTTTGAACAGAGCTTTTCCACCGCTCGGTCGTCGGTGCCTTGGCTCACGCCGGCTTGGGCGATCATGGCGTGCACCATTTCGGGTGTCGGCAGGGGCGGTTTGGCCAGCAGTTCGAGGTGTATGTAGACCGCGCGCATGGCGTCGGCCGATAGCCACAGGGCCGGTGCGATAGAGAGCTCGTTGTCGTTCAGACCTAGGTAGCCGTATGCTTCGGCGATAACGGCATCTTCTTCGATGCGCACGTGCGCGCCGGCTTCTATGGGCGCTTGGCGGCCGGACACGTTGAGTTCTTCGCCGAAGAGATTGCGTCCCGGCTTGCCGGGGGTCGGCGGATGGATGCGCGCAAGAACTTGGTCTGGGGCTACGATGATGCCGCGCGCATCGCTTTTCATTACGGCTTCTAGGGGCTGTTGGCGTATGGCCGCATGCACCCGAAACGCTTCGGTCAA
The DNA here is from genome assembly GCA_038128265.1 of Gemmatimonadota bacterium. GTDB lineage: Bacteria > Latescibacterota > UBA2968 > UBA8231 > UBA8231. The sequence goes on from JAYPJE010000027.1 coordinate 45,557, forward strand.
GCGCTCTTCGCTCAGTCCTTTTGACCATTCCAAGCGGCCGTCGTCACCGGGTATTGCGCTGGTGGCGCGCGCTATGACCTGATTGCACTTCATCACGCTGTGCGGCTTTGTCAGCGCGCGGCCCAGCACGGCGACAATCGCCTCCTCATCGATGCCGTGTTCGATGTTGTAGTGCTCGGTCAGCGCCTGGGCGATGTCGCTCGGCGTTAAATCCGTATCGCCTCCGGGTGCCAACTGGGTCAGCGTGGCCGACGTGCCGCGCTCGCTGACGCGCACGGACATCCACGTGGCAGGTCCCTGTCCAAAGCTCTGGCGTTCATCAGACGGCGCATTCTCCCCGCCGTCTTGGTCGCCGCTGCGTTCCAAGAAGCGCTCATCGAGGCTGGCAGCACCTTTGTCACTCCGCGCGCGCGCGCGTCTGCTCGGCTGTATCATAGCTGGTCCGCTTTGCAATGAGGCTAAATGCCTTAGGGAGACATCGTGGGCTCCTTCCTGCTAATATACAAACTCAGGTGTGTCAAAGCACTAATTATCTGTTTTCTGTTTTGACCCTATAGGAATGCAGCACGCGGCGGACGAGCCCTTCGAGCGGTTGTGCGCCGGAAATCGTGCAGTGGGCGCGTTCTTTAGTGGGTATAACATACTGTTTTGTCATGGGATAGACTTGCTCAAAAAATTGGCGGCGAATGGCCTCTGCGCTGCGGCCGCGCTCTGCCGCGTCGCGGTTTAGTCTGCGTTGGAGGCAAAGGTCTGCGTCGGCATCGACATACAGGCGATAGGTGTAGAGAGGCAATAGTTGATGAAAGTGAAGGGAAAAAAGGCCCTCTACGACGATGTGTGCAGCCGGCTCAATGCGCCGCGTATGCGCGCTGCGGGAGTGCGTGACAAAGTCGTAGATGGGCGCGTCTACGGGCAGGCCGCTGGCCAGGTGGCTCAGGTGGGCACACAGCAGGTCTGCGTCAAGGGCTTGCGGCGCGTCGAAATTGCAGCGTGCGCGCTGGTCGGCCGGCAGGTGGGCTCGGCAAGCGTAATAGGCGTCAAGCGGAACGTGCACGGCACTGGGTAAAGCCGCCACAAGCGCGCGTGCCAGCGCTGTTTTGCCGGCGCAGGACGGTCCGGCGATGGCAAGTAGGTGGGGTCTGGCCCTAGCGGCGCTCGTGCAGGAAGCGGCGGAACCCATCTATATCGAGCGCGTTGAGCACGTCTTGGGGCCCCAGCCACCCTTTGCGCGCACAGCCGATGCCGTAGGTGAGGTGATCGAGGCCCGTCGTGCGGTGCGCATCGGTATTGACGCTGAGGATGACGCCGGCCTGCTGTGCTTTGCGCACGTGGCGCCAGTCGAGGTCCAGGCGTGCGGGATGGGCGTTGATCTCAATGCTGACGCGGTGCTGGGCAGCGGCTGCAAAGATCGCCTCAAAGTCGAGGTCGTAGCCCTCGCGGTCGAGCAGCAGGCGGCCGGTTAGATGGCCGATGATGGTGGTAGCTGGATGTTCAATGGCGCGGACAAAGCGCTGCGTCATGGCGTCGCGGTCGAGGTTGAACTGCGAGTGCACGGAGGCGACGACAAAGTCGAATTGTTCCAGTATGGAATCTTCGTAGTCGAGCGAGCCGTCGGCGAGGATGTCCGACTCAATACCCTTGAAAATGTGAAACGGGGCCAGCCCTTCGTTGAGCGCGTCGATCTCGTCCCACTGGCGTTTGACGGCGTCGACCTTTAGACCGCCGGCGTAGGCGGCCGACTGGCTGTGGTCGGCCATGCCCATATAGGGGTAACCCCGCTCTTGTACTGCGGCAGCCATGGCGGCGATGGAGTCGGCGCCGTCGCTGTAGGTCGAATGCAGGTGCAGCATGCCGCAGATATCGCTGGCGGAAACCAGCGCGGGCAGTTGACCCTCGGCCGCTGCGTCAATCTCGCCCAGTCCCTCGCGCAGCTCCGGCGCGATATAGTCGAGGCCGAGCGCGCGGAAAAAGGCTTCTTCGTCGGCGCATTCAATGCGTTCATCGCCCCTAAAAAGGCCGTACTCGTTGATCTTGAGCCCCATGTCATTGGCGCGCGCCCGCAGCGCGACGTTGTGATCCTTGCTGCCGGTAAAGTGGTGCAGCACATAGGGAAATTCATCGTCGGCAACGACGCGCAAATCGGCCTGTATGCCGTCGTGCAGGCGCACCGCGCTCTTGGTAGGGCCTTGCTGCAGCACCTCGGCGACCGATTCATGCTCGGCAAAGAGGGCGCTGCTGGCTTCGGGGTCGCTCGAACTGAGCACAAAATCGATGTCCTTAACCGTTTCGCGCCGGCGGCGCAGCGAGCCGGCCGCTTCTACGCGCATCGTGGCCGGGTGGGCGCGCAGTGCCTCGAGCAGGGGCTGCGCGCTCTGGCGCGCCCTATCGGCGCGCGAACGGTCCTGGTAGCGGCGAATGTGCTCGATCCCCTTGAGGATATTGTCCTGGGTCTTCTTGCCAAAGCCCTTCAGGCCGCCCAGTCGGCCGTCGCGGCAAGCTGCCGCCAGCGCCTCGAGGTCTTCGATGCCCAGCGCACTGCGAATGGCGTTGATCTTGCGGGGCCCCAGGCCGGGCACGCGCAGCATATCGAGCAAGCCCTGCGGGACTTCGGCGCGCAGCTTTTCGTAGGCCTGCGCCGTGCCGTGCTCGGCGTATTCGCCAATTAGGGCGGCCACGCTCTTGCCGATGCCCTTGATTTCGGTGAGGGCGTCGCGGGCGATGTACTCTTCGAGGTCGCCGTCGAAGTGTTCGATGGTGCGCACGGCATTGGCATAGGCGCGCGTGCGAAAAGCGTCGGCACCGCTCAGCTCGAGGAGCGTGCAGTGTTGGTCGAGGAAGTCGGCTATCTCGCGCGCACTTTTCACGGGCTGACCTCGCCGATTAACTGCAGCATCTGCCCGGTCAGGGCCTCGTTGCCGGCGACTAGGCCGCCGCGCAGGAGGGGATCCGGCTGGTTGTAGACGCGTTGTCGCCCGTCTAAATCGAGCATGTGTCCGCCCGCTTCGCGCACCAGCAGGTCGCCGGCACAGACGTCCCACTCGTTTTTGCTCTGCACGCTAAAGTTGAAATCGCAGGCACCGGCGGCAACCAGCGCCAATTTATAGGCCACGCTGCCGACCGGCGTTATCGCGCCTAGGTGCGGGCGGTAGGGGTCAATTTCGCCGCGCTTGTCCTCGCTGCGGCTGACGATCGACGTGGATTTCGACAGGTCGTCTTGCTCGGAGCAAAACACCCGCTTGCCATTGAGAAAGGTGCCGCCGTTGCGCACGGCCGCGTAGAGGTCGTCCTTGGCTGGATTGAAGATGACGCCAACGCAGGGCACGCCGCGCTCGACCAGTGCGACGCAGACGACGTATTCGGGCAGGCCCTCGACAAATTCGCGCGTGCCGTCGATCGGGTCGACGATCCAGGTCTTCTCACAGCCTAGTCGCGCGCCGTCGTCGACCGTTTCTTCGGAGAGCCAGCCGTAGTCGGGACGCGCCTCGAGCAGGCGCTCTTTGAGCAGGGCATTGGAGGCCAGGTCGGCCGTAGTCAGCGGGTCGCCGCCGCCCTTGTCTTCAACGGCGTAGGCGCCGCCGAAATACTCTAGCGTGCGGGCGCCGGCCTGGCGCGCAGCGTCCATGGCCAGCTCTAAATCGGCGTGTATCAAAAGGCATTGTCCGAGTCGGGTATGTGCGCGGCTGAAAATAGGGGATGCGGCCAGCGCGGGCAATGCTTGGTAGGGGATGGACAGTACAAAAAAAGTCCCCACGTCCCTGTGGGGGTTAAGCCAACGTCCCTGTCGGCTGGATATGCGCCGCCGTGCGCCGAACGCATGTCCTTTTAACCCGTTTATCGGCAAATTGCCCATCCTCTCCAGCGCTCTTTTTAACGGGGCCTCACCTTGACATATGGAGGGGTCAAAAGTAGATTGAAAACACACCACTTAACCATTTTCCAAACGCAGAAACTGAGTGCTGATGAGATCGATTATGCGATATATTGCGCTCTCTATTGCGACGCTGCTGGCCGCTGTGCCGGAGGGCGCAGAGGCGCAATTGGAGGCCGACCAGGTGCGCACCCTACTCGAGGAACTGCGGTCCGACAATCTGTGGGGCGAAGCCGTGCTGACCGGCGGTCAGGTGCGCTCCATACAGGTTCGCGAAATGGCCGAGGATAGCGTGCATGTCACCGAGGTATACGGCGCGCTGCAGCGCCGTCAGGCTACCTATGCCGTGGCCGATTTCAGCGCCCTGCGCACGCTGGGCAGCGAGCGCATACAGACGCGCCGGGCCGCCTATGGACACAGCAAGTCCATGCTGAGCGCGCTGCTATTGGAAGCCGTGGTGCCCGGTGGGGGCTATCTCTACATCGGCGAAACGCGCCAGGCGCTGGTCCTGTGGGGACTGACGGGCGTGGCCGCGGCCACGGCCGTTGCTACCGGCGAAGACGGGGCGGCCGGCTGGGCGCCCCTGTCGGCGTGGATCAAGGTGGCCTCGCTCTTTCAGCTGCGCGACAAGGTGCGGGCGATCAACGCCAACGCCGTAGCCTGGCGCGTCGACGTCGGCGCGATAGCCGGTCGGCAGGGCACGGTGCCGGCTCTGAGCCTGCGCGTCGACTTCTAAAGAGACCATCGCCGCGCGCAAGGTGGATGAACAATAAGCAAGCCAACGGGGAGTTTCTCATGGATACGCCATCGGAAAAATCGCAGCAGCGAGTAAAAAAGCTCGTCGATTCCTTTACGGAAAAATCGGGCACGAAAACGCACCCGGTTCCGGAGACGACCGAGGCGGTTATGCTCGGATTGGCGCAGAATCTCGACCAGCTAGGGCGACCGCTGTGTCCGTGCCGCTTCTATCCGGACAAGACCGAAGAGATCAAGCACCGCACGTGGATTTGTCCGTGCGAAGACATGCAGATCTACAAGTACTGCCACTGCCTGCTCTTTGTCACCGAGGAGGGCATGCCGATTACCGAGCACCTGCCCGACGACCACGAGGGTCGCCAGACCTACGGGCTGGTAAAAGACCCGACGCCGGACAAGGGCCGGGCCATGCGCGACAAGGCTGAGCAGCGCGAGGAGGAGCGGCGCAACAGGCCGTCGTAGACGCACAGATATTTAGATGGAATGAGCGCGGGGTCGGTTGCTACTGTGGCAACCGACCCCGCTGCTGTTTGTGGATTCAGGCCGAAGGGGCGATGTCCTGGCGTGCGGTGCGCGCGCGGGCCCAGGCGCCCAGATCCATGGCCAAGCTGAGAAAGGTGGGCACGAGAAAGAGGGTGAAGAGCGTCGACATCAGCAGGCCGCCGATAACGACGCTGCCTAAGCCGCGATAGAGCTCCGAGCCGGCGCCGGGAAAGACGACCAGCGGCAGCATGCCGAGCGCGCTGGTAATGACCGACATAAAGATGGGACGCACGCGGCTGGCCACTGCGTCGCGGATGGCGTCCTTGACCGGCGTGTCGGGCGCCTCGCGCAGAATGTTGAGCGTTTGGTGCACGATGAGAATGGCGTTGTTGACCACCACGCCGATGAGAATGACAAAGCCGAGCATGGTCAGGATGTCGAGCGGCTGGTAGGTCAGCGCCATATTGACCACCTCGAGGCCCAAAATGCCGCCGGCCAGCGCCGGCGGCACGCTGAGCATAATGACGAGCGGGTAGAGAAAGCTCTCGAAGAGCGAGGCCATCAGCAGATAGGTTATGACCAGCGCCAGCAGGAAGTTCCACTGCAGCGCCTGGCGCGTGCGCTTGAGGTCGTCGGCCGAGCCCGACAGGCGGATGGCGTAGGGCGGCTGCAGCGCGCCCGAAGCGATGAGCGGATCGACGATCTGGGCCTGAATGTCGTCGAGGGCCGTTTCCAGCGGCAGCGTTTCGGGCGGAATGACCTGAATGCTGATGGTGCGGCTGCGCTCGCTGTGGTTAATCTGCTCGGGGCCGGTCGTCACTTCGACGCGCGCCACGCTGGAAAGCGGCACGAGCTGGCCGCGCGGCGTGTAGATGGGCAGCGCGGCAATGTCCTGGGTGCGGAACCAATCTTCGTCGCCGCGCAGCACCAGATCGATTTCCTCGCCCAGATACTGATAGCCGTCGACGATGGCCCCGTCCATCAGCGCGTTGACGGCCACGCCGATATCGCGCGCCGACAGGCCTAGGTCGGCCGCGCGCACGCGGTCGGGTATAATGCGCACTTCTGGGTTGCCCAGGTCGAGGCTGGGAATGGGGCGGGCCTGCGCGTCGGGCACCACCTGGCGCACCTGGCCAAAGACGCGGCCGGCCAGGCCGATAAGCTGGCCCAGATCGGGGCCGGTGATCTCAATGTCGATAGCGCGGCTGCCGCCGCCCTGAAATAGGCTCGACTGCTGCACGATGGCAATGGTGCCGGGCACGCCGCCAAAGACGGGGCCCTGGATCACCGGTATGAGCTGCTTGACCTTGGTCGGATCGGTGGCGCGCGCGCCCATAAAGGCGCTGCGGCCAAAGGCGACAAAGAACATATTGTCGACCAGCACGTCGTCGAGCGCTTCGGCCTCCGGGCTATCCGGTGCCGCTTCCCAGCGCGGGCGCAGGGCGTCTTCGATGGTCTGACCTACCCCGACCAGCTCGTCGAGGTTGTAGCCGGGTGGGGGCAGCAGGATGCCAAAGACCAGGTTGCGGTTGCCCGTCGGCAAATACTCGGACTTGGGCAGCAGCGTCCAGGCAATGCCCAGCGAGACGCCGACCAGCACGACGACGACGCTCAGGCGCAGGGCGGTGCTGCCGCTGATGCGGTAGACGCTGCCGGCGATCCCGTCGCGGACGCGGTTGCCCAGACTCTCAAGGGCACTGTCGCGCGGGGTGCGCACGCCGCCGAGAATTTTGTTGGCCAGGCTGGGAATAACGCTGACGGCGACGACGAGGCTGAGCACGACCGAGCAGGATACGGCAATGGCGATATCGCGGAAGAGCTGGCCGGCTTCGTCCTCGACAAAGACGATGGGCAGGAAGATGGCCACCGTCGTCAGCGTGCTGGCCAGCATGGCGCCCCACACCTCGCGGGCGCCGTCGAAAGCGGCCTGCGCGCGCGTCTTGCCCATCTGGCGGTGGCGAAAAATGTTCTCCAGCGCGACGATGGCGTTGTCGACGACCATGCCGATGGCAAAGCTCATGCCGGCCAGGCTGATGACGTTGATATTGCGCCCCAGCAGGGCCATGGCCAAAAACGTGCCGACGATGGAAATGGGAATGGCGGTGACGATAATGGCCACGCTGCTGGCGCTGCGCAGAAAGACCAGCAGCACCGCGGTGGCCAGCAGGCCGCCGATGAGGATGTTGGAGCGCACCAGGCTGATGGCGCTTTCGATGTAGTCCGTCTCGTCGTAGACCTGGCGCAGGTAGAGCCCCTGGCGCGCCAGCGGCCCCTCGTTGAGCTCGTCGATAGTCTGGCGAATGCCCCCCATGACCTCGAGCACGTTGGCGCCCGTTTCGCGCGTGGCGTTGACGGCGATGGCCGGCTTGCCCTTCTGGCGCACGGCGGCCCCGGCGCGGGCGTAGCCCAGCTCGATGCGGGCGATGTCGCCGATGCGCACGCGCGATCCATCGGCGGCGCGCACGACTACGTCCTCCAGATCGGCCGGCTGCTTGTACTGGCCGACGGTGCGGACGATATAGCGGCGCTTGCCCTCGTCAAAGGCGCCGGCGCTGATGTTGGCGTTTTCGCGGGTGATAGCCGCCGCCATATCGGCTACGCTGAGCTGGCGCGCGGCCATGGCCTGCGGGTCGACAATGACCTGCAGCTGGCGCTCGTAGCCGCCAAAGACGTTGCTCTGCGAGACGCCGGGCACGCGCTCGATGGCCGTCTCGATCACTTCTTCGGCGATGTGGCGGTAGAGCTCGACGTCCTTTTCGGGGCCGCCCGGCACGGAGTCGAGAATAAGCCAGGTGATGGCGCGCGTATTGGCGTTGCCGCCGGCCGAGAGCACCGGGCGCTCGGCGTCGAGCGGGTAGCCGGTGACCTGGTTGAGCTTGTTGGAGACCTTGAGCAGCACCGCGTCGGGATCGACGCCGACGTTAAACTCGAGGGCGACGTTGCCGCGGCTGTCCTGGCTTTCGCTGGTCATTTTGACCAGCCCTTCGAGGCTCTTGAGCTGCTCTTCCTGGCGCTGGACGATTTCCTGCTCGATTTCCTCCGGGCTGGCGCCGGGCCAGAAGGTGGCCACGTTGACGATGGGGCGGTCGACGTCGGGCGTCAGCTGCACGGGAATGCGAAAGAGGGAAATCAGGCCAAAGAGGGCGATAAAGAGGACGCCGACGATGACGCTGACCGGGCGTTTGATGGCGGAGTCGACCAGCTGCATGGCGCGTCCTCCTACTGGTGCTTGCGCAGGACGCGCACGTCCTGGCCGTCGCGCAGGCGCTCGTTGCCGCGCACCACGGCCAGATCGCCGGCCTGCAGCTCGCCCTCGACGGCGACAAAGCCGTTGTAGGCCAGGCCGCTGCGCACGGGCCGGCTGACGGCCTTGCCCTCGACGGCGACAAAGACCACCTCGCCGGCGGCGCTGCGCACCAGCGCGTCTTTGTGGACGAGGGTGGCCTCGCCGGGCTGGCGCACGCTCAGGTGGACCTCGGCCGACATATTGCTGCGAATGCGGCCATCTGGGTTGTCTATTTCGACGGCGGCGGGGAAGGTGTGCGACTCGGCATAGCCTTCGGCGAGGACGGCGACGACGCGGCCGACAAAGGGCTCGCCGCCCAGCGCGGCAATGGAGACGGACGCCTCGGAGCCCAGTTTGAGCAGCGGCACGTGGCGCTCGGGCACGTTGACGTAGACGCGCACCGTGTCGGTTGAAACCAAGTGGGTTACCGACTGGCCGCGCCCGACCCAGGCGCCGATTTCGGTGAGCATCTGCACGATGTGGCCGGCAAAGGGCGCGCGGATGCGCAGATTGGATACCTGTGCATCCAAGCCGTCCAATTTGGCGCGGGCCCGGTTGAGCTCGTACTCGTCTTCGTGCACCGCCTGCTCCGAGGTGGCTTCTGTGTTGAGCAGTTCGACGCTGCGCGCGTAGTTGGCCTTGCGCAGGGCAAAGTCGGCGCGCGCCTCGGCCAGGGCGGCGCTGAGCGGTTCGTTGACCAGGTGGTAGAGCACCTCGCCGGCGCGCACGCGCTGACCGCTCTCCTTGAGGCGGTGCAGCACCAGGCCCTCGCTCTCGCTGGCCACCTGCGTCGTGCGCCGGGGCTGCACGCGCCCGACTAGGGCAATATCTTCCTGCAGCGCCTCGCGGCGCACTTCGGCGACGATGACGGGGGTGGCCTGTTGGGCCGGGGCCGCGCTAGCGGCGGCCAAAGAGAGGAAGAGCAGCCAGCGAATTGGGTGCATGTAGAGGCTCCTGCAAAGGGGGTGTTAGCCTCTAAATGTAGGCGCTGCTCCGACAGCCGACAATGGGCGCTAGGCGCCGCGCCGCCGGTAGATCACGTAGGAGCCGACCAGCAGGCCGAGGGCGGCAAAGAGGATTTCGCCGCCAAAGGGCACCTCGACGGGCTCGATGGGGGCCTCGGGATCAAAGAGCGTATCGGTG